>JAQURD010000021.1 GCA_028749115.1 Acidobacteriota bacterium | reverse complement strand
AAATCAATTTGATTGAAGGCCAGCTCGAACGGGGTTTCAGCTATCCCCGCCAGAAAATATATATCTTCGCCGAGAAGGATATCTTTACCGAAGAAAAAGTTCTGATCAGCCGTCCTCCCAGAAAGTTGTTTTTCTCGCAGTTTCAGGATCTAAAACAGGGCGATTATGTGGTTCATACAGAATATGGGGTTGGCTTATTTAATGGTTTAAAAAAAATTGATCTCGATGGACAGCCTCATGATTTTATAGAGCTGATTTACCGGGATGATGATCGTCTACTGGTTCCTGTTGAGGATCTTAATCTTGTTCAGAAATTCGCCAGTTCGGCCGGAGCCAGCCCTCAACTCGATAAGCTCGGTAGCCAGACCTGGGTTAAGACCAGAGCCAGAGTGAAAAAAGCGGCTGAAGAAATTGCTCAGGAACTGATTGAACTCTATGCCCGGCGGAAAACGGCTCAGGGCTTTGCCTTCGGTCCGGAGGGTCAATGGGAAAAAGAATTTGATCAGATTTTTGTTTATGAAGAAACCGAAGATCAAACCCGGGCTATTCAGGAAGTCAGAAGAGACATGGAATCTCCCCAGCCCATGGACAGGTTGCTATGCGGCGATGTGGGTTATGGCAAGACAGAAGTAGCTATGAGAGCTGCTTTTAAAGCTGCCATGGATGGGAAGCAGGTCGCTGTTTTGTGCCCGACTACCGTTCTGGCCAGTCAACATTTAACCACCTTCCGGCAGCGGATGGTTCTCTTCCCGGTAAGGATTGAAGGGCTGACCAGATTGCAGAGCAAAAAAGAGCAGCAAAAAATTCTGCAAGATCTAAAAAAGGGCTTTGTTGATATTATCATCGGGACACACCGCCTGCTTTCTACTGACGTTGAGTTCAAAGATCTCGGCATGTTGATTGTAGACGAGGAGCAGCGGTTTGGTGTCAGCCATAAAGAAAAAATAAAGAAGCTGAGGACTAATGTTGATGTCCTGACTCTGACAGCCACACCGATTCCCAGAACACTAAACATGGCTTTAAGCGGCTTGCGGGATATTAGCCTGATAGAAACACCGCCCCGGGACAGGCTGTCTGTTCACACTGTAGTCGCCCCTTTTAATAGCCGGCTGGTGGCCTCAGCCGTCAGACAGGAGCTCGAGCGGGCAGGTCAGGTCTATTATATTCACAACCGCATTGAAGATATTGACCGGATGGCCAGGCTGGTGGGAAAGCTGGTGCCTCAGGCGAAAGTTGTCTCCATTCATGGCCAGATGCCGGGCAGCGAGCTGGAAAAAAGAATGTCAGCCTTTATCAACCAGGAATATAATGTGCTGGTCTCGACGACCATAATAGAAAATGGCATAGATATCCCTCTGGTTAATACCTTGATTGTTGACCGGGCAGACCTTTATGGCCTGGCTCAGCTTTATCAGCTAAGAGGGAGAGTTGGACGCTCTTCACGCCAGGCCTATGCCTATTTTTTGGTTCCTCCTCTATCAGAGCTGACACTGGAAGCCAGAGAAAGGCTCAAAGCTTTGAATGAATTCAGCGAACTGGGATCTGGTTTCCGGCTGGCAGCCAGAGATCTGGAAATCCGCGGTGCGGGGAATATACTTGGCCACCGTCAGCATGGATTTATTGAGGCTGTAGGGTATGAATACTTTTTGCAGCTTCTGGATAAAGCCATTAAGGAACAGAAAGGGGAGAAAATAGAAGAAATTAAGTGCCAGATTAATCTCAGAATTGATTTCAGGATTCCAGAGAACTATTTGCCTCAGGTAAATTTGAGGTTGAACCTTTATAAAAGATTATCCTCTCTGGAAGCAGCCAGTGAAGCCTTTAAGATCAGGGAGGAGGTGGAAGACCGTTTTGGCCCTCTCCCGCCAAGCGTGGAGAATCTTTTTTATTATGCCCGGATAAGATTTTATGCCCAGAAGATTAGAGCCAGTGCCCTTGACCGGAGCGGCCAGCGACTGGTGATCAAGTTCCCGCCAGAAACTAACTTCCTCTGGAATAAAGTTCAGGGTTTACTCCGGCGGTATGCCGGAGGCGTTTCCCCTTTAGGGCTGATTTCATTCAATATCAGGGTTGAAGATGAGCAAAGTTTCCTCCAGGAAACTCTCCATATCTTGCAGGAGCTGAGCGAGTATATTATAATTAATTGAGTTATTTGATGAAGAAAACCCGCCTGATAATAATAATTACCCTGATAATAATAATGGCCGGGGGCGGTTTCTTCGGCTACAGCTTTCTCAAAAGAAAACAGGCACAAAAGGCTGAAGAAAACAAAAACCGTCAGGTAGTCTTAAAAATAGAAGATAAAAGCTATAACCTGTCGGATTTTGAACATTATGTCAGGCAGATCATTCCCCAGGGACAGGACATAGACAGCCAGGCCTTAAGTGAGTTGTTTGATCAGTTTGTTGAAGATAGGCTAATTCTTTATTCGGCTAAAGTCAGGAAGATGGAATTAGCTGAATCTGAAAAGCAAGCTTTCTTACAGCGGTTAATTCGTGATTACCCCCCGCAGCCGGGGCTGGAAGAGGAACTAGCCAGTGATGAAGAATTGGAAGGCAGCCTGCTGGTGGGAAAATATAAATATGAAAAAATCAAAGAAGTAATCGTGACTGAAGATGAAATCAAAGCTTATTATCAGGAACATAAAAGGGATTTTTTAGTGCCTGAAAGGGTTATGGTCAGCCAGATTCTCGTCAGGTCAAGCGATCTGGCCATTGAGCTTCAGCAAAAACTGGGCAAGGTTGATGAAGAGTCTTTCCGGCAGGCGGCTCGTGATTATTCAGAAGCTCCTGATGGCTATAAAGGCGGCTTAATGGGTATCTTTAAGCCAGGAGACTTGCCCTACGATATGGAAAAAGTGATTTTTGCCCTTGAAGAAGGTAAAATATCCCAGGTTTTTCAATCTCCCTATGGTTATCATATCTTCCGGCTGGACAAAAGATATGAACCAGCTTTACTGGAGGAAGTAGAAGTTTCCCGGCGGATAAGAAACATTTTAATGGAAAATAAAGTTAAAGATATAATCAGTAAGGAAATTGAAGAACTTAAAGCTACCTACCACTGGCAAATTTTCAGAGAGAACTTGCCTTTTAAGTATGAAGGGAAAGAAAATGCCTGAAAAGCGAGTTATTTTCTCGGTGATGATTCTATTGGCTTTTTTCAGCCTGGTTTCAGGTGAGGTGGTGGAAGAGATAGTAGCCATCGTCAATGGGGATGTAATCACCCTGTCTGATTATAAGGAACAGTTTGATTCGATGGTTCAGATACTCCGCCAGCAGTTAAGCGGTGAAACCTATTTTAGGGAATATGAACGTTTAAAAACCAGTCTGCTCGACATGATGATTGTAGATCTTCTCCTTTTGCAAAAGGCTAAGGAACAGGGGCTGAATGTCAAAGAACAGGTTAAAGCCACCATAGCCCAGGTTAAGACCCAGAACAATTTTGAATCGGATGTAGATCTGATCCGGGCCATGAACTCTCAGGGGCTTGACTATGATAAATGGGTCAAACAGCTTGAAGAAAATATGTTGAGACAGGCTGTCATCTATACTGAAATTGACCGGACGATTGCCCTTGATGATGCTGAAATTGTTAAGTATTATAAAGAGCATCAGTCAGAGCTGGTCATACCGCCTGAATTCCGGATTAAAGCTATCTACCTGTCAATTACCAGCCTGACGGCCTCAGCCCTGGAAGCGAAAAGAACCGAAATTTCTGATAAGCTTAAGAGTGGTCAGTCTTTTGAAGATCTGGTTCAAGAATATTCTGAAGGTCCGAAAGAGAACGGCGGCGATCTGGGTTTTTTCAAAAAAGGCGAACTTGATAAGGCTATTGAACAAAGTGTAGAAAAATTAAAACCCGGGGAGATTAGCGGTTGGATTGAAGCTAAAAATGGCTGGTATTTAATTAAGATGGAAGAGAAAAAAGAGAGCCACCAGCAAACCTTTGAGGAAGCCAGGCAGGATATTGAAAATAAGTTATATAATGACATCCGTCAAAAAAAGATAGATGAATACCTCAAGAAGCTAAGAGAGGAAAGCTTTATCAAGATACTTAAAACAAATCCTCTGAATTTTTAAGTTAGTCTTCTCTTTGGATAATAGAAGGGCAGGGCAGATTTGGCTGTTAGGTAACGAAGACGGCAGCGGCAATGGTTGTTGTCCACAGGCCTTTTGAGCCGGTGGCAATTTGAGAAATACTGCGGGTTAGAACCGTTAGCTCGTTGCTCAGGTGGTAATAGTTGGCTTTCCCCCTCTTAAAATTTTTAGGGGAGTAACGCTGACCAAGTTTGGTAGCCAGCATCTCGGCTGCCAGCTCTTCTGCCTGGAGGCGGGCTTCTCTTTCACTTTCACCGAAGCCTTCATGTTCAGCCAGGTAGCCATATTGGCCTGGAGGCTGTGGAACAGCCAGACCAATGGCCGAAGAGATCGGGCGATAAGCTTCGTCGGTTGAATTTTCACTCATGACGAGAAAGACAATTTGTCCTGGCTGAAGCCTTTTCAAACCGGCCTGCCGGCTGACGACCCGACCATGAGGAGGAAAGATGCTTGAGACTTTGACCAGATTGAATGGTGAGATGCCAGCTTCCCTTAAGGCCAGCTCGAAGCTGACCAATTTTTCCCGGTGCTGACCATGACCTCTGGTCAAGAAAATCTGCTGCGGCAAGATAGCTTCCATCACTTTCTTCCTTTCTAGCAGCTAAATTTGTATTGAGGGGGTAATCATTTTTTAGTTTGTTCCTCAGGTCCAGTTACCGGCGTCACTGTCTCATCAGGTTTGAAATCTATGGTCTTTGAGACTTCATATTCTCCCAGAAGGGCATAGTCTGAACCTTTTGATTGGGCAAAAAGTTTAACTGTGACTGTTTTCCAGTAAGGGTTGTTTTCAAATGACTGGACAGTTTGGCCCTCAACTCCATAGTTACTTTTTAGTGTTATGACATCACTTGTCTGGCCGGGCATAACAGGCTTTTTCCTGATGGCAGCCAGGAAACTGCTGCCCAGTTCTTTGCTCTCACCCTGGAATCTGAAAATGGCATTAAAATTTACATAGGTTAGAGGTTGAGTGCTGATATTTTTTACCCGAAAAGAAATAATAGGTATAAGAACCAGCTTCGGTGGCCAGGCCCGGTATTCTTTGCTAATCCATTTTGTCTGGACATCCACGACTTCTATTGAATTTTTTAATTCTTCGGTCTTCATTGAATGGCAGCCAGGCAGAAGAAGAAGAGAAGATAAAACGCCCAGCAGCAGGGCTGGTATTACTATTTTTTTCATTTTATTTATCCTCCAGGACAAAATCACTTTATAGTATAGCAAAAAATTCTGCCGTGGAAAAAAACTTTATGACAGAAACCAGAGGCAACCTGCCTTTTAAGCCAGATCGACAGGAAATTGCTCAGTTTGATTCTTAGTTCTTAATACTTGCTTCCTGCCTGACGATTATTTCAGAAGCGGTGGCCAGTTGCACTCCATAATTTCTGGCTGCTGGCAGATAGGCCTTTAGTACCTGGAGAGTCTCTTCAAAAGGATGGCCTATACCTATAGCCTGGCCATTTTTTTTAGCTAAGGAAAATAATTCAAACAGCCGGTCTTTGATTTTGTTCCGGCCATCGTCGGCATCAAGAAATATCTGGCGGGAGGCAGCCGGCACCCGCCTCTTAACGGCTAAATCATAAGCAATTGACTGCGAGCTGGTCCTGCTGTCAATAAAAAACAGGTTTTTCTCTTTCAAAAATTCCATGATTATTTCCATCAGATAGTGGTTAGCTGTGCCTTTTGAGCCCATGTGGTTATTGAGGCCCCTGGCTTCAGGTAGCCGTTCATAATCTTTTTCGAGCCTTGACCAGATTTCTTCCCGGCTCATAGCCGTGGTAATCAAGCCATCAGCCCCCAGACCAACTGTCTGGCCATTAAAAGCTTCAAGCGGCAGGTGTATTAAAACATCTATCTGGTATCGGGCAGCCAATTGAGCAGTTTTGGCAGCATTTTCAGAATCAGGCAAAATGGCTACTGTTAGAGGTACCCGGAGATTAATCAACTCCTGCATAAAAGTGAGATCTTCACCCATATCATCAATAATGATAGCGGTCAGAGGCAGCTTCTTTTGAGTCAGGGTCTCTGAAGCTGAACTGGCATAAGGACCTTCTGGTCTGACTGGTTGTTTGCTGAACGTCTCAAATTTTTTTTCTGCCTGACCATCTGGATGATTGGTCAACCAGCTCCAGGGCAGGTAGGTAGCCTTGTTTTGCTTGAAATTAAGATAATCAAGAGCGGTACCTGAAATAAGTGCCAGCGCTGCCAAAATAATGCTTAACTCAAAGAAAATACCCTGGAAATTAGAGCTTTTCTTCACCCGGCTAGTTTTAACTGGCATCAATTAAGAATAGTCAGCCTTTCCCGCGTCTTGTCAAGATAAGCCTGATCGATTTTATCTGAATAGGTAAGTTTGATATCCACAGGCAGGCTGTTATTTAGTAGTTTCTGTCCCGATTTTAGAGTAAAAACAGAAGTTACCAGTAACACCAGGCTGCCATCATCAAGTGGATAATTTCCACGCTGAGCTACCAGTCCTGGTGTCTCCAGGCCAATAACAGTTGCTCCTCTTAGCTCATGCAGACAAGCTGCGATCAGTTCGGCTGGTCCCATTGTCGCCTGATTGACCCAGATAATCAGACTTAGTTCAGGGAATAATGGCTCATCATTCAGGATTAAGTTTTCCTTAACCCCCTTTTTTTCGTAATAGCCAGCTTCATCTGATTTAACAAAAAGATTAATTAAATTTTTAGCTTCGGAATAATCGCCAGCCGAGCAATTCCGGAAGTCAAGGATGACTGCCTTGTTTTTTTGCTTATTCTTATTAAGAAAGCCGTTCAAAGCTTTTTTCAACTCATTGGCCAGGCCAGGGTAAATCATTGTTGGCTGAAGATGCAGGCTGCCCGGCAGGTCAGCTGAAGCATGCAGGACCCGGGGAACTGCATAATCCCGTTTAAGCTCAAAAGATATAGTATCTGTTCCTCTGACTACTCTTAGCTTTACCGGTTGTTCATCAGGCCGGTCACTGACCATTAATAGCTCAGTTTCGACCAGGCTCATCAGCAAAGTGTTTTTGTCATTTATCGAACTTATGCTGTCTCCGACTTTGAGTCCGGCTTTAGCCGCCGGGGAATTGGCAGCTACGGCTACGACCAGCGGAAATAATCCGTATTCTTTATAAACCGTCAGGCCGGTTTGAAAATTACCCATTTTTTTGTTTAAGTACCTGCCCGCCAGATCTTTATCAAGATAGGCACTTAAAGCATCAAGGGAATTGACAATACCCCGGAAGGCGCCTTCAGATGTTCTTTGAGGATTTGGTTCTTCCAGGTAATCAGTCTTAATCAGTTGCATAACTGTTCCTACCAGTTCGGCATCGTTTCTGGAATACTGCGGAGAAGAGCTCTTACCCGGCAGGAATCTTCCGTCTACCAGAAGGAAAGTAACTAAAACGATCAAACAAATCAGCAGGTATAAGTTAATTTTGTTATTTTTCATTTTTCTCTCTAGACAGATTTTATCATCTTCTCCTTAGCCAGGGCAAGGGATCAATGGCCCTGGTTTTATATCGAAGTTCAAAATAAAGGCATTCTCCTTTTAAGGAATCTGAGTCGCCGACCAGAGCTATGGCCTGGCCTGACTGCACCACCTCTCCTGACTTAACCAGAAAACTTGAACAATGGCCATAGAGCGTGTAATAAGAAAGCCCGTGATCAATAATCAAGAGATTCCCATAACCCTGAAAATAATCTGCATAAACTACCCGTCCGCCGTGAATGGCCTTGATCATTCTGTCCTGACCGGAAGGAGATATCTCCAGGCCATTATTGACTATTGTTGTCTTAAATTTCGGATTTTTTTCCGGGCCAAATTTTGTTATGACGCGGCCGGAAATCGGCCAGGGCAACTTACCTTTTCTTTCATTTAGTGGAATAAAAGGAGAAGGCAGGGCAATCTCTTGATTCTGCAGGCGCTTTAGCAGCCGCTGAAGCTCATCTGAACTGCTCTTTAGTTCGACCATCATCTGTTCATAGGTCTTTTTGTTCTTTTTAATCTCGGTCAGTAACTGCTGACTGCGTTTTTCTTCCTCCAGAAGAGATTGTTGCTTACCGGCTGCTTCTTTAAGCCATAGATCAATCTCAGCCTTCTTTTGCTTTTCTTCTTCTCTCAGCTTTTCCAGTTCTTTAAGGGTATTTAGGTAGGAATTGATGGCTTCTCCCTGGTATTGAGCCAGAAAAGTTAAATTCTTGCTTTCCCGGAGGAAAACCTCAAGATTATTGGCCCTGAGAAAAAAATGCAAAAAATCAAGACGTCCGAATTTATAAAGAGTAACCAGGGTCTTTTCGACCGCCTCTTTTTCTCTTTGCAGGCTGATCTTATTGGCGCTGATTTTCTTACTCAGCCCGGCCAGTTCGCTCGCCGCCCTTTTTTGCCTGAGATTTAAGGAGTCAATTTCATTTTTTAGAACATTTCTCTTCAGTCTGATCATTTCCAGGGTGGAGAGCAGTGATTTTTCTTTCTGTCCTTCCTGGTCGAGCCTGGCTTTGAGTTGAGATATTTGCTGATCAATAAGGTTTAATCTTTTTTCTATATCAGTGGCGGCCGAGGTTTCCTGTTGAGGATAAAGGGGGCAATATATTAAAATAATCATGACCAGCAGGCAGATAAAGAACAGCCCGGCGGATTGAAAAGCTTTCTTTGGGAGGAAAAACTGGCCGCCAGGTTTTTTATTACGAGCTGATAATTGCATTTCCTTTCCTTTAATATTTTTACCATAGAGAAGAACAAAGTGAAAGATTAAAAAGATTAAAGGGAGAAAATAACAGTCAGACATGGACTTAAAAGCGTTGGCCAGGAAGGCGGCTAAATCAGCACTGGAAGCCGTCAGTCCAGAAAGGCTGATAAAGGAGGAGGTGAGCAGGGACGGCCAGAAGCTTATCATTGATGGCCAGGTTTTTGGCCTTGATTCAGCCGGAACAATCAGGCTGATCAGTTGCGGTAAGGCCGGGCTGCGGCTGGCCAGCAGCCTTATTCCCTTAATAGATGATAAGCTGAGTGCTGGGGTGGTCACCGGCGCGGCCGGCTATGAAGAGAAAGACAGAATTGTTTATTTTCCGGCCGGTCATCCCTTGCCGAATGAATGGAGCCTGCGGGCCGGGCAGAAAGCTCTCGAGCTGGCTCTGGTCTCCAGTCCAAAAGATATCCTTCTCCTGTTAATTTCAGGTGGAGGGTCGGCTCATCTTTGCCTGCCAGCCGAAGGCGTTAGTCTGGAAGATAAGCAGATTGTGACCGGGCTTCTGCTCAAAGCCGGAGCTGATATTCATCAGCTTAACGCGGTCAGAAAACATATCTCAAGAATTAAAGGTGGGAAACTTTTGCAGGCTGCCTGGCCAGGAAGAGTCATTAATATCATTATTTCTGATGTGGCAGACAATAACCTGTCAGATATTGCCTCGGGCCCGGCCTGGTATGATTCTTCAACCTTTCCAGAGGCGTTACAGGTTCTGGACAGAACAGGCTTGATGGGGTCTGTCCCTTATTCAGTAAGACGAGTCCTTGAGGAGGGCGTAGCTGGCTTAAGAGAAGAAACGCTGAAAAAAGATGATAGTATTCTGGAAAAGTCCAGGGCCTTTATCATTGGCGATAATCTTAAAGCTTTATATGCGGCCAAAGCTGAAGTTAGAAGGTCCGGTCTGGAAAGCGTTATTTTGACTTCTTCAGATGCTGGTGAAGCCAGACAGGCAGCCGTTTCTTATATCCAGAAAATCAGAGGGCTGGCCGGAAAGGTAAGAAAAGAAAGGCGTGCCTTTGGTCTTCTGGCCGGCGGAGAATTAACGGTGACGGTTAAAGGGAACGGAAAGGGTGGGCGGAATACGGAGTTTATTTTGGCCTGTCTGATAGAAATGGAAAAAAATAAAGAGGAGCTGGAAGGTTGTGACTGGCTGATTGTCAGCCTGGCGACTGACGGGCGTGACGGGCCGACAGATTCAGCCGGAGCCTGGGTATCAAGAGAAAATGCGGCCCGGGCGTCGAAAATGGGACTTGATCCGCTGGCTTTTCTTGATAACAATGATTCTTATAGTTTTTTTGAAAAGGCGGGAGGGCTGATCTTGACCGGCTTAACTGGAACTAATGTGATGGATTTGAGGTTTTTTTTCCTGGCCCCAGGCTGAACAGGCTGGACAGAATGATCAGGCAAGTTAATGGTTAAGAGGCAGTTTTTGGGTTACAAAAAACAGGGAAGCTTGCCTCTGGAAAATTAAGTAATCTTGATGCTATAATACAAAAAGGGAGAAAAAATGAAAGAAGAAATATGGCAGGGGATGGTTCAAAGATATTTTGAAGACCTGAGAATTATTGAAAGATCCCAGGAGGACGCCAGGGAGCATTTTGACCAGTTTTGTGAGTTTATTATTGAGCCGGCGGTTGAGGCCCTGGCTGGTGAGCTAAAGCTTCGTGGCATCAAAATCAAAACCAGCCGGGAAAAATACAAATTTTTCCATCTGCAGATTAGCTTCGCTCAAAGCAAAGTGGACAACTTCCATTATGAAATTTCTTTACCCAGAAATTCGCTGGATTTGAGGCTGATTTTAAAGACCTCAGGCCGAAAAGATAAAAGGTCCCCAGTTGGCGGGGAAAAAGAAGAGTCATTTATGCCAGAAGTCAGGCCGGCTGAGGTTCTCAAACTCGGCAAGGAAGAAGTAATTATGGATATTATCAATAAATTGAAAGAATTTAATTATGCGGCCCGTACCTCGCCGGACTGAAGGCAGGCTAGAAATCAGTTGAATCCTGTCTGAGTGTAAGGGGGAGATCATTATAATTTATTAGTTGATGAGAAAAAATTATCTTCGGGTCGTCTTTAAATCATAACTTAGACAGAAACTGTTGAATGGTGAAATAAAATCATGCCCGAGTTAATATTGTTGACTTTAGGTTTGAAAAATATTATTAAAATCAAAAAAGGCAATGGGCGGGAAAGAGATGAATTTTTATTTGACTGGTGGGAAAATATTTCTGATTAGCCTGATACTTTCTGTATGTATCTTCTTTTTGATGGGGAATGATAGCCCAACCAGGCCCATTTCAAATATTGAACAAGCCAGGCAGCTAAGAGCGGCCGGTAAGTTTACTGAATCTCTGAAAATTCTTGAAAATGAAGTTAGCCAGAAACCGGGCGGGAAAAACTCGACTGAGCTGGCTGCTTGCTGGTTGAATCTGGCTCTTGATTACTGGAATCTGGGTGAAGTCTCCAAAGCTGGAAATGCTTTTGTTTTTGTTCAGACTCTAGCTGATGGGAAAAAGGATCTGGCGATCAGGGACTATGCCCTCGCCAGCCTGGAAATTATCAAGCTATATAAGGAAGCCAAACTTAAACGGCGAGGAAAAGACTACCGTCAATCAGAAGCGCTGTTTCTCTCAGCCATTATTTTGGCTAAGAAAAAGCAGATGCCAGATATGGAAATGAAGTGCGTCCGGCAGCTCTCCTTACTTTATTGGGATTGGGATCGATTAGAAAAGTTCTTATCTTCGGCGAACAGCTGCCTTATAATTTCGATAAGTCTAAATAATAAATATGAGGAAATTCGTGCACTTAGCTATATTGGCCTCTATTATTCAAAAAAGAACAATTTATCGATGAGCTTCTTTTATTTTGATAAAGCTCTATCTCTGGCTGAAAAAGAGAATGCAGTCGAAATGTTTCCGGAAAGCCTGACCAATCTGGCTGGCATTTGCCATCAACTCGGGCAATATTCGCTGGCAGTCTATTATTTAGAAAGAGCTCTGAAAATATATGAAAAACAGGACGATTTAGCTTCAACTATTTCTGTCCTTAATGGTCTGGCTGTTTCCATCTACCGGCAAAAAGAAGAGAGCTCTGGTAATTTGGCCAGCGAACAACCACAGGCCCTATTAAAGACGGCTCTCAGGCTAAGCCAGCAGGCAGGAGATGAAATCTTGGAGGCTAAGATACTTAATAATCTCGGCTTTGTTACACTCAGTGAGAGTCCTGATCAAGCTGAGCAGCATCTGAATCTGGCTCTGGCCAGGGGACTTGAACTAAATGATAAGGAAGTGATCGGCGCTTCTCTGAATAACCTGGCCACGATTGAACTGAACAGAAAACAAGTATTCAGGGCCATCAGACTTTACCAGCAAGCTGTGCAGGAAGCAAGCCAAATAAATTGCTGGAGAGGGGCGTGGGAAGATTATGCTGGTCTGGCGGCCTGCTATGAAGAGCTGGGTGATTATCGCCGGGCGCTTAAAAATTACCAGCAGGCTCTGGCCACATTTGAAAAGATTAGAGAAAATATTAACTTCGATTTTTATAAAATTGGCTTTGACCGCAACAAGAGGAAAGTTTATGAGGGACTGATCAGAGTGCTGGTTAAGCTTAATAGCGGCTGGCCCGACTCTGGAATTGATGAACAACTCTTTAGCACTGTAAATCAAATTAAAGCCCGGGTTTTTCTGGAAGAAATGGATAATCTTAAAAATAGTGAACTGCCAGCAAAATCATCTGAGGAGCTGACTGGCCTGAACTGGGTAATCAGTGACTTTTTTAATCATGGCGAGAACATCGGAGAGAGTGATTCTTTTGGGGAGTTGCTTGAGCTTGAAAACCGCTACTTCCGGCTGTGGGGTTTAGACTCAGGCCTGGAAAATAAAAATAAAGGCAAAAGTACTTCGGCCCTACCCGCACTCCAGGTTCTACAGAAGACTTTTCTAACCGAGGGAAAGATTATTCTTGACTACCTTTTAGGTCAGAGAGAATCATATTGTTTTCTCCTGAGCCAGGATGATTACCTGGTTTTCCAGCTCCCTTCCGAGCAAGAAATTGAAAAGTCGGTTAAACTTTATATCAAGCTGCTGGCTGATCCGGGCAGCGAGAAAGGAGACCTGATAAGAACCGGAGCGGAGCTCGGGCGCCTTTTGCTACCCGGCTTGAACAGTCTGCCTGGCTCTGTAAAATTCCTGACCATTATACCTGATGGAATTTTGAGTTATCTGCCTTTTGAGACTCTGCGGCTTTCGGGCGACTCGGCTGGCCGTCAGGAAGAATATTTGGTAGAAAGATATTCGGTTTCTTATGGTTTTTCCCTGGCTGCTCTATATAGATCAGCCCAGAGATCAGATGTTAATAATTATAAAAAGGAATTTCTTGGCTTTGGCAATCCTGCCTATAGTCAGAAAGAGAAAGAGCAAATTTTAGCCAGGCTTTATTTTGCTGATAACCGGTGTTTGGGACTCAGGCCGCAATTAGCCTTGCTCCCTTTTTCCCAGGAAGAAATTGAAAAAATTGCTCATCTCTTCCCGCTGAAATCCTGTGATCTGTTCCTTCAAAAAAAGGCCACTGAGGATCAGTTAAAGGCACTTGATCTAAGTCAGTACCGGATTATACATCTGGCCTGTCATGGATTGGTTAGTGAACAATTTCCCTTAAGATCTTCGCTGATCCTAACTGCTCTAAAAAAAAGCCCGGAGGATGGGTTTTTAACAGTTAGAGAGATTTATCAGATGCGATTAAAGTCTGAACTGGTAGTCTTATCTGCCTGTGAAAGTAGCCGCGGCCTGGTCGAAAATATTGAAGGAGTAATAGGTTTACCGCGGATTTTTCTTCTGATGGGCAGCCAGTCTGTTATCTCTTCACTCTGGTCAGTCAATGATCTGGCCACCCAGGAACTGATGCTGGAGTTCTATCGGCGCCTTTTGACCGGCCAGACCAGACCTGAGGCCTTACAGCTGGCTAAAATAAAAATGATAACCTCATCAAAATCACATCCCTATTATTGGGCGGGCTTTATTCTAATGGGAGCAACCGGGAAGATTTATTGAAGGTTGAGTTTCACTTTTCTGACAGGCGAATCTACAAATTTTTCCCCGGGGGTATAGATTAATATCTGCCAGAAAAAGCACCGGTCATTTTTGAGAACATTGGTTACTTCTTCGGGTAGCCTGATCAGGGTATCGCGGGCCGGAGGGCTTTGCCAGATGAGATACATATTTTGATTAAAGACTTCAACCTGATAAAAAAGCGCCTGTTCAACTGGTTGCCATTTCAGGGCAATGGCGAGTGATGCCGGCTTGGCGATCTCTTCTGTCATCATAAGATTTTGAACTTCTCGCGGGTTTCTCTCGACTTCTTGGGCTTTTCTATAGTTACTATTAAGATAATAAACTAAAGAAAAAACGATGATTAGGGCTGTAAAAGTAACGGCTGCCTTCTTGATTAGCGAAGATGAAGAAAAAAATGACTGGAGCTTCAGTTTAATTGGCCTTTTTGGCTTTAACAATTTACGGCTTATCTCTGTGACCAGCTTTTCTGATAAATGGAGAAATTCAAATTCCTGCTGGCAGGCCAGGCAGCGACTCAGGTGATCAACTATTGTTTCTTTAAATTCCAGCCCGGCCCCGGGATCAAAAGACCGGGCCAGGTCTTCAGGTTCCGGGCAATCTCTTCTGGAGACGTTTTTCTCAAAATCTTTTGAAGATAAAAAAATGCTTTTAAGTGTTTCCTCTTGTTTTTTCTTCATCAAGGCCCATGTCCTTCAGAATTTTTTTTAAATCCTCCAGCCCCCGGTAGAGAAGATTCCGGGCTTTGGATTGAGTGAAATTTAAATAGGCGGAAATTTCGGGCAAGGTCATATTCAGAAGGTAAAGCTTGACGACAGTTTTTCTTGAATCCATTAGATTATCGGTAGCCTTAATAATAAAGTCTTTTAGACAGGCCATTTGTTCGTTATAAGAACTTCCCCTCGGTTCTACTTCGGAAATCAGTTTTTGTTTTTCAGTATAAAAGACTTCTTCTTCCTTTCTAATTCGCCTTATCTGGTCAATCACGGCTGACTCCACTACTTTCCTTAAATAGGACGGCGGATAAGCGATAGTTTTCTCATTATCAACTAT
>JAQURD010000036.1 GCA_028749115.1 Acidobacteriota bacterium | reverse complement strand
CCGGCAGGGCGAGACCCAGATTGTTCAACAGGTTAACAAAGTAGGCTGACCAGCCGGTGCTGACCATAATAGCGGCTACCATATATTCAAGAATAAGATCCCAGCCTATAATCCAGCCTGGCAGTTCACCCAGGGTGGTGTAGCCATAGGTATAAGCAGAACCAGAGACCGGGATCATAGCGGCCAGCTCGGCGTAGCACAGAGCGGAGCAAGCACAGGCTAAAGCAGCTATAACGAAAGACAGAATGATGCCTGGTCCTGAATGGGTAGCAGCCTGGACACCCGGCAAGACAAAGATACCAACCCCAATGATGCAACCTATCCCAATCGCTATCAGATCCCACGAGCGCAGGGCTTTTTTAAGCGTGTGATCTTTTTCCGCCGTTTCTGCCAGGAGATCCTGAATCGGCTTGGTCCGGAACAATGAGCTGGACATTTCTTGCCTCCATAACTTTTAAACTTAATCCGCTTAGTAAACCAGTCAGAATAGGTCTTTTTTTATAACATAGCAGTTCATTCTGGTCAATCATTTTAGTCATTGATAAGTCATTGATGATAATTACCTGTAATTGGTGAAGAAATCTTAACGGACCAGCCTGACCCCACGTCCGGCTAAAGCTGCCTGAAAAGTCTGGCCAGCTTGAAATTATTTATCTTTTGATATAGATTAATTCTTCATAATTTTAAGGTTGCTATCATGAAATTTTTCTTACCTAAAGAACCGGCCTTTGCCCAGTATTTTGCCGAGCTATCAGCCTGCCTGTCTGAGATAACTGATATTTTCTATGATTTCTCTCATCATTTCGAAAGCTCCGGTCAATACTGGGAAAGAGCCAAACAGGTTGAGCATAAAGCTGATACCATTGCTCATGAGGTTATCAGATTACTTAACCAGTGCTTCATCACTCCTTTTGACCGGGAAGATATCTACCGCCTGGTTCACCGTCTGGATGACATCATCGATCTCATCGAGAATGCGATCCACAGCGTATATCTCTATAACCTGGATCAAAAGAAATATTTCTTTGATGAATTTGCCTCCTTTTCTAAAGAAGCAACTGATAAACTCAATCAGCTGATTGCTGAATGCTTTCGCGCCCAGAAATATACTCCTCTCATCGGCGAACTTATCCGCAGCCTTCATGATCTTGAGGATAAAGGCGATCAGGTCTATGCCGAATCTCTCCAAAAATTGTTCAGCGAGGAAAAAGACCCGGTTAATATCATCAAGTGGAAAGATGTGCTGTTTGTGCTGGAGACCATCATGGATGTCTATCAGGCAGTCAGCAATACGGTCGAAGGTATTGTGGTTAAAAGCAGCTAATAATGATCTCGGCGAGCTGGAGCTTTGGCTTTATAGTCTTTGTCATCGGCCTGGCTCTGGCTTTTGATTTTACCAACGGCCTGCATGATGCGGCCAATTCAGTAGCCACTGTTGTTTCTACCCGTGTTTTGAGTCCGCGACAGGCCGTGATCTGGGCTGCGTTTTTTAATTTCGTGGCCTTCCTGATTTTTGGGACGAGCGTGGCGGAGACCATTGGCGTCGGCTTGATTGATATCAAGGTGGTGGACCCACTGGTTATTTTTGGCGGCCTGATGGGCGCTGTTATCTGGAATATTCTGACCTGGTACTGGGGCCTGCCCTCCAGTTCTTCTCACTCGCTTATCGGGGGCTATTTAGGAGCCGCGGTAGCCAAAGCCGGCTGGGGTGTCATTATCCTTAAAGGCTGGATAAAAGTCATTTCTTTTATTTTTATTGCTCCCATTCTGGGTCTGGTTCTCGGTAACCTGATTATGATCCTGACTACCTGGCTGGTGAGAAAAAAGCCACTCAAAACTATTAACTTCTGGTCAAGGCGGTTGCAGTTGCTGTCAGCTGCTCTTTATAGCCTGGGCCATGGGGGAAATGATGCTCAGAAAACTATGGGGATCATTGCCGGGCTGGTTTTTACCTCTGGACATATGAAAACATTTCATATTCCACTCTGGATAGTGCTTTCTGCTCATACGGCTATTGCTCTTGGAACGTTAAGTGGCGGCTGGCGAATCGTCAAAACCATGGGCCAGAAAATTGTCCGCTTGCGTCCGATTGACGGTTTCTGTGCCGAGACGGCCAGTGCCATCAGCATCTTCACCGCCACTCATTTAGGCATTCCTGTTTCCACCACTCACGTAATTACCGGTGCCGTGACGGGAGTGGGTGTGGCCAGGAGCGCCTCCTCGGTCAAGTGGCAGGTTACCCTGCGCATCGTCTGGGCCTGGATTTTTACCATTCCGATGGCTGCTGTTATTGCTGCTCTATTTTACAAATTTTCGCTACTTTTTATTGGCTGAGTTGATCAGGCGGCTTTAGTTAGCTGCCCGCGGGCTCTTTTTAATAACCATGAATCAATATTTTGTTCAATAGACAGTAGGGAGAAACGGCCGATTTTTCGCCTGCCGGCCGGCGGAAAGGCTGGATAATTCTTAGCTTAAGTAATAAGATAAAGGATAAAATAGAATAAAAGCGCCGGAAACGCTCATAAGATAAGCATCGATTGGCTAACAATATGTTATAAATATAAGCGGAGAGAAAAACAGAAAGTCTTCTTAAATTTTTAAATATAACATCCTGAAGGAGCTAAAATGCCTGAAATCAGCAGCCATAGCCAGACTAAGCTAATTAAGACCGGGTCTTGCACCATTAAAGCTGGACCCACCAAACATTTATTCCTTGTCTCAGTTTTTTCCCTGATCCTTTTCTTCTTGATGAGTTTTTCTGCTATCTATGGCTGGCCGGCTCAAGCTGCCGCCATTTCTCCCTCGGTGGAGAAAGCAGAAACTCAGTGGTACCTCATTACCCTGGGCGGACAGAAAATCGGTTACATCAAGGAAACCGGTCAGAAGATAAAAGAAAACGGCCAGTGGTTTTTTAAAAGTTATGGTGAATCAAAGATGACTTTTAACCGCCTCGGGAAAAAGGCTGAAATCGTCTCTAATTCTGAATATCTGGAAACCGAAGACGGGCAGCTGAAGAAAGTAGTGGCAGAGATGGTTATGTCTTCTGCACCGGTCAGAGTTGAGGCTCTGGTTGAAGAGGGGAAGGTGATTATCAAGACGACTGCTGGCGGCCGGACTTTTACCCGTGAATTGCCCTTTGCCGGCCAGCTGCTTGGCCCGGAAGGCATCAGCCAGCTAACTCAAGCTAGCCTTAAACAGCCAGGCGATAAAATTGAATATAAAACACTCCTGGCGGAAATTTCCCAAGTAGTTACTAGCGAGAGATGGTGGGTAGGTGAAGAGGAGATTGATTTCCGTGGAGAAAAGATTAAAACCAGAAAGATAGAGGAGAAAACATCAGGCCTGGGTTCAACCCGTCAGGTGTGGATAAATGAGGCCGGACACGAAATCAAATCGATTGAGTCTTCTCCTTTTGGCGATATGATAGTTATAGCTTCAAATGAAGAAGAGGTTTTAAAAGGAATTCAAGGATTAACTATTAATGAGGATCAGTTTCAGGCCAGTTTGATTAAAGCCAATTGGCGTTTGCCTCAGGCCCGGGATTGCCGCCAGTTGGTGATTGAAGTTCAGACTAGAAAGCCCGAGCTGGGCTGGCCTGATTTAAATCACGATTATCAGAAAGTCATCAGCCAGACAGCAGAAACTACTATTCTGGCTATAAATCAGGTCAACTTAAAGAGCCCTTCTGCTCAGAAATTATCGACAGAAGAGCTGGAGTGCTATCTTCAAGCTAACGCTTACCTCGGCGCTGATCATCCGGAAATAAAAAAAGTAGCCAGAGAAGTGGCTGGCCAGGTCAAAGATCCATATGAACAGGCTTTGCGGCTCAGAAACTGGGTCACCACCAATATGACTTTTGACTTAGGAATTGTTTTTGCTCCGGCCTCGGAAATTATCAAGAATAAGAGGGGTACTTGTGCTGGCTACGCCGCCCTGCTGGCCTCTCTTCTACGGGCTGCTGATATTCCTTCCCGCTATCTGATGGGCCTGGTCTATGTTAATGGCATCTGGGGCGGGCATGCCTGGGTGGAAGCCTGGCTGAGTGGACGCTGGGTTCCTCTGGATGCGGCTG
>JAQURD010000003.1 GCA_028749115.1 Acidobacteriota bacterium | reverse complement strand
TCATCAGGTAATCCGGGTCTTTCTATTATGGGTTCTCGAACAGGGGCAGCGTTATGCAGCCGAATGCGGTTATGTAGCTTTAAATGACAATATCATTCAAACAGAAAAGCAGAAACTGTTTTAAAAATTAAAATGGACAAGGGCCGTGTTTTGAAGAAAGAAAAGGGCAGGCTTGTTGCAGCTGGTCTTATTTCCTTTTTCCCTATCTTTTTGACCATAGCTATTTTTTTACTGCTGCTTATAAAAGCTTTCCCTCTCCTTTCTCTAAAATCCCTGCCAGACCTTATTTTTTCCTCTGCCTGGCAGCCGCAAAAGGGCCAGTTTGGGCTATGGCCATTCATCCTTGGTACCATCTGGGTCACGGCTACTGCCTTTATTCTGGCTGCTCCCTTATCAATTCTGACCGCTCTTTACATTTCTGATTACGCTTCTGTCCGGTTGAAAAAATGGCTCGCCCCGGTACTTGATTTATTGGCCGGTTTGCCTTCGGTTATCTATGGCATGTGGGGCACATTATTGATTGTCCCCCTGGTCGGAAAGTTTCTGGCTCCCCTCTTTGGGACCTACAGTTCAGGTTATAGTATTCTAACTGCCGGTATTGTCCTGGCAGTTATGATTTTACCGACCATCGTCAATGTTTCGGTTGAAGTCTTGAGTGCCGTTCCGGCCGAACTCAAAGAAGCAGCTCTGTCCCTGGGCGCCACCCGTTTTGAAGTTGTTCGTTACGTAGTCTTAAAAAAGTCTCTTTCCGGAGTGGCCGCCGCCTGCGTCCTTGGTTTATCCCGGGCTTTCGGTGAAACAATAGCTGTTCTGATGGTCGTCGGCAATGTGCCGGTGGCTCCAGTTTCACTTTTTTCCCCGGCCTATCCCCTACCTGCCTTACTGGCCAACAATTATGGTGAAATGCTGTCTATCCCTGGATATGAATCAGCTTTGAACCTGGCAGCTATTATCCTGCTTTTGATTGTCATTATTTTCAGTCTTGTGGCCCGGTTATATTTAGCCAGATTGAGCAGGAGAAGAGACAGATGAGAAGCCATCAAACCGTAGTTGATTCCCGCCTGAGGAGAAGGCGAACGGCCGAAACAGTTTTTAGATTTTTTCTTCTGGCCTCAGTTATTCTGGTCTCGTTAATTCTTTCTATCATAGTGGTTTCTATTCTGTGGAAAAGCCTGCCAGCTTTGAAATTATCAATGATATTTAAGACACCTGGCACAGGCTATTACCTGGGCAAAAGAGGCGGTATCCTCAATGCCATCGTAGGTTCGATTGAAATCTCTTTCGGAGCTACACTAATCGCCCTGATGATCGCCCTGCCAATTGTTATCTATCTAAATACCTATCTTAAAAAGAAATCTTTTTTATCTGAAATTATCCGGCTTTTTCTGGATGTGCTCTGGGGAATTCCCTCCATAGTTTATGGAGTTTTTGGTTTCTTATTAATGCTGATGTGCCATCTGCGGGCCTCTCTTCTAGCTGGCATGCTGACCATCGCCCTGGTAGAACTGCCCATTCTCAGCCGGGCCATGGATGAAACCATCAGACTGGTTCCAAACGAACTAAAGGAGGCCAGCTACTCCCTTGGCGCTACCCGCTGGCAGACAGCCAGGCATGTTGTCTTGCGGCAAGCTTTGCCCGGTTTAATCACTTCTACCCTGATCGCCCTGGGACGCGGGTTGGGGGATGGCGCGTCAGTATTATTTACTGCAGGTTATACTGACCGGATAACCACTTCCCTTCTTCAGCCAGTCGCCACTCTCCCCCTGGCGATTTTTTTCCAGCTTAACTCGCCCTTTCCTGAAGTTCAGCAGCGAGCCTTTGCTTCAGCCGCCATCCTGACACTCCTTATCCTTTTTATTAGCCTGCTGACGAGATTTCTAGGGAGGAAATTAAGCCGGCATAGAATAAAATGAAGCTAATTAACATTATCTGGAGAAAATTATGGTTGAAACCGGGCGATTGAGTATCAAAGGCCTGAATGTTTATTATGGTAAGAATCAGGTTTTAAAAAACATCAATCTAAATATCCCGGCCAATAGCCTGACTGTCGTCATCGGACCTTCTGGTTGCGGTAAAACAACACTGTTGAAATCGTTTAACCGCCTGCTGGATGAGGTCGAGGAAGCCAGAGTCGAAGGCCAGATCCTGCTTGATAATCAGGATATCTGCCAGCAGGAAATTGACGTCACCCAGATCAGAAAAAAAATGGGCTTGCTTTCCCAGAGGCCACAAGTTTTGCCCATGTCCATCTATGATAATATAGCCTTTGGTCCTAAGCTCCATCAGTCTTTAAAAAAGGCCAAACTAAACCAACTGGTAGAAAAATATCTTGGCCAGGCGGGGCTCTGGGACGAAGTTAAAGACAGATTAAATGAGCCAGCCAGCCAGTTGTCCATCGGCCAGCAACAGCGGCTTTGTTTAGCTCGCGGGCTGGCTGTCGAACCAGAAATCATTCTGTGTGATGAACCAACTTCAGCTCTCGACCCTCAATCCAGCCGCAAGGTAGAAGCCCAGCTCCAGAACCTGAAAATAAATTATACGATTGTCGTCGTGACACATATTCTCCGTCAGGCCAGACGTCTGGCTGATTATGCGGCTTTTCTCTATATGGGAGAGCTAATAGAATTTGGCCCGGCTTCTGAAGTCCTGACTGCTCCTCAAGACGCCAGAACCCGGGCCTACATCACTGGTGAAATTAGCTAATTAATTCAGCTTTTTTTAAAATCTTCAATGAAACGGTAAAAATCTACTTCGTTAGCCTCAAGTCCATGGGCATAAACATAGCGCCCGGCCAGGCGAGAAGCAAATAGTGCTCTGAGATAATTCTCCGGCAACTTGGCCAGCAGGCGGTTCACGCTTACCAGATCTAACAAAGACTTTGGAACACCCGCTTCAATGACTTTCCTTAACAGGGCTTTGTCCTGGAAGAGATCAGATTCACGGATAGCATCTTTGATCACATTTATTTTTTCGCTAATCATATCAGTCAAAATAGTTCTTGGTGTGCCGGTTCTGGCATTTTCTTTCCAGATGATTTCAAATTCCAGCCGGGCATTTTCCCTGATGTCTTCGAGAATTTCTTTGATGTACTGTTTTCTGAATTCCGATTCAACGCCGCCCTTAACGCACATCAAGTCATCATATTCTTTGTCAGTCATGACCAGGCTGGAGAGCACTTCCAGCGAAGAAGAGGTGACACCGCCTTTGTTGGCAGAAGCATCTTTATAAATAATGACACCTTTTTCTTCCAGCCTGAGCCTGGCTTCCTGAGTCAGAAAGAGGTTAGCACCTTCAATGACGGCTTTGAATCGCGGCTTTCCATTCTCATCCAGCCAGGCTTTCCAGTTATTGATGTTAACGGAAGCCGGCCGCCCGCCGCAGGGCACAAAGATATCAGCTCTGAATTTAGGATGCAGATGGAAGTTATTACGGAAATCGAGTCCGTTTTCCACCTTTTCACCATCGGGCAGAGTTATCTCACGGTCTTTAATATTGACCATAAAACCCTGAGGAGACAGGAGGTCACGGTTGAAATTTTCTACCATCTTTCTGGCTTTAGCCAATCTGGTCAATTCTTTCCGGTTAATCCCTTGAGGATCATAAAGAACTCCAGAACCATCAACAAGAGCCAGAATTTTATCTTTGGAAATCAGGATTTCATTGGAGCCAAGGTCGCCGTCAGGACCCCCAGTCATAACTTTGGTCACGTTTTCCTCTTTTAAACCTAGCTTTTTTAAGGTACCCAGGACATATTCATGAACAGAATTGGTGGTCATGCCATAGCGGTCATGAGGAACGCCACCCATACTGAGCTCCTTCCCGGTGGTAAATGCTTTCCAGAACTTATAACCACGAGCTCTGGCCCTTTCAGCTGCACCATCCATCATCTCAGCCGTCCACTCATCAGGACCCAGGAAAAGGATAACTTCCTGGCCATAATAATCAACAATACTGTCATCGGGCATCATCAAATCTAATAAACCATCTATATATTTATTAAAAGCTTTGGCCATCTGGTCATTGAAGCCCCAGCTAAGTAAAACGGCTCCCTTCGAGCCACCTTCAGGCAGATCTTTATTTTTCTTCTGCTGGGTATAAGCCAGATTATAGTTTTCATCAAAGATTGACTCAGAGTTGCGGACATAAGTCGGATAGTTTATTGAACGGACAATGCGAATTCCGCCGCGGGCTATATCGCGAAAACGGATATGAAAACCGCGAAACTCGCGGCCAACAACCTGAAAAAGCCCAAAGGGAATAACGGGATAATCCACCCGGTTAAGGAAATCCGGCTTATACATAAAGGAAATTGAGACTTTCTCTTTTTTGTAAAAATTTGTCCGCAAGATAGAGTTAATAAAAGTAATAACAGTCAGCAAGACCAGGCGGTCGGAGCTAACCTGCACCTGCTGGCTGATTTCTTTGCTGAGAGCTTTAAGGTTCTCATTAATCTTTGGCTGGTGACTCAAGGGATTGAATTTTTTATCGAAAGCAGCGTATAGCTTTTTAATCAGCAGATAATTACCACTAAGTGCTTCCCAGACTCTTTCTTCATTAAATGTCTCTTTAGCCAGCCGGACTTTCATATCACGCACCAGTCCAAGAAGTTCTGGCATGTCCTTTAGAGCTTTAGAAAGCTTGACATACTCTTCATTAAAGCTACTCAGAAATTGATAGCAGAAACTCCAGGCAGCGGCCCCAAATACTGCTTCCTGGGCATTGAGCTTGCCCTCTCTAAATAGCCTGGAGAGGGGGCTTTCCGGTATAACGTAAATCAGACTCAGATCAGACATCAGATCCTGTAATTTCTGTTCACCGGTTAGATCATCAACACAAAAACTAACTATTGTTTTGCCGTTGGCCAGAGGCTCCAGACATTTACCCTTTGAGACCAGCCCATGAGAATTAAGCACCTTCGAGACATTACTAAAAAACCGCTGGATAGAATCGCTCTGGCAAATAATGGAAACACGCAGGCTTTTATCCTGTTTGGAGCGACTGGCATCAATATATGGACTCTCTGTCTCACTGACTTTTTTGATCAATTCCTGATAGTAAGTATAGGTCTCGCGGGAAAGGGAAGAAAGAAAATTTTTATCGGCTATCTTTTTTAGATCCGTTTCTTCCGGCTTAACATTACGGCCGGCAAAATCGGGTTTCCTGACTAGATACCAGCGAAGATGTTCTCTTCCCCGCAGTTTTCCTTCTGAACGGTAAGATTGAATCCGGCAGCCAGGGTACTGCTTCTCTATTTTCTCCTCAATTTCAATCACCCGGCAGCGGTTATCTTCAATGAGATAAAGGGCTTCATCAGATGATTCAGTGGCCAGATCCAGGCTGACTGTCTTTTCCTCCCTCACCATGGCTAGAATTTCACCAGCCCTGAGGGCTTCAAGGTGACGGGCGATTGTTTCGAGCGGCAGGCTCTTAAAATATAGGTCACTCAAGCCCAGGTCTGTGCAAAATGTTTCAATTTCCTGCCTGACAGAATCAGCCGGAAAATAATTGTCCTTTAAAATAATAGCTTCAAGTTTTTTCAGCTGGTTTTCAGACAGGCCTGATTTTTCTGACATCTCTTTCCAAGACTTCATTTAGACACTCCTTTCAAAGAATTTTATTTGTTCAGAAGAGTAACAGGCTACTCCACCCTGTGGTTTATTGAATTTATTTTTTATTTTAAATTACCTGAATCTAAAAATCCTACTCCCCTGAATTAGAAGTAATTATAACAAAACCTGGAAATTAAAGCAAAAAAAACGAATCTGCCGGACTTATCCACTAAGCAGGATAGTTGTCCAGGCCTCAATTGCCTGGCCAGATCCTATCTCGCCCAGCCCTTCTGCTGTTTTGGCTTTAATTCCGAGGTTTGCCGGGGTTATAGACAGGAGGGGACAGAGACCGGTCTTCATTTGAGAAATAAAAGGCGCCAGCCTGGGTTTTTCCAGAATAATGATCGAATCAGCATTAACCACAGCCAGGCCTGAAGCCTTAATCTCTGTCATAACTGCCCGCAGCAATTCCAGACTCGAAATATTTTCATAAGCCGGATCAGTATCCGGAAATCTCTGGCCAATGTCGCCCAGGCCGGCGGCACCTAACAGGGCATCAATAAGAGAATGAACCAGGACGTCACCGTCAGAATGAGCCAGACAGCCCAAGGGAGAAGGAATATTCACCCCGCCTATAATTAATGGCCGGCCTGAGACCAGACGGTGGGAATCAAAGCCGAGGCCAACCTTAAAAAACATCACCTCACCTGTCTAATGAGTGTCCCCGTTGTATCGTCCGAAGATCATTTTGCCAACTGTTGTTTGCAGAACTGAAGTGACGGTAATATCAACTGTTTGTCCCATCATTTTTCTGGCGTTATCAACTACTACCATAGTGCCATCATCAAGGTAGGCAACACCTTGGTCTTTCTCTTTACCTTCTTTAAGAATAAAGACCCGCATTGTTTCGCCTGGCAGAACTACCGGTCTTAAAGCATTAGCCAGTTCATTAATGTTTAAAACTTCAATGCCCTGGAGATTAGCCACTTTGTTGAGATTAAAATCGTTAGTTATAATCTTTGCTTTCAGGCTCTTAGCACATTCTATAAGCTTTGAATCCACTTCTTTTATGTCGGGAAAATCCATTTCAGAAATGATAACTTTGATCTTGGGCGACTTTCGTAACCTGTCCAGAACTTCCAGCCCGCGCCGGCCACGCTGACGCTTAAGGGCATCAGGGGAGTCAGCCACAAGTTGCAATTCTTTGAGCACAAATTGCGGAACAATGAGTTCTCCGTCAATAAAACCCGTCTCACAGATCTCAGCCATTCTCCCATCAATAATGACAGAAGTATCCAGCAGCTTATATATGTGCTGCTCAGTCTTGCTCTGGAAAAAACTCACCAGAAAAGCCGGTTCGAGCCATTCCGGTTTTTTGATACCAAGCAAAAAGCCAATATAAGGAAAGGCAATCAGGAAAAAAAGCCGAATGAAGGCAGACGTTTCCCCTGCCTTAAATACAGAATGATAGACAGAACCAACCAGCCAGCCAAGTAGAAGCCCAAGCAGGGCACCAAGTGTGGCTGTCCATAAAAAGCGAAATTGAACCCGCCGGAGTCTGATTTCAAGCCAGATAATTAAAAAACCAAATACCAGGCCAGCAACCCCACCCAGTTGCTGTGACAGGTGAAAAGGGGGATAAAAATAGCCAGCCATCCCCATAAGAACTAGAATGATTGCTCTGAAAAATATTATAGCCATCTTACTCCTTCTTGCTTGAGCATTACTTTCATTTTACAAAATCGGGAAGAAGATTAGAAGGCCTGAGCTAAGGCCTGCTTGATAGATCTAACTCCAAGACATTTTATCCCCTGCAAATGTTCAGCTTCGAGCTGCTGAAGATTGCCTGCGGGCAACATAGCCATCTCAAAGCCGAGTGATCTGGCTTCTTTGATGCGGGCGGCTGGCTGATTGACTGACCTGATCTCACCGCTTAATCCAATCTCGCCAAAGACAGCCAGTTCCCGCGGCAGGGGCAGATTCTTGACTGAAGAAATGACCGCCAGAATTACGCCAAGATCAGCCGCCGGCTCATCCAGGCTTAAGCCGCCAGCTACATTAAGATAAATATCCTCTCCAGCAAAACTATAGCCAATTTTTTTCTCCGCTAAAGCCAGGAGCATGGCCATTCGGTAGTGATCCAGACCAATAGACATTCTTCTTGGATTGCCCATAAATATGGTGGAGGAAACCAGCGCCTGAACTTCAACCAGAAGAGGTCTGGAACCTTTAACGGTGGAAACGATAACACTACCCGGTTCATTCTGAGGTCTCTCTTTTAAAAAGAAAGCGGACGGATTGTCAATCGGCTGGAGGCCGGATTGGCTCATTTCAAAAATAGCTAATTCCGATACCGGGCCGAATCGGTTCTTCATAACCCGCAGCACCCGGTGACTATGATCTCTTTCCCCTTCAAAAAGAAGCACGACATCCACCATATGTTCAAGCGATTTAGGCCCGGCCAGTGTTCCATCCTTAGTTATATGTCCAATTAAAAAGACCGGTGTTTGATTTTTCTTGGCCAGACGGAATATCCGGTTGGTTACTTCTCTCACCTGACTGATCGTCCCCGGGCTGGAAGTCAGGTGAGGAGAATAAATTGTTTGCACAGAGTCTATAATTAACGCCCTGGGTTTCATCTGATCAGCCACATTGATAATCTTTTCCAGGCTGATCTCGGCCAGGAGATAGACCTGTTCGTCTTTGAGCTTCAGACGTTCGCCCCGGAGCTTAATTTGTTCGAGTGATTCTTCCCCGGAAACATAAAGCACAGGTTCGCCGGCTGCCGCCAGATGACGTGAGACCTGTAGAAGAAGCGTTGACTTGCCTATACCTGGTTCACCGCCAATCAGCACGACTGAACCCAGAACCAGCCCTCCTCCCAGGACATTATTAAACTGTTCAATACCAACAGGAATTCTCTGGTTATGAACCGGATTAATTTCCTGGTAAAGCAAAGGCTGGCTGCTCCCTCCGGCTTCTTCTTCCAGAACTTCATCTTCAAGCTCTTCCACCATAGTAGTAAATTCGCCGCACTCCGGACAACGGCCCAACCATTTCGGCGAGCGGAATCCGCAATTCTGGCAGACAAAAAACGATCCTTTTTTCATCTGAGTTCAAATCCAAGGCCAAAATAGAATTCTCTTCTGGAAGCGAGAGTAAAGTCTTCCAGCCCGGCCAGGAAATAAAAATTTTTTACTGGATAAAGCCGGCCATAAGCCCTGAATTGCGGGCGGGGATCGCGATTAAAATCAAACCCTTCCGCTCCAATGACCAGTCTATTTTTGATCAGGTGCAAATCCAGTCCACCCCCGAAATGGGATTCGATCAGACCGGCCCGGAAAGCCAGAGGACCAGCTTTATAACCTCCCTGGAGGGAATAAACAAACTTATCCTGGAAGGGATCATGTGTCACTCCAGCCAGCAGAAGGGCCTTTTCTTCCCAGGTTAATCCGCCATAAAGAGAACCTTTAAAGAGATCGCTCTCGGCGTAATAGGAGCCCTCCAGACCGCCTGTTAACTTCAGAGTTGAAATACTGGAAGTGATGTTTTTTACCTCATCCACCATACTCTTTGTTTCCTGATAAAGAGATGGGTCGTTGATCAATTGGCCGACTGTTCCCTGACCGCTATTCACTTTTTCCAGTGCCTCGTTCAAATTTTTAAGAGTCTGGCTGAGAGCGGTCAGGTCTTCTTTCAACTGATCAAGATTCTCTTTAACTGCTTCTTTATTATCACCAATCAAGCTCTTTATCTCAGCCAGCGTTTCTTGAATATCTTCAGAAATGGTGTTTATCTGAAGATTAAGATTATCTACTGCCTGGCCAGAGTTAGAAATCGTTTGATTGATGGAAGGCCTATTTTCCTTAACCAGAGAGTCGAGCTCTGAGCTCAATGATTCAAGGTGCTTAATGGTCTTATTAATGTTCTGGCCGAGTTCTGGAGTCAGCATTTTGTTGACAGAAGCGCTGATTTTCTTGACATCCTCGCCCATGGACATAAAGAGTGTTCCTAGCTGGTCAAAACTGATGGGCGGCAGGGACTCCATAACTTCTCCGCCTTTATAATAAGTATTTTCTGCCCCAGGGATGATCTCGATGTATTTTTCTCCCAGAATGCCAAGGGAAGAAAGCGTGACTTTCGAGCCCCGAGGAATCTGGCTTTCGGGATATATAATCATCGCCACCTTGGCCCGCTGCCCGGCGAGCATTATATCTTTGACCTCACCAATCTTGATACCGGCCATCTTGACTGAAGCTTTTTTATCCAGGCCCAGAGCTGAATCAAACAGGGCAAAGACTTCATAGCCTGGTTTCTTGAATAAATCACCTATATTGCCGATGAAGATGATGGCTAAAGCCAGAATGATCAACAGCCCCGTCAGAAAAGTGCCAATTTTAACTTCTCGTTTTGTTGCCATAATTAGCTCCTCACCATTCAGCAATTGGCCCGGTAGCCCGGCCGTTGATAAACTGCTGGACTACTGGATTGGGCGAACTCTTAATTTCTTCTGGAGAACCGACCTCAATGATTCGTCCATCATAAAGCATGGCGATCCGGTCGGCCACCTTATAAGTGCTATTCATATCATGGGTAATGACCATTGAGGTCACCTTTAAATCCCTTTTCAACTGTAGAATTAGATTATTGATGGCATCGGCTCTGATCGGGTCGAGGCCGGTAGTTGGTTCATCATAAAGAATAATCTCAGGGCCATAGGCAATAGCTCTGGCCAGTCCGACTCTTTTCTTCATTCCGCCGGAGAGCTCATAGGGGAGTAGATCTCCGATATCCCGCAAGCCAACTCTTTCCAGACTGGCTGCCACCACTCTTTTGATCTCCTCCTCAGAAAGATTGGTATGACGCCTGAGCCCAAAAGCCACATTTTCCTCAACAGTTAAAGAATCAAAAAGAGCTGCCCCCTGAAAAAGCATGCCAAATTTGCGGCTTATTTTTAGGAGTTCTTTTTCCTTTAAAGAATCAGTCTGCTGCCCGTCAACATAAATCTCGCCGGCATCTGGCTTCATGATGCCGATTATATGTTTAAGCAACACACTCTTGCCGGAGCCGCTCTGCCCGATAATCACTATGATTTCTCCGGCTTCAACTTCCAGATTGATCCCTTTAAGCACCTCTTTCTCACCAAAAGATTTGTACAGGTTATCTATTTTAATTTTGGTCATAGCCATTTATCACAGAACTGCTGGCAGAATTTTGCTCAAGAAGAAGTTCAAAATCAGAATGCAAATACTGGAAACCACCACCGATTTGGTCGTTGCCCGGCCGACACCTTCAGCTCCGCCTTCAGTGGTCAGACCCTGCCAGCAGCCAATAATAGCAATGATCAGGCCAAAAACCACCGCTTTAATTATCCCAACAGAGACATCCCATAGTTCAAAATACTTAAGGGTGGTATTAACATACATGGTATGGTTAACATGCATAAGCAGCACATTGTAAGCATAGCCACCAAAAATCCCGATAAAATCACCATAAATGGTCAGGGCAGGGACCATAATCACGCTGGCCAGAGTCCGGGGGACAACCAGATAGTTAACCGGATTAGCCCCCAGGCTGATCAGGGCATCAATTTGTTCGGTAATTTTCATTGTGCCAATCTCGGCCGCCATGGATGAGCCGACCCGGCCAGCCACCATCAAACCGACCAGAATAGGAATTAATTCCCGGCACAAGCCAACAGCAATTATCGGACCTGCCTGAGCTTCTGAACCAGGACCAATATAGCGATGAAAAGCCAGGTAAGCCTGCAAGCCAAAAACCAGCCCGCCAAAAGCCGCAGTTAAAGATACAACCAGGAGAGAATTAACGCCGACTTCTTCCAGTTGCTGGACAAAATTTCTTACTTCAAAAGGTTTTTGAAATAAGCCCCGCCCCGCCCTGGCGGCCAGGTCAAAGACTTGAGCCAGGTCAGAAAAAAATTGAGATAGCAGCCCCCCCTGGAACTGATTTTCCATTTCATCTTTATCGATAGGCTCAGCCTTCATCCTCAACTCTGGAGCTAAAATCACCATTGACAAATTTGGCATATTCTCTAAGAAAGACAAGCCGCACCAGGCCGAGCGGCCCATTTCTTTGTTTGGCCACGTTAATTTGAGCTTCTCCCCTGGCAGCTTCATCATCAGGATGATAATAATCAGGGCGGTAAATAAAAATTACCACGTCAGCATCCTGCTCGATTGCCCCCGATTCCCGGAGATCAGATAGAACCGGCTTTGGTTCTTTTCTCATTTTTTCCGGTGCCCGGCTCAGCTGTGAAACACCCACCACCGGGATCTGAAGTTCTTTGGCCATCTCTTTGAGAGATCTGGAGATAAAGGACATTTCCTGGTTGCGGTTCTCAAACCGCCCACCTGTCCGCATTAACTGCATATAGTCAACAAAAACAATATCAAGATGGCCTTCCAATTTTAACCGCCGGCATTTAGCCTTCATTTCTGTCACGGTCAGGGCCGGAGATTCGTCAATGTAAATTCTGGCCTGAGATAAAGCCTCAGCAGCCAGGCCCAGCCGATTAAATTCTTTTTCACTGATAAAACCCGATCTGGTTCTTTTCAGATCAATCTGGGCTTCAGCGCACAGCAAGCGCAGGGCTACCTGTTCTTTCGACATTTCAATAGAAAAAAAGCCGGCGTGATAATCTGTCTGCAGCCCAATATAGTGGGTCATGTTCAGAGCCAGAGCGGTTTTGCCCATCGAGGGACGAGCCGCGATCACAATAAATTCTGAGGGATGGAAACCAGCCGTCAGATTATCAAGATCAAAAAAGCCAGTAGGTATGCCAGTTACTGCCTCTTTCCTGTCTACTAATTGCCGGATAGTCCCCAGCATTGGATCAGTCAGTGTGCCGAGTGGTATAAAGCCTGGCCGGATTTTCTCTTCAGAAATCTCAATAATAGCTTGCTGGGCTTCGCTAATGAGTGTATCCGGATCAACCTGCTGCTCATAAGAATCATTAATAATTCTGGAAGAAGATAGAATCAGCTTCCTCAGTAACGACTTTTCTTTAATGATTTGACTATAGTAGCCGATATTTAAACTTCTGGGCACTCCATCCATTAATGAGGCCAGGTAGGCAGCCCCTCCGACCTCTTCCAGGTGGCCAGACTTTTGCAGTTCTTCGCTCAGTGTTAAAAGGTCAATAGGCTGACCTTTATCCATGAGCTTGACCATGGTGTCCAGAATCTGCCGGTGATTATCCTTGTAAAAATCTTCTGAGGTAAGAGAACTCAGGACAACATTAAGATAGGCATTATTAACCAGAATTCCTCCCAGGACTGTCTTTTCTGCTTCGAGACTATGAGGAGGAGTTTTCTTGAGGACGGCTAAATCGAGTTCCATCTTTCCTCTCTTCTCAGAACACTACCGCCCTTTAATTCATTTATAAATTAAAGAGACGATCTACTAGCTTCGCCCGTTTTCATCCTCAGCTAGTTTTTTGACCTTCTGTAGCTGACGCGGAGGCTGCTGTTTCTTCTTTGCTGACTGTTACTTTGACTTCGGCCCGTTCCTCATGGTAGATTTTTATCGGAACTGTAAATGTACCCAGCCGTTTAATTGGCTCATCCAGTAAAATCTTTTTCTTATCCAGATCAAACCCCAGCCTGGCCAGTTCCTCCTGTATATCACCTGCAGATACCGAGCCAAAAATAATATCTTTCTCACTTGACCGGCGGCTGATCTGCAAATGGATCTCATTTAGCTTTTTAATCAGTTCCTCAAAAGTCAGTCTTTCCTTTTCTTCTTTCTTCTTAAGGGCTTTCTGCCTTATTTCTACCATCTTAATATTGCTGGGGGTAACTTCCATAGCTAGCTTTCTCGGAATAAGATAATTGCGTGCAAAGCCCGGAGCAACATTCAGCAGGTCGCCTTTTTTCCCAACTTTCTCGACACTTTCCAGGAGAATTACTTTCATCAGATGTCTCCTTTGTCTCAGTCTTCAACGAAAGGCAGCAGGGCCATAATCCTGGCTCTTTTGACAGCCCGAGCCAGTTTCCTCTGGTGATAAGCACAGGTACCCGTCACTCTCCTCGGGGCAATTTTCCCCCGATCAGGGATGTAACGGCGCAGAATTTCAACCGATTTATAATCTATATCATTAAGATGCCGTTCACAAAAGCGGCAGACTTTTCTTTTCGCAGGAAAAAACTTCCGTCCAGGCATTCTGTCAGTTTTTTCACGTTCTTCCCTGATGGCCATCTTACTTTCCCTCCTCACTAACTATTTCTGGTTTGAACCCGGCCGGAGCTGATACCGGCGGGCCTGGAGCTTTCTCTCCGTGTTTCTCTTTTTTCTTACCTCTCATGAGGTCTTCCGGGCTTTCCCTGACAGTCATAAACCTCAAAATCGAATCAGTTTGCTTAAATTTTCTTTCCAGCTCGGCCGGGACAACAGGCGACCCTTCATAGTCAAAAAACACATAGAATCCTTCCTGAAATCTTTTGATAGGATAAGCCAGCCTGCGTTTCCCCCAGATATCCTGCTTAATCATCCGCCCTTTCTTAGTTGAAACGACTTCTGCCATTTGTATGATCAGGGTAGATGTTTCCTCTTCCGACAGGCTCGGTGCAATTATGAAACCTGTTTCATATTGATTCATTTCATCCTCCTTATGGATTTATAGCCCCTTCACTATAGTGAGGGAGCAAGGAGCAAAGTTCATTTTAAACTATTTTTCTAAAAAATCAACTTTCTTCCGGTTGAAAGCGTTCATCGCCTCCGCCAGGTGGCCGCTTATGATCATATCTACTGCCTGGCAAGCTTTGTCTACAGCCTGTTTGATTTTTATTTTTTCTTCGCCAGAAAACTGAGCGAGAACATAATCAGCTGCTTCTATGGCTTCAGGCTTCGGCCCAATACCCAGTCTTATTCTCGGGAAAGACTGGGTACCCAAGGCTTCAACAATAGATTTCATGCCCTTATGGCTGCCCGGGCTGCCCTGAGGCTTTATTCTTATTTCGCCTGCTGGCAAATCCAGATCGTCATATATGACCAGTAGATTTTCAGGTTTTGCTTTATAAGCAGCCAGCAGTGACTTAACTGCCAGGCCACTGAGGTTCATATAAGTCTGGGGAAGGGCCAGGATTACCCTGTTTCTTCCTCGTCTGGTCTCAGCCAGCCTTGAGCTACAGGTATGGCTGGCCAGCTTCAGGCCCCATCTTTGACTGAGGCTTTGACCGACCATAAAACCAGCGTTGTGCCGTGTGCCCGAGTAGCCAGAACCAGGATTACCCAGGCCGACGACCAGCCACACTTATGACTCCTTCTCCTTAGGTTGTTCTTCCTCTTCTTCTTTCTTGCGTTCTTTTCTAATGAGTTCTGGTTCTTTCATTTCCGCCCCTTCAATTACTTCTTCCACCGGGGCCGGGGCTGCTTCTTCAGCGACACTGCTAACGACAACAATAGCTGTATTGGCCTCATTATTGATTTTGATCCCGGCTGGCAGTTCGAGGTTCTGAACTTTAAATGACTGATGAATATGAAGATTACTGATATCAATCTTAATTGATTCTGGAATTTCTCGCGGCAAGCACTCTACGTCCAGTTCACGCAATAAAAAGTCAACGACGCCGCCCTCAGTTTTGACGCCAACTGGATCTCCCACCAATTCAACTGGAACAGATACGCGCACTGGCTTATCCATGGAAATTTCAATCAGATCAACATGAGTTAATTCATCAGTCACTGGATTAATCTGAACTTCTTTTAGCATCACATCTTTTTCATCAGAATCTATGGCTACCCGGAAAATAGTATTCTCACCTGTCTCTGACTTAAGAATTTCTATGATATCCTTTTTCTTGAGAGTTAAGGGCTGGCTGGAAGTTTTTCCACCATAAAGAATGGCTGGCACCAGCCCCTGCTTTCTCAGCCGGCCAGCAGCATTCTTCCCAATTTCTTTTCTCGGGTCAGCATTAATTAATAACGTCATGTTTTCCTCCTTAGGCAAAAAGAGAGCTAACTGAACTACCCTCATTTATTCTTTTAATGGCCTCGCCGAAAAGTTCGGCTACTGATAAAACTTCAAATTTGGGATTGTGGATGGCTTCTTCTTTAAGAGGTATCGTGTCAGTGACAAATACTTTCTCCAGGTCAGACTGCTTAATCCTGGTGACGGCCGGGCCGGAAAGGACCGGATGAGTACAGGCAGCCAAAATTTTTCTGGCTCCTTCCCGCTTGAGAGCATCCACACCCAGGGTAAGGGTTCCGGCTGTATCTACCATATCATCAAAGATCAGGACGTTCTGGTCCCTGACATCTCCAATAACATGCAGGATCTGAGCAACATTGGGAGCTGGCCGCCTTTTATCAATGATAGCCAGACGGGCATTAAGCCTCTGAGCAAAAACCCTGGCCCGTCCAACTCCGCCTGCATCAGGAGAGACGATGGTGAGATTATCAAGTTTTAGGCTCTTGATATGACTGGCAATAACCGGTGCAGCCATTAAATTATCAACAGGGATGGAGAAAAAGCCCTGAATCTGGGGTGAATGGAGGTCCATCGTCAGGACACGGTTAGCCCCCGCTGTTTCCAGCAGGTCAGCCATTAACCTGGCTGAAATTGGCACCCTCGGCCTATCCTTCCAGTCTTGTCGGGCATAGGCAAAATAGGGAATAACGGCGGTGATTCTACCCGCTGAAGCACGCTTAAAAGCATCAAGCATCAGAAATAATTCCATCAGATGAAAATTGGCATCAAAACTACCTGATTGAAGAACAAAAACGTCTTCGCCCCTCACGTTTTCATCAATGTAAAAGTGGATCTCACCATCAGCAAAACGTTCTAGAACCGAGCGGCCCAGTTCAAGATTCAAATAGCGGGCAATATTATAAGCCAGTTGAGGATTAGAACTTCCAGAAAAAACTTTTAACATGCCTTTTGTCCTTTACGCTGTTTCATCAAAGCTGGGGCGGGAGGACTCGAACCTCCACATCACGGATCCAAAGTCCGTTGCCTTACCAGTTTGGCTACGCCCCAGTAAAGAGCATTTTCCAGTATTGCTCACGCCCAACCGTTTCCGCCAGCACTACCTTGTAGCTGGCCCGGAATTTATCCGCAACTTTTTCAGCTGGCAACTTATCTTGAAATAATCCGTAAATGCCTGAACCAGAGCCAGTCATCATAGATACTTCCGCTCCACTATTTAACATCTCCTGTTTAATCTCAGCCAGCTGCGGATATAACTTAAAGGCAACGAGCTCTAAATCATTCTTAAATTGACGGAACAAAGACCTATTCCGCGTCTTTAAAAACCCCATAATTTTACTTTCTTTATCCCTTGAAGTCAAGGATGGCGAGGCTGCATCGAATTCTTTGAAAATCATGGGAGTAGACAGGGTAACATCAGGAATAATTAAGACGAGCCAGGAGGAAAAGATGTCCGGTAAAAGTTCTAATTCATCTCCCCGTCCGATCCCAAGGCACAATCCTCCATAAAAGAAAAAAGGCACATCAGCACCGATTGAAGCTCCCAGTTGACGCAATCTGTCTGGTGGCCAATTGACAGCCCATAGCCGGTTTAAAACCAGCAGAGTCACGGCAGCGTTACTGCTTCCTCCGGCCAGCCCGCGCCCGGCAGGAATAGCTTTTTTTATCTCAATTTCCACTCCCTGGCTTAAATCAGCCTCCAGCTTAAGACGTAAAGCAGCCTGGTAAATCAGGTTGCTTTCATCCCGGGGTACATTTCCCAGATCTCCCGTCAGCAGGATTTTATTATCTTTCCCTGGCTTGAAGATCATTCTGTCACTTAGATTAATCGTCTGGAAAAGTGTCCGTAATTCATGGTAGCCATCCGGGCGGAGGCCTAAAACTTCCAGCCCGAGGTTGATTTTAGCCATGGAAGCAACTTCTATTTCTTCCATAAGTTAGAAATCTCCTCCCACGAGACTTCTCTGGCTCCAGCTGGAAACGAAGGGATAAAAAGCTCAGCTTTGGAGATTTGATTAAATTTCATTTTTGTCAAGCGTATCCTGGCTGAGTAATTTTGCTTTTGAAAAACTATCGTTCTGGGTACCTGGCTGCCCGGGGAGTAGTCTTTAAGTTCAAAACTCAAATCTTCCTTCCTTCCCTTTATAACCTCGCCACTGGCCCCACTTGTTATTTCCCAGCTATTATCCAGTTCATCTGCCTGCCCCAATATTAACCGGGACAGATCTTCAACTGATATCTCCCCGCCAAGAAATTCTCTCAAGGGGAAACTGGTTGGCCCCTGCCAGTAAACACGCTTGGCAGATAGATAAAGCGTTGCCTTTTGGCCGGTCAGCCAGAGAATCGATTCTAATCCTCCGAAAGGATTAAGTACTTCCAGTCTGGCTCTAGCCGGCAGTTCGAAAAAAAAGTTCAACTTCACCCGCCCCTGCTGCCAGGGAGAGCTAAAATAAAAAGAGGCTTGCCCCCTGAAATCAGAAATCTCACCAGGCGGGACAACAATTGGTGAACTGGTCAGACAAGAAATGCTACCCATTATAATAGCAGCGGTGAGCAGGAGAGAAAACAAAGAACACAATGACACCCCTTTTTTTGGCTTTTGCCTGGCAATTAAAGCCACCAGTACCCGAGGCCGCTGTCTGCTAATCAATCGAGTTTAAATCCGTAATCCTCAACCTTTTTCTTCTTGGCCTGGTCACCATCATTGGCAGCCGGTGCCGGAGGTTCTGTTTTTTTTGGCTGTCCCCCCAGATCGAACTTATAATCTCTAGCCGCTGACCTCCGTTTTCTTTTCCTGGTTACTGGATAAAAAGGCGAGCGAATTTTGCGGCCAAAGCAGGACAGCTTAGGATTAACAATCATTAAGACAATAAAAAGGACAAAGACTATTAAAATCGCATAAATTGTCCAGCTCATTTTTATTACCTGTTTTTATCAGCTGTTTTTTATTATAGATTCATTAATCATTATTATCAATCCTGGCATTACCGATTTTGCTATTTATTCTCCAAAAACCAATGCCTCAAATTTAAAAAGCGAGCCTGGTTTTTTCCAGGCGTCGTCAGGCAAACTAGCTTTCCGGCAGACTTCTTTGAGAAAGACTGACCGGTCCCAGCCAAATTCGCTGGCCACTTGAGGCAGCAGCAAACCGCTACGGTTTCCCTGCTTGATAAGCAAGCCATGCTGGCCAATCTTGATGTCGGAAATGTCATCTACCGGCTCTGGCCTGGTCAGAATTGAGATTTCTACTTTAATCTTCTTTAGCTCATCCGGCTTCAAGGGAGAAAATCTTGGATCCCCAGCGGCTGCATAACCCGCCGATTGAATAATAGCTTGATATAGCGGATAAACTGGCTCAACAAAACCAATGCACCCCCTGAGTTCTCCATTTTCTCTCAGGGTGACAAAGACGCCTCTATTCTCAAGGAACTTTGGGTTTGAAATTTCTAAGTTAATGAACTCCCCGTTTGTCAGGTAATACTCAATGGAGTTTCTGGCTAAGGCCAGTAATTCAGCTTTTTCTTCTTTATTCAAGATTAAGCTGGCGGGTTTTTCCTCAAAATAGACTGCGGCCGACAGGTAACCGACCACCCGGTCAGACGAGCCGCCGGCCGAGGCTGAATCGCCGGCTTTAAGCACAGCCAGCCTGGCCTGGCCAAGCTTCTGGGCATAAAGAAGAAGCGACAGCACAGGCCCTCCTCCGCACATGATGTTTTCTCCTCTTTCTACCTTCCGCAAGAGAGTTTTTATTTCCATAGCCTTTAAAAGCTCTATGGTCTTACCATCCTGCCCTCGGGCTTCCTCCTGGCTTAGAAAATGCGACATGTCAGTCGAAGCCACAACCAGAGCTTTCCTGCCCGGCAGGGCTTTGACCAGAGCTGCGGCCAGCCTGCTGATAGTATCTTCGGTTTGATATCCCATGACGATTGGTACTATTTTTGCCTGCGGAAATGCCCTCTGGATAAAAGGAACCTGAACTTCAACTGAATGTTCTTCCCGGTGAGCATCAGCCACATAACCATAGCCAGAAATCCTGGCGAGCTCTCCGGCCAGCTTTTCATCTACTTCAGCCACGCCAAGTGGAGTCTCAAAACCTCCCTTCAGATATATTGAACAACCTTCGAATCGAGACCGGTGAGAAGGACCGATAATGACGACTGTTGAGATGTCGAGACCCTTAGTTAGCTGGTAGCCACTAGCAGCAATTTTGCCTGAATAGACATAGCCAGCATGAGGGCAAATGAGACCGGCAATCCGGCCATCAATTCCCGGGACATTTGTTTCTTGGAGATAGGCATCAATTAAATGGGCCAGGCGGGCCGGGTCAGCTTCGTAAAACTGACCTGCCCAGACAGGCCTTCTAATTCCCTGAGCCAGGACGGAATCGATGAGAAGGCCTGTCCCCAACAAAATAAAAAAAACGGTAAAAAGCTTAACCTTCATAGCCTCCTCCTTTTTTAATATTAAACTTTTGAGCGGCCAGTGGCAAATGAATAAAATGCTACGAAAAATTGATAAAAAATATAAAAAAATAGCTTTACCCTGTTGACAATCAGTATATTTTGAGGAAAAATTTATATAGGAAGGCAAAAATGAAGAAGTTTTTACAGTTCCTACTAATTATAGCTACTGTTTTTTCAATGTTCCTGGTTGGCTTTCATGTTGGCCAAGAAAAAGAAAAAGCCAGAATACCCAAGTTTCAGGATGACCAGGATTAATCCTGACGCTGACGGGTTATTTATTTTGATTCCATAATATTTTTTAAGCCACTCTGGGAAGACAACAAGGTTAATTATTAATCTGCGGGCATCTTTCTGCTATAATCTTAAATCTTAGATTAAGGCTTTATATAAGCGCTGCAGGAGAAATAAAATGCCGATATACGAATACCGCTGTCAGAAATGCCACCGGATATTTGAAGCCATGCAAAAATTAAACGATAAACCGCTTGATAAATGCCCCCACTGCCATGGCCAGCTGGTCAGATTGATTTCTTCACCGGCGATTCAGTTTAAAGGTTCTGGCTGGTATATCACTGATTATGCTCACAAAAATTCTCCTGCCGGAGACAACGGCCATAAAAAGGATACAACTGAAGGTATTGAAACCGGCCAGAAAGCTAGCAAAGCCGATAGCTCAACTGCCGGGAAATAGAAACTTTTGACAGCTTGTTATCCGGGCGATAGAATTAGCCTAATGAAAGTTATAGTTTATATGCCACCTACTCTGGGTGCTTCCTTGTTAGCCCTTCCCTGCCTTAAGTCCCTGCAGGCCAACCTGCCAGAGGCTGAAATCTATCTTCTACTGAGCCCGCCCTTTGAGCAGTTATTCTCAATTATTTTGCCTGAATATCATCGTCTTCCTCTGACTGAAACAAAAGATATAACCCGGTTGAGAAGAGCGGCCAATCAGTTAAAAAAAATGAACTTTGATCTTGGGTTTCTCCTTGATCATTCTTTTACCTCTGCCCTTCTTTTTTATCTGGCCAGATTACCAGAGCGCTGGGGTTACGATCATGAAGGGCGCGGCTTTATGCTTTCCAGGAAATTTACCGTCAAGGTGACAGACCCTCCCACTCATCTAAAAGATTATTATCTTAATCTTTTGAAGAAAGCCGGCTTCAGTCAGGAATCCAATTTTCCCGGGTTGACAGTCTCTAGCCATTATCTTCATCAGGCAGATAAGATCTTGAGAGCCCATGGCCTCGTAACCGATAGACCTATTATCGCTATTAAACCCGGGTCAAGTTTTGGCCGGGCTTGCCTCTGGCCTGTCCACCATCAGATAGAACTTATTAACAGGCTGTCTGATAAATCCTGGCAGATTATCCTGGTTGGTTCAACCGGCAGCCGGGAGGTCTCTCAGGAAATATTACGTAACCTGAAACCAGAGGTTGTTGATCTTGTCGGGCAGCTGGAGCTTGCAGACATGCCGGGGATTCTGACCCATTGTCGTGCTTTCATCGGCACTGATTCGGGATTAACCCATCTGGCCAATTTTCTGGGGGTGCCTGTCGTCTCGCTATTTGGCCCAACTGACCCAGAGACCCGCAGTCCAGTCCTGTCACCAGCTTCTATCATCAAAAAACGTGTTCCCTGTTCCCCCTGCTCTTACAGAGCATGTCCTTATGATCACCGTTGCCTTAATAACATCCAGCCAGATGAAGTCTATCAGGCGATAAAAAGTTATATTAAGGCTTGAAGAAGTATAAAAACAGCCAGGAGCTTACCAGCCAGGCCCATGATTCGTTTTGATGATATCGTCGAAAAAATTCAGGGGGATTATACAGAAAAAGATATAAGAACTCTACAAAAAGCTTATATTTTTGCTGCCCGAGCTCATCGAGGTCAGATTAGAAGGTCAGGGGAACCGTATCTGAGCCATCCCCTGGAAGTAACTAATCTTCTGGCTGAGATGCACCTTGATCTGACCACCCTGATTGCTGCCCTGTTGCATGATGTGCCTGAAGATACTGATGTCAGCCTGGCCGAAATTAAGGAAAACTTTGGCCGCGAAGTGGCGACTCTGGTCGAAGGGGTGACAAAAATCAGTCGCATTGAAGATACTTCGCCTGAAGATACTAGAGCTGAGACCATCAGAAAAATAATTCTGGCAATGATAGATGACCTGCGGGTCATTTTTATTAAACTGGCTGACCGCTGGCACAATCTTAAAACTTTACATTTTTTAAGCGAGGACAAACAAAAAAGGATCGCCCGGGAAACACTGGATATTTATGCCCCTATTGCCAACCGGCTGGGGATGGGCCGGATTAGAGCTGAGCTGGAAGAGCTGGCTTTCCGCTATGTAGAACCAGATGAATATTTCCGCCTGGTAGCCCTGGTCGAGCCAGCACTGAAGAAGGGCGAAAAAGAATTAAAGAAGTTCAAGAAAGATATGGAACAGTTGATGAGGGATAATGGACTTGGCGTCGAAGTTCAATCCAGGATCAAAAGACTCTATAGCGTTTATTGCAAAATGCAGAAAAAGAGTATTGACTTTGACCAGGTCTACGATTTTCTCGCTCTGCGTATCATAACCGATTCAGTCAAAAGCTGCTATGCAGCTCTAGGCATTATACATCAGCGCTGGCCGCACCTGCCGCAGCGCTTTCACGATTATATTGCCATGCCTAAAGCCAATTTGTATCAATCATTGCATACAACTATTATTACTGAGGACAGGCTGACCTTTGAAATCCAGATCAGAACCAGAGAGATGCATGAACTGGCTGAAAATGGTATCGCCTCCCACTGGAAATACAAAGAAGGAGCTCCATCAGGCCTTGGCTCTGAAGATCAAAGGCTTCAATGGCTGCGCGAAATTACCGCTCTTTTTAGCGAACAGAAAAATCCAAAAGAATTCCTGAAAAATCTCAAAATTAATCTTATCCCGGAAGAAATTTACGCTTTTACTCCAAAAGGGAAAGTGATCAGCCTGCCGGCGGGGGCGACAGCTCTCGATTTTGCCTTTAAGATTCACACCGAAATCGGCCTACAGGCTAGAGAAGCCCGGATCAATAGGGAAATTATGCCCGTCAAGACAGTTTTAAAAAGCGGTGACATAGTAGAAGTTATTACTTCGGCCGACCGCAGTCCAAACCGGAGCTGGTTAAACTGGGTAGCGACAGCCGGCGCCAGGCAACAGATAAAAAAATACCTCAATATCAAAAGAAGAAGTCAGAGCATCGCCCTCGGCAAAAGGCTGTGGGACAAAGAGTTAAAAAAGTATAAGCTGCCCCCTGCCTTTCAAAATGAAAAAGATTTGCTCAGGCGAATAAAACATCAACTAAACTTACAATTGAACAATCTGGATGATTTTTATTATCTGGCCGGCTCGGGTCAATTGATCATTAACGAAGAATTTATCAAGCGACTGAACTCAGGTTTAACTCTGCCTGTCAGCAGTCCAGCCGGCGTTTTAAAAAAAATCGTAGATACCATTTCTGGCCGGCCAGCCGGTGTAAGGTTAGTCATCAAAGATCCAAAAGAACAGATGATTCACCTGGCCCGCTGTTGCTCACCGATTAAAGGTGAACCGGTAGTTGGTTACCTGACAGCCGGCAAGGGATTGACCATTCATGCTCAGCGTTGTCATCTAGTCCAAAAAGAAATCCTCGACAATCAAAGATTGGTTGAAGTTGCCTGGGATCCGGACTATCCTGGCCAATTCAAGGCCAGATTGATGATTAGAGCTAACGATTCACCTGGAGTTTTAGCCAGAGTAGCAGCAGCCGTTGCAGAATTAAAGGGAAACATTTCAAGAGCAGAAGTGAAAACAGGAACTGATGGTCAGGCCAGCATGGTCCTCGAGCTGGCTATCAATGACACCGGACACCTCCGGCAGATTGCTAACAAAATTTCCCGTTTGAAGGATGTCTATTCAGTCGCTCAGGAATAAATCACACGGCCTTGTGCACCCGGCCAGAACGCAGGCATCGAGTACAGACCCAAATTTTCCTAACACCTTTATCCGTAACAGCCCTTACCTGTTGAAGGTTAGCATCCCATTTCTTCGGCGAGGCCTTATGGGAATGACTGACGTTATGGCCAAACAACGGGCCCTTGTGACAAATTTCACAAACTTTCGGCATGGTTACTCTCTTCCCTTCAAATTAGCCAATCAGGCCAGGCAAATGTATAGCATAAAAGCAGCCTGAATGCAATCGGCTGAGTCCAGTCCTTCAAAACTGCCTGATAACCGCTTTCAAAGCAGGTAGTTATTTGACTATAAAAATAAACGCAAAAACTTCTTCTTGAATTTAAGCGGCAAGAATGCTATTATTTTTGGCGATTCTCCCACCCAGAAATGGCGGGAATAATTTTTCCACAGCTGTGGATATTTCTGTGGAAAATTAGCTGGGCAAGATGAAAACTGCAGATAAAACTAATCCCTGGAATCAGATACTGGCTGAGATAAAAAGCCGGGTAGAAGATAATGCTTTCGAAACCTGGTTTGAGCCAACTTCTTATATCGGAGAAGAAGCGGATATTCTTTATATCAAGGTTCCCAATTCATATTTTAAAGACTGGTTGAGCTTTCATTATTCTAATCTTATCAATGAGTGCTCCCTGCAACTTTTTGACCATCCTTTCGATATAAAATACATATGTGACGAAAGCCCGGGCTCTTTTCTGCGTAATTCGCCTGAAGAAAGAAAAGTCGAACAGGCCATTATTCAAACAGCTAATCTAAATCCTAATTATACTTTTGAAAATTTTGTGGTTGGTTCCTGTAATCAATTTGCTCAGGCGGCGGCCGTGGCCGTGGCCAAGAACCCAGCAAAATCTTACAATCCTTTATTTATCTATGGGGGTGCCGGATTAGGAAAAACTCACCTGATGAACGCCATTGGTCATTATATCATGCATAATAATATCAAGCATAAGGTGCTTTACGTCACGACCGAGCGCTTTATGAATGAGCTAATTAACCACCTGCAATACGGAAAAATTCTTGAATTCCGGCAGAAATACCGGGCAGTTGACGTTCTCCTGATGGATGATATTCATTATATCGCTGGCCGCGAAAGGACGAAGGAAGAATTTTTCCACACATTTAATCACCTTTATGATAGCCAGAAACAAATTGTTATTTCCAGTGATTGCCCGCCAAAGGATATTCCCAACCTTGAAGACAGATTTCGTTCCCGCTTTGAATGGGGACTAATTGCCGACCTGAAGCCACCTGACATAGAAACGCGCATGGCCATTTTAAAAAAGAAAGCTGAACTTGAAGATATTAATCTGCCTGAACCAGTAGCCCTTTATATAGCTGACAAAGTTCATTCTAATATAAGAGAGCTTGAAGGCTACTTAAGAAGAGTTATTGCCTATGGCTCCCTAAAAGGGGCCACTATAGATCTCGATCTGGCCAAAGAAGCTCTTAAAGGGCTGCTGGACGCCTCAGCTAATTTAATAAGCATAGAAAAGATACAGAAAGTAGTTAGTGCCGAGTACAAGATAAAGCCATCGGAACTTAGATCAAAAAACAATTCTCCTAAGATTTCTTTCCCCAGGCAAATTGCCATGTATCTATCCAAGGAATTGACTGATAACTCACTACCAGAGATTGGTAAAAGATTTGGCGGTAAACATCATACAACTGTCCTTCACAGCATCAGAAAGATAGAAAAATTAAAACAAGAAAATCCGGAATTCAACAGAGAAATCAACAAGCTGATGAGCCTCTTACAATGATATCTATCAATAAGTTAATAAAGATTTACACATTTACTTCCTCTCTTATTGTATTATTGTTAATTAACTCTTATAATTATTTAATTATATAATACAACCTAAAGAAAGGTGGAAAAGATGAGATTTTCAGCCAGTAAGACAAACATTGTTAATGAGTTATCTCTTCTTCAAGGTATTGTGGAAAAAAGAACGACTATGCCAATTTTAGCCAATGTTTTAATGACAGCCAATAGCCAAAGAGTAGAGCTGATAGCTACAGATTTAGAAGTTGGTATGAAATCAGTTTTTCAAGCTGAAGTAAAAGAGGAAGGCCGTGTCGCGGTCAACGGTAAAAAGTTGTTTGATTTTATCCGGCTTTTACCTGAAGACCGGAATATAGATTTTCTGAAAAAAGATGATTATATGATTGTCAGAAGCGGAGAAAGCGAGATTAAGATAGTCGCTGCCCAGGAAGAAGATTTTCCAGCCATCGAGGAATGCGCTTTCGATAATCACCTTTCTTTTCCATTGGATACTTTTAAAGGGATGGTTGATTGTGTTTTTTATGCCATAACTCAGGAACAGAGATATTATCTGAATGGTGCACTGCTTTCTATAAACAATAACCAATTAGAGCTGGTTAGTACCGATGGACACCGGTTGGCTTACACTAAAAGAGAAATAGAAGATTTAAAAGTCGGCAAAGAGATAAACCAGATTGTCTCTAAAAAAACACTTAACGAGATTAAGAAATTTGAGAATGGCCGGATTGAATTTGATTTTGATGATAATAGCCTGTTTTTTAGAGTTCAAAACCGGGTTCTTATCTCTAGGATAATAGAGAGCAAGTTTCCTAATTATCAGGCGGTCATACCAAAAAACAACCCGAATTTGCTGTTTATTAACCGGGAAGAGCTAGTTTCAGCCATCAAGCGGGTTTCTGTTCTCTCGGCAGAAAGATCCAGGGGAATTAAGTTTGAGATTAAGCAAGGGGAATTAAGGCTTTTTTCCTCCAATCCTGAAATGGGTGAAGCCAGAGATAAGGTGGATGTAGAATATCAGGGGGAGGACCTGGAGATAGGTTTTAATTCTCAGTATTTGCTGGATTTTCTTTTGACCTTAAGTTGTGCTAAAGTCCGGATGGAAATAAAGGATGAGAATAGCGCTGTTTTAATGAAACCCGAGCCAGAAGAAAATGGTGTCTATTTGTATGTTCTAATGCCGATGAAAATTTGATCAAGAAACTTGGGGGATTTAAGGCAGGTCAGGCTTTCTGGGAAAAACTTGGCTTATACTTTCCACTATCTTCCTGGCTGACTGCCTGGTATTCTGTGTAATAGGATGACCAAATTCCAGGTTTTCTGGCTGGATACTGGCCAGATAAATTTTGGCTGAAGTAAATGAAGCTAATTTTTCCAGAAAATCACTGACATCATCAACCGTCTGTTTTCCACGACTATGATTGATATTAATCCTGCACACCCTGATTGACCCCGGCGGTTTCCTCATATTGATAGCATCGACAATAATGATATGTGACGGTTTAATTCTTTTGATTTTCTTTAAATAGAACTCAATGATTTCATGGGCACGAAGGATTTTTACTTTTTGCTTCTGGTAGCGGTTTAACTGGTTCTCTAGGAGGCCTGCGACCAGCAGGCCAATTGCATCATCACCTTTCAGAGCGTTACCTGTCCCCAGAATAACCAGCTTATTTGCTGCTTTTAACTCAGCTTGTAAAAAGCCTTGCCACCTTTCTTTTATCCGGGTCAATCTTTTTCCTGCCTGTTGCTCAAGGCTAACTAGACCTTATAAAAATAAAAAACAAAAATCAACCACTGACCGCCAGGCTTAAGTTTTTGGTTCTGCTTTTGGCTTCACTATTGCCCGGGCGTAATCCCATTGTTTCTTTAAATGATGGCGGTCATAATCAGAAATTTCAAAGAGGTTATCCATCTGCATAGCATCGGTTGGACAGGAATCCACGCACTGAGCGCAATGAATACAGCGGTCATAATGAATAACCATTCTAAATTTTTTTTCAGCTTCATTTGTTGAGGTAATTTCTATAGCTTCGGCCGGACAGTCTCGCTCGCAGGCCCGGCAGGCAATGCAGAGTTCCGGACGCAAATATGGCGAACCGCGGAAATCGGGGGGCACTTCGAGCTTCTTAAATGGGTAATCGACGGTCGCCGGTTTTTTGAACAGATGATGCAGCAGCTCAGGGATAAAGACACCTAACTTCATGAGATTAACCCCTTAACGAGAATGATGATGAGTAGCTGAAAGACAGCCAGCGGGGCTAAATAGTGCCAGGAAAGAGCCATCACCTGATCGACTCTGATGCGAGAAGTGGTGGCTCTGAGCAGGGATAATAGAAAGATGACGAACAGGGTCTTAATAATGAAATTGATCAGTGCGGGAATCAGGCCGCCAGGGAAACCACCGAGAAAAACAGTGGCCAGCAGCCCGGCCGCCACCACCAGTTCCACATCCATCATCAGGCGAAAGAGAGCCAGTTTCTTGCCTGAATATTCGGTAAAAGTTCCACCTACGATTTCTGTGTCGGCATGAGGGATATCAAAGGGGGTCCGTTCCAGTTTGGCCTGAACACAGATCAGAGCGATGATGAAAGCCGGTATGTTCAGGAGAGCCAGCAAGGGATGCTGACGGTAAAAGGCGGCAATTTCAGCCAGCCGCCAGGAATTAGCCAGAATAGCCGGGGTCAGGACAGTCAGGAAGAGTGGCACTTCATAACCAAACAGCATGGTTAAAACCCGGGTGGCTCCAACTGTTGAGAACAAGTTAGTGGAAGACCAGCCAGCCATAAAGAAGATGAAGGTTGGCAGGCTCAGCAGATAGAGTAAAACGATTATATCGCCATTGAATGAAGTCGGTGAGGGACTTCTGAGGCTATAGTTCCAGACAGGTAAAAGCAACATAGCTACCGAGACAATGGCCAGGCCAAAGGCGGGCAAAGCTCTAAACATGCCACGGTCAGCCCGCTCTGGAACTATGTCCTCTTTCGACATCAGTTTTATAAAATCAGCAATCGGCTGGAGGATGCCTGCCCGGCCGGTATGAGTTGGGCCCATCCGGTTCTGCAATCTGGCATAAAGCTTCCGGTCATACCATTCGGCAAAAGTAGCATAAAAAAAGATAAAGAGAAGCCCGGGGTAAATTATCAGATAAATAAGAGTCCTCAGAGTGGCCATTCTGCTTCCCTCTTTCTGGCTTTATAATTAGTATTTTTTAAACTGAGTTGTCCCAAGCTTGACATGGTTACCACGGTCTCTTTTTGACTCCTGGCATCAACGATGGCCACCGATCGTTCAGCACAGCAAATACAGGGATCAATGGCAGCAAAAATTAACGGGACATCAGCAATAAAGCCATTTTTCAGCATTTTAATGGTGGCTGCATAGTTAGCCAGAGTAGGCGCCCGAACTTTCAGCCTTTCTGGCTTGTCGCTGCCATTGCTTTTAATATAATGGATATTTTCTCCGCGCGGGGCTTCATAGCGGCTGACTACTTCATTTGGCTTGGCCTTGCGCGGGGGCCGGACAGCTATCGGGCCAGCCGGCAGATTCTTCAGAAGATATTCAATAATGTTATAACTCTGCATGAGCTCTTTAATTCTGACTACGGTCCGGCCGAGTACATCACAGGTGTCCGCCGTGCAGACCTCAAATGGCACTTCATCATAGACTGCATAGGGATCGTCCTTACGCACATCCATTGGAACACCGGAAGCCCGAAGTGTCGGACCAACGGCGCAGAGAGCAATAGCATCTTCTTTCGACAGATAGCCAACGCCGGCTAATCTGGCCACAAAGCTTGGCTCAGTTGTTCCGAGCTTTTGATAATAGGCACTTCGCTGGCGCAGCACCTCGAGTGACTCCAGAATATGCTTGATCTGCAGCTCATTCAGATCCCGGCGAACGCCGCCAATGGTATTAATGGCATAGTGGACGCGATTACCGGAGATAGTCTCAAGAATATCCATGACTATTTCCCTATCACGCCAGACATACATGAAGAAGCTATCAAAACCTGCTTCATGGCCGGCCACTCCCAGCCAGAGCAGATGGCTGTGGACTCTTTCCAGCTCTGAGACCAGAATCCTGATATAGAGGCCGCGTTTGGGCGGCTCAATTTCCATTAACTTTTCAACTCCCTGAACATAGCAGGTGGCATGGGAGTGGGAACAAATCCCGCAGATTCTTTCCATTAAATAAATATTTTGTATCCAGGTCTTTTGTTCAGCCAGTTTTTCCACCCCGCGATGGTTGTAGCCCAGGCGTAGATCAGCCTCACGGATTATTTCTCCATCCACCGTCACCCTGACGCCAACTGGCTCTTTCAGGGCGGGATGCTGTGGGCCGATAGGTATTTCGAAACTCATGACTTGCCTCCTGGGATGACTTCTGTCGGCCTCTCATATTTCCAGTCCTTGCGCAGGGGATAATTGCCAGCCGGCCAGTCATCAGGTAAAATCAGCGGCCGGCTGTCAGGAATATTATTAACGACAATGCCAAACATATCTTGCAATTCTCTCTCATACAGAATGGCTCCAGGAATAAGTTCACAGATAGAAGGCAGGACAGGATGCTCATGGGGAATCTCTGTCTGCAGGGTTAAAGCACAGTAGTTATTGGCAAAATGGTAAAGAAGTTCAAAAGACTGACCAAGATCGACCCCGCTGATGGTTGACAGGTGAGTGATCCCGAGTTCATCTTTTAACCAGTTCACCGCGGATAGTAAGTTATCGGCATTAACTTTAAAAAAGATACGCCGTGGTGCTGGATTGGTTACGGCCACCACTTTATCTTTCAAGCCTTCGTTGATTTTATTAATTAAAGCCTCGTCGTTCATCTTGGCCTCATTTGGTCCCCTTTTTGATTTTGTCTAAGAGTTTAACTACGCCCTCAATCAGGGCATCCGGCCGGATAGGACAGCCGGGTACATAAACATCGACCGGAATCAACTGATCAATACCGCCAATGATATTGTAAGCACCGCGATAAACACAGCCTGACATGGCACAAGCTCCAACCGCCATGACAAATTTAGGATCAGGCGTTTGCTCATAGACCCTGATTAATCTGTCTTTCATCTGCCTGGTAGCTGGCCCGGTGCAGATAATTACATCAGCGTGCCTGGGTGTCCCTTCCAGTAGAATCCCGAAACGCTCAACATCGAAGCGTGGCGTCAAAGCTGCCACCACTTCTATATCACAGGCGTTACAGGCACCAGTGTTTAGATGAAGGATCCAGGGTGATTTCAGCCGTGACCATTGAGTCAATTTTTGCAGCATATCAACTCCTTGAAATCAGAGCCAGGATAGCCAGAAAGATAACAGCCAGATAAATTACGGCCAGCAGGGCTATTTTCCCTGCTGGGATAGTTGCCACAATTAGAACAGCCACATGCATTATGGTAAAAAACAGGGCAAAAACATAAAAAAGTCGGAAGCCAAATTGAACTTTCACTCCCGGCAGGTCTTCCCCGCAGGCATAGGTGCTGAGTTTCCCGCCGGCTGGATTCGATTTCGGAGCCATGACTTTGCCGGCAGCATACAGCAAGTAAGCCACGGCCAGAAAGAAAATAAAGGCAATTGGCGGTGATATTAAAAAAGCTAAACCTTCCATGATCATCCCTTTAATTTAGAAAGCAAACGGATATCCAGACTCTTATTTTTCTTATAAATATTTATAATCAGGGCGAGAGCTGTAGCTACCAGACTGACTTCGACAACAATGTAAGTAATGGCCAGGGTCTGGGCCAGCAGGATAGAATGTTTAACAGCTCCGGTGGCGATAATGGCCAGGCTGACACCTTTACTGATAACTTCCACCGCAATGAAGAGTTTAATCAAATTGCGCATGGTCAAAAGGCAATAGATACCTGTAAAGATCAGCAGGGCGGAAAAGAAAAGATATAAAAACCACAAGTTACTCATCTTTATCTTCTTCCTTTTTTCTGAATAGAGCCAGCACGGCCAGGACTCCAGCCAGAATAACCCCCAGTTGAGCCACCAGATCAAAAGTTCTGGACTTCCATAAAACTTCACCAAAAGAGCCGGTCTCTGGCCCGGCAGGCAAGGCGGGCACCTGCTGGAGGAGGCTCTTCATCACCAGCCCGTCGATGATGAGGAAAATGACAAAAAAGAGAGGGAAAGCCAGCCTGGTCAATCTGGCCTCTTTGACCTCGCTGTCTTTCCTGGTTAGAGCCACGGTTAAGGCAAACAGGACAGTAATCAAGCCGGCGACGACCGAGATTTCGAAGACACCCGCATAAGGAGCATCCAGGCGAAAGAATATTATGCCAAGGAATAAACTGGCCACGGCCAGTGACAGGGCTGCTTTGAGCAGGTCTTTTAAAAGAATAGCCAGGATGGAGAAGATAACCAGGCCAGACAATAATAAAATTTGGATGATCATCTTAGATTCCCCACATCAAAACCTGCTGGACACCCCTGGCTAAAGCATCGGCAGCCGGGGTGATCCAGGTGTTGAAAACCGGTGTAAAGAAAATACCGACGAGCAGGCAAAGTAAAGCCAGAATAATGTTGGCGGTTGTCATCCAGAAAGGAGCTTCTTTAATTTTCTGCCATCTCTCATTGAGCGGGCCGAAGAAAGCTTTCCTTTGAATCAAGAGATAGTACCAGAGAGTCAGGATACTGGCCAGAACGGCAACCAGGGCATAACCAAAATGTTTCGCCTGAACGAGGGCGATAATGATGATCAGCTTGCTCCAGAAACCGGCCAGAGGTGGAACACCAGCAATCGACAGGGCACCAATCAAATTAGTGCCAGCGGTTATAGGCACTTTTTTGCCAAGTCCCCCGAGCTCATTTAAATTCCTGGTACCAGTAATATGCTGAATAGAACCAGAATTCAAGAACAGCAGGCCCTTAGCTACAGCATGATTAAAAAGATGAAATAATCCGCCAGCAATACCAAGAGGAGTACCTATAGCCAAGCCTAATATGATATAGCCAACCTGGCTGATCGATGAATAGGCCAGCATTCTTTTTATATCATTCTGCCCGAGGGCGAGTAGTGCAGCCACCACAATGGAGATAGCTCCCATGGCCATCAGCACCCTGGAAAGAGCTGGAGTCATTCCAATGACACTATAAACTATCCTGAACAAGGCATAAACTCCGGAGACTTTAATCAGCAGGCCGGACAGCATGGCCGAAATTGGGGCCGGCGCAGAAGGATGGGCATCGGGGAGCCAGGCATGGAATGGCACCAGAGCGGCTTTCAGTCCAAAGCCCATAATAAAAAAGGCCAGGCAAACTCCGACGGCCAGGCCGGCATTCAGATCCTGCAGCCCCCGGGCAACGGCTTGAAAGCTGAGACTGCCGGTCAGGCCAAAAATGACGGTGATGCTTAACAGAATGAAAGCCGAAGCCACAACTGATAACATAAGATATTTAAAGGAAGCTTCAAGTTCCTCGGAGCCAAGTCCAAAGGCTACCAGAGCATAAGAAGCAACGGCTGCTACTTCCAGGAAAAGATAGACAGAAAACAGATCAATCACCAGGACAAGACCGTTCATGCCGGCGACCATGACCAGCAAAAGGGCATAAAAATTTGCCTGATGGCCATAATGCTTAAGGTAGTCTATGGAGAAAAGTGTGATGCACAGACTAACTAGAGAGATGGTGAATAACATAAATAAGTTAAAACCGTCCAGAGCAATTTGCAGGTTGATGTTTTCGCCGAACCAGTTGATGTTCTCGAAGAAAGAGCCGCGACTCAAAACAGGCTTAATCAACAAAATCGAATTGAACAACAGAAAAGCCAGAGCGGCGTTAGTTAAAACGTCAGGTATCAATTTTTTTGAAAATTTGCCGATAAGAGGCAGGCAAGCAGCTAGTAATAAAGGTATGAAGATAAATGAAAATGCCACTGCTCCTCCTCTATGGTAATAACTGAAGTATAACCCAGACGACGGCTATCAGTCCGCCGATTGTCCAGGCTAAATAGTTGGCATATTGACCGTTATGAGCTTTCTGAAAAAGCCCCGTAAAGAACTGGCCAATAACAACAAATATTTTTTCATAGATGAAATCAATCGGCCGGTCAATACACTTAAACATAATTTTAGACAGCCAGGCCAGAAATTTGACACCCTGTTCATAGATATCAAAAAATCTGGCTTCAGACAGGTCGTAGAGCTGATGCAAGACGGGCAGGTGGTGAATTGGTTCAGAAGCTAAGTAAGCTTTCTTGCCTCCGCGTTTCCAGCCGTAGAAATGAAGCCCGAGGGCCATGAGCAGGCAAAGCATGGAAACGCCGGCTACCGGGGTGAACAGGTTCAGAGCGCCAGCTGTAAAGTCAAGATGCTGCCCTGGCTCTGCCTGGCCAGCTATCACTGGCTGAATAAAATTCTCCAGCGGTAGTTTGTTATAAACGCCAAAGGTAATGCAGAGAATAGCCAGAATTAAAATAGGTAGCACAATAGGCCATTCGCTTTCTCTGGTCTTAGGCACTTCAGTTGATCGCGGGCCAAAAAAGACAGAGTGACCGGCTTTAAGAAATGAGGCAAAAGTAAAAATAGCTCCGACCCAGGCGGCAATGGCAAAGATCGGATAACCGGTTTCGAGCGCCCCGTGGAAAACCATTTCCTTGGAAACAAATCCATTCAGAGGCCAGACACCCGAGATGGCCAGGGCACAAACGCTAAAGCCAAAGGCTGTCCAGGGCATTTCCCGGGCGAGTCCGCCGAGTTTCTTCAGTTCTGTCGTTCCTGCCCGGTGTTCAACTGAACCGGCGCTTAGAAATAAGCCGGTTTTATACATGGCATGATTGATCATATGGAAGACGCCGCCAGCAATCCCGATCGGGATGGCTGTGCCAATGCCAAGAATCATGTAGCCAACCTGGCTGATAGCATGAAAGGATAAAAGTTTTTTGAAATCTTTTTGAATAAGTGCCATAAAAACGGCCAGAACAATGGTGACTGCCCCGATGATGAGCAACACCATAGCCATCGGGCTTCCCACCTTTAGTTCAAAGAAATCAAGGCTGATTCTGGCTAGAAGATAGATCCCCAGCAATTTTTCAAAGGAGGCCGGCATGAAAGCCATAAAAGTTACCGGAGCATCAAGAGCAGCATCAGGGATCCAGGTATGAAAAGGCATGGCCCCGGCTTTGCCAATAGCCCCAATCATCATCAGGATAAAAGCAGCCGCCGCCAGGCCATGTGGTTCCAGATGAACCGCGTCCATGGTCAGTGTCCCGGTTGAAGCCCAGATCAGGCCAATGCCCATGATCATGGAAAAGTCGCACAAGCCGCCAATAATCAGCGATTTGACGGCTGTCCGGTGAGAAGTTGGTTTCAGCCCCAGAGTAATCAAAGCATAAGTGGTGATTAACAGTGCTTCCCAGAAGAAGATGAGCAGAATGAAATTGTTGGCCAGCACTGCCCCGTTGGAAAAAGCCGCGGCTAAGAAAACATAACCATAATATTCGCGGATCCGGGGATGATCATACATCTTGATAACAGAATAAAGGGTAATCAGAAATAGAAATCCAGCTAAAGCCAGGAGAATAAAAGCTGAAAACTGATATAACCTGAGATCAAAATAAATGCCTGTCCCGAGCCAGTCAGCTTTTAAGATCAGATTCTTGAGGGAGAACAGAGCAAATCCTAAGTAAAGGAGAATAATTGAGCTTAAAACTGCCAGAACTTCACGGACCAATTTGATTCTGGCTGGAATGAGAAAAAGAACAATAGCCACGACGGCCGGGAAAATAATTGGCCACAGTAAAGTTGTTGCCATCATCTTAGCCACCAGGTAATGTGAGTTGTTGCCATCTGGACAAGTTTCATCGGATAGGAAACAAAAAAGCCAGCCAGGACAGAGAATAAGGCCAGCACCGTTACCACTCCTACCATTGATGGTGTCTTTTCAGGAGCGGCTACTTTGAGCTCACCCAGAAAAATGAAGGAGAAAGCTCTCATCAGGTAATACATGGTCAAAATAGCTGTAAATAAGGCCAGAGCCGCTATCCAGATCTGGTTGGCTTTAATTGTGCCCATGATGACCAGAAGTTTGGAAAAGAAGCCGCCAAGCGGCGGCAGCCCGATGACAGAAAAAGCGCAAATCAAAAAAGAGATAGCGGTAATAGGCATAGTCTTGATCAGCCCGCCCATCTCCCTTATATCTCTCTTATTGGTAGAGTGGATAACAATGCCAGCGCAAAGGAAGAGCCCAGCCTTAGCCAGGCCATGCATCAGGATATATAAAAGGCTGCCAGAGATAGCCGTCGGATTAGCCACGCTCAGTCCAAGAAAAATATAACCAATCTGGCTGATAGTAGAATAAGCCAGAATCCTTTTTATGTCATTTTCTACGGCTGCCCCGCCGGCAGCTATCAAGCTGGACACCACCGCCAGAATGATGACTGCCTGCTGCCAGGCTTCGGGTATTTTAAAAGTATATAAGAAAAGCCTGGCATAGGCGTAGACGCCTATTTTAACCAGAACGGCTGCATGGAGTAACGCGGTCACGGTGGTCGGGGCGACACCGGCATCAGGCAGCCACGTGTGTAAAGGCACGGTTGCTGATTTAGAAAAAATGCCGAATAAAATCAACAGGACAGCTGTGCCTGGAATGGCTGCTCCCCTCATCGCCTCCAGATTAAAAGTCCCCGTCTGAACATAAATGAGAATAAAACCCAGCAACATAACGACGGCCCCGCCGAAGGTCATTAAAAAAGCCTTGTCAGCTTTAACCACGTAATCTTTCTGGCGATAAAAGCCGATCAACCGCCAGCAAGCGATGGCAATTATCTCCCAGAAAAGATATATAAACACCAGGCTTCCAGAAAACACCAGGCCCATCATAGCGCCAATAAACATGACAACCATCAGGTAATATTCGTCCTGATGATCCTCATGATGGATGTACCCGAGCGAGTAGATGATGATCAGAAAGCCAATAAAAGAAGAGACAATCGACATGAAGATGGACAGGGGATCAATAATCAAAATGAAATCCAGTCCCAATGCCAGTCTCTTGCTCCAGAGAACCTCACCGCCCTTAAATGCCTGGGGAATCAGTGTCAGCGGTAGAAAGGCAGTCATGCCGCCGATGAGCACCGACCAGACCGACCTTAGTTTCGGAGAGATAGCACCAGCTAAAGGGACCAGCAACGAACCTAAAAGTGGAATAAAAATGATAAGTTGGGTTATAGTCTCGACTTTCATGAGAAAGTGAGTATATTAGAACGGGAAAGGAGTTGTCAAGAATTTCCCACAGAAAAATCACATTAAAGTCACCGGTTTTTAACAAAAAATTAAGAGGTTTCCCACCAGACCGAAAAGCATTATAATTTCTTAGGTTTTGAAAAATAGCCTGGTAAGAAAGCCTGGAGGACAGAGGTAAAAAATGACCATTAATCTGATCGAACTCAAAAGCAAAAAGGATCTCAGGTCTTTTATTTATTTACCCGAAAAACTGCATAAAAACCACGAAAACTGGGTTCATCCTTTATATATGGATGAATGGGCTTATTTCAATCCTAAAAAGAACAAGGCTTTTAGTTATTCTGATACACTGATGCTTCTGGCTGAAAGAGACAATCAACCGGCTGGGCGGGTTATGGGCATTATTAATCGCCGTTATAATGAAGTCCGGAGTGAGGCCACCGCCCGTTTTGGCTACCTGGAAACAATTGAGGATCAGTCTGTAGTCCATGCTCTGTTATCCAGGGTTGAGGAATGGGCCAGAGAAAAAGGCATGACCAGGGTTATCGGTCCTTACGGATTCTCTGATCAGGATCCGGAAGGCTTTTTGATTAAAGGCTTTGAATACAGAGCCACTATCGCCACCTATCATAATTTTCCCTGGCTGCCGGCTATGGTCGAAAAAGAAGGTTATACTAAGGACCAGGATTATTATGTTTATAAAATTCAAGTTCCTAAGGAAATTCCGGAACTATATCGCCGGATTTCAGAGCGAATCATGAAAAAAGGTAACTTCGAATTGCTGGACTTCAAAAATCGCCGGGCAACAAAACCCTGGGTCAGGCCAATTTTATCACTGATGAATGAAACTTACATTGAAAGTAATATTTATGGCTATGCACCCCTCGACGAAAATGAAATGGATGCTCTGGCCAAAAAATATATGCCGGTGCTGGATCCCAGGCTGATCAAAGGAGTGCTGAAAGACGGCCAGGTAGTGGCTTTTATCATCGGTATCCCTGATATGACTGCAGGCATCAAGAAAGCGCGGGGGCGACTTTTTCCTTTTGGCTTTATCCATATCTTAAGAGCACAAAAAAGGGCAGAGCAGCTCGACCTGCTGCTTGGGGCGATTAAAAAAGAATATAGAGGCATGGGACTCGATGCCCTGATGGGCATGGCGATGATTGCCTCAGCTCAGAAAGCTGGCTTTCAAATTATTGATACCCATCACGAAATGGAAGCCAACGTCAAGGTTCGGGCGGAGATGGAAAGAATAGGTGGCGAGGTGTATAAGATCTTCCGCGTCTATCAGAAATCTCTGATTTAGAATTGTTCACTCTACCCCAGAGTGGCCTGAGCTTATCTATTTGGCTTCAGCCCAGTTCAGACCCCAGGCCAAATGCACTTTGAGAGGGACACTCAGCGGGCAGACATTTTCCATTCTATCTTTGGCCAGCTTTCCGATTATTTCTTTTTCTTCCAGTGGGACTTCAAAAACCAGCTCATCATGCACCTGGAGGATCATCCGGGTTTTAAGCCCGGCTGATTCCATCTCACGGTAAATATTAATCATAGCCAGTTTGATAATATCAGCGGCTGAACCCTGAACCGGTGTATTGAGTGCCATACGCCTGCCTGCCTGATTAATATTGTTATCCTTGCTTTTTAATTCAGGAATCTGCCGGATGCGGCCAAAAATTGTTTCAGCATAGCCTTTTTCTCTGGCCAGGTTTACCACCTGCTCCAGATATTCTTTTACCTGCTGATGTTCCGCAAAGTACCTATCTATGAATCTCTGAGCTTCGGCCGTTGAAGTTTGGAGTTCCTTAGCGAGGGAAAAGGCTGAGGTGCCGTAAATGATACTAAAATTAATTATTTTTGCCCGTCTTCTCATTTCTTCGGGGAAAAGTTCAGCTCCTGCCCCGAAGACCCGGCGGGCCGTCTCCAGATGAATGTCCCGGTCTTCAAGAAAGATTTGCTTTAGAACCGGATCGCCCGATAGATGAGCCAGGAGCCTCAGTTCTATCTGAGAATAATCAGCTGCAAGAAGCTGGCTCCCCTGCTCTGGAATAAAGGCCTGCCGCACTTTCTTGCCTGTCTCCCCGCGCACCGGTATATTCTGGAGATTCGGATCAGAAGATGACAGCCGGCCGGTGGCAGTGACAGTTTGATTATAGGAAGTATGTACGCGGCCGGTTTCGGGATTGACCAGCTTGATAAGGGAATCTGTATAGGTTGATTTGAGTTTTGCCAGTTGGCGATATTCAAGGATGGCACCAGCCAGCGGGCTGAGCGGAGCCAGTTCCTCCAGTATATCAGTAGCTGTGGACAGGCCCTTGTTGATTCTGGTCTTTTTGGCTGCTGGCAGGTTTAGCTTGTAAAAAAGTATCTGGCTGAGCTGAGCCGGTGAATTAATATTAAACTCCTGACCGGCCATGTCATAAATTTGTTTTTCCAGCGCTTGCAGCCGCTGGCCCAGTTCAGCCGAAAGAGAAGCCAGGAGGTTCAGATCAAGCTTGACTCCCCAGAGCTCCATGGCAGCCAGAACCTCTATTAACGGTCTCTCAATTTCTTCATACAGACGATCGAGATGCCGGCTCTTAATCTCCGGCCACAAAACCTGGCCCAGCCGTAAAGCCAGATGAGCATCCTGACAGGCATATTCAGTCACTTTCTCGACCGGCACATTGTCTATCGTCAACTGTTTCTTGCCTTTCCCGACGAGGCTGTCAAAAGGTATTTTGGTGTCTTGAAGATAATGGATGGCTAACCGCTCGAGGCTATGTTTGCCCCAATTCGGCTCGAGAAGATAGGACAGAACCATCGTGTCGAGCTGGATTCCCTTGAGATCAATCCCTTCTCTTTTGAGAACAATATAATCGTATTTGATATTCTGTCCGGTTTTATTTTTGTTTTCATCTTCTAGAATTGGTTTTAAACTCGACAGGACATAGTCAACTCCGAGCTGGTGGGGGGCACCAGAATAACTATGCCTTAGAGGTATATAATAAGCCTCGCCTGGCCTGATGGAGAAAGACAGACCGACAAGCTGTGCCCTGGCCGGATAAAGGCTGGTAGTTTCTGTATCAAGAGCGAAAGCCTCTGCCTCTTGAAGAGAAGAGATCAAGCTTCTTAGCTGATCCTGGCTAAGAACCGTTATAAACTTTTTCTCTTCTGTCCTGGCCTTTTTAAGATAACGGGGAATGAGGGTGGTAAAATCGAGCTTCTGATAAAGTTTAATAAGCGCATCATAATCAGGTTCACCTAGACTGAGCCGGTCAAGATCCAGTTCTACCGGCAATTTGTCTTCTACCCGCACCAGTTCCCGGCTCAGTTGCAAGCTATCCAAGTTGTTCTTGAGGTTATCTCTTAAGCGGGGGTTTTTTATCTCTTCCAGGTGCTCAATAAGATTATCCAGATGGCCAAATTGGTGAATAAGAGCCCGGGCGGTTTTTTCTCCAATACCAGGCACCCCGGGAATCCCATCAGAAGCATCTCCCCAGAGAGCCAGAAGATCGCCTACCTCATTAGCTTTAACCCCGAAATAGTCTTCCACTCTGGCTAAATTTTTGTTTTTCAACCCGTTGTGAAATTCTAATGCTATCTGACGATCAATTATATATATCTCTTTAGCCGGATTAAAAATGGCTACCCATGGCCCGATGATTTGAAGAAGATCCTTATCAGAAGTGACAATTACTGCCGGCTGCTCTTTCTCAGCCGCCTGCCGCGCTAAGGTTGCCAGAACATCATCTGCTTCATAATTTTCATATTCAAAGACGGGAATCTTCAAAGCATCTAGCACCTGTTTTAAAACAGGCACCTGAACAGTTAAGTCCTCCGGCATGGGTTTTCGCTGGGCTTTGTATTCTTTATAGGTTTGATGCCTGATGGTCGGCCGGCCAGTGTCAAAAACGACACCGAGATATTTGGGTTTCCCTTCCTCAATAATTTTATTTAGTGTATTGATAAAACCATAAATAGCATTAGTTGGAAACCCAGCGGAGTTGGCCAGCTGACGAATAGCATAGTAAGAACGGTAAAGAACAGAATTGCCGTCAATCAGAAAAAGCATTCTGGCCGTCATGAAATGAGATTATCGTATTTCCCTTCTACAATCTCGTCGATAACTTCAGTATGAAGGTTCTCGAGATTTTCCTTGATAACAGCCCGCAGGTTCGGCTGATTAAGATGTTGTGTATAAGATTTTCTTTTGGTGACAATTACCCGGCCTGCCAGGTAAATTAAGGATTCTACATAATTGAAGTCAGGGCCTTTATCCTGAGTTTGAACCAATAGCTTTACCCCCTTGTACTCAATGGCTGTGTTGTAGCCTTCCATCGGGATTATCCTTTACAATGATTATACTCAATACAGCCTGGGCTGCAAGCAGCCTGGAAGAGGCGAGTGATCAGCTTATGAAATTATGATTGTCCATCTTGGAACTGGTTATTCCCGCCTCATACCGGAAGGCCCTCAAGGACCGGCCATCAATTTCTCATTTATATTTGTAGACCGCTAAAGGAGGTAACAGGGAGAAAAAATAGCAGACAAACTGACTAAGAATGTGGTTAAAGGCTGAGCCTCCGGTTTTCATTGACAACAAGGTTCAAGCTGGTATAATAAGCTAAAATAAAGCTGTTTAAAGCTTTTATGGGCTGGTAAATAATAATTGAGAAGTTGATGAGTAAAGAGGATTTTTTGATGCTAATTGATGTGAATGATATCCCGCGTGAAGGGTTAGACTTTGACCAGGACTTTGACTTTGTTAGCCTTGATCTCATTGAAGAACAGGCGGCTTTTCTGGAGCCGGTTCACTCAGTAGTGTCAGTCAAAAAAGCCGGGAGTGAGGTGCTGGTTAAAGGAAAGTTATCTACGAGATTGAGTTTTATTTGCAGCCGTTGTTTAAGGCCTTTTGAATATGGGGTGGAAGCTGCTTTTGATCTGGCTTATTTACCTGAAGAACTCGATGAGCAAAAAGAGGAGCTGGGTGAAGAGGATCTAGGGAAATTCTTTTATTATCACCAGCAGCTTGACCTGCGCGAGGTAATTCTGGAGCAGCTTAATCTGAGTCTTCCGCTACGCCCTCTTTGCTCTGAGAATTGTGAGGGCCTTTGCCCGGTATGCGGCCAGCTCGTCCAGAATGGCCAGTGCGGCTGTGAAGTTAATTTATTAGATCCCAGGCTGGAGAAATTAAAATCTTTTCTAAGAGATAAGAGATAAATGCCAAACCCAAAACGAAGACATTCAGTAACAAGAAAAGCTAAAAGAAGGTCACATGACCACCTGACTTTGCCGTCTTTTTCGCTTTGTCCTAACTGCGGCAGTCCGAAACTACCGCACCGCGCCTGCCCTGAATGTGGCTATTATAAGAGCCGCCAGGTCATCGAAGGAACAGAAAAGTAGGCGAGTATCCACGATGAAAATCGCTGTCGATGCGATGGGTGGTGATTTTGCTCCACGAGAAGTTGTAGCTGGAGCGGTAGCTGCGGCTGAAGAATTCGGCCTGCAAATTGTTCTGGTCGGGGTAGAAAAAGCAGTCAGGAAAGAATTAAACCGTTTGAATTACCAGGGGAATGATATTTCTCTGGTTGATGCTCCTGACATTATTAACATGGGTGATGGAGTTATGTCCCTGCGCCATAAGAGCAAATCCTCCATTTTTCTGGGAGCAGAGCTGGTAAAAAAAGGGGAAGCCCAGGCTTTCGTTTCCATGGGAAATACTGCGGCTGTGACTTATATCTCTAAAAAAGTTCTGGGCAGCCTGCAAGGGATAGAAAAGCCAGGATTAGCTCTCCTCATCCCGACTTTGGAGGGAGTCTCTCTTTTAATTGATGTCGGGGCGAGTGCCAATTGCCAGCCCCAGCACCTTCTTCAGTTTGCCATCATGGGAAAGGTTTTTCTGGAAACTGCCCTGAATCGCAAAAATCCCACGGTAGGTTTGATGAGTATTGGCGAGGAGAAAACCAAGGGTAATGAGTTAACTCTTAAAAGCTATGAACGGCTGCAAGCCTCAGGGCTTAACTTTATTGGTAATCTCGAAGGTAAGGATATTTATTCTGGAAAAGCTGACATCATTGTCAGCGATGGCTTTACCGGCAATGTAGCCTTAAAAGTCTCAGAGGGAGTAGTGGAAACGATGCTGATTCTTGCCCGTCATGAGGTTACCAAGAATATCTGGGCCAAAATTGGTTTTCTACTGCTCAAACATCATTTGAAAAAAATCTATAAAAAGATAGACTATTCTGAGTATGGCGGTGCGCATTTATTAGGTGTTAATGGTATCTGTGTCATTGGCCATGGGCGCTCGAATCAAAAAGCAGTAAAAAATGCGATTAAAATGGGCAAAGAAATTGTACTGGAAAAATTGCAGGATAAGATTCAGGAAGAAATGGCCCGCTCCGCCTGCCTCCGGGGAGAAGTCGGAACATGATTTTTAATCAAAAAGTATCAATAATCACTGGAGCTTCTCAGGGGATTGGGGAAGCGATTGCCCGGGAGCTTGGCCGGGAAGGAGCGACGGTTGTTCTCGTTGATATTCAGAAAGAAAAGCTCGATGAGGTGGCCGGACGCTTCCAGGCTGAGGGCATAAAAGCACAGCCTGTCATGGCCGATGTAACCAATTTACATCAGGTAGAAGCAGTCGTTGAATCGGCAATAAAAGAATTTGGCCGGATAGACCATTTGATTAACAACGCTGGTATTACCCGCGATTCTCTCCTCTTGCGAATGAAAGAAGAAGACTGGGATCTGGTCCTGGCTGTCAATCTAAAAGGAGCCTTTAATTTTTGCCGGTCGGTAGTGAAACATATGGTGACAGCCAGATCTGGCCGGATAGTCAGCATCTCTTCTGTGGTCGGGCTGATGGGCAATTTTGGCCAGGCTAATTATGCTGCTTCCAAAGCAGGACTTATTGGTTTTTCTAAATCATTAGCCAGAGAAGTCGCTGCCAGGGGGATAACCGTCAATTGTGTTGCCCCTGGTTATGTTGCTACTCCCATGACAGAGAAACTTTCAGAAGAAGTCAAAAAAGCTTTTCTGGAAATTATACCTATGAAACGGTTCGGCCTGCCAGAAGAAATAGCTAAAGCAGTAAAATTTTTGTGTTCAGACGGGGCGGCCTATATTACCGGTCAGGTCATAGGTGTTAACGGCGGCATGTATATGTAATAAGCCTTAAAATAAAAAGGAGGTTATTATGAACAGAGAAGAACTTTTAAAGAAGGTTAAAGCCATTGTGGCTGACAAGCTCAATGTCAGTGAAGAACAGATTACTGAGAATGCTTCTTTTACCCAGGATTTGGGTGCTGATTCTCTTGATACTGTAGAACTGGTGATGGCCCTCGAAGATGAATTCGGACTGGATATCCCTGATGATGAAGCTGAAAAGCTGACGACGGTCGGTAAGGCTATTGATTATATTCTTGACCATCAGAAGGGTAAGTAATTACCCGGCCATATAATCTGTTTTGACTGTCAGAAAATCCTATGACTCTACTTTGTAATAACAAGAGACGGGTGGTTATAACGGGCATGGGTTTGGTCTCCCCACTCGGGGTCGGGCTCGAGACTAACTGGAAAGCCCTGCTGGCCGGGCATTCAGGCATCCGGAAGATTACCAGATTTGACATCACAGATTTTCCGGTAAAGATTGCTGGCGAAGTAGCCAACTTTGATGTTCAGCAATTTATTGATAAGAAAGAAGCCAGGAAAATGGATATTTTTGTTCACTATGCGATTGCTGCAGCTGACCTGGCAATCAAAGATGCCGGTATTGATCTGGCCAGTTTAGAAGGCGAGCGGACAGGCGTGTATGTTGGTTCAGGCATTGGCGGACTGGGCTCTATTGAGGAAACTCACCGCGTCTTGCTGGAAAAAGGCCCCTCCCGGGTATCGCCCTATTTTATAATTCAAACTATTATCAACGAAGCTCCTGCTCACATTTCTATTCGTTATAAAGCCCGGGGCCCGAATATGTCTAATGTTACTGCCTGCAGCACCGGGGCACATGCTATTGGTGAATCATTCAGAATGATTCAGTTTGGCCTGGTCGACCGGATGATTGCTGGTGGGGCTGAGGCGCCCATTACTCCTCTAAGCCTGGCGGGATTTAGCAGCATGAAGGCATTATCTGAAAGAAATAATGAGCCAGACAAAGCCTGCCGCCCTTTTGATGCCCAGCGGGATGGCTTTATCATGAGTGAGGGAGCTGGCCTTGTTTTACTGGAAGATCTGCAATCAGCTCTTAAACGGGGAGCAAAAATTTATGCTGAAGTGGCAGGCTATGGCCTGAATGGCGATGCCTATCATGTGACTGCCCCTTGCCCCGATGGCGAGGGAGCTGCCAGGGTAATGAAACTGGCTATAGATGAAGCAGGAATTTCTCCTGCTGATATTCAATATATAAATGCTCATGGGACGTCAACTCCTTATAATGACCGGGTAGAAACTCTGGCCATCAAGTCTGTCTTTGGAGATTACGCCAGGAAAATTGCTGTTAGCTCGACAAAATCAATGACGGGCCATCTGTTAGGAGCGGCCGGTGGAATTGAAGCGGGTATCACTGCCCTGGCGATTGATCGCCAGATTGTCCCACCGACTATCAATTATGAGTTCCCGGATCCTGACTGTGATCTTGATTATGTTCCCAATAAGGCCAGGGAGGCGGAAGTCATTTATGCACTGACGAATTCATTTGGCTTCGGGGGAACAAATGCCTGTCTCCTGCTGAAGAAATTTGAAGGTTGAGAGTCAAGCTTTCAAAGGGCATTAGCCGGCAATTTCTGGTCAGGTTTAAATCTGTTTTTGCGGGGGCCCAGCCGTCTTTATTGCTGGGGGTCACCAGGTTCATTGACTTGAAGAAGGAGGCGGTTTTTCTCCGACCTCGCCTCGCCTATACTGCTAACTCTGATGGCTGGTTCATCTACTACCACACATTTATTCTCACAGATGCCGCAGCCAATACAGTTGTTGACATTAACAAAGGGAGCCAGATTGGTAGCGACTTTACCTTCCGGCGTCAGGGTTTCAACTGTAATCGTCTGGATAGCTTTCGGTGAGACCGGGCAGTGCTCCTCACAGACAAGACACTGCCGTCCCAGGGTATAGGGTAAACAACGATTTTTGTCCACAAAAGCTGTGCCAATTTTGACTGTCGTTTTTTCTTCTATGGTTAACTCTGTTATGGCGCCTGTTGGGCACACCTGGCTGCAGAGTGAGCAGTAATATTCACAGTAACCAATACGTGGTACTAGAACCGGTGTCCAGATTCCTTCTGGCCCGGCTTCAGTTAAAGCCGGCTGAAGCCCGTTAGTCGGGCAGACCTTCAGGCACTCACCGCACTTGATACATTTATTAAGGAATTTTTCTTCTGGCAGGGCGCCTGGCGGCCTGATTAACGCCGGATAGGCTCTCTGACGATGGAGAGTAATTTTAAAAATTGGAGCAACGAGCAGGGTGGTCAAGGAAGTCAATAATATTTTTCGCCGGCTGAGGTTAACTCCCTGGATTTTTTCAGCTTGCCATCTCACTGGAAAGGTAATGGCTGCGGTCGGGCAGATGGCCGCACAGGTTTCACAGTAAATGCACTCAGAACTCTTCCACTCCCCCGCCGGGTAAGGGCGGGCATTGGTCTGGCACTGGATTGAACACAGATGGCAGTTGATGCACTTCTCAGGATCAATCTTTAGTTTAAATACATTAAAGCGGGAAAATAACCCGAGTAATGCTCCAGCTGGGCATAGATAACGACACCAGAATCTTTCTTTCCAGGCATTAAGCAAGATAGCCGCCATAAGTAGCAGGCCGATGGCCAGAGCATGCTGAAAGTAACTGTTAAGAGCCAGATTGCCGAGGGTTTGTCCGAAAGTCTGACCAAGGGATTCAAAGCCTAAACTATAGGTCAGGCCAGCAGATTGGGAGAAGGCCATATTTAATAAAGGAGTAAAATAGACAGCAAATGACCGGTAGAGAAAAGATAACGGATCGAGATAACCAGCCAGGTTGACAGCAAAGATTGAGGCGGCGAGCACAATAATTAAGATTATGTATTTCGGTGCCAGGCTCAGGTGGTCATCCTTTTTTGGCTTCAGCCAGCGGGTTTTCTTAAAGACAAAAGAGAAGAATTGATGAACTGCGCCCAGAGGGCAGATCCAGCCGCAGATTGCCCGGCCAAAAATCAGAGTAAAGAGTAAAGTTATAATGGATAGCCAGAAGGCAACGAAAAACAGGCGGGAACCGATGGTGGTAGCCAGGGCCAGCAAAGGATCAAAATGGAAAAAGCCTTCGACCGTGGTTGTTAGATAGTCTTCCCCTCCATAATGAGTTTTAATAAATAAAATAAGGAAGAGGGCAAAAAACCCTGCCTGAGAAATGATCCTTAATTTTTGCAGCCCTGAATATTTTTTAGACTGTTCTCTTTTCAATGCGGACCTTCTCCAGTTCAAACTTGCCCAGGCCCCGAGCTGCTGCTAATTGCAGAAAAAGCAATTCCCGGGGTTCATAGTCAAAAAAAGTGGCTCCATAGGCATCTATGGCCACCGGATCAATACCGGCGACCACTGTCTTCATCAGCCTGGTATCAGAAATTCTTCCTCCCTGCGGGCCATTTCTGAAAAGAATACGGTAACTATCGAGAATTGTTAAGCAGGGTTCAAAGAAAGCTGTCAGATCAACTATGGCCTGATCAATTATCTGGTGGAGCTGATTACGGCTTCCGCCGATAGCTCCCAGCCAGTTTTTCATCCCCAGAGTAACCTTAGATAGGCTGTGGACCTTAGTCGCCGGCAAATTGATTATTTTATCTGCCTCGAGAAAGTCAATATAAACTTCCCAGTCTTTCAGCCACTCGCCTTTTAGGTTCACTTTTTTCAGTCGCTGGTCTTCAGCTAAAAGAACTTTAGCTCCGGCTGATTGGACGGCTGCCTGAATACCCGACCGGATGTAGCATCTCTTAGCTTGATTGATAGTATGATCCATCACGATGACGTCCTTTGCCCCGGCTTCAAAGGCCATGGCCACCACTGTTTTAACTATTTCCGGATTGGTACAGGCGGCCATCTCTGGCGACCGGTCCCAGCCAATATTAGGCTTGATAATGACTTTATCACCTCTTCCGATAAACCGTTTTATGCCGCCCAGGATTTGAACAGCTTCTCTGGTAATCCGGTCAGGAGATTCGCCGGTTACCACCGCCAGCTCAGGATACGCCGGCTGAGCCCAAAGCCCGGGGGAAACACCCAGAGCCACTCCTCCTATCACCAGATCTTTTATAAAATCCCGTCTCTCCACTTTTATGATCCCTTTCCAAGGGATTTGACATATTCCATAATACCACGGAAAAGTCCAGTAGCTATATTCTCCCGGTAGAAGTCAGTCTTCAGAGCTTCCTCTTCTTTCTGATTGGATAGATGAGAAACTTCTACCAGTACTGCCGGCATCTCGCTCCCGATCAGCACCCAGAAAGGGCCGCCTTTTACTCCCAGATTATCCCTTGGGCCAAAATGCTGCTTCAGGTGGCCCAGGAGCTGATGATGAATCTTTTCTGCCAGAGCTCGCGATTCTTCATACTTGTTATTCTTAATAATTTTATCTACGATGAGCTTCATGTCCCGGATATTTTTGCTGGAAGAAGCATTCTCTCTGGCAGCCAGCTCATTCACTGCCGGATCTGGACTGAAATTCAGATAAAAAGTCTCGACACCTGTTCTGGTTTTACGCGGGCTGGCATTGAGGTGAATCGAAATAAAAAGATCAGCCTGTCTTTCATTAGCCAGCTTTGTTCTTTTTTCGAGGGGCAGGAGAACATCACTTTCCCTTGTTAGAAAGACTTCAAATCCGCCCTGGGTTTCCAGGATAGATTTTAACCGTTTGGCCAGATCCAGAGCCACATCTTTTTCTTTAAGGCCGCTACGGCTCAGGCAGCCCGGGTCGGTTCCTCCATGCCCTGGATCAAGGGCAATTTTTTTCACCCCCAGGCCAAGCTGGCGAACAAGAGAATAGCCAGAAACTGTGGGGCTGGCAGGCCGGGGCGGCTGGCTGACAGTAGTAGCCGGCGCTTTTCCGGAGGCAGCCGGTTTTTCAACCGCCTGGAGAGTGCTCTGGTGGTAAATATCAATGACCAGGCGGTCAGGATTTTTCAGATAATAGATTTTTTCCCTTTCTTTCGTTCCGGATTGAAGTTCAAAAGTAACACGGACTGTAGATGGATTTCTCTGGGCGAGACGGAGCTGGCGGACACAGGCCGCATTAAACTCATAGCTTTTTCCATGAAGGGACGGGTTGAGCCGGGACTGATAGATATCCAGATAAAGCCTGTCGGGCTGGCTGAGTTCGGCGGAAGAATATTCGCGAACTCTGGTTAATTCCAGAACAAGCCGGAAAAAATTTTCATGCTGGTGATAACGCAAGCCACCGATCTCGGCTAGCGATTGAGTCTGAACAGCGCTGGCTGTGGCCAGGATTACCAAGGTCAGAATCAGTAATAGCCAAGAGCCAGAGCGGTTATGCATAGATTAAATTTTATCTTTTAACTAGTATAAATAGCAACCAGCAAAATGGAAAACGGATTAGACTTAAAATCAGGCCCCGAATTTCTTTAGCTTCAGAGCATGGGCCAGCATCAGCGGCATGGCATAAATTGACTGAAACCGCCCGAGAGCGCCCTTTGTGCAGGCTTTCTGGCTAAATTCATTGACATCATCGCTTTCAGATTGAGGTGAAATCAGAACAAATGGATTGGGATGCCAGGAATGAGACTTCAAGACAGAGGGCGTCGAATGGTCTGAGGTTATAACCAGAACATCTGGTTTCAGCGCCCATAAGCGGGGAATAAACTGGTCTATCTCTTCAATCGCCTTAACCTTATCCTCAAAGTGGCCATCTTCTCCAGCCGAATCAGTTTTTTTAAAGTGGAGATAAAAGAAATTGTAATCTGCATAGTGCTTTTCAAGAACATCAAAAATCTCGGCGGTATCTGGCCCGACCTCCAGAACTTCCATGCCTAGCAGCCTGGTAAGCCCCCGGTACATAGGATAATTAGCAATTGAGGCCGGCTTTAACTTATAGAGGCTGGTCATGGGCGGAAGATGAGAAGGAAATTTAGCGAATCCACGAAGCAAAGCATAATTAGCTTTTGGCTGGTCTTTCAGGACATTCGCTAAGCGGGTTAGAAATTCATTAACGAGGCCGGCTGTCAATTCCGCATCAGGCGTAAGGGCCAGAGCTGGCAGGGGTGGGGTCCCTTCTTTCTGGGGATCAGCATCGGAGACGGCTTCAGACAGCCCGGGCCCGGACAGCTTGAAAACAAACCGGTGTTCCTTCCCGGGGAAAACTGAAACTTTGACTCCCCTGATCTCCTTTATCTTCTCGTTAATGATTGTGCAGAGCTGATTATTTTCAGCTGTGGCCAATCTTCCTGCCCGCCGATCAACTACCAGTCCATCTCTCAAAGTGGCAAAATTGCCTCTGGCCACGACATCATCCCGGCCAACTTCAACGCCTGTTCCCATAGCTTCCAGGATGCCCCGTCCTAATTGATATTGGAGAGGATCATAGCCGAAAAGGGCCAGATGAGCCGGGCCGGAGCCTGGAGTGATACCCATAAAGACCGGATCAGTCACTCCACAGATGCCCCTTCTGGCGGCTTCATTTAGATTTGGCCTCCGGGCTGCTTCCAGCTCAGTTAAGCCATTAACTGGCAGTCCCCCCAGGCCATCCATCACCAGGAGGATGATTTTTGAATCTGTTGGCTGGGTTAACTCCTCAGCAATTTTTTCCCATTTCATAGAAGTGATTATAACCTTGCCCTCCTTTAGAATCAACCTGGATTAGGATATAATTAAATGCATTATTAATGAAAACTCATCGGGCAGGGCTTAAAAATCATCATACTCAGGTAACAATAACCGGGCTTCGGCGGTTTTATGCAATTGGCCGTTGTCAGGAAGGAAATCAGAGAAAATCCGTCTAAAATGGCACCAGAGAAAGATGAACAGCTCATGGAAGAAAAGCAGATAGTTAAACTGGCGCAGCAGGGAGACAGGGAAGCCTTCTCGTTGCTGGTCAGAAATTATCAGAACAAGGTTTTTGGCCTGGCGGTCAATATTGTTCGTAATCACGAAACGGCCGATGATCTTGCTCAGGAAATTTTTATAAAAGCTTATCAAGCCTTGCCGCGGTTCCGCTATCAGTCGGAGTTTGGCACCTGGCTTTATCAGATAGCTATTAATCATGTCCGTGATTATTTAAGAAAGTATAAAAGGGAAAAGGATGCTCTGCCTCTTGATGATGTTCCTGAGCCCAGAGGGGAAGAAAAAGAGATCTCCCTTGAACTGGCTGAGAACGAGGAAGAGGAAAGACGTAAGAGGTTAATAAAAGAGAAGATGGAAGAAATGCCAGAGAAGTATCGTCTAATATTATCTCTGAGGGATATTCAGGGGTTAAGTTATGAGGAGATTAGCAGGATGCTGAAGCTCACAGCTGGAACAGTTGATTCCAGGCTGCATCGGGCTAGAAGGCTTTTAAGAAAAAAACTGACTCAAGCTTTGAGCCAGGAAGGAGGAAAAAGATGAATTGCCGTAAAGCTGAAAAACTAATATCAAAACGGCTTGACGGCCGGCTGAAAATCAGCGAATCCGCCTGGCTTAATAATCACCTTAAAAGCTGCTCTGCCTGTGCCAGATTGAATCTGGAATATCAGAGATTAAAGAACCTGTCGGCCGGCCTTAAAATTGAAGCTGAACCACTTCCCTATTTTAGCCAGAGGCTATCGGCCAGATTATCATCAGTGCCCAAACCCTCGGTCTGGGCAGTTGCAGAAAAATGGTATGCCAGGGCAATACCAGTCTTCCTGGTTACGGCCACGCTTCTGGTGGGCGTTTTATTTCTTGTGCAACCAGCTCAACAACAGCTAAGCCAGTCAGAGATGCTGCTTTTCCAGAACCAGAGTCCGCTCAAAGAAATGCAGCTTTTTTTTGATGAGGAAAAGCCAGAGAACCGGCAGCTAAAGCTATTATTTGCCGGGCTGGAAAATTTTGAAACTTCTCAGAGAGGAAAACAATGAAAGATAAATATAAATTCTGGGTGGCTTTATCAATGATTGTGGTTTTTGGCCTTGGCATTACAGTCGGAATAGTTGGCGACAGAGCCTACCTGAAGAAAAATAGGCCTAAATCAGGTCAAAGGCCAGAGCCTTTTCCGACAGTCGAAGTCATGGCCAGGGAACTTCAACTGACTCCTGAGCAGAAAGCCAGGATGAAAGAAGTTTTCAGGCAAAGCGAAGAGCGTTTTCAGGCTTTCGGCAAGGAAATTCATAGCCATCTGAGGGCACTGCGCGAGCAGTTGAAAACTGATATAGATAGTGTCTTAACCCCCGAGCAGCAAAAGAAGATGCAGGAGATGATGGACCGCTACATGCAGGAACGGAGGAAAAAATCTTCGGATAAGCGCCGTGAAAATACTAAAGATCAAATTCCACCTAATGATGAGAATAAAGGAGAAAGATGATGAAAAAAAGGAACCTGATTATCATTACTGTAATTGTCATTGCTGGTCTAGTTGTTGGTTTTACTCTGATTGGCAAGGGTTCTAACAACAAGCCAAAGTACCGTCTGGAAAAAGTTGCCCGTGGAGACATTGAATCTGTGGTGACAGCCACCGGAACTTTGAATCCGGTTATCCTGGTTGATGTAGGCAGCCAGGTTTCAGGCAAAATAGAAAAAATTTATGTTGATTTTAACTCTAAGGTCAAGAAGGGAGATATTCTGGCCGAGCTTGACCAATCGCAGATTGAGGCTCAAATTGAGCAAAATCAGGCCAATTATCAGAGTGCCATAGCTTCTGTCGAAAGAGCCAAAGTAGCTCTGGAGATAGCTCAAAAAAATTATGAAAGAGCTCAAAGCCTGTATGAAAAAAATCTAATTGCTTCTCAGGAGAAAGACCAGGCTGAAGCTAATTATCTTCAGGCCAAAGCTGATCTAACGTCGGCTGAAGCCAGAGCAACTCAAGCTAAATATCAACTGGATGCCAGCCAGGTCAATCTCGGCTATACAATCATCCGCTCTCCGATTGACGGTGTGGTGGTTTCGAGGAACATTAACGTCGGGCAGACGGTGGCGGCCAGTTTTCAGGCGCCTGTTCTTTTCCAAATAGCTAATGACCTGACCAAGATGCAGGTGGAGTGCCTGGTAGATGAAGCAGATGTCGGCGGTGTTAAAGAAGGCCAGAAAGTAAAATTTACGGTCGAAGCTTATCCCAATGTGACTTTCTTAGGCACAGTCAGGCAGGTTAGATATGCGGCTCAGGTTCAGTCCAATGTTGTTTCTTATACAGCCGTGCTTGATGTCGATAACTCCAGTTTGAAGCTTTTGCCCGGCATGACGGCTACCTGCTCGATTATTATTGGAGAGGGCAGGAATATCCTGCGTATTCCCAACACAGCTTTGCGTTTTACTCCGAGTTTAAAGCAAGAAGAATTGCAGAAAATTATGAAAGCTGCTTTTGACGAAATGGTAGCTAGAAGACCACAGGCAGGAGGAGGCAGTTCAACCGGACCATCAACAGGAACTGGCAGTGGCCAGGCTCAGACAGGCCAGAGACAGGGTATGAGTATGCCCGGGACTACCGGCCAGCAAGGCCAGAGACGAACTCCACCCAAGGTCTGGACCTTAGATGAAAAGGGAAATCTCAAGGTGATATTTGTCAGAACCGGGATCACTGACACTTCTTATACAGAAATTGTTGGTGACAGCTTGAAAGAAGGAGACGAAGTGATTGTCGGCTTGCTGACAGCTTCCTCCTCGACAAGTGGACAGCAGGGCCCGCGTCCTCCTATGTTCAGATTTTAAAGGCGACCTCGGGAATAACAATAGTTAACAGGAATTAAAATGAGTGAAAAAGTAATTGTCTTAGAGAATATTGCCAGAATTTATCAAGTTGGTGAAATAGAAGTTCAGGCCCTGAGGGGTATTTCCTACAACATAGAAAGATCAGAATTTCTGGCCATCATGGGGCCATCAGGTTCAGGAAAAACCACGCTGATGAGTATTCTGGGTTTACTCGACCGGCCGACTTCTGGCCAGTATCTGCTTGAAGGTGAAGACGTTTCGGTGCTCAGTAAAGATAGAATGGCTGCCATTCGCAATAAGAAAATCGGCTTTGTTTTTCAGAATTTTAATTTGCTGTCGCGAACAACAGCTCTGGAAAATGTGGAGTTGCCGTTGCTTTACAGCAATGTCAGTAGCAAGGAGTCGAAGGAAAAGGCTCTGGCTGCTCTGGCTAATGTCGGGCTGAAAGGCTGGGAGTATCACCGGACGAATCAACTTTCTGGCGGTCAGATGCAGAGAGTGGCTATTGCCAGGGCTCTGGTTAATGAACCTTCGATTATCCTGGCAGATGAACCGACAGGCAACCTTGACTCAAAGAATGGTGCTGAGATCATGGATATTTTTACCCGGCTCAACAGGGAACAGGAAATTACTTTAGTGATGGTAACGCACGACCCGGTGATTGCCTCTTATGCCAGAAGGAGACTGTATCTAAAAGATGGCCAGATTATAAGAGAAGAAATAAATGGGAAAGCTGACGGCCGGGTCCTGGTGCAAGGAGGATGATGGTGAAGATTTTACGCATACTACAGGTTTCTTTTAGAGCGCTGACCCGCAATAAAATGAGGTCTTTCCTGACCATTTTAGGCATTATTATTGGTGTGGCGGCAGTAATTGCCATGGTCAGTGTGGGCGAAGGTGCCAGGAAAGGTATTCAGGAAAGATTTGCCTCCATGGGAACCAATCTCCTGTTTGTCTCACCCGGGAGCCGGCAGTTCCGTGGAGTACAAACCGGTGCGGGTGGTTATGTCACTTTAAAACCAGAAGATGCAATAGCTATCGAACAAAACTGCGATGCTGTAGCAGCGGTTTCCCCTTCTATTTCTACCAGATCCCAGGTAGTCTTTGAGAACAAGAACTGGAATACCCAGATTCAAGGCACAGGAGAAAAATTTCCTGAAGTCAGGAAGTGGAATGTATCTGATGGCAACTATTTTGATGAAACTCATGTGGCCACGGCGGCTAAAGTCTGTGTTCTGGGCAGTCTGGTCAAACAGAACTTATTTGAAGATGAAGATCCAATTGGTAAAACGATCAGAATAAATAAAATTCCTTTTAAAGTCATAGGTGTTCTGGAAAGCAAAGGTGAACAGGGTGGCTTTTTTAACCGTGATGATATGATTGCTGCTCCATATACGACTGTCATGAGAAGATTGAGAGGTGTTGACTACATCAGTTCTATTGATGTTGAGGCGGTAGCGGCAGATATGACCGATGAAGCTCAAAGCCAAATAACAGAACTCATGCGAGAAAGACACCGAATTGCGCCTGGGGCTGATGACGATTTCCAGGTTCGTAACATGTCTGATGTGGCTGAAAGTGCGGCTGAGTCCAGCCAGATTATGACCATCCTGCTTGGATCAATTGCCGGTATTTCCCTGATTGTTGGCGGAATTGGTATTATGAATATCATGTTAGTTTCGGTGACGGAGAGAATCCGGGAAATTGGCATTCGCCTGGCAGTCGGTGCCCGGGAAAGAGACATCTTGTTGCAGTTCTTGATTGAAGCGGTGGTGCTGAGTGTCGGTGGTGGCTTGATCGGCATTGTTATTGGCATTGGTGTTTCCAGGTTGATGAAGTATGTTCCGACTTTTGAGAGCATTACCAGCGTTGTCACTCCAGGATCTATCCTTCTGGCCTTCCTGTTTTCAGCTTCAGTTGGTATCTTTTTTGGTTATTACCCAGCCAGGAAAGCCAGCCGGCTCGATCCGATTGAAGCGCTTCGCTATGAATGAGATAGTGTAACGTCTTGAATTAACAGGGAATAATGCTTAACCAAAAAGTGGAGGATAATAAATGAAGAAAGTGATCAAGGCCTTTAGTTTGCTTTTATTACTGAGTCTGGTGGGTAGCCTGACTATCCGGGCTCAGGAAGAACAGCCGTTAAAGCTAACGCTGGAAGACTGTATTCTGCGAACGATTCAGAATAATCTTGGAGTCTCGGTACAGAAACTTAATCCAGAGATTTCGGCTGCAGCGCTGTCTAAATCAAAAGAAAAATTTTATCCGACCATGCAGTTCGGTTATACGCGGAGGAGTAATATGAATCCTTCCTATTCAGGCCTGGAAGCAGTTGAGAGTTATAAAACTGATTACAATGACGTCAATGGCCAGGTTTCTCAGTTTATTCCTTTCGGCGGAACTCTAAATATCAGCCTTGATACTTATAAAAGTTCTACCAGCCAAAATTACCAGACCTGGAATCCACGCTATTACAGCACCCTGCGCTTTGACTTCAGCCAGCCCCTGCTGCAAAACTTTGGCCTGGATATAAGCAAGAAAGAAATTATCATTGCTAAAAAAGGGCTCGAATCTTCTTTGGCGCAAACCGAACTGGCCCTGATGAATACAATTAATTCGGCTGAACAGGCTTACTGGAACCTGGTCTACGTGATTGAAGATTTAAAAGTCAAGCAGGAATCCCTGAAGTTAGCCAGGGAACTCCTGGCCAAAAATCAGAGATCAGTAGAAATTGGCACACTGGCTCCTCTTGATGTTCTCAGTGCCCAGTCGGAAGTGGCGACAAGAGAAGCAGATATTATTAAGGCTGAAGTCGCTGTGAAAAATGCTGAAGACCAGCTCTGGATACTGATGAATCTAGCAGAAGAGGAAAAAAAGCAATACACGACGATTGAGCCGGCTGACATCCCAAAATTTGAGCAAAAAGCTCTGTCCTTAGAAGAAGCTGAATCAATTGCCCTGGAAAACAGACCTGATCTAAGGAACCTCAGGATTAGTGCGGACACCCAGCAATTTAACCTGAAGGTCGCCAAAAATCAGTTGCTGCCGGCCTTAAATCTGGTAGCTTCTTATTATAGCCCTGGTCTTTCCGGCACCCAGCTGATTTATCAGGACAATAATCCATTAAGCGGGATAGTCATTGATGTTATCCCCGGGCCGAGGAGCGAATCTTTAAAGGATGCTTTCAAGTTCAAATATAACAACTGGTCTGTCGGGCTAACTCTGAATATACCCTTGGGCAATGCTATTTCAGGGGCCAGCGTAGCGCAGGCACGCTTAAACCTGGAGCAGGCTGAGCTTAACCTGAAGCAGCAGGAACAGCAAGCTGTATTAGAAGTTAAAACTGCCTTGAGAACTATGGAAGCTAACCTGCATGGTGTCCAGGCTTACAAGGCTGCCCGGGTGCTGCAGGAACAAAAACTGGCCGCTGAGGAAGAAAAACTCAAAGTTGGGCAGAGCACAAATTATACAGTGTTGCAGTATCAGCGAGATCTGGCTGCTGCCCAGAGCTCCGAGCTTAAAGCCATCATTGATTATAATATCTCTGTAGCTAACCTGGAGAAAGTCCTGGGTTTAAGTTTGAAAAACCGCAATATTAAGCTGGTGGATTTCTCAGTTTCCGACTGAGTCCATGCCACCTGTAAATTCTCTGATATGGAGCTGGCCGGATCAGAGGTTATTGATCCGGCCGGCTCTTTTTTATTGCCTTTTTTCTTATCATCCATTGATAGAAGACTGGCAGAACCAGCATGGTCAGGGTAGTAAAGTTAAGCAGTCCACCGATGACTACAATGGCTAATGGCCGTTGCACCTCTGCTCCCGGGCCCTGGGCGAAAATCAGAGGGACTAAGCCGAGAACAGCAATGGGGGCCGTCATCAAAACCGGCCTGAGCCTTCCCTGGGCAAAGGACATATCAATTTTTATACGGAGGACTTCACTATAAGGCATAGCTGCGAGCGAGTAATGAGCCAGAGCATTTTGCTGGACATCAGACAGAGTTTCGAGGCTCTGGGCAAGAAAATAAACAAGTTGCTGACTCAGGAGGCGTTTCAAATAAGCTTTTTTGGCCTGAGCGGCCGGCAATAATTTCTTCTGTTCAAGCCGGAGGCTGGCTTCCTGTTGATATGTCTCCCTTATATCTGATTTAAGACTCAATTTGCCTGGAAAAGGCAGAAGCTGAGTCAGGCCGGGGCTGTATTCTGGGCCATTTTGCCTGACCAGCTCGGTAAAACCTAAACCTTCAATCGGCACTTCTACTTCAGCTGACGGCCAGGCTGAATCAATCATGGTTAAAGCCCTGGCGCTCTTGGTCTCCTCTTCTAAAAGTTCTAATTCTGGCTGATGGTCAAAGGCCACAGCTACCGCTTCCTCCAGACTGAGATTCACTTGTTCGATGATAGCGGCCTGGGGCCAGGAGAAGAACACAGATAAGGACATAATTATGAAAGGCATAGATACCACCACCGGCAAGTTATGGAAGAAAAAGGGAAAAAAGATTTAGTCCGGTGGGTGGAAAATGGCGGGAACGAAGCCAGTCGGTAGAAGATCACTCTGTTCTAAATAAATCGTCTCCAGCCCGCCGCCAGCTGGCTGAACTACATCAAACCAGCTAAAAACTGGCTGGTTAAAAGCCTGGTGAATCGGGCTTAACAGATGATAAAACTCTTCATGGCAGAAAAAATCATGCACAATGATATGACTTAAAGAAAAAGCGGCCAGCATCATAAAGAAGAGAAATATCCAGGTCGTGAAGCTGGCTTACATGAAAAAATTTAGACTTTCCTTATGAATAAGTCAAAAATATTTTAGTTTCTGGACGTTTAACCCCGGCGAGAGTAAATTTTTTATTGCAAATTAATTTCTTTAATGTTAGCATCTAAATAATAAATTTTCCTTATCTACTTTAAGTGAGGGATCAATGCAAAGAAGACTGATGCGGCCTAATCTTTCTGAAGTCAAAGAAAAAATGAACAGGGAAGTTAGAGAAGCCGAGGCAGCCAAAAAGAAAATGCCACCGCTGACTGATACCCATGCAGAGAATTATTACTTTCTAAAGCAGATGAATAAAAAGACGCTGATGGCGGTAGTACTGGCTGATGGTGAGCAGGTTGAAGGCTATATTGAGTGGTACGACCGGAATTGCTTTAAATTGAACCGCCTGGAGGCACCCAATCTTCTTATCTATAAACGCCAGGTAAAATACCTCTTCAAGCTGGAAACCGGTTCAGAGCCAGAGCCTGAAAAAGAGTCGAAAGACAGGCCTGAGAATCCAGAAACCAGAAAAAATAAATGACTTCATTTAAAATTGGTCTGACTCTGGGAGATCCCGGAGGAATTGGGCCAGAGCTTATTCTAAAACTTTTATTTGAGTCGCCAGATCTTCCACCAGCTGAATTTCTAATTTATGGGCAGGAGACTATCCTTGACTTCTGGGCAAAGAAACTCAAGCTGGAAGCTAAATGGCCAGACTTAATTCTTACCGGGCGGCAAGTCTCTTTAAGAGAAACAGGGGCACCTCTAAAAACAGTGACCATCGGTCAGCCGGTAGCAGAGAATGGGCTGGCTTCCTTTTCATTTTTTGAAGCCGCAGTTAATGCTGCCCGAAGGGGAGAACTTCAAGCCATCGTTACCGCCCCCATTTCGAAAATGGCCTGGGGGAAAGCCGGTCTGGCTTTTAGAGGTCATACTGAGTACCTGGAAAGTTTTTATCCAGAGGCTATCATGAGTTTCTGGTCAGATCGTTTGCGCCTGGCTCTTTTCACCCATCACCTCCCGCTGCGAGAGGCAATAGACAGGGTTAAAAAAGATAACCTGGTTAAATTTTTTAAAAATCTCGGCCGGGCCATCAGAGAAGCAAATACTGGCTTGGAAGAGATATTCATTTCTGGCCTTAATCCTCATGCGGGCGAGAACGGCCTCATCGGTCAGGAAGAACAATCAGAAATAATTCCAGCTTTGCTGGAGCTTAAGAAGAATGGCCTGGAGATTAAGGGGCCACTCCCTCCTGATACAATTTTTCTTCAAGTTCTGGATCACCCGGAAAGGCTCCTGGTTAGCCTTTATCATGATCAGGGTTTAATTGCTTTTAAACTGCTGTCATTTGCAGGTGGAGTTAATCTGACTCTCGGTTTGCCTTTTGTCCGCACCTCGCCAGACCACGGAACAGCCTTTGATTTAGCTGGTCAGGGATTGGCTGATCCCCGGAGTCTGAAGCAGGCTATCTGGCTGGCCTGGACAGCTGGTCAGAAAAAACATTAGAAAGCCAGTGGTCAGCCGCTGCTTTTAGTGCCAGCGTTTTTTCATCTCGGATCTGATTTCTCTTTCTACATCTCTTTTTTTAATAGCTTCTCTTTTTTCATAGGTTTTCTTACCTCTGGCTAAAGCCAGTTCTATTTTGACCAGTCCACGATCGTTCAGGTAGAGCTTTGTGGGAACCAGGGTCAACCCTTTTTCTTGAACTTTACCGGCCAGCCTTTTCAGTTCTCTCTTATGGAGGAGAAGTTTTCGGGGACGCCGCGGCTCATGGTTAAAAATGCTGGCCGCATAATAAGGACTGATATTGCTATCAAAAAGATAGAGTTCGCCCCGGCTGAAATCAGCATAACTTTCTTTTAAACTGATTCTGCCTTCTCTGACGGATTTGACCTCGCTGCCAGTCAGGGCCAGCCCTGCTTCCAGCGTCTCAATTATTTCGTAATCATGATAGGCATTTTTGTTAGTGGCCAGTATTTTCATTACTTCCCTCACGAGCTGCCGGCTGGAGTTTTTTAATGCGGATGAGTGAGATCCGCCGCTTATTCATTTTAACCACTGTAAATTCGAGGTTATTAATAATGATTGAGGAATTTTCATCTGGCAGGTGCCCATAATTATAAAGAAAAAAACCAGCCAGAGTTGTGTAATCCTTTTTCTCCGGGATCTCCAGGTCCAGCCGCTCATTTATCTCTTTAACCGAGACCAGGCCCTGGATGAGATATTCTTTTTCGCTTATCTTATGATACCAGTTTTCAGCTTTCTGGTCATATTCATCACGAATATCGCCAACAATTTCTTCCATGATATCCTCAAGTGAGACAATACCTTCGAAACTGCCGAACTCATCAACCAGAAAAGCTAAATGAACAGCTTTCTCCTGCATCTGAAGCAAAACCTTTTCAATGCTGGCTAATTCAGGCACAAAAAGCGGCTTTCTGATATAAGCCTGAAGCTTGAATTCCTTCTGATTATTAAGGCTGGGCAGAATGTCTTTGGCATGAAAGAGGCCAACAACATTATCAATAGTCTGATCGTAAACTGGATAGCGGGAGAAGCCAGAGGCCTGAACAGTCTTTAACACTTCTGTCAGAGAAGAGTCTAAAGAAAGAGCCCTGACCTGAGTCCTGGGAATCATTATTTCTTTGACTGGTCTGAGGCTTAGATCCATGATGCCAGACAACATTTTCTTTTTAAGCTTGGATAGCCCGGCTGCTCCTGAACTGATGACTATCTTTATTTCGTCTTCACTTAACCGGTGTGAAAAAATCGTCCCTGCTCTTTCTTCCTGTCTGAGCAGCAGCCGCGGTATATAGGAAAAAAGCCGGCTAACGGGGTAAAGCAGGATGTAGAAAAATCTTAGGGGGTAAATGAAGAATGAGGCAACTTTAACTGGCCGGTGAGCTGCAATAATTTTCGGGCTGATCTCACCTGTGATCAGAATAAGAATGGTTGTGGTTAGCGTGGCCAGCAGGATAGCCTTATTCTGGTCAGGATAGAAGTTAACAAAGATAGAAGTGGCGACGGAAGAGGCGGCTACGTTGACCAGGGTATTGCCAATCAGGATAGTCGAAAGAAGATCACTTAACTGGCCCAGAGCTTTTCTAATAATACAGGCCCTTTTTGATCCTTTTTTCTCTAAATATTCAAGGGTGTAGGGATTAACAGAAATAAAGGCTGTCTCAGAAGATGAAAAAAAGGCGCTTAAAGCCAAAAACAAAAAGAAAATACCTAGACTGATTATCATCTGGGAAAGTTCAAAATTCCCGGCCTGATTTTAACTCTTTCAAGTTGTCAGCCAGGATATGATCAAGTCTCTGGCTTATTTTTTTCGGGCAGCTTAAGGAAGAAGCCGACAGTTCGCTTACTATCAGCACGCGAGCCTTTTCAAGCATCTTCTTTTCCCGGAAAGACAGCGGTTTGGCCCGGCTCAACAAATAAAGTGTTTTGTAGACAATGGCAAGGTCTTTAAGCTGACCTGATTTCATCAGATCGAAGTTTTCCTTATAGCGATCTTTCCAGTCGGTGCTGATATCAACCGGACAAGCTTTGAAAAATTGGAAAAATCTGTTAACCTGCTTCTGAGATATAGGTCTCCTCAAGCCAATTTCAGAAGCTGAACTGCTGGGAATGACAACCAGGGTATTGGTATCTGCCAGACGAATATGAAGGATACGGCTGGATTGTCCGTCAAAGGTTTCTTCTGAGATCTCCTCGATTATTCCGAGGCCCTGAGCAGGATAGATTATCTTATCGCCAACCTTTAATAAATCCATTAGTTAAATTATAGTTTACCTCTTATTTTTAGTCAAACAACCATAGTGCACTTGACAGAACTGCTTATCTTCGTTTAAGATACAAGCTTAAATCTAATAGAAAAAGTGAGCGTTGGATATGAAGAGAACATTTCAGCCGAATAACCGCCGGAGAAAAAAAACCCATGGATTTCTGGTTAGAATGAGTAGCCCTGGTGGCCAGAAAGTGATCAAGAGCAGGCGAGCCAAGGGGAGAAAAAGACTTTCCGCTTGATGAATGAGCGTCTTAGACCGGTTGAGAGAATAAGAAGCAAGAAAGATTTTATAAATATATACAGGAAGGGTCGCCGGCTTAAAGGCAGGTTTTTTCATCTGGTTTTCCAGCCAAACGAACTGAATTATTCCAGGCTGGGAGTGGTGGTCAGTAAGAAGGTTGGCCAGGCAGCGGTTAGAAACAGGATTAAGAGAAGATTTAGAGAGTTATTCAGGAGAAACCAGTCTTTACTCAGCGGGCACTATGACCTGGTATTTATAGCCAGGCCGGAAATTAGACAGCTCGACTGGGACAGAATGTCGGAAGAGTATAGGTCAATGATTAGCCGGCTGGCCTCTTAAGTTTTGAAAGAGACGGAGTAATTATTGAGATATATTGCCTTAGGGCTGATTCGGCTTTACCAGCTTCTGATTTCGCCCCTTCTTGGCCGTCACTGCCGGTATTATCCAAGCTGTTCTGATTATACCTATCAGGCGATAAAGAGATATGGACTGATTAAGGGCAGCTGGCTGGGCGGAAAAAGAATCCTGAGATGCCATCCATTTCATGAGGGAGGGATTGATCCCGTTCCGTAACGAGGAGAACATGGAAAAACGTCTAATCCTGGCTATTGTCCTTTCGTTTTTGATCATTTTCCTTTTCCAGTTAATTTTTGTTAAACCCCAACCCCAGGCCCCAGTCACGGCCGAAACAGGGATGTCAACTGCAGAGAATATGCCGGTCGTGGGCGAAAAAAAAGATGAGAAAAAACAGATTGAAACATCGTCCTCTGGCAGGCCGGCGGCCACGATGGGTGAAGTTATAGCTTCTGACCGGGAACAGGAAGTTACTATAGATACCCCGCTATATACTGCCATCTGGAGTAATAAGGGTGGCGTGCTGAAAAGCTGGAAGCTGAAAAATCAGCTGAAAAAGATTCCAGGCAAAAAAGACCCGGACAGGCAGCTTCTTGATCTGGTACCAGAAACAGCTTCCACCGCGGGATTGTTTCCATTTTCTCTACAGCTTGATGATGAAAATTTGATGGAGAAGGCTAATGACAGTCTTTACCGGGTAAATGTTGACCGGCTGGAATTAGCTTCAGGCCAGAAAGGAGAGCTTATATTTGAGTATTCCGATGGGGATAGGATAAAAATCAGGAAACAGTTAACTTTTGACGGGCAGAATTTTAACTTTCAGACTCAGTTTGCGGTTGAGGTAAATGGCCGGCAAATAGAGCCGTTCATACTCTGGGGACCGGGGATTGGCACGCTGAGTCCGGAGGAGATGAAAGAAAAATTCAGTGCTAACCGGGGAGCCGTCTTTCTGGTCAACCATAAACCTCAGAGACTAATAGAAAAAAAGATAAAACCTTTATCTGAAGCACAGCGTTACAGCGGACTTGGCTGGTCAGCCTATGAAGAAAATTATTTTGCAGCTATTTTCCTGCTGAACCCGTTAAAAAGCCAGTCTTATGCTTTTCGCCTTGACCAGGAGGAAACCAGGGCTGATGGCCAGAAGGTGATTGCTTCTTATTTTTATCTGGCCTTTAGCCAGCCGGAGGAAGCTTATGTCGGGCCGAAAGAATACGACCGGTTAACCGCCTATGGCCGTGAAGTAAAGAAGGTTATCAATTTTGGTTTCTTTGGGTTCATAGCTGAATTTCTTCTGGTGGCGACAAAATTTATTTATAAATTTTTCCCTAACTGGGGAGTGGCCATCATTATCATGACCTTTATCATAAAGATACTGCTTTTCCCGTTGACATATAGCTCAACCAAATCCATGGCTAAAATGCAGGAAATCCAACCTAAGATTAAGGCCTTGCAGGCAAAATATAAAAAAGCGAAGCAGGATATGGAACAGAGGCGGCAAATGAACGAGGAAATGATGAAGCTCTATAAAGAGCACGGCATAAATCCAGCCGGAGGGTGCCTGCCGCTCTTAATTCAGTTGCCTATTTTCTGGGGTTTTTTCCGCATGCTGGTGGTAGCAGTAGAGTTGAGACATAGCCCCTTCGTCTTCTGGATTAAGGATCTGTCAGTAAAGGATCCCTACTATATAACACCTGTTTTGATGGGGGTTACTCAATATATCTCGCAGAAAATGACCCCATCGACAGCGGATCCAGCACAGCAGAAAATCATGCTGCTGATGCCACTCATTTTCACTATTTTCTTCATGAATTTTCAGGCCGGGTTAGTTCTCTATTGGTTGACCAGTAATGTCTTGCAAATAGCTCAGCAGGCCATTATGAATAAAATGATAGCTAAGAAGAGGGAAAAAGATGGAAAAAGAAGTAAAGAGCGATCATCTAAGCGGCCAGCAAGTCGTTGAAAAGAAAGAATTTACAGGTAGAAGCCTTGAAGATGTACTCAGCCTGGCTGAGCATGTTCTTAAAATAGCCAGGGAAAATCTCGATTATGAAATAGTCACTGAAAAGACCAAACTTTTTGGTTTAAAAAATAAAGAGATTGTTATCCGGGCGTGGCCTCGCCAGGGAAACGAGATAGACCTGGTTAATAATTTTTTAAGCAGGTTGATGGCTGTCTTACCTCTGGAGCTGACCTACGAGATCAAAAAGCGGGATCAACTGGTCTATGTTGTTTTTGCCGGCGAAGATAAACACTGGCTGCTTAAAGATGAAGGGGCTTTGTTGTTGGCTATCCAGCACCTCCTAAACAAGATTTCTCCTGTTAAAGTTCAGGTTGATTGCGATTTTTTCCGCCGGCGTAAAGAAAGACAGCTCAGAGAATATGCCACGGAAATTGCTGAAAAAGTCAGGGAGACTGGTCAGGAGGAAGTTCTCGACTTGATGAATCCCTATGAACGCCGCATCATCCATATTGTTGTTAATCAAGTACCTGGTCTGACAACTGAAAGTCTGGGCGATGGTTTTTTAAAAAAGGTTAGGGTTTTCAAGGTCAATGAACCCGGGCAAAAGAGACGATTGGAACAGGAATAGTAAATAATATCGGCAATTATAAGATAAAGGAAGTAGCCTCGCTATTTACTATCTAAGGGCCGGCGGATAGAATTAAAATATGAATGAGAGCCTGGATGATACTATTATCGCTATCTCAACTCCGCCAGGGGAGGGGGGTATAGGTCTGATAAGGCTAAGCGGCCAGGACGCCCTGGTTGTTGCTCAAAAAATCTTTAAGACTGAGAAATTGAATCCAGCTGATCATCCTGGTTTGATGTGCTTTGGTTATTTGGTTGATAGCTTCAGAGATGAAAAGCTGGATGTCGGCTATATCTGTTATTTTAAGCCTGAGGTTTCTTATACGCGGGAAGATGTAGTGGAAATAAGTCTGCATGGTTCTCCACTGATGCTTAATGAGGCTGTGCGACTGGGAATTAAATCTGGGGCTCGCCTGGCTCGTCCAGGGGAGTTTACTTTGCGGGCCTATCTCCACGGCCGGCTGGATATTGTCCAGGCGGAGGCAGTTAATGATCTGATCAGGGCTGTATCAATCGATCAGGCCAGGATTTCTTTTCGGCAGGTGGAGGGTAGTCTATCAAAAAAGCTGCAGACGATCAGGCAGGAGATAATAGAAGTACTGGCCAGCCTGGAAGCCAGCCTGGAATTTCCGGAAGAGGACCTCAACCTGGAGCCAGACGAATTACATAATCGCCTGGAAGGACTGATTAATGACCTGCAAAAATTTCTCTGGAGCTACCAGCAAGGTAAGGCTATGCTCGAAGGCCTAACTATTGCTATTGTTGGGAGAACTAACGTCGGCAAATCGACTCTGTTTAATGTTCTACTGGAGGAAGAAAGAGCCATTGTTACTCCTTATGCCGGAACCACACGGGATTTTATCAGAGAAGATCTGCTATTGGATGGGGTCAGAATGAAGCTGGTGGATACGGCTGGTTTTGGCCAGGCAGAGAATCCAGTAGAAGAAGCCGGGATCACTATGGCAAAAAATATAGCGTCCGAAGCGGACGGTTTGCTCGTTATTCTAGATTCTTCCCGGCCAGAAAGTCAGGAAGACTTTTACCTTCTGGAGAAATCCCGGGAGAAAAAAAGAATTATAGCTTTTAATAAGGCCGACCTTAAACATATGATTAACCGGAGAAAAATCCTGGAGAAGAATAAGGAGGTTCTGTGGCTTGATGTCTCAGCTCTTACGGGAGAAAATATCGGCGAGTTAAGAAAATTGATGACAAAAACATTCATGTCCGAGGAGGAAAAACAGGAGGAAATTATCCTTCACGAACGGCAGAAAATACTAATTGAACAAATGATAGGCCATTTAGATGAAGCCAGGATAAAACTTGAATCAGCTTATGGGCTGGAAATAATTGCAGAAGAAGTCAAAACGGTTCTACCAATTATCGGGGAATTTATTGGTGAAATCAAATCGGCCGAGGTTATCGACCAAATTTTTAGCCGTTTCTGCCTGGGAAAGTGAAAATGAACCATTTTGATGAAGAATTTGAAATAGTAGTAGTGGGGGCTGGTCATGCTGGCTGCGAAGCGGCTGTGGCCGCGGCCAGAATGGGGGCGAACACCTGTCTGATTACTATTCATCTGGAAACTATAGCTCAAATGTCCTGTAATCCGGCAATTGGCGGCCTGGCTAAAGGGCAACTGGTCAGGGAAATAGATGCTCTGGGTGGATTGATGGGATTGCTGGCTGATGAGACCGGATTACATTTCCGGTTACTCAATCTGAGCCGGGGAGCTGCCGTTCAAGGGCCAAGAGCTCAATGCGATAAATCTGCCTATCGCTTGACCATGAAAAAATGGCTGGAAGAAGTGCCGGGATTAAGAATCTGGCAGGCTATAGTCTCTGGACTGATCATAGACAATGGCCAGATAAAAGGTCTGATCACTGAGGATGGCACTCGAATCAAGGCAGGGGCAGTAATTTTGGCTCCAGGGACATTTCTTAATGGACTAATTCACCTTGGCCTTAATCATTATGCTGCTGGCCGGGCAAATGAACCATCGGCAAGCGATCTGGCCAGAGCCATAAAAGTAGCCGGCTTGAGAATTTTGAGGCTTAAAACCGGGACGCCTATGAGACTGGCCAGTGGTTCAATAGATTGGGGAAAATTTCAGGGCCAACCTGGTGATGAACATCCTGTTGCACTTTCTTTCAGGACAAAGAAAAAACTGGAAAATAAAATCATTTGTTATATTGGCTACACGAATGAAAAAACTCATGAGGTTATTAAGAAAAATTTAGATCAGTCCCCTCTCTATAGTGGCAAGATTAGGGGAGTTGGCCCCCGATATTGCCCGTCAATAGAAGACAAGGTTGTAAAATTTTCTCATCATACACGCCATCAGTTTTTTCTTGAACCTGAAGGTTTAGATACGAAAGAAATTTATGTCAATGGTCTTTCTTCAAGCTTGCCTTATCGGGTACAGAAGGAGATTTTAAGGACTATTCCGGGGCTTGAGGAGGCCGGGGTATTGAGACCAGCTTACGGTATTGAATATGATGCTGTTTATCCTCTCGAATTAACACCAACGCTAGAGACAAAAAAGATAAAGAATCTCTATTTAGCCGGGCAAATCAATGGGACATCAGGTTATGAGGAGGCGGCTGCCCAGGGATTGATGGCCGGTATTAATGCTGTTTTAAACCTTAGAGGTCAGCCGGCTTTTGTCCTTGGGCGTCATGAAGCTTATATTGGAGTTCTGATTGATGATCTTATTTCTCACGGGGTGGAAGAACCATATCGCCTTTTTACTTCGAGAGCTGAATACCGGCTTAGTCTAAGGTTGGATAATGCTGATACTCGCTTGTTGCCATATGGCTACCAGTTAGGGTTAATAAAGGAAAATGAATATAAAGAATTTTCAGAAAAACATGATAGGATCAAAAAGGTGATGGAATTTTTCAAAGTCGAGAAGTTAGCCTTTGAGAATAAAGAACCAGTAACTGTCGTCAATTATCTAAAACAGCCAGGAGTCTCCTTGGAAGAAATTATGCGGAAAATCACTTTGCCCTGTCCTCTGACGGATGAAGAAAAAAGATTTCTTGAGGCTGAAATCAAGTATGAAGGCTATATTAAAAAACAAGAACGGGAAATTGACCGGTTGAAAAAGATAGATCAAGTGAATTTGCCTGAAGGGATCAATTTTAAGAATATTCCCGGTTTGAGCCTGGAAATTATCGAAAAGCTGGAAAAGACAAAGATAGGAAAGCTGGGAGAAGTTAAAAAAATTGCTGGAATTACGCCAGCAGCTCTCTATAATATCTATTTGTATCTCGAAGTATTTAAAAAGGTAAAGACTGAAACTAATGTTCCACGTGGAACAGATAAGGTATCTAATTAGATGAATAAGACCATGGCCATCGCCAACCAAAAAGGCGGTGTAGGTAAGACCACTACAGCCATTAATCTGGCAGCCGCTCTGGCTCTAAAAAATTACCGGGTTCTTTTGCTGGATTTTGATCCTCAGGGTATGGCTACTGTTGGCCTCGGCCGGGCTAAAGTTAGCGGCCAGGGCATTTATCAAGTAATTTTAAATGGGCGAGGAGTCATGGACTGCCTGGTTGAGACCAGCCTGGCCAATCTATATCTTTGTGGTTGTTCTCCTGAGCTTAGCGGAGCGGAAGCAGAACTATTTAATGCTCCTGATAGAGAAAAACGGCTGAGAATCGCCCTTCAGGAAGTGCGGAAGTTGTTCAATTTTATTCTTATAGATTGCCCGCCTTCTCTGGGATTTCTGACTATCAATGCTCTGTCGGCGGCTGATTCCATCCTCATCCCCGTGCAAGCTGAATTCTTTTGTCTCGAGGGTATACCTGATTTGTTGCATACATTAGATATGGTCAGAACTTATTTTAATCCACAACTTTATATTGAAGGCATTTTGTTGACCATGTTTGATGAAAGGACTAACCTTTCCCGGCAGGTGGCTGAAGAAATTAAAAATTCTCTGAAGGGAATTCTTTTAAATACCATCATCCCGAGAAGTGTCAGGCTGGCTGAGGCACCAAGCTTTGGACAGCCAATTATGCTTTATGATCCTAAATCCAGAGGAGCAGAAGCCTATCATAATTTAGCGGAGGAGTTGATAAACAAATGACAAAAAAAGCACTCGGTAAGGGCCTCGGGGCTTTCATACCTGAGGAATTTGGTATTCTTAAGGAGGATCGCTATGCAGAGGTGGAAATAGAAAAAGTTAGGCCTAATCCCAGGCAACCGAGGACAATATTTGATGAGACCTCAATAGATGAGCTGGCTGCATCAGTTAAGCAGACCGGCATTATCCAGCCAATCCTGGTAGTTCCTGAAAAGGATTATTACAAAATAATTGTTGGGGAAAGAAGATGGCGGGCAGCTCAAAAAGCTGGCTTGCGGGCAGTCCCGGTTATCATCAGAAATATGCCCGAGGAAAAACAGTTAGAGGTATCTCTGGTAGAGAACATCCATCGTGAGGATTTGAACCCTTTAGAAATTGCTCAGGCCTTTGAGCATCTAGTAGAACAATTAGGCCTGACTCAACAAGAAATTGCTGACAAAGTCGGTAAAGATCGAGCCTCAGTGGCTAACTATCTCAGACTTTTGAAATTGCCTCAGGATATAAAACAGTTAATCCGGGAAGGAAAGTTATCTATGGGGCAGGCCAGGGCTATTCTGGCTCTGGAAGACGAAGAGCTTCAAAGAAAGATTGCCCTTCAAACAGTAGAAAAATCTCTTTCAGTCAGAGAAACTGAAAAGCTTGTCCAGAAGTTTAAAGAAAAACCCCCGCGTATCCAGAAATCTCTGGCAGATCCTGACCTGAGAGCACTTGAAGAAGAATTAATTAGATGGTTAGGCACCAAGGTAGCAATCAGTGGCCAGCGGAACAAAGGGACAATCCGGATTTTTTATTTCTCCCTGGAGGAACTTAACCGGATTTATGACAAAATAAAAGGAGTTAAATCATGAAAGAAAAAGAAAAAGTCAGAGAAATTGTGGAAGAATCCCATCTGGCTGGTCTTATTGATCAGGGCACAGAGTTAAAAGGTGAATTGAATTTTAAGGGTGCATTCAGAATAGAAGGCTATTTCCAAGGAAAGATTTTTTCAGACTCTACGCTGGTAGTTGGGGAAAAAGGAAAAGTAGAAGCTGACGTAAAAGTCGGCGAGTTAATTATTAATGGCGAGATTCGTGGGAACTTGCAAGCCAGAGAACGGATCGAAATCCACAGTAAAGGCCGGGTTTTTGGAACATTGATTTCCCCTTGTCTCTTAATTGAAGAAGGCTCTTATCTGGAAACCAACTGTCAAACAGTTCAGGTGAAGGATGATAATCCTTCCCCCAGACCGGAAACAACAACCAAAAGCCCATCTAAATGAATGGAAAGCTGGCAAAAAAACAAACAAGTAAACTTATCATTCTTTCTGTCTGTCATACAATAGTTATATTTTATTAATATTTTTACAACAAGTTATTATAATCAAGATAGTTTGTTTAAACCAAGAGTTCTCTTCTTCTCATCATCAGACCTTGATTCCATCGTTAATTTCTCTTTCTGAATATATTAAAAATGGGTATTTCCCTTGAGCTGTGAAGCCGAAGAGATTATAATCAATTTAAATTCTGACGTCCAAATAATTAACGGGGAAAATTATGAGCAAATATATTTTTGTAACGGGCGGTGTTATTTCAGGGCTGGGAAAGGGCCTGGCCGCAGCTTCTATCGGTCTTTTGCTTGAATCTCATGGCTATAAAATAACTCTGCAGAAATTTGATCCCTACCTGAATGTTGATCCAGGGACAATGAGTCCCTTTCAGCATGGTGAGGTCTATGTGACTGATGACGGAGCTGAGACCGACCTGGACCTTGGCCATTACGAGAGATTTACCTCCACCAGAACGACCAGAAACCATAACTGGACAGCGGGCAAAATCTATGAGCTTATTATCCGGAAGGAAAGGCGTGGGGACTATCTGGGCAAAACTGTTCAGGTTATCCCTCATGTAACTAATGAAATAAAAAATGCCTTCTATTCTGTGGCTGGCAATAATGATATGGTGATAGTGGAAATCGGAGGGACTGTCGGGGATATCGAAAGCCAGCCTTTTCTGGAAGCCATTCGCCAGATGCGTCTTTCACTTGGCCAGGAAAATACCTTGTTTATCCATCTGACTCTGGTCCCATTTGTTGAGACTTCGGGTGAACTTAAAACAAAACCGACTCAACATAGCGTTAAAGAACTGAGAGCTATTGGGATTCAGCCTGATATCCTTCTTTGCCGGACGAGTCGGGAATTGCCTCCAGACTTAAAAGCTAAGATAGCTCTGTTTACTAATGTTCCAGTAGAAGCAGTTATCACAGCTATGGATGCTCCTTTGATCTATGATATTCCATTGAACTTTGCCCATGAAAAGCTTGACTTGATCATTTTGAAAAAACTTGGCCTGCCGGCCAACCAGCCTGATTTTAACCACTGGGAAAAACTGGTCAATACTTCTCATCATCCGAAAGACGAGGTTTCGGTTGCTATCGTTGGTAAGTATACCGGTCTGCATGATTCTTATCTGAGTTTGAATCAAGCCCTCGATCATGGCGGCTTGAGTAATTCTTTGCGTGTCCACTTGGACTGGATTGAAGCCGAAGATCTGGAGAAAGACCATTATTTCCGGCGATTGAAGGACAAAGATGGCGTTCTGATTCCGGGAGGATTCGGCCAGCGTGGGATTGAAGGCAAGATAAAGGCAGCCAGATATGCCCGTGAAAATAAAGTGCCTTTCTTTGGGATCTGCTTAGGAATGCAGTGCGCTACCATTGAATTTGCCCGGCATGTTGCCCGTTTAAAAAAAGCTCACAGCCAGGAATTTGAGCCGGCTACTCCTCACCCGCTCTTCCGGTTGTGGCGTGAGTTAAGGCCAGAGTCAGACTTAGGCGGAACAATGAGATTAGGAGCTTATGATTGCCAACTGAAAAAGGGCACACTGGCTTATTCTATTTATCAGAAATCAGTAATAAGCGAGCGTCATCGCCACCGCTATGAATTCAATCCAGAATATGAGGAGGCCTTGACTGCTGCTGGCCTGGTTATCTCAGGGAGAAACCCGGAGCATGGCCTGGTAGAGATTGTTGAACTTAAAGATCATCCCTGGTTTCTTGGGTGTCAGTTCCACCCGGAGTTTAAATCAAGGCCGCTCCAGTCGCATTGTCTTTTTAACTCATTTATTGCTGCTGCTTATAAACATAAAAAAAAGTGCGGAAAAGTCGGTCATAAGGATATAAAACGATCAAAAGTTAAAGAATACTGCCGCGTTTGACCATTTTTAAAAATCTTAACTTAACCATGTAGGATCGAAAAGAAAAAGCATTAGGCAGAAAAATTTCTATGGTTCTTCTGGCTGTTGATATGCCAGACTGACTGACGGTCTGACCTGTCTTCTGGCGGCGGGCAGGAGATCAAAACTTATAACGTAAAAGACGGGCTGGCCAGCCTTCCTACCCCTAAGACCGGTTTGAAATAGATTTGATTACAACTAAAATTTCGGCTCTCTGGCGGGAAGAGCTGCCTGGTTTTGCCTGTCTGATGTTTATCAGCACATTCTTAATAAGAAAGAAGCGAGTCTGCCTATAGCTAGCAGAGCCAATTTATCATCAGATGATATTGCTTTTGCCGGGGATGATCCTGCAGATCGTAAGGTGAGGAAAGGTGTCAGCCTGCCGTAAGCCGATGGGTGATGCCCGCCCGGAAATCAAAAAGAGACTAAGGTATGTTTGCCAGGCGAGAGAATATTAGAGGGGGGTGAAAGAATTTTTAGAATTTCTTCTGGAGCCAAAGGCTACTGATAAAATGTTGAGCAGAAAACCAAGATAATAAAAAAAGATTTCCATTCACCTTGAGGCTGTTATAAGCTATTATTTTAGGGATTAAGGGAGACGATGAATGGAGATAAAGATAAGTAAAGATATCTTCAGAGAATATGATATTAGAGGCGTAGTCGGCCAGGACCTTGATCAAAACATAGCTGTGCTCATTGGCCGGGCCGTAGCGGCCAAAATCCAGAAAGTTGGCTTGAACAAAATGGCCGTCGGGCGGGACTGCCGCCTTAGCTCGCCCGAATTACTGGCGGGGCTGACTGAAGGTCTTTTATCCTCAGGTGTTCAAGTCATTGACCTGGGAATTGTTCCCACGCCCCTAGTCTATTTTACGAGTTATTATTTCCGGGAAGAAGCTGCTATGGTCATCACCGGCTCTCACAATCCTCCGGAATTTAACGGATTCAAAATCATGATTGGCGAGGATACGCTTCATGGAGAAGAAATACTCGATATTTACCGGATTATCAAGGAGGGGGCATTTATTGCCACCGTCCAACGAGGGCAGCTGACGGCTTTTGATCCGGTGCCTGATTATCTTAATTATGTGACCTCTCAACTTCATTTGAACCGCCCGGTTAAAGTTGTTCTTGATGCCGGTAATGGCACCGCTGGCCCGGTAGCTGTCTCCTTGTTTAAAAAACTCGGAGCCGAAGTTATTGAGCTCTATACTGAGATGGACGGCCGCTTTCCTCATCATCATCCGGATCCAACCTTGCCTGATGCTCTGAAAGATTTAGTGGCCAGGGTGAAAGAAACCGGGGCTGAAGCTGGCCTGGCTTATGACGGTGATGGTGACCGGCTGGGAGCCATAGATGAAACGGGCAAAATCATCTGGGGCGATCAACTAATGATTATTTTTGCTCGTGACCTTTTACCCTCACATCCAGGCGCAGCCATCATCTCTGAGGTCAAGGCTTCGCATCTTCTTTATGATGAGATCAGCCGGCTGGGTGGCCGGCCGGTTATGTGGAAGGCCGGTCATTCGTTGATTAAAGAGAAGATAAAACAGGAAAAAGCCCTCCTGGCCGGGGAGATGAGCGGACATCTTTTCTTTGCCGATCGCTGGTTTGGTTTTGATGATGCTATTTACGCTTCTGCCAGACTGGTGGAAATTATCTCTCGTCAGAAGAAAAAACTCTCGGCCTATCTGGCTGATCTACCGCCTGTTTACAATACACCGGAGATCAGAATTTATGCCTCAGATGAAGTCAAATTTAAGGTAGTTGATCTGGTGAAGGCAGAGCTCAGACGCCAGCCCGAAGTCAAAAAAATTATTGACATTGACGGAGTCAGGGCAGTTTTCGATCATGGCTGGGGATTGGTCAGGGCCTCTAATACTCAGCCCGTTCTTGTTCTGAGATTTGAAGCTGATAGCCAGGAGGAATTAAACCGGATAGAAAAAAAGGTTAAAAGCTGCCTGGAAGAAGTCTTGAAGAACTTAAATTACAAGTAGAGAAATAGAGATTAAAAGTCCTCGGGAGGGGTAGCTATGTGGGAAAAGAAAAAGAGCATGACAAAAAAGGTAGGTGAGAAACCCGATTTAAGAATAGTCATCCTGGCAGGCGGGAGTGGCACCCGTTTCTGGCCATTGAGCCGGAGGAAAAAGCCGAAGCAATATTTAAGTATAACAGGAGAGAAGAAGCTTATTGAACAGACATTAGACCGGGTGAAAGGCCTGGTCCCCTATTCAAAAATCTACACGGTGGCGGTAGCCTGGCAGACTCAAAGGTTAAAAAAATTGCTGCCCGCTCTGCCCGAAAAAAATTTTATAGTTGAGCCGCAGGCGAGAAATACAGCACCTTCGGTTATGCTGGCTACAGCCTGTGTTTATCTTGATAATCCTGAAGCTGTCATCGCCTTATTGCCAGCTGATCATTATATCAGGGAAGCTCGGCTCTTCCGGCAGAAGCTAGCAGCTGCGGCCCGGGCTGCTTATAAATTTAGAAAAATCGTCATGTTTGGCATTCAGCCTGTTTCCCCGGCGACTGGCTATGGCTATTTGCATAGCCTGCCGAATAATTTTAAGACTCTTCATAAAGAAAAGTTTTATTCCGTCGCTGGTTTCAAGGAAAAGCCGGATTTACCGACAGCTCTGGATTTTATTCAGTCAGGGGAATATTACTGGAACAGCGGCATATTTCTCTGGCGTGTCGATGTTTTTGAGCAAAGCCTGCGAAAATATACACCTGAGCTTTTTCCTGCCTGGCTGAAAATCCTTCAAGCCCTGGAAAAAAATGACCGGCAGAAATTGACCAAGGTTTTTCGCGAGTTGCCTGCCCAGTCAATAGATTATGCCCTGATTGAGAAGGTCAGAGGTTCACTGATGGCCCGGGGTGATTTTGGCTGGTCGGATCTTGGTTCCTGGAGCTCGCTTTATCAATTTGTCAATCGGGACGAAAACTATAATGTTTTCTGCAGTCCCCTCGTCTCCCTTGACTCAAAAAATTGTCTGGTCTTGAATCCTGGCCAGTTGACAGCCTTGATTGGCCTGGAAGATGTGATCGTGGTTAACTCCAGAGATGCCTTGCTCGTCTGCCGGCGGGAATCTGACCAGAGAGTAAAAGAACTGGTAGAAAAGCTTCAAAAAGAAAAGCCAGAATTCACCTGAATTTTATATAATTCCTGGGGTTAGCTCATTTTAATTAATTATCCAGAAGATGACAGCCCCGCTTCTCTGGTTATCAGCCGAACAGGAAGGGGCGGGATGACCTGTCTGCCTTTCTGTCTTAACTTTGGTCAAGCGAGCTGGTTTTATTTTAGTTTTTTTCACTATAGCTGTTTCTTAATTTTGAATGGCTGGCTCCATAAGCAAAATACACTGCCAGGCCGAGGGCTAGCCAGATGGCAAACCTTAACCACGTAACTTTGGTCAGGCCAATCATCAGGTAAAAGCAGAAGAAAATAGTGACGAGCGGGGTAAAAGGCACCAGCGGTGTCTTAAATTTTCTTTCTAGCTGTGGCTGGGTATGTCTTAAGACAATAACCCCGATCGAAACCAGAACAAAGGCAAAAAGTGTGCCGATATTACAGAGTTCTAAAATAATATTCAAAGGGAAGAAACCGGCAATCAGGGCCGTCAGTCCACCTGTTATCCAGGTGCACAGAGCCGGAGTTCGGTGTACCGGGTGGATGCGGGAGAAGATCCCGGGGAGCAGGCCATCTCTGGCCATCACCATGAATATTCTGACCTGTCCGTAGACTGTAATCAGCAAAGTGGAGATCATGCCAATAATTGCGCCGGTGGCGACGAGGGCGCCGCCCCATCGAATGCCAATCCTGGCCAGGGCGGCCGGCAACGCATTGCCAATATCTATTTCATTGTAGGGAACAAGGCCAACTAAAACGAAAGCCACGCCCAGGTATAAAACGATAACGACAGCCAGGCATAACATCAGGCCAATCGGAACATCTCTTTTAGGATTAATTGTTTCTTCAGCGGCCGTAGAGACAGCATCAAAACCGATGTAAGAGAAGAAAATGATGGCTGCTCCGGACATGATTCCTGTCCAGCCCATGGGGGCAAAGGGCGCAAAATGGCTTAAATTGACATGCTTAATACCAAGAAAGATGAACAGGACAATGACTGAAATTTTTAAAACAACGATAATATTATTGGTCACCGAACTCTCTTTGATGCCGACAAAAAGAATCCAGGTAATAAATAGCGTGATGAGAATGGCCGGTAGATCAACCAGGCCCGCAGCCTGCCGGAAAGGGATAAAGGTTGGAATAAATAAAGGAGGAGAAACTGCTGGGAGATTGATAATCCCGCCAGACAGCGGGCTTAAACATAAAGCCCTGGGGAGTTTAAGTCCAAGATTTTCAAGAAGTCCAATAAAAGTTGATGACCAGCCTGAAGCTACGGCACTGGCTGAAACCAGATACTCAAGCATCAGATCCCAGCCGATGATCCAGGCTATTATCTCGCCAAAGGCAGCATAAGAATAGGAGTAGGTACTGCCAGCAACAGGAAACATACAAGCCAGTTCAGAATAGGTCAGAGCGCACAGGCCAGCCGTCACCGCGGCAATAACAAAAGAGACGATAATACCCGGGCCCGCCAGATGAGCACCCTGTCCGGTGGCGACAAAAATGCCTGTGCCCACGACGGAACCGATGCCCAGAGCAGCCAGATCTATGGCCTTCAGGCTTTTCTTCAATTGACTGTGCTCAGAAGCTTCCTGCAAATCTTCTGGCCTTTTTTTTGCCCAGGGATTCATAGCCATTACTCCTTGTAAAAAAGGAATAGTTTTTAAATAATACCTGGCCAAAATAAATTTTACAAGAAAAAAATAGCGATCCTGCCCTATTCATAAAAGTGGATACGTCTCGAGATGCTCCATCATTATTGATAAGAAATTCGGAAAATGATACGATTTTCTTAATTTAGTTTGTGTCCCTGATTTTCCTCTGGCGGAGGAGAATGAAGCGGGTTAAGCTGGATTATTTGTGAATAATGCCGGCTAGTATATAAAAGAAAAAAAAATAAAGGAACGGAAGAAAAGTGTCTTTCCTTTCGTCTAAAAACAAATGTATAAATTAACGCTTTTTCATTTTCCAGGCAAACAAATATTTATAAATAAGGAGGAGGTGGATGCATGAATCCTAAAAGATTCGCTTCTGTTTTTTTTATGGTCTTTATCCTTCTGGTTCTGACCGGTCCAGGCCGGGCTCAGATCCAGCTTGATGTCAAAGAGCATGTCCTGGCCAACGGGATGAAAATTTTAATGATTCCCAAACCGGGTGTGCCCAGGGTTGTCTGCCATATTTATTATAAGGCAGGCTCAATCAATGAGGGCCCCGGGACAACTGGTTCGGCCCACATTCATGAACATCTGATGTTCAAAGGGACGAAAATGATGGGAGTTACTGATTTTGCTGCCGATGAGGCTCTCAACCGTCAAATTGATGAGTTGATGAGCAAAATCTATCGTGAGAAGTACTGGAAAAAAGATGGTGATCAAGCCAAAATTGCTGAGTGGCAAAAACAGGTGGATGAGCTGGCCAAGGCCGAGAAAAAATATATCATCAAGGATCACCTATGGGAGACTTATATGAAAAATGGCGGCACAGCTCTTAATGCTTCAACCTCAGACGAGGTAACAGGTTATTATGTCACTTTGCCCTCGAATAAAGTTGAATTGCAGATGCTGCTAGAGTCTGACCGTATGATGAATGCCTATTTCCGGGAGTTTTATTCAGAAAAAGATGTCATCATGGAAGAACGGCGGCTGAGTGAAAATCAGCCTGGTTATTATTTCAATGAACAAGTTAATGCCGCTTTTTATGCGGCCTCACCTTACCACTGGGAAGTCATCGGCTGGATGGATGATCTGAAGAAAGTGACAAAGGATGATCTGATTGAATTTCACAATAAATATTATGTTCCCAATAATGCCATTGCCATTTATGTCGGTGATTTTAAACCTGAGGCCATTATTACCCTTGCGGAAAAATATTTTGGAGCAATTCCCAAAGCACCTGATGTTGAGCCAATCAGAACAGGAGAGCCTCCTCAATATTCTGAGAAAAAGATGTACGGTGAGGGGCCCGGGCTGCCCAGCTTCCAGCTGTGGTTTCATATTCCGCCAGAAGGAGATCCGGATATGCCAGCACTTAATCTCCTGGCTGGCATTCTCTCTGGAGAAACCGGGCGCCTTTATAAATCCCTGGTCAAAGAAAAAGATTTAGCTATCCGAACAATGGCCTGGAGCCGGCCTCAATGGTATGCCGGGGCTTTTACCTTTAATATTGTCCCGAAACTTCAAGCGGGAGCGAAACCTGAACAGGTCGAAAAAGCCGTCTGGGAAGAAATTGAAAAGATTAAAAAGGACGGTGTCATGCCAGAGGAACTTCAGAAAGCCAAAAATAAGACTGAAGCTAATTTTATCCGCAGCCTGGAATCTCCCATGTTTCTGGCTATGAGGGTTGGCCGGGCAGAACTTAACCGCGGCTGGCGTGCACTCCTGACGGACCTCGAAGATATGAAAAAAGTAACCCCGGATGATATAAAAAAAGTAGCGGCTAAATATTTTGTTAAAGATAATTCCCTGGTGGCCGTCTATTCCCGGAGTCAGGCAAGATAAGGAGGGATAATTATGAAAAAAACAATTATTTTGATTGTCGGGATTTTGTTCCTGGTATCAGCTGCCAGTCTTCTTACTGCTCAGGTTACCGGACCGGAAAACTTAAAATTCCCTCCGCTTCAATTTGAGCCACCCCAGCCTGCCAATTTCCGGCTGGTCATGAGCAATGGACTGCGCGGTTACATCCAGGAGGACAGGTCTCTACCCATCGTCAATATCACGGCCATCATCAACACCGGCAGCTTATATGTGCCCAAGGATAAAGCCGGGTTGGACTCAATGCTGTCTGAATGCCTGGTTAAGGGCGGAACCAAAACCAGGACAGGGTCAGCCATTGAGGAAAGGCTGGATTTTCTTGGTGGAACAATTAATTTTTCTGTCGGTGAAAGAACGGCCACGCTTACCATGTCTGTCCTCAGTAAGGATCTGGATGAAGGGCTGGATATTTTCTTTGATCTATTGATGAATCCTGAATTCCGTGAAGACAGCCTGAAGCTGGCCAAAAGCAAAATTGTTGAACAGATGCGTGGAGCTAACGACAACCCCAGCCTGGTCCTCAGCCGGGAGTTTGAGAAAGTTCTCTATGGCGATTGTCCTCTTACCTACCAGGAGACTAAAGCAACGGTTGAATCCATTAATCAGGCTGATCTTAAGACTTTCCACAAAAAATATTTCTTTCCTAAAAATGTCATCCTGGCCGCGGCTGGTAATTTCAACCGGAATCAGTTAAAAGTCAAGATTGATAAGTACGCCTCAAGATGGGCCAATCAGCCGGTGAGCTTCCCGTCGATCAGCAAAACTTTTCCTCAACCTGAACCTGGCGTCTATTTCATTCAGAGAAAAATAAACCAGGGCTATATTAATATTGGCCATCTGGGTCTCGAAGATACTGATCCGGATTATTTTGCGGTGCAGGTGATGAATTTCATTCTTGGTGGTGGCAGCTTTACTTCCAGGATTACCTCTAAGGTCAGGTCAGACGAAGGCCTGGCTTATAATTGTGGCAGCCGTTTCATTTACCGCTGGGGTTTCCCTGGAACCTTTGCCGGTTATGTTCAAACCAAGTCATCAACCGTTGGCTATGCTATCTCTTTAATTCAGAAAGAATTTGATCGCATCCGCCAGGAACCTGTAAGTGAAGCCGAAATGGAAACAGCCATTAATTATTTCCTGGAAAGCTTTGCCGATTTCTTCCAGAGCCCATCAAGAACCATGATTAATTTTGCCAACCTGGAAATGCAGGGCAAGCCGATGAACTATTACGCCACCTACCGGGATAAAATTAAAGCAGTGACCAAGGAAAAGGTCATGGAAGTCGCTAAAAAATATATTCATCCGGACAAAATGGTCATTATGATTGTTGGTGACTATGAACCCTGTAACCAGGGCTCCGACAAGTTTCCTGGCCCGCTCGACAGGCTGGGCAAAGTTCACCAGGTCAAATTGCTTGATCCGCTAACCGGGCAGCTGGTGGAGTAAGGGAAAGAGCAGGCTATATTTAACTTAGAGATGATGAGCGGTACGGTCTAAAGAAAAAGGACAGAAAATCTGGAGAAACAATAATGACTCAGGGTAAACCTGAAAAAAGATTTGTAAATGGGGCAGGCTATACGGCCTGCCCTTTTTTATGTCGGGTCTGATCATGAATTCTGGAGTCCGATTAAACTGTTATTTTTAGAGTAGCAGGGCGAGAATTTGAAATAATCAAAGGGAAAGCTCAGGTTTGACTAGAAAGGCTTAGAAGTTGGCCGGGGAAGGGCCAATCGCTATTTTTTGAGTTTAATACCAAGCCCGGCTAATTGTCTTTCATCTACTTCGGAGGGGGAGTCAGTCATCAGGCAAAGAGCACTGGTGGTCTTCGGAAAAGGTATAACTTCCCGGATTGAATCCAGGTTGCAGAGAAGCATCACCAGGCGGTCAAAGCCAAGGGCGATGCCACCGTGAGGCGGGGCTCCATAAGTTAGAGCTTCTAAGAAGAAGCCGAATTTCTGTCTAGCTTGTTCTGGCGATAGCCCGAGCACTTTAAAAATTTTTGCCTGAAGTTCCGGCTGATGAATTCTGATTGATCCGCCGCCAACCTCATAGCCGTTCAGAACAAGGTCATAAGCTAAGGATTTAACACGCAGGGGTTCAGTCTCCAAGTAGTCGAGCCCGCCTGGATCTGGTGAAGTAAAAGGATGGTGCATGGAAACAATCTTCTGCTCTTCTTCACTCCACTCGAAGAGGGGAAAATCAGTTACCCAGCAGAAAGCCCGGCTGTTTTTATCAAGTTTTCCCGACTTTATCTTTTCCTGAATAAAATTACTGCGGAACTCGCCCAGAATCTTAACTGCAGTTTCCCGGGGTGAAGCAACCAGTAAAATGAGATCTCCATCTTTAGCCTTAAGCCTGTCTCCCAGGGCCTGAAGCTTATCTTCTGCCAGCTTTAAAGAAGTTTTCCAGTTACCTGCTGAGAGTTTCAACCAGATTAACCCGCCGGCCCCCAGAGCCCTAGCCCGCTCCTGCAGCCTGTCTAACTGAGAGCGTGAAAGTTCACTGCCACCCTTAACGAGCAAAGCCTTCAAAACTGCGCCTTTCTCCAGGGCCGACTTAATAACCTCTGAATCAAGGCTCTGACTGAGATCAGTCAGATCTTCTATGGATATAGCCTCTCTCAAATCTGGTTTATCAGTACCATAGCGGTCGATAGCCTCATCATAGGTCAGTCGGGGGAATGGCCGGCTTATTTTTTCTCCAGAGAGGGTAAAAAGTCTTTCCATTAGCTCTTCTAATAATTCAAAAATGTCTTCCCGCTCGATAAAGCTCATTTCGATATCTATCTGCGTGAATTCCGGCTGCCGGTCTGCCCGTAAGTCTTCATCCCTGAAGCATCTGACGATCTGAAAATAGCGATCGAAGCCAGCTATCATCAAAATCTGCTTGAAAAGCTGAGGTGATTGGGGCAGGGCATAGAACTTACCATGGTGAAGACGGCTGGGCACAAGATAATCCCTGGCTCCTTCCGGCGTGCTTTTGGTTAGAAAAGGGGTTTCAATTTCAAGAAAACCCTGCTGGCTCAGATAATTCCTGGTCACCAGAGCAGCCTGATGCCGTAGCGTCAGGTTTCTCTGCATAGCCGGTCTCCTTAAATCAAGGTAGCGGTATTTGAGCCGTAGCTCTTCAGCTGCCTGAGGGGGATCAGCTATGACAAAAGGTGGAATGGAAGAAGAGCTTAAAATCTTGAAGCTGGTTATTTCCACCTCGATTTCACCTGTGGCCATTTGCCGGTTGACCGCCGGCAGTTCCCTGGCCTTCACCTGGCCTTTGACTTCAATCACATACTCGCTACGAAGCTTTCTGGCCTGTTCTAATATTTCTGGCTGCTCACTGCGGACAACGAGTTGTATAATCCCAGTTCTATCTCTTAGATCAATAAAAACGAGGCTGCCAAGATCGCGTATCCTCTGCACCCAGCCTTTTAGGATTACTTCCCGGCCGGCATCTTTAGCTTGAAGCTTGCCGCCATAGCTTCTTTTCAATTGCGGGTGGGACTTACTTTTTTCAGGGTCATTTTCCATGTGCTATTCCTTTGAAAGAGCGCTTTTTCTGGAGGATTCTTTATCAATAATAATCCTGGCAAGCTGCTCCAGGCTACCCTTATATTGCTTCGACCGCAGCATATCTTTTAACTGGAACTCACCGGCAGCCAGCTCATCTTCCCCGATGATGACTACCCAGGTGGCCGCGATTTTATTTGCCCGGCTGAAATGTGATTTCAAACTGCGCTCTTTAAATTCCAGCAGGCAGGGAATACCACAGGAGCGAAAGTAGCTGGCGGCCAGCAGACTGGCCTGTTTGGCCTGTTCACCCCTATGGGCAAAGTAGGCATAGCTCTGAGGAATAGCTTCGATTTTTGAGACGAGCAGCAGCCTCTCCAGGCCTATGGCCAGTCCTGTCCCGCAGAGATCTGGCCCGCCGAATTCTTTTACCATATTATCATAACGCCCCCCGCCACCAATGGCATTTTGTGCCCCAAAATTTTCTACTACCAGCTCGAAAGTTGTTTTGGTGTAATAGTCAAGACCACGTACCAGGGTTGGCTCTATCTTATAGCTAAGGTGATAAAGATCAAGATAGATTAAAAACTGCCTGAAATGTTCCCGGCAATCCTCACACAGGAAATCGTTGATTAAAGGAAAAGTTCTGGCCGCGGCCTGGCAGTTTTCTAATTTACAGTCAAAAATCCGCAGAGGATTAATTTCAACCTTTCTCTGGCAATCAGGGCAGAGCCTGTCCTTGACTCTGGCGGCCGCTTCCCTCAGAGCCTGTCCATAAGCTGGCCGGCAGGTGGGGCAGCCAACTGAATTGACCAGGATTGTCACACCTTCAACTCCAACTGCCTGCAGCAACCGGTGAGCCATTTCTATGATCTCTGCGTCAACGGCCGGGTCTTTTTCTCCAAATACCTCCACATCTAATTGATGAAACTGGCGATAGCGGCCTTTCTGCGGCCGGTCATAGCGAAACATTGGCCCGATGTAATAAAAACGAAGAGGCTGTGGCTGAAGATCCAGACGGTGTTCAATGATGGCTCTAACTACAGATGGAGTATATTCGGGGCGCAAGGTGACTGACCGGCCACCTTTATCAGTAAATGTATACATTTCCTTGGTAACAATATCAGAAGAAGCTCCTGTGCCTTTTTCAAAAAGCTCGGTTGGCTCTATGATCGGGGCCCTCAATTCACGAAAGCCATAAAGCTCAAAGATTTTTCGGGCTGACTCTTCCACCATCTGCCACAATCTGGCCTCTTCCGGCAGTATGTCTCTTGTGCCTTTAATCGAGGAAATGGCCTGCTGCTTTTGCTCTCTGCTCATTTTGTTTGAACCTTATTATTCATGATTATCCACGACAGTTAAAAATACTTACTATAATGGCCCACCTGCCGGCTGTTAATTTCTTATTATGTAATTAATTATTTAGTGCTTTTTAAAGTCCTTTTTATTTCAAAAATCCCCTGGCGTCTTATTTTACGATAACGTTCTTCAAGCAAATCATCGATAGACATCTGCTGGAGTTTCTTTAAAGTCAGGCTGAGCTGTTTATCAACATTTTTAAAAGTAGTCTCGTAATCCATATGGGCAGCACCCGGAGGTTCAGGTATCAGTTTGTCAATAATGCCTAATTCATGGAGTTTTTGAGCCCGCAGGCCGAGATTTTCGGCAGCTTGCTCAACGGCTGATGGCCCCTGATCTTTCCACAGGATGGCAGCACAGCCTTCGGGTGAGATAACAGAATAAAAAGCATATTCGAGCATCAATAAGGCATCGCCAAAACCGATCCCCAACCCGCCGCCACTTCCTCCTTCTCCGATGATAATATTAATAATGGGAGTTTTCAGCCGGGAGATGATTTTCAAGTTGTAAGCAATAGCCTCGGCCTGTCCTCTTTCTTCACCTCCAATTCCGGGATAAGCGCCCGGCGTATCGACGAAGGTAATAACCGGAAAGCCGAATTTTTCGGCCATCTGCATAATTCTTAGTGCCTTGCGGTAGCCTTCTGGATTAGGCTGGGCAAAGTTTCGCTCTATCCGGGCTTTTGTTGTGCGGCCTTTCTGGTGGCCAATAACGGCCGCTGTCTTGCCTTTATAAAAAGCCAGACCAGCCACGATAGCCGGATCATCGGCGAAACGCCGGTCACCATGGAATTCCATAAAGTCCTGAAACAGAGCATTGATATAATCCAGTGTATAAGGCCGGCGTGGATGGCGGGCAATCTGGACAATATGGACAGCTGTCAGCTCCGGAACAATTTTTCCCCATTCCTTTTCGAGTTGAGATCTCAGAGCAGATATTTTTTCTCTCCGGTTGGAATCTTCACTGGCTTCCAGGGCATCGATCTGTTCCTTAATAGCCACCAGAGGTTTTTCCAGGGAATAAAAATCAACTTTTTCTTTCATCATTACTCTCTTTTATGTCATTTTATCAGAAAACAGCAATTGAGGGTATTCTAAATATTAGCCTCATAGACTGTCAAGTGGGCAGGCTGTTATCCGGAGCAGCTGTTGGCAAAAGTTGAAAAATGAACTGTTATGCAGTTCAAAAGTGAACTCTTGGGAAGTCTGTCGGTGGGTAGATAATGGAATTAATCAACTGATTATTCTACCAGAGCCGAAGTTCCAGAGAACCGCGTTTAAGGTCTGGGACTAAATCGATATATACTTGCTGGCCGATGGGAACTTTGTGGAAAGTGATTTAATGGTTATAGAACTCGATATGCTGGTAAGCACTGACAGCCATTTTTTTCTCCTATAAATGGGATGCCTCATCGCCAGTTCACTTTTCAAGTGTAAATAATAATTGTTTGAGGTAGGTTGAAACTCACCGGCGAAAATGATATATAGATAAGAAACAATAGCCTCTTGCAGGGGGGGATTTTTTAGGAATGAAGAGAATAATTGAGGCCGGCCAGTGGAAAACATCTATGGGCTTATCAATCTACGGTCTGGATTCTATGGCCAAGATTTTTTGGAGCAGTGAGAAAAAAATCCTTAGTCGGGCGTCTTAATTAAAATGATTCATTTAAAGAACCAAAAAGGGTCAGCCGGGAGGGGGGCCGTATGAATTTTTCCGTCTGGGCTGAAAGAAAAAAACGACCGGGGACTACTCTTTTATTTACTATCGGCCAAAAATATCTTGCTCTATAAGAAATTAAAATAGGACAGATCAGGGGGAGAAAAATGCTAAAAGAAATAATCACATTAACCTGGAAAAAGATTTTCAGGGTAAGCTGGATACAGGCGGTTATTGTTGCTTTTTCAGTTGGACTCTGCCTTTATTTTATTTTGTTTACAATGGATCCTATGCAAGGGGCTGGAGAGTTTAGGGGGTTCTTCAGCCTTGTAGCTGTCTTGCTCAGTGGAGGGCTGATCTATGATGAATTTGAAACCAGGCAGATTGATCCCTTTCTATCCAGAAAGAAAAAGGCGGTCTTTTTCTGGGGAAAATACCTGGCCGTCTGGCTGATGATAGCTGGTGCTTTCCTGCTCCTCCTTTTCAGCGTGTTCCTTTCTCTGGAGATAAAAGGGCAGATGGGAATTTTCCCTGATCTTTTAAAAGGGCTTGTCCGTGGTCTTCTGGCCTCGACCTATCTTTCTGCTCTCGGCTTCTTATTTGCTTCTTTCCTGCGGGGAGTGATGAATTTTGTAACTATTTTGGCCATGCAGGGAGTGACCACTGTTGTTTTTGTCAATTATGCCTGGGCTAAGGATTTAATAGAGTCAGGCCAGCTAATGAAGATAAGTCCCAGGAGCCTCCTTGCTCTCCTTTTTGTTCCTGAATGGGTTACCTTAACTGGCTGGCATGTTGCTTTTTCCATCGGCTTATCAGCCATTTTCCTTCTGGCCAGCCTCAGGCTATTTAAGGCCAATGGCCTGAGAAACAATCTTCTTCTGGCAGAGGATGGAAATAGTTCCTGCCTGCTGAACCTGAAAGGATTAAAGAAAAGTTATCGTGATGGATTGTTAGCCAGACAGAAAAAAGAGGCTCTTTCCAGCGTAAATTTCTCTATCAGGAGTGGCCGTCTTACCGGATTTCTTGGTCCTAATGGAGCTGGCAAGACGACTACCATTAGAATTATCCTCGGTTTTTTAAAGCCAGATTCCGGTAAAATTGAGTACTGCTCTGAAAAACGTGGTGAACGAGCCTTAGCTGATTTGAATATTGGCTACCTTCAGGAAAATGCCAGCCTTTATCCCTTTTTATCTGTAAGAGAAACCTTTGAATTTGTTGCCAGAAATGATGGCTTAAATCGGGCAGAAGCCAGTGAAAAAGCTGTGGAGATGGCCAGGAATCTTAATCTGAGCGAATTTCTTGATAGTCGGATTAAAAGCCTGTCTAAGGGAACCCGGCAAAAGGTAGCCCTTGGCGTAGCAACCATCGGTCAGCCTGATTTTCTGATTTTCGACGAACCATACACAGGACTTGATCCGATCATCATGTATGAGGTCAGGAACCTTATTCTCGAGCTTAAAGCTCGTGGGACAACTATTTTTCTGTCCTCTCATCTTTTACCTGAGGTCGAACGGGTCTGTGATGAGATAGTTCTGATAAATAAAGGAAAGATTGTTTGCGCTGGCGAAATAGAAAAGCTAAAAACAAGCTGGCAGGCCTTTCAGACCATCAAAGAAAAACCCGAACTCGAAAAAAGGCTCAGTCAGCAACTCGGAGATGAACTCAACGGAAAGAACTTTAATTATTTTGCCGGTCTCAATCTGGAATCCCTGCTCCAGGATGAAAAATTAAGGGAAGAGCTAAAAACTATTCCTTTGCCCGATGTCGAAAAGATTTTTCTAGAGAGCGTGATCAACTCATAATTTCTTAGAAGCTTATTTTGACCGGTTTTTAATCAGACGCTGTCTGACCACTTCGTAGAAAAAGACAGCCGCCGCTGCGCCAACATTAAGGCTTTTTACGCGGCCAGACATAGGTAACGACAGCAGTACATCACATTTTTTCCGGATATTAGGCCTGAGGCCGGAACCTTCTGAACCTAGAACAATGGCGACCGGCAGGGTCCAGTCAAATTCAAACCATCTGGTCTGACTTTCTCCGGCTGCACCGGCCACCCAGACGCCCTGCTCCTTCAGCCAGTCAATCGTTCTCGACAGATTGGTCACTCTGGCCACCTTCAGGTGATAAAGGGCACCAGCTGAAACCGAAGCAACGGCTGAGGTCAGGCCGGCTGAGTGGCGCTCCTGAAGAATAAGGCCAGTGGCTCCTGCCCCTTCCGCACTGCGAATTATAGCTCCGATATTTTGCGGGTCTTCCACCCCGTCCAGGATAACCAGAAAGGCGGACTGGCCTTCTACCAGGAGATCCTCAAGCCTCAGATATTCCTTTTCGGCAATAAAAGCTACTGTCCCCTGATGGTGAGGGGAAAGATTATCCAGTCTTTCTTTTGGGACAAAAACCAGAGGAATGTGATTTTGCCGGGCAAGCCGGATAATATGAGCCAGTTGATAATGCCCTTTTTCCTTCTGAATAAAAATTTTATTGACCCGGTTGGGTGAGGTCTGAAGAAATTCAATTATGGTGTTAATCCGGCCTAGCCTATTCTCCTGCTGATTCATCAAGCTTCTTGTTTTTCCTGTAACTTTAAAAATGTAGAAAATTCCCGAATTCTCTCCAGAGAGTTTTTAATTGGGCGGGGAAAATTCAATTTAGCTCCCTGTTCCAGGAGAGGAATGAATTTGTCAAGTTCCAGGCCTGAAGCTCGGGCGGTTAGCATGACCCGCAACGGATGGTAGAGCTCTTTACCCTTAACGCCTGTTTCTTTTTTTATTTCACCCGTTATGTGGGCGAAAAATTCATAGTTAAATTCGGTTACCCCGGCTGTTTTATTTATAAAAGCCTTAAGTACTTTCCGGGCAGAATCTGAACTGATAATTTGCCGCGACTCTTCGTCAAGAGACTCTGGCTGGAAATCGAAAATTAACAAAAATTTTTCAGGCAGGTCAGAAAATTTATTTGAGCCTTCTAAGAAAAGCTCAATAGCTTCACTCAGCCACTGACTTTGAGCCGGAGTAATGTCCTCCCCGGCCAGCCCAGCCTCCTGCAAATAAGGCAAAGAAAGTGTAAGTTTTTTTTCAGCTGGCAGGAGTTTAATATGCTGCCTGTTTAACCAGTAAAGTTTTTCATAATCAAAAATAGCTGCTGAGCGGTTGACCCGGCTGAGATCAAAAAGCTTGACCAGCTCCTCCAGGGTCAAAACTTCCTTTCCCTCTGGTGGCGACCAACCGAGAAAGGAAAGATAATTGCATAAAGCTTGTGGTAAAACTCCTTCCCGGCGGAATTGATCAACGGAGGTGGCTCCGTGTCTTTTACTCAATCTGGTGTTATCCTTCCCCATGACCATGGAGAGGTGAGCAAAAACGGGAAGTGGCCAGCCAAAAGCCTGGTACAAAAGAATCTGGCGAGGAGTATTTGAAATGTGGTCTTCTCCCCGGATGACATGGGTTATATCCATCAGGGCATCATCAATAACGACAGAGAAGTTATAGGCCGGCATGCCATTTGATCTGACAATAATTGGGTCGCCAATAAGTTTCAGGTCAAATTCTACCTCTCCCCGCACCAGGTCTGTAAATCTAACCAGTCCTTCCTCGGGAACTTTAAGCCTGATAGCAGCCTTTTCTCCTGCCTTTATTCTTTCTTGAGCTTCCTTCAGAGTGATATGGCGGCAGCGGCCACTATAGACAGGTGATCGTCCTTCAGCCAGGGCCCAAGCCCTTTCTCTTTCCAGCTCTTCCTGAGGGCAAAAGCAATAATAGGCCTGGTCTGCCTCCAGCAGCTGCTTGGCATATTGATGATACAGCTCAAGCCTTTCTGACTGACGGTAGGGCCCGAATTTGCCTCCGGTATTAGGGCCTTCATCCCAATCAAGACCAAGCCAGTGCAAATCTTTGATGAGGTTTCTTTCATACTCTTGGCTTGAACGTTCAAGGTCAGTGTCTTCAACTCTCAAGACAAAGATTCCGCCTTTTTGCCTGGCCAGCAGCCAGTTAAAAAGGGCTGTTCTGGCGTTGCCGACGTGAATAAAACCGGTTGGGCTTGGTGCAAACCTGACTCTTAGCTTCTCTGCATTTTCCATAGAGTAAGAATAATGTCCCCCAGGAGAAAAATCAAGTTAGCCTTGCTGAGCTCTGGAAATCCTTCGGGGCATCGCTATTTAACCAATTAAACCAGATCAAAAGTCGATTAAAAATTAAAAGCCCTGGATATCTTCCCTGCTCAGCCGGTCCTTTTTCTGATAATCGGCAGGGATAGAATAAACATCTGACGGAGCGGTTTTTTTACTGATCTCGACGAGTTCAGCTCTGGATTTTATCTCCGTGCCCATCATTTGAGCTTTTGTTTCATAGGCGACCCATAAGCCTTTTATTTTTTGAAGCTCAGCCGTGCTCTGATCAGAAGCTCGAAGCTGCATTTTCATTATTTCAGGCTGAACCCTGGTCAGGTAGTCACTTAAATCATATGGTAATTTCTCTGAGGCCCAGATAATCATCTCAATTGGGTACATCATCACTGTCATTTCCACCCGGTAGCCATCACAGGGAATGTTATTAATAAGTTTTGTTTCATTATTTGGGCTGACCGTTATAGTCATTTGCTGTAAGGCTTGAGCCATGGGGGCGAGTTCAGGTGGCAGGAGGCTGGCGAAATCCAGTGGCGGAGTGACTTCCAGGTAGGATTTAGTTGAATGGCTTATCAGGTAGATCCTGTTTTTCTTTAGATCAAACAGATAGCTTAGCCCCTGACTGGAAATGACAGTCAGATATTTACTAATCCATTGTTCAGAGAAGGTTTCCCTGGCCGGACTGCTCTGGCCCAGGGCGTTAACTGGATCAATGTTGATCTTCGTCTTGATATAGATATCGGCTGATAAGGTTGAAGTCAGAAGAAGAATGGTCAATAGCCATAAAAAAGTTTTTTTCATTTGGCTGCCTCATTTAAAATTTAGCTTCAGTCCTGCTCAAAAAAGCGGCTTGTATATGAAGCTGAAGTTTATCCTTTTACATTTTACTTTAAATTCAGGCTTGAATCCAGGACTCACTCAAGTAAAATAGAAGTCTAACAGGTGTTAATTTTATGCCGGGTAAAATCAGCGTCTCCATACTCATTATCAAGAGGGCCGGTCTCCTGGCTATCTTTACTGCTGCCATAACTATTGCCTTAGTTGTTTTCATCCATCTATCATTCGGTCAGGAGAAAGAATTAAAGCACCTGTCAGGCGGAGATTACCTGATCAGCCGGGGAATATGGCTGTCAGCAGCCTCTCTGGCCTTTGGTTTAATGGCCATTTTGACAGCCTCCGGCCTGGGCCGGAAGAAGAGCTGGTCCCGGGTGACAACTTTTTTAACTGCAGCAATTTTGACCTTATTAATTCCTCTGGGAACAATTTTTGGCTTAAAGCTTCTCTTTAATTTTTTCAGCCAGGAGATGAAAAGCTGGTTTAACCCTCAGGAAGGAGAATTTTCGGAGTGGACCTCAGCCAGCTAAAAAGCAGGCACTAAGTACTCTAGAGTTTCAATCAGACCGGATTGGAAAACGGCCAGACAAAACACCGAGAGTCTTGAGCTGAACAAAGCTCGAGGAAAGGATAGATGAAGTGATAATCCGGGCTGGCATCTCCAGTATTTCTGGCGGCTTTCTGGCGATAGCTGGTTTGGTTTTTATCTTCAGCCAGCCTGGTCTGGCTCAACTGAGGAACCTCAGCCAGCCGCAGATTGAACCGCCAAAAGTTTTTATTGATTGTCACCAGTGTGATATGGCTTACATCCGTTCAGAAATTACCTTTGTCAGTTTTGTCCGTGATCAGAATGAAGCTGATATTCACGTCCTTATTACCATCCAATCAACTGCTGACGGGGGACGCGAATATGCTCTTAATTTTATTGGCCGGAATAATTTTTACGATATTCATAACACTCTGAAGTATGTTTCGAAAAGAACTGATTCGGCTGATGTTGAGCGCCAGGGGCTCGTCCGGGTCCTGAAAGTTGGGCTGGTCCCTTACGTGGCCAAAACAGACTTAGGCGATTATCTCCGGATAGATTTTGAAAAACGGCTGCCTTCTTTTCCGGTTGAAGACCCATGGAAGGCCTGGGTTTTTAATCTCGGTTTATCGGGCAGCCTGTCAGGCGAAGAGACCAAGCATTTCCTATCCCTCTATAGCAATCTAAGTGCTAACCGGGTTACAGATAAACTTAAATTTAGGACAGGGCTGTCAGGTTACTACAGCAGCAGCGTCTTTAAGGTCGAAGAGGATGAAGTTACCAGTGATATCAGCTCCATTCAGAAAAGCTTCAACCTATCGAGCCTCTATGTTTTTTCTTTAAGTGAACACTGGTCAATTGGCGGTTGGCTGGGCTTTTCTTCCTCGACATATAATAATCTTGATTTTAATTTTAATCCGGCGCCAGCCATTGAATATAATTATTTTCCTTATTCTGAGTCAACCCGGCGGCAGTTAAGGATTCTTTACCGGATAGGCTTTAATCTCAATAATTATCATGAGGAGACGATCTTTGATAAAACCAGGGAGGCTCTCCTGGGAGAAACATTAACCGTTACTTTTGAAATGAAAGAGCCCTGGGGGAATATCAGCTCTTCTTTAGAGGGCTTCCATTATTTCAATGATTTTAAAAAGAACCATCTGGTTTTCTGGACAAACCTTAATCTCAGACTTTACCGTGGTTTTTCGGTCAGCTTTTCCGGCCGGTTTTCTAAAATAAATGATCAGGTCTATCTGGCCAAAGGGGACCTCAGCCTTGAGGATATCTTGCTGCAGAAAAAAGCCCTGGCGACTTCCTATAGTTACGGGTTTTCCATGGGAGTAAGTTATACTTTTGGTTCAATTTATGCAGGGGTGGTTAATCCGCGGTTTGGTAATTAATAGTGAGATTTATCAGGAGCTGCCGCCAGTCAAAATGGACGCAGCTTCCAGAGGTTGCCAGCCTAAATTGAAAATGACTTCCCAGGATGTCCCTGGAGTCAACCTGGTGGCAGCCGGAGAAATAAGCTCTCCAATATCATTTAATTTGCCTTCCTGATTGACGGCCAGATAAACCGGCCGGCTGGTTTTACCCTCAAAGGGATAGATATAAATGGTGGCTGGCGAGTGGACAGCTTTCTCTGGAAAATCCAAGGCTGGCGAGGTTTCTGCAAAAGCTACCTGGCTGGCCCTTAGAGAAAAGGAGAAGTTATCTGACTGATATTCAAGCTGTAATTCATCAAGCGGTGACTGCAAGGAAATACCGGGCATAATCTGGTTTTCCGGGCCGGACTCTTCCCTGGACAGGCAGTCGGGAAAAGCTGGCGGCCCGAGCCGGGTTAAAAGCCAGAGGCTTTTTTCCCACAGCCGTGAGTATATTTTTATCACCTTGAGTTCTACTTCCAGTCGCCTGGATAATTGCTGATTTTCGGGCAAATATCTAAGCCAGAAATAGAAGCGGGGGATAAAAACCTTTAATTCACTGCTGGCCCGTTCAAAATAGGGCAGCAGCCTCTCTCTGTATTTTAAATACCAGTACTGGGCCTGTTTTTTGTATTCCTGGCAATAGTTATCACGGGCTTTCTTAAGACGTTCTGGCCTCTCTTCACGGGGAACTTGCAGTGATTCTTTTTCTTCCTGACGGTATGTTCTGTAAACTGACTCTAATGCTGAGACTGAATAATTGATTATTTGGCTGAGATCGACTTCAACCGGTCTTTCTATTTCCTTTTCAAGCCATTCCAGCCGGCCTTCAACTTCCAGCAGCCGGGCATAGCTCAGGGAAGAACTTAAAGGCCAGCAGATGGCCCGGTGTTCTTTTCTGGCGGGATAGGTAGGACCGGCCCCGGCCTGAGATAAGGCAAGCTTTTCCTTTAGTTCCCCTTCTTTTTGATTGAGTTCAAAAAGTGCTTCTTGAAAGATGCCAGTCGCATCAGCATATAATTGGAAGTCTGGGGGCAATGGCGGCAAGTTGAGATTTATCTTCTGTTCAAAAGACAGAGGGAGTGGCCAGCTGGCAGCCTTTGTCTGTTGAGCGATTTTTTCTCTATAGGCGCCCAGGAGTGCATTCCACAACCATTTCTCATCCGGTTTGCCGCCGGGTTCTAAACCTGTTAAGTAATAAAGGCCGGGGTTAGCTTCTGAATGATAAGGATCGAGTTGAAGGCATTGCTGGTAGAAGCCAGCTGCTTCCTCTTTTAATCCCAGGGCAGATAGAGTTGCCGCCAGATTATTCAGAATAGAGATATGACCGGAGGCTTGTTTCAGGGCGGCAGTCAGGAACTCTTTAGCCAGGTCATATTCTTTCAGAGAAAAAAGGAAAGCTCCGGCCTGATTAAGGAGGGCTGGATCCTGGGGTGATTTACTTAACTTTGAATCAAGAAGGGTTAGAGCTTTTAGCGGCAAACCTTTCAGCCATAACTCAAGTAAATATAAATCAAAGCCGGCTGAGTTTAATACAGCTTCTGAATTTCTGATTAAATCGGCGGCCGTCCCGGGTTCAATTCGCTCTGTTAGCCAGAGATAGAGTTTTTCATTTAAGGGGAGAGATGATTGAGCTGGCCGGGAGTCGTTGACTGGGCCGATCTGGGCCCGGCCAGTTTCTAACCAGATGAAATTAGCCGGCGAAACAGCCTTTTTCAGCTCAGAAGCTGGCAGCCAGGGCGACCTCAGGATTTGAAAGACTAAAAACAGCCCGGCTAAGATAAAAATCTTAGGATAGCTGTTTCCCTTTTTTAACATTTTCCTTTATAACTTTATCTCAGAAATTCCATTTCTGGCAAGTGTTAATAAAGTGTAATTTTAAGGAGGTTTAAATGGCAGATAGCCACTGGCTCGACGAGTTCCCCGGAGCTATTATCATGACTGACCTTGAAGGGAAAATACTCTACCTTAATAAAAAGGCGGCAGGGGTTTATGAAAAGGAAGGAGGCTTTAAACTAATTGGCCAGAATCTCTATAGTTGTCATCAGGAAGGATCGAGAACCAAAATAAAAAAGATTATGGAGAGTAAAAAGCCGAATATCTATACCATAGAAAAAAATGGGGTTAAAAAGTTAATCTATCAAACCGTCTGGACAACTGACGGGGAAATTCGAGGGTTGATGGAACTCAGCCTGGAAATTCCTTTTGACCTGCCGCATTTAATTCGTGGCTAACCTGTCTCAAGGCCGGCAGTCAGGCCATCAATTAAATTTGATATTTAACAATAATTAAAAAACAGGTAAAATGAAAAGGCTCTATCCAGGGCTTTTTGGAGGCAAAATGCTTGATACTTTTACTGAAGAAAAAAGCAGGAAAATAGCTCTGCTGATTGATGGCGATAACGCCCAGCCAGGTCTTATTTCTGACATTCTGGCTGAAGTGGGGAAATATGGCCTGATTACTATCCGGCGAATTTATGGCGACTGGACGACAGTTAACATGGCTGGCTGGAAGAAGGTGCTCCATGAAAACGCTATTCAGCCAGTCCAGCAATTTCGCTATACCATTGGGAAAAATGCAACTGATAGCGCGCTAATTATTGATGCCATGGATATGTTACATGACCGGCTGGTGGATGGCTTCTGTATAGTCTCAAGTGATTCAGATTATACCCGCCTGGCGACAAGAATCAGAGAAGCGGGCTACTTTGTCATGGGAATTGGCAAAAGAACTACTCCGAAGGCTTTTATTAACGCTTGCAATGTTTTTATTTATACTGAAAATTTAGGCCCTGGTGAAAAAGAAAGAAAGAAAAAGCCTGGTGCTGCTGAGAAAGCCAGTGATGAACCCAGGCCCCGGGGCTATGATCCTCTGCCGCTTTTAAAAGCAGCGGTGGATATGGCAGCTGATGAAGATGGCTGGGGGAAATTGAGCAGCATAGGGTTTTATCTCCGCCAGCTTGACCCGGGTTTCGATCCGAGGACCTATGGCTATCGCCAGTTGTCACAGCTATTTAAAGCTTATCCTGAGGTTTTTGAATTAAAGTTTGAAAACGAGAAGGGTTTAACCCGCATCTGGGTTAGATTAAAAGAATAGCCTGAGGGATGGAGGCCGGGTGAAAATATACTATCATTCTCCGCTAGGAACACTTGAATTGTCGGGAGGAGAAAAGGGCCTGGAAACCTGTGGCTTTCTAAGGAAAAATCAGCTTAAAATATCTCCAGGCGAAATGAAAACCAGTTTGAAGGAGGCACCAGAAGCTTTGGCCCGGGCCTGGCGGGAGCTGGATGATTACTTCCATGGGAAGAGGCGGAGCTTTTCCCTGAAACTTTCGCTTCAGGGGACAGGGTTTCAGAAAAGAGTCTGGCAGCAGCTAAAAAAGATTCCTTATGGTGAAACCAGAACTTACGGGGAAATAGCAGCAGCCTGTGGGAAGCCAAAAGCTGCCAGAGCAGTCGGGCAGGCTAATCATCAGAATTCTCTGGTCATCATTATTCCCTGCCACCGGGTGATTGGGTCAGATGGGAGCCTGGTTGGATTTGGGGGCGGACTCTGGCGCAAGAAATGGCTGCTGGCTCACGAGAAAAAAATGCAGGAGAAAAAAAGCTACAAAAAAAGCCTTAAGAATTTGCCGTAATAGTCTATTGATTATGAGAAAAATTTCTTTTTAAAAAATATTGACTGCCTGGGAAAAACCAGGCGGCCGGTTCGTCTTTACCTCTGGATCAAAAACTACTACCCTTATGAACTAAACCTATAAAGGCTAAATCTGGATGGCAACTATGGCTGAAAATGTTGGCCTGCCAAAACTTGACCCCCGTGGGCACCGGCAACGGCTGCGCGAAAAGTTTCTCAGGGGAGGATTGTCTGGTTTTCTTGATTATGAGATTGTTGAGCTGCTGCTGACACTCGGAACCCCCCGCAAAGACTGCCGCGAGTCTGCCCGGCAGGCCATCAAAGAATTTAAGACCTTTAGAGGTGTCATGGAAGCTGATCAGATAGATCTGCAAAAAATAAAAGGGATAGGCCGCCAGAATGTCTTCGGGTTGAAACTAGTTCAGGAGGTAGCCCGCCGCTATCTTAAGGATTGCATGGTTAAGCGGCCTGTTTGCAAGTCTTCTCAGGAAGTTTTTGATTATCTCTATTACAACTTAAGGGATCTCAAAATTGAAGTTTTCAAAGTCTTGTTCCTTAATACGAAAAATCATATCCTTGAAGAAAAAACGCTTTTTGAAGGCACAGTTGATTCAAGTGCAGTCTATCCCCGCGAAGTAATCAAACAGGCCTTAAAATATGAAGCTTCCAGCCTGATTTTTGTCCATAATCATCCTTCGGGCGATCCGGAGCCTTCTAATTGCGACCGGGAAATAACCAGGGATCTAGTTTTTGCCTGCGCCGTCATGCAAATCAGGGTGCTTGATCATATTGTTATCGGCAATAATTGTTACTATAGTTTTGCTGATGAGGGGCTGATAGAAAAATATCAATCTCATTTCTACAATGTCAGTTTTTGCCGGGCAGTCGATTAGCTCAAAACGGGAAAAGTGGATTGAAGAAAAAAGTTAATTCTGATTAAATACCTAATAAGAGGAGGTGAGCTATGAGTATTAGACCAATTGTAGAAGTTGCCAGCCAGCTTGGTATTTCTGAGGAAAGTGTCCAACTATATGGAAAATATAAAGCCAAGGTTAATTATCAGGCTTTTAGAGAGATAACCCCTAGGGGGAAGCTGATCATGGTCACTGCTATGACGCCGACACCGGCCGGGGAAGGTAAAACAACGACAGCTATTGGCCTGTCTGACGCCCTCAGCCGGCTCGGGAAGAAGGCCTGTCTGACCCTGCGTGAACCTTCGCTCGGGCCAGTTTTCGGGATAAAGGGAGGAGCCACAGGCGGTGGGAAAGCCATGGTCGTCCCGCGAGAGGAAATAAATCTTCATTTCACAGGGGACATCCATGCCGTGACTGCAGCTCATAATCTTCTCGCTGCTATGGTTGATAATAGAGTTCACTTTGATGGTTCGGCTGGAATGCTTGATGGCCGGACAGTTACCTGGAAGAGAGTGCTCGATATGAATGACCGGGCTCTGCGCCAGGTGATAATCGGAGCAGATGAAACGTTTCAGGGCTTTGCCCGTAAAACTGGCTTTGATATCACAGCGGCTTCTGAAGTCATGGCCATACTTTGCCTGTCAAGTGATCTAAAAGACCTGAAAGCCAGAGTAGGCAATATACTGGTCGGCTACTCGGTTGACGGCCGGCCGGTCTTTGCCCGGGATATTAAGGCTGATGGAGCTATGGCTGCTCTCCTGAGTGAGGCCATCTATCCAAATCTTGTTCAGACTCTTGAAGGCACGCCCGCTTTCATTCACGGCGGCCCCTTTGCCAACATTGCCCACGGTACAAATTCCATTATTGCTACCAGGCTGGCCATGAGCCTGGCCGATTATGTGGTGACTGAGACTGGCTTTGCCTCTGACCTTGGAGCTGAAAAGTTTTTTGATATTGTGGTCAGAACGGGTCAGGTGCCGCCGCCGGCTGCCTGTGTCCTGGTTTCAACTTTAAGAGCCCTAAAATATCATAGCGGGGTAAAAACGGGTGACTTGAGTAATGAAAATCCCAAGGCGGTAGAAGCCGGATTTGATAATTTAAGAAAACATATTGAAAATTTAAAGATATTTGGCGTGCCTTTCGTCATTGTCCTGAACCTTTTCCCAGCAGATCACCAGTCTGAAATTGAGATGTGGAGTGGACTGGCTAAAGAGGAAAAAGTCAGATATGCTCTGAGCGACGTTTATAATCAAGGCGGCGAGGGTGGGCTTGACCTGGCGGCAGAAGTCATCAAGGCCATGGATGAGGACAGATTAGATTTTAAGTTTTTATATTCCTCTGACCTGTCTTTATTGAAGAAAGTGGAAACAATTGCGCTGAAAATTTATGGGGCAGACGGAGTAAAAGTCGATACAGCAGCCAGAAAGAAGATTGAACTCTACGAGCAGCTTGGACTGGCGAATTTGCCCGTGTGTGTGGCCAAAACTCAAGCTTCTCTATCTGATGACTCTAAAAAAATTGGCCGGCCGCGCGGCTGGAATTTAACTCTGACTGATGCCTCGCTGAGTTCAGGTGCCGGCTTTGTAGTCGTCCATTGTGGTGATATAATGACCATGCCTGGTTTACCCCGGGTGCCAGCCGCTGAAAAAATTGATGTGGAGGAGACGGGGAAAATCACTGGAATGATTTAGGCCGGCAGGAACTCTGGCCCGGCTGAAAATGGTGAAAATGAAATCAGAGCAGGCAATTTTGGAGGGCTAAATGAAAACAGAAGAAATTGAACAGAAACAAACTTCCCGGGTAAAAGCTCTGGATGCAGCTTTATCCCAGATTGAAAAGCAATTTGGCAAAGGGGCAGTAATGAAACTCGGACAGAAGGAAGCGGCCGTCAAAGCCGAGGTTATACCGACTGGCTCTATTGCCTTTGACTTAAGTCTTGGCATCGGCGGGTTTCCACGCGGCCGGGTAATTGAAATCTTTGGCCCCGAAGCTACTGGCAAAACCACTCTGGCCCTCCACGTCATTGCTGAAGCTCAGAAGAAAGGCGGCCAGGCAGCCTTTATTGACGCCGAACATGCCCTTGACCCGCTTTATGCGGCCAAAATTGGCATTAACGTTGATGATCTGCTGATTTCTCAGCCAGACTATGGAGAGCAGGGCCTGGAAATTGCTGAAGTTCTGGTCAGAAGCGGGGCGGTTGATGTCATTGTGGTTGATTCAGTTGCCGCCCTGGTGCCCAAAGCTGAGCTGGAAGGGGAAATGGGAGATGCTCATATGGGACTGCAAGCCAGATTGATGTCTCAGGCTCTGCGCAAGCTGACCGCTATTGTCAGCCGGTCTAAAACCTGCTTTATTTTTATTAACCAGATCAGAGAAAAAATTGGGGTTTTTGTTGGTTCCCCCGAGACGACGACTGGCGGACGGGCTCTTAAGTTTTATGCTTCGCTCCGGATAGATATTAGAAAGCTGGCTACTCTCAAAGAAGGAGAAGAGGTGGTTGGAAGCCGAGCCAAAGTTAAGATTGTCAAGAACAAACTGGCTCCACCCTTCCGTGATGCCCAATTTGATATTATCTTTGGTGAGGGTATTTCTCGTGAAGGTGATATAGTAGATTGCGGGATTCAATATGGAGTTCTTGAGAAAACTGGCACCTGGTATTCCTACAATGGCGAAAGGCTGGGTCAGGGCCGGGAAAATGTAAAAAAGCTCCTGAAAGAGAACAAGGAGCTGGCTTCGCAACTTGACCAGGAAATAAGACAGAGAGTTGGTTTGTGGCCAGCACCTGAAGAAAAGGGCCAGAAAAAACCTGATTGAGTTAATTTAAGAAATAATAATCAGCCTTGACCGCAACTTAAAAAGTTTTGTTGGCTAAAACCCTTTTTTTTAAAAAAAGGTACGTCTCCACATTAATAGATAAGAAGGCGAATGCTCTAGCTAATAACTATAAGATTTCATGGAGTTAAATCAACGTCTAGTGGTGATACTATCGGGGCAAGGACATAGAGTGTTCTTTGTTTGGTGTGATTAATCCTGAATCTAAGAAAACATGAAGTTATTCAAGTTTTCCTTTTATTGGCCCAATTTTTGTCAACTGATTTGGAGAACGGCTACAGTTTTCAAATATCTTCAAGAAGGATGGGTATCGCCTCGGACAACATCATGGAGCACCTGAACAAGGAAATAGAGAGGAGAATGAAAATCATGGATCACAGCCAGAAAGAAGGCTTGTTACCATCACCCGGCTTTCATCTAGTTGAAAATGGAATTGGATTAGAGAAAAAGCCCTAGGAGAAGAGTGCTAAGTGCTATGTTCTATCCTTCCTGTCCTTGGCTGCAAGTTAATTTATACCAAATGATTGACACTGTCTAGAATATCTCTCGCTTTGATAGGCAAATTGCACTTCTCAATCATCCGGTAGACTACAAGACATAAAACAAACCAAGAATTATTCTTCTAAACATAAGTGTCCAGAAATTAAAGAAATATTTTCCTTGACTTAATCTAATATCTAATATATTAAACATCTTTTAAGATATTTTATAGGTGCTCTGATTATGGGTAGCCAGGCTCCGATCAAGCAAAGATTTTTATCAACTGACTTCTGCTTGAGGCTAATTTTTTGCCTCCTGGTCGCTGGTCTAATTACTGCGAATAGCATTTCGTCCGAAACATCCTCAAAATCAGTTTTTTCTTCTTCGCCTCCGCCTATTGAACCCCAAAAAATTCAAGACCGGGACAGCATAACCTGGGCTGGTTATCAGGCTTTCTCTTACCCTATCTGGGCTGAGCCGTCACTTAAGCCAGAACGAGGTTTCAAGCTAGCTATTGAGGTTGTTGATCTTCATAATCACCCTTTCATCATGACCCGGCTAAAAGGCTCGGGCCCATTTGACAATCCGCAGATTGACCCCACTGGTGGTTTGGCTTTCATAAACATCACCAGACTAATTGGAAGATCTTATCGTCAGATTGAGGCCATAAAGCCATCCTGATGGGAGGAGATGAATGTGCTTTAGATGAAAATTGACAACAGGGAATGAATAAGGGCGAAAACAATAGGAGGTTTAATTATAGATAAATGTTTTGGAAGGAGGAATCAGATGAAGAAGTCCTACGTATGGGTGATCTTACTGGTCGCCCTCGTCCTGTGTGCTGCCGATGGCAGGCAAGCCATCAATTTTTCACCTCAAAATATCCTTTCCGTCGTTATGGATGATTCTACAAGGGAAATGGATATTGAACTGGCAACCTCAAATGTAGCGGTCATCAAATTGCCGGCCAATCCCTCGTCAGGTTATAGGTGGGAGATTGCCAACCGGAATGAAGTTGCTGAAACTCTCATGATGATTGAAGAGCAGGATGCAGCTTGTAAAACAGTTCCAGAATTCGTAGAAGCTGATAGCAACGCCCGTCCCATGCCCGGCTCACCCAAGCTTCAGGTGCTGCGTTTCGTGGGAAGAAAACCCGGCCTGGCAAGAATGCAGTTAGTCTTACGACGCCCATGGCAGGGAGGCTATGCCAAAACGAAAAATCTTTATGTCCGCTCCCTCGGTATGTACAGTGGGAATGTTGAGGCACTCAAGGTTGCAGTGAAGCCTGTTCCAGTTGCGAAGCTATCGCCAGACCAGGTAGCATCCCCTGGTTTGCCGGCCCATTTTGATTGGCGCGATACAAGCAAAGTCACTCCGGTCAAAGATCAGGGTCAGTGCGGAAGCTGCTGGGCCTTCGGTGCCACGGCTGCCGTGGAAGCTAAGGTCCTTATCAAGGATGGAATAACGCGCGATTATTCGGAGCAGTACATTGTCTCTTGCAATATGGATGGTTTTGGTTGCGGCGGGGGCTGGTGGTCCTACGACTACTACTACAATAAGTGCCTACCGACTGAAGCTGGTGCTGGAGCGCGCCTTGAAAGCGATTTTCCCTACCAGGCAACTGATTTGCCTTGTAATCCACCTCATTCTCCATATGAACAGATTGAAGGGTGGGCCTACGTCGATGATGTTTCCGATAGTGCTGTCCCCACCAAAGCCCACAACCCAACAGTTGCCCAGATCAAACAGAAAATCTATGATTATGGCCCAGTGGGTACCTGTGTTGATTGCTCGAGCTGGGGCAGCTATACGGGCGGTGTATGGAGTCACACTGGTTCATCAAGCAACCACATAGTATTAATTACCGGCTGGGACGATACTGCAGGGTGTTTCTACGTCAAGAACTCATGGGGCACAAGCTGGGGAGAGAGTGGCTATATCAGGCTAGCATATGGCAGCGATTTGGTTGGTCAATATTCCACCTATGTTCTCTACGAAACGACTACTCCCAAAATTGTTTATCGCAGCAATACCTTCTATGAAGGCATCAACAACGACGGCACCATCGGTAATACGGTTGATATCTATATAGCTCACAGCACCACCAGTACTCAGTTCAGCAAAGCTAGCGGTTACTTTACAGAAGGAACTCACTTTACTACTTCCAATCTTCCCGCTGGTTTGACCCTGCAGATTCAGGTATTGAGTGCCACTACTGCCACGGTTTCCATTACTGGCTCAGTCGGTGCCCATGCGAGTACTGACAGTGTTAATAATCTCACTATAAATTTCCTTGGAGCCGCCTTCTCAGGTGGTAGCGCCGCAGGAGTAGGCAATGCCTCGTACAGTCAGTTAAAGATTAATTTCAATGATCCTTATCAACTGATCTATTATGATGCAGTCGATACCACTTGTGATACTTATACAACCTGGCAGCCTTTTTATCTAGAAGGAAGTAACTATGCATACCCCTTTGGCCTTTGGTATTACGGCTACAACTACGATGGCGATCCAGCTAACTACACATTCAAACTGGAAACCTATACCCAGCCAGCTTTGTGTACCGGGACAACACCTCCGGGCAATCTAATACCGCTTAGTGCCAACGGACCTATAGGTTCGACCTCACAATACTGGTGTCTCGGTGGTACTTATGGCGGTCAGCATACCATAACCGGTCCCAGCTACATATCGTGGAATGGGAGGACAGCATATGTTGGTTTCCAGTTCCTTTATCATGGTTATACAGTCTACGGCTGGATGAGACTGCAGGTTAATTCGAGTGGTACCTCGGTTACCCTGCTGGATTATGCCTGGGACCAGGATCCCCGCAACACCATTCTGGCCGGGCAGAAAACTAGTTCGGGCACGGCTCCGACGATTACGACCCAGCCAGTGAGCAAGACAGTCAATGTCGGCCAGACAGCAACTTTCTCAGTTGTAGCTACGGGCACGACACCATTGAGTTACCAGTGGTATAAGAACGGGGTAGCCATGAGTGGCGCTACCTCTTCCAGCTATACGACTCCTGCTACTACCAGCTCAGATAATGATGCAATATTCTATGTCCGGGTGAGCAACTCCTATGGCAGCGTGTCTTCCAACAGTGTGACTCTGACCGTTGTTTCGGGCACGGCTCCGACGATTACGACCCAGCCAGTGAGCAAGACAGTCAATGTCGGCCAGACAGCAACCTTCTCAGTTGTAGCTACGGGCACGACACCATTGAGTTACCAGTGGTATAAGAACGGGGTAGCCATGAGTGGCGCTACCTCTTCCAGCTATACGACTCCTGCTACTACCAGCTCAGATAACGGTACGACATTCTATGTTGTAATAAGTAATTCGGCGGGCAGTGTTACCTCGAATACAGTGACCCTCACTGTAACCTCTTCTACCGCGTTCATTACGGTGGTTTCTCCCAATGGCGGTGAGCAGTGGCAACGTGGCACAACACAAACAATACGCTGGAGCTCATCAGGCGTGACTAACGTCAAGATTGAACTCCTCAAAGCTGGGGTTCTGAATAAAACTATTGTCTCCTCTACCGCCGCCAGCACCGGTTCTTACAATTGGGCCATCAGCTCAACTCAGGGGGTCCGTTCCGATTACACTGTGCGCGTTACCTCTACTTCCTCCTCCAGCATCAAAGACGTTAGCGACGCCTACTTCTCTATAATCTCGACTTCTGTCACGGCTCCGACAATTACGACCCAGCCAGTTAGCAAGACAGTCAATGCCGGCCAGACAGCAACCTTCTCGGTGGTAGCTACGGGCACGACACCATTGAGTTACCAGTGGTATAAGAACAGCGTGGCGATCAGTGGTGCCACTGCTGCCAGCTACACGACTCCCGCTACTACCTCGGCTGATAACGGTGCCAAGTTCTATGTTGTGGTAAGCAATTCGGCTGGTAGCATTACCTCAAACACTGTTACCCTAACCGTGACCTCAACGCCAAGCACATTGGCGGTGATTTCTCCCAATGGTGGTGAGCAGTGGGCAAGGGGTTATACCTACACCATCCGCTGGACAGCTCCTTCGACTACCAGCTACATCGACATTGCGCTCTACCGTGGCTCGACATTCGTACAGTGGATAACCTGGTATCTGCCCGCTTCAACTGGCTCATATAGTTGGAAGATTCCGACCTCGTTAGCCGCAGACTCTACGTATAAGATTATGATAGTTGACTATTACACAAGGACATTGACCGACTACAGCGACGGCCCATTCCAGCTCTATTAGGTTATATCGAGTAGAAATAATTGCCGCAAGAGGGAGCCTTTGGGCTCCCTCCTGCCGGCGAAACAGGTTAATTATCAAGGAAGATTCATCACTTATCTAGTTGGGAAAAGGTTCCATAATCTTAAGGAGAAAGTAGTATAGATGATGGAAGTTACGGTCTTTTCGTTTGATAACTTTGTTCAACTGAAATAGTTCTTCCAGATCTTGCCAGTCTTCGGCCCGACGGATATATCCCTGGTTTTTCAGCGTAAGATGCTTTGTTCCTTTAAAGGCAGTGAATCCAGATTCAGCCTGCACCAGAGTCTATCTCTCGTCCCCAGCCAGTTTACTGGCTGGAACCGCTGTGGCAGGGCGTTCGCAGAGATGACGGAGAGAGAACGGAACCGTCTATTGGATACCGCCTGCAGGTAAGCCTTCTGGCCATCGTTGAATTCATGTTGCTCCAGGGCACGGACACTTATTGATAGGTAGAATAATGTGTTTTAGATAGATTTAAGGTCGAGGGCCTCCTCTCAAATTAAATTTTGGTAGAAAAGAAAGCCTTTATTTTCAGGTTGCCAGTCTTTTCCTAGACCTCAAAGCAGGCAGACAATTTTCTTCCAGGTTCTACGTTGAGTTGAAAAGTAATCGCTTTTCAGGGATAATCCATCTTGAAAGCTTTTTTCCGTGACGGAATCCGCAGGTAAAGATATTGCTAGCATAAGCAACATATTAAAAGGAATGAATTGGATAAAAGGAGGACCGAATGACGCCTGTTCTGGAAGTAGAAAGCTTGAAAAAAAATTATGGTCAGCTGCCAGCCCTTAAAGGTATTAGTTTTAAAGTTGATCAGGGCGAGATTTTTGGTTTAATTGGCCCGAATGGAGCTGGCAAGACAACAACCCTGAGGATAATTGCTACCCTGCTTACCCCCTCAGACGGCCGGGTTAGCTTTCTTGGTTTTGATCTTAAAAAGGATCCGGAAAAATTCAGGGAGAAAATAAGCTATTTGCCTGAAGAGGCCGGGGCTTACCGGAATATGAAAGGCCTGGATTATCTTGAATTTATGGCCCGGTTCTATGCTAACAACGGGGTTGAGCTTAAAGAATATATCAGTCGCGGTGAGCAGATTAGCGACCTGGGTGCCAGGCTAAAAGATAAAGTAGGCACTTATAGTAAAGGCATGACAAGAAAGTTACTGCTGGGCAGAGCTTTAATGACCAAGCCGGCTCTAGCCATTCTGGATGAACCAACTTCCGGCCTGGACGTCATTAACTCGCTGGAGGTTAGAGAAACCATCAAAAGCTTTGTTAAACAGGGTATCTCTGTTTTGCTCTCTTCTCATAATATGCTTGAAGTTGAATTTCTTTCTGACCGGGTAGCTCTGATTGACCAGGGGCAAATTCTTGATGCTGGCAGTCCGCAGGAACTCAAGGAGAAATACCAGGCGCCGAACCTGGAAATTGTTTTCAAAAGTTGCGTCAGGAGTAACAGCTAATGAAAAACTTTGGACATCTGTTAATCAAGGAAATAAAGGAACTGATCAATAAACAGTTGATAATTTCACTCGTCTTAATGCTTCTGATCTTTAGTTTCATCGGCAATGTCACCAAGAAAGAGATGAAAAAGGCCATAGCCAGGCAGAAAATTGCTGTTTTAGATCTTGATCAGTCAGAATTATCTAAGGACCTGATTGGAGCTCTTAACATGGCCAACTTTATCATTGAGGAGCAAGCGGGCGAGAAGGAAGATGTTATCAAGAAGCTTCAGATGACTGATCTGGGGCTGCTGGTGGTGATTCCCTCTGGCTTCAGCCAGGAAGTTTCTAACTTTAAACCTGTCGAAGTTGAAACTTACTCTTATCTCCGGGGAATTTCCATCTCTGGGAGCAGAACCTCAGAAGTGGTCAAAGCCCTTCTGAATACTACTAATGATTTCCTCTCAAATCAGTATCTAAAAAAGAGGCTGCCTGATATCAACCCGGCTGAAATTAAATCTCCGATCAAAAACAGAGAGTTTATCTTGGTCAAAGAACGGATGGCTCAGGGTTCAAGTGCAGCAGTCATCGGTACTCTCTATGCCCAGAGCTATCTTCTGCCTATCATTCTAATGATGATTATTATGTATTCCTCTCAAATGGTCATTACGGCTATTGCCATGGAAAAACAGAATAAGACGCTCGAAACCCTGCTAACCGTCCCAATTTCCAGGCAGGCCATAGCTATGGCTAAAATGCTGGCCGCCGGCCTGGTTGGCCTGCTGTCGGCTGCTATTTATCTTTATGGCTTCAAGATGGCTTTCAGTTTTCCAACGGAGGAATTATCCTCGGTCACTGGCGGCTTAGCCCCCATTCTAAAGCAATTAGGCTTGACTATTGATACTCAGGACTATGCTCTTTTTGGCCTGTCTCTTTTCTTAGCTATCCTTTGTGCTCTATCAATAGCTACTATTCTCGGAGTTCTGGCTGAAGACTACCGGACAGCTCAGAGTTTAAATATTCCACTGGTTTTCCTTGTTCTGGTGCCCTATTTTATCAGCCTGTTTGCTGATATTAATACCATGAGCCTACCGGCCAAAATTTTGGTGCTGGCCATTCCTTTTTCCCATCCGTTTTTTGCTATGCAAAATATGATGTTTGGCCATATGCAAATGTTCTGGCTGGGGCTTGTCTATAATTTTGTCTTTGTAGCTGTCATGCTTATCTGGACAGCCAGAATTTTTGCTACTGACCGGGTGCTCACCATGAAGCTAAAGTGGAGAAGGAAGAAAATAGTTCTTTGATATTGCCATCAAAGAGCCAGAAAGATCACTGTCCAGGCTGATTCTAAAAAATAAAAAAATTTAAAATAAGAATAATAAGAAAGGTGAGGGTGGTGAAAACCAAACTGGTTAAAATGTCACTTCAGAAAAAAATTGCCCTGGTCGCTCATGATAATAAAAAACAGGATCTGCTTGACTGGGCCAAATATAACCGCGGCCTTTTAGAGCAACATGAATTATGGGCCACCGGGACGACTGGCGCTTTGCTGACCAAGGAGCTTGGGATCAAGATCAATACTCTGGAAAGCGGGCCGCTTGGGGGTGACCAGCAGGTTGGAGCCAGAATTGCAGAAGGGGTAATTGACTTTTTGATTTTCTTCTGGGATCCGCTTGAACCTCTGCCCCATGACCCGGATATCAAGGCTTTGCTGCGGATAGCTGCTGTCTGGAATATTCCAGTGGCCTGTGACCGCTCATCGGCTGATTTTATGATTTCTTCTCCTCTAATGGGTAAAGAATATTTCCGCCAGGTGCCAGATTATTCAGATTATTATCGCCGGCCAGTACTGCCGGGTTGAGATGCTGCCAGAATCTTTTGTAAGAAGACTCCGGTAATAGAGCCGGGGGCAGCTGCTATTTCTTCAGGCAAACCCTGAGCCACAATATAACCGCCCCGCTCTCCACCCTCCGGTCCGAGATCAATTATATAGTCGGCTGATTTGATAACATCGAGATTATGTTCGATAACTACCAGGCTATTCCCTTCTTCTACCAGTTTTTGAAAACACTGAAGAAGAGTTTTAATGTCATCAGCATGAAGCCCGATAGTTGGCTCATCGAAAAGATAAAGAATGTTTTGTTTTCTTTCATGAACCAGATGATAGGCCAGTTTGATGCGCTGCAGTTCTCCTCCGGACAGAGTGGTGGTTGGCTGACCTAACCGCAGATAACCCAGTCCGACCTCAGCCAGAGGTTGAAGCCGTCTGACAATATCTTCATCGCCGGCAAAAAACTCTAAGGCTTCGCTGACACTCATCTTTAAGACATCATAAATGCTCTTACCTCTGTATTTTATTTCGAGGATCTCGGACTTATAACGCCGGCCCTGACAGGTTTCACAGGTCAGGGTGACATCGCTCAGAAATTGCATCTCTACTTGCTTGAAGCCGGCTCCCTGGCAGTCAGGACACTGACCATGCGGAGTATTAAAAGAAAAATGACCAGCCTGATAGCCAAGAGCTTGAGCCTCGCGGGTCGAAGCGAACAGCTCTCTGATACTGTCCATGGCTTTAGTGTAAGTAGCTGGGATAGAACGGGGCGAGGTGCTGAGAGGAGACTGATCAACTCTAATTACCTGGCTGATTAAGTCCTGTCCTTCGAGCCGGTCAAAGCCATCGGTATCTTCACCTGTCAGGCCTTTATAAATAATATCATCAACAAGGGTACTTTTTCCCGAACCGGAGACGCCGGTTAGGCAGACGAAAATACCGAGCGGCAGGTTGATGTTAAGGTTTTTCAGGTTGTGTTTTCTAGCCCCATGAATTTTAAGGCAACGAGCGACCGGCCGTCTGCCCGGCGGCTGGGAGATAGATAATTCTCCCCGGACATATTTAGCCGTTAAAGACTTCTCATCGCCAAGAAAATCTTTCGTCGGGCCGGCAAAGATAAGCTCACCCCCATATTCTCCGGCTCCCGGCCCAAGATCGATATTATAATCGGCCTGCCTGATAATATCTGGGTCATGTTCTACTACCACCACTGTATTTCCTATCTGCTGAAGTTCTCTCAATATTTTGATCAACCGGTAATTATCACGGGGATGAAGGCCAATGGATGGTTCATCCAGAATAAAAAGCGTTCCGACCAGAGAAGCGCTCAAAGCGGCGGCCAGATTGATCCTCTGCGCTTCACCCCCGCTGAGGGTGAAAGTCAGGCGGTCAAGAGTCAGGTAATCAAGTCCAACCTCCAGCAAAAAACTCAGGCGGTTCTTAATTTCCTGAAGAAGGCGCTCACCGACCTGTCTTTCATACGGCTCAAGGGTCAGGTTCTCAAGGAAGTCAAAAGCTTCCCGGACGCTCAGGGCACAAAAATCGCCAATGGATTTTCCCTGGATTTTTATGGCCAGGGCTTTTTCGTTTAATCTGGTTCGATGACAGGCCGGGCAGGCGACAAACTTCCGGTAGCGGCTCAAGAGCACTCGCACCTGAACTTTATATTTCTTCGACTCAAGCCAGTCAAAAAAACCTTTGACTCCAAAATAACCATCACCGCCTTCCAGAATAAGTTTTTGCTCTTCAGGCTTGAGGCGGTAAAACGGGATAGAGGTCGGGATGCCTCTTTTTCTGGCTTCCCGCAGAAGCTCTCTCTGCAGCCCGTGCGAGGCCGGCTTGGTCCAGGGTTCGATGGCTCCCTCTTCAAGAGATTTCTTTTTGTCTGGAACAATTTTATCCTCATCGAGGACAGGCAGATCTCCAAAGCCGTGGCAAACAGGGCAGGCACCTTGCGGACTGTTGAAGGACAGAAGATTGGGGTATGGTTCTTCATAAACAATTCCACACTGGCGGCATTCCAGTTGCTCGGAAAAAAGATAGATCTGCCTGCCAGCTACGTGAACTTTAACCCGGCCTTCGCCTTTTTTTAAACCAGTTTCGAGAGAATCAACCAGTCGTTCTCTATCTTCTTTATCAAGTTTTAGCTCATCAACAACGACTTCCAGCCCATTCTTTTTTGTTTTTCCTTCTTCGAGCTCATTAAGACTCCTGACCTGGCCGTCCAGGTAAAGTTTCAGGAATCCTTCTCTCCTGAGCTCAGAAAGTTTTTTCTCTGCTGGCCATAAAAAAGTGATGATAATTTTGATGCCGGTTGGAAACTTGAAAAGAATTTCAGTCATGGAGTCGACTGTATCTTTTTTGACTGGCTGCCCGCATTTCAAGCAATGTATTGTTCCGAGGTGAGCATAAAGAACTCTTAGATAATCATAAATTTCAGTTACTGTCGCCACCGTTGATCTGGGGTTTTTAGCTGAAGCCTTTTGTTGAATGGCGATGGCCGGCGGGATACCTTCAATCAGGTCAGCTTCTGGTTTGTCCAGCCGCTCAAGAAACTGACGGGCATAAGAGGAAAGAGACTCGAGATAGCGTCTCTGCCCTTCAGCATAGAGAGTATCAAAAGCCAGGGAAGACTTGCCTGAGCCGCTGACCCCGGTAATAACGATCAGCTGGCCAACAGGCAGGTCCAGGTCAATGTTTTTCAGATTATGAACCCGGACGCCCCGCAGAGTAACTTTTTGTTCCATGGATAAAAAATTATACTCTGAAAAATCCTGGATGGTAAGCCTGCCTGGTTTAAATCCGGAGAGAAAATTGGCTCAGGCTATGATACAATTTGAAAATTATGAAGATCATTATTCTGCTTGGTCTGGCTTTAGCTCTAGCTGTTGATGCTTTTGCAGTGACTGTCGGGTTAGCCTGTGCTCTTTCGGGCCTGAAACGGAGTCAGGCTTTTCGTCTGGCCTTTTCTTTTGGTTTTTTCCAGTTTCTAATGCCAGTCATCGGCTGGCTAATCGGGGAAAATCTACTGAAATTAATATCTCATTATGATCACTGGGTGGCTTTTGGACTTCTTGTTCTGATCGGCGGCAGGATGGCCTTAGAATCGTTCAGACCGGGAGACAAGAAATATAATGGTAAGGATTTAACACGGGGATGGCCGTTACTCACCCTGGCTGTAGCCACCAGCCTTGATGCTCTCGCTACTGGCCTTAGCCTGCCTGTCCTTGGTCTCAATGTCTGGGTAGCCAGTCTGGTCATCGGTCTCACGGCTTTCATCATTACCCTTATTGGCAGCCGTCTGGGTCCGGCCCTGGGTCAGATTCTGGGCCGCCGGGCGGAGCTCACCGGCGGTCTGGTTCTAATCCTCATTGGCTGCAAGATACTTTTTGACCATCTGGGTCAGGCTTGAAAACTGCCTGGCCTTTGACATTATCAAGGTTTTTTCTATAATATTTTTTTAACTTGATGAATTAACTAAAAAAAGACGGTAATCCTGGCCAGAATAGCCAGAACAGGTTGATTAAAAATCAGGAGGCAGATTGATTTTTGGGGTAGGCGTTGACATTATCGAAGTCGCCAGAGTCGAGGATAAGCTAACCAGAACCCCGGGGCTTAGAGAAAAACTTTATACTCCGGTCGAGGTGAAATATTGCGAGAGCAAAAAATTTCCTTATGAGCATTATGCTGCCCGTTTTGCAGCTAAAGAGGCTTTTATGAAAGCTCTGGGGACCGGCTGGAGCCAGGGTGTCAAATTTTCTGAAATAGAGATTCATAACCTGGAATCTGGCCAGCCGGTTATAGAGGTTTATGGCCGGGCGAAGGAATTCTGTCAGGCTGAGGGCATCGGCCGGTTTTATGTCAGCCTGTCACATCTTAAAAGTAAGGCAGTAGCTACTGTCATCTTAGAAAAATAGAAACTGGAGGCAAAATGTCCAACTTCGGAAATTATGAAGACCGGATTAAAAATTTCTCCTGGCTGATAAGCGAGCAGGAGCTTGGCTATCAACCGGGACAGCCCATTAACATTGGCTGGTACTGCTCCGACCGTGTTTGTCAGCAGGGTAAGGGAGATAAAACAGCCCTTATCTGGGAAGGTTTCGGCGGAGAAAAGAAGGTTTATTCTTATAATGATCTCAGGCTTTATTCTAATGCCTTTGCCCGTTTTCTGACCGACTCCGGCATTAAAGCGGGTGACCGGGTTTGCCTCTTTATGGATAGAATCCCCGAGCTATATATTGGCTTTGTCGGGATACTCAAGACCGGAGCGATTGCTCAGCCTCTCTTCTCGGCCTTTGGTGAAGACTCACTTTTTGTCAGGCTGGAAAATGCTCAAACAACTGCCATTTTTACTCAAAAGAAGCATGTATCTAAAGTCAGGAAAATCAAAGATAAATTGCCTCATCTCAAGCACATCTTTATTGTTGATTATGATGGCAAGAACCCTCTGCAGGACAGGGAGAAAGCTTTTTCAATGGAAGGCCTGGGCGGAGTCGAGGATTATGATGTCTATCCGACTTATGCCGAGTCCCCTTCTGTTCTTCATTATACTTCGGGAACAACCGGTATGCCAAAGGGAGTTCAGCATGTTCACTATTCCTTAATTTCTCAGTATCTGACGGCTAAATGGGTGCTGGATTTAAGAGATGATGATATCTACTGGTGCACGGCTGATCCTGGCTGGGTGACAGGTACCTCTTATGGAATCATTGCTCCCTTTGCCCTGGGTGTCACTCAATGTGTGCTGGACAGCGGTTTTTCAGCCGAGGCCTGGTACCGCTTTATTGAGAAAAATAAAGTTACTGTTTGGTATTCGGCGCCAACAGCTATTAGATCATTGATGAAAGCTGGAGATGAAATCATCAAGAAATTTGATCTGTCCTCGCTCCGCCATCTGGCCAGTGTCGGCGAGCCTCTTAATCCGGAGGCAGTTAACTGGTCAATCAGAGTTTTTAATAAGCCTTTCCATGATACTTACTGGCAGACGGAGACAGGCTGTATTCTGATTACCAATTTTCCGGGCATGCCGGTTAAACCTGGCTCGATGGGGCGTGCCTTCCCGGGGATAACAGCAACTGTGTTGAATCCGAATAATCATGAGCCTTATCCACAGCCGGGAAGAATAGGATTAATCGGCATTAAACCGGGCTGGCCCTCCATGATGAGGGGCTACTGGAAGAATGAAGAAGCCTATAAAAATAAATTTCGTAACGGCTGGTATCTGACAGGTGACCGGGCTCGCCTCGATGGTGATGGCTATTTCTGGTTTGTTGGCCGTGATGACGATATCATCAATACAGGAGGACATCTGGTCAGTCCGTTTGAAGTCGAATCAGCTCTTCTCGAACACCTGGCGGTGGCCGAATCGGCCGTGGTTAGCAAGCCTGATCCGATTAATATGGAAGTGGTCAAAGCATTTGTCACTTTAAAGCCAGGTCATACCCCTTCCAAAGATATGGAGCTTGATATCATGAACTTTATTCGCAAAAAGCTTTCGCCTTTAGCCATGCCTCAAGAGATTGAATTTGTTGATACCCTGCCCAAAACCAGAAGCGGCAAGATTATGCGCCGGATTCTCCATGCGAAAGAATGGGGTGAGGAAGCCGGTGATACTTCAACGCTGGAAAATGAATAAACAAAATAATAACGAATAGATAAAATAATAAAGTTGAAAAATTCTTATAAAAAGAGAAAAATAAAAAAGGAGCAACAACATGGATGAGCTCAAAGAAGTCATCAAAAATTATGTGAGCAATGAGTACTTAGAGCCAGATAGTGATCCGATTGACTATGAGACACCGCTAATTTCCGGCGGAATAGTTGATTCATTTTCAATGGTTTCCCTCAAGCGATTTCTTGAGAACAAATACCATATTCAAATCCCTGATGATAAAGCTACGCCTGAGGCTTTTGACTCGGTCAACAAAATTGCCGAGTTAGTCAAAGAATTTGTTAAAGCTTGAGATCGGCCAGCCGGAAGATTATCTGGGTTTGCCCGGCTGATTTTTTAATAAGAGGAGGAAATCATGGCGTATCCTGCTGAAGTCAGAAAACTATATCAGGATCAGATTAAGGTTATGCGGGAAGCCGGTATCTTGAAAGAAGAAAGATTCATCTGCTCACCTCAGGCGGCAGATATTGAAGTTGAGTTTCCTGCCGGTTCACCGCTAAAAAAAGTCATAAATATGTGTGCCAATAATTATCTTGGGCTGTCGAGTCATCCTGAGGTCATCAAAGCTGCCCATGAAGGTCTCGACAGGCGGGGCTTTGGTCTGTCCTCGGTGCGCTTTATCTGCGGCACCCAGGATCTTCATCGCCAGCTGGAAGAAAAGATGTCTGAATTCCTGGGGACGGAAGATACCATTCTTTTCCCTTCCTGTATGGATGCCAATGCCGGAGTATTTGAAGCTATCCTGACCAAAGAGGATGTAATTATTTCCGACCGCCTCGTCCATGCCTCACTGATTGATGGCATCAGGCTGTGCAGTGCTATGAATGACAGTTATAAGCATTCCGATCTTGAGCATCTCGAGCAAAAGCTCCAGATGTATCAGGATAAGAGATTGAGGCTGGTGGTGACCGATGGTGTTTTCTCTATGGACGGTGATGCCGCTAAGCTGGACAAAATGGTAGAGCTCTGTGATAAATACAACGCTATGCTGCTGGTTGATGATTCTCATGCTACCGGGTTTATCGGAAAAACTGGCCGCGGGACACATGAGAAATTCGGGGTGATGGGCAAAATTGATGTCATTACCACAACTTTTGGGAAGGCCCTGGGCGGAGCGACCGGTGGCTGTGTCTCAGGCCGGAAGGAGCTGGTGGAGATGTGCCGTCAGAAGGCCCGGCCTTATCTTTTCTCTAATACAGTGGCCCCCATGATTATTGCTGGCGTTTTAAAAGTCCTGGATATCCTTTCTGCTACGACCGAGCGCCGGGATAAACTGGAGAAAAATACTAACTACTGGAGAAAGGGTCTGACCGAAGCCGGCTTCATTGTCAAGGAAGGGGACACGCCGATTGTGCCGGTCATGCTCTATAATGCCAAGCTGGCCCAGGATTTTTCTGTTGCTCTCTATGAAGAAGGAATTTATGCCATTGGCTTTTTCTTCCCGGTTGTCCCTCAGGGCCAGGCCAGAATCAGAACTCAGCTGTCGGCCGCCCATGAAATTCATCACTTAGACAAAGCCCTTAAGGCCTTCACCAAGGTCGGCAAAAAGTTTGATATTCTACACAAAACCAAGCAGGAAATCATCGACAAATACGGGATGTAGAAAAAGCAAGAATATTATTTTCTATCCTGTAGCCAGTCTTATGCCTTTCAGGTGATATTTTGACCTGAAAGTAGGGCTTTATTTCAGGCAGCGGGAAGGTCATTATTCCATGACCATTCATAGCAGCGGTCTGGCCGGAATGGAGTCATCGAGACGATGTCGGTAGGCAATGTTGTGATATATTATATTTATACCTTTGCCGGGGGTTGCTAGCTGAGTATGATGGTAATGGGGCCTGTGTCAGAGAGTATATTTATTTAGGGGCGAAGATGATAGCTGAATATTGGTCCGGTGAGAACGATTATTATGACTGGACCAAAGACCAGATTAATCTGAACGGAAAATCCAGGCGGAAAAAGCCCATAAAACTTGACTCAAGCTGCCCGGTAGGATAAAGAGTAAATGTCTGGCGCCGTCAGGTGGCCGGCTCCGATGGACAGAGATAATTCACTTTGTGGAGGTAATGTGGGTTTGGTGAAGATGTCTTAGCCAACAACATTAAACCTCTATTTATATCCGGTTCTGTTTGAGATATACTGAAGCATTCCAGGTTTTATTCACAAAGTGATCACAGAAAATTCTTTTGAACGGAGAGAGGCTGAATATGCAAACTCCATATATGATTGATTGGGCCATTACCAACAGGTGTAATCTTAATTGCCTGCATTGCCGGGGGATGGCCAAAGAAGAGCTTAGTAGTGAGACTGTTTTGAGAGTGTCTTCAGAAATACCATTTCTTAAACCAGGTTGGGTTATTATCGAAGGAGGTGAACCTTTTTTACGGCCAGAACTTTTTAAAATATTGGGAATATTGTTTGAACATAAGATTGCCGTCTATCTTATCAGCAACGGTATGTTGCTTGATAAAGATACGGCGGGGAGGCTGGCCGAGTTAAGTGTTAGGCTGATGATAAGCATAGATGGGGCTAACAAGGAAGACTATGAAAAAACAAGGAAGGGAGCAAATTTTGAAAAACTAAAAAATTCAGTGGCTATTGCCAGTGAGTATGGCATTCTTGATTCCTGTCCCATAACCATAGGAAAACATAATTATCATCAAGTTGATCAACTGTTCGGATTGGCCAGGAGCCTGGGTTATAGAAAAATAACCTTGTTAGGACTAAAACCGTGCAGAGAATATAAGACCCATGTTTTGAATGGAGAAGAGTATAAGCAAGTTTTCTTTTCTGTCATTAAGAACCAGAGAGACAATCAGATGGATGTCTATGTTGACGAGCCATTCTTCCTGCCCTTCTTAAAGGAGCATAATATTGAGTATTCAGCAGATTCTGAGAATGGTGTGGTAGTTCCAGATATTTCTCGGTGTATTTTTGGCGAGTATATGTTTATTGAAACGAATGGAGATATAAAACCATGCACCTTTGCTCCCCTGACCATGGGCAATGTCAACGAAACAGGTCTTGATGAAATATGGAAGAAGATGCAGGATTCAGAGTTGATAAAAGAGATAAAGGATTTCTCAACCAGAAAAAATCCCTGTAGAGACTGCAAATATTTATATAATTGCGGTGGCTGCCGCTCGAGAACCTTTAATCTGACTGAAAGCTGGAGTGCTGGAGACCCTTCTTGCCCATTAAAAGAGAGAATAAAATGAGAGTTGTAGGCCTGGACCCGGGGTCATACAGTTTTGACCTTTTCGGAATAGAGAATGATAGTAAAATAATTATAGATGAATCAATAAAATCAAAAGACATTTTTCAAAATCCCTATCTACTCATAGATAAACTGGAGACTTTAAAACCCTTAGATATGATAATTGGCCCGTCAGGATATGGACTACCTTTGAAGAGTATAGAACATATTACAGAAGAAGATATCGGGAAAATGATTCCTCTCGACACGAAGATAGCAGTAAATGAAGGGATAAAAATTGTTATTTTAGAAATGAAGAAAAGGAAGATGCCTGTTTATTTTATCCCGGGTGTAATTCATCTTGAGACTGTTCCTGCTTATAGAAAATGGAATAAATTCGATATGGGAACAGCGGATAAGGTTTGTTGTCTGGCACTGGGTATACAGGATCAATCGCAGCGGCTAAAAATCCCCTTCGATAAAACATCTTTTGTCTATGTAGAAGTTGGCTATGGATTTACGGCGGTGGGGGCTGTTGAAGAGGGGAGGGTAATTGATGGAATAGGTGGAACAAATGGGAGCCCGGGATTTTTAGCCGGGGGCGGAATGGATGCCGAGATAGCCATCAGGTTGAAACCGCCTCTCACACAGGAAATTGTTTTTAGTGGTGGACTTAAAGATTTTGTTGGGAAAGATATTGAGCCAGAGGATTTAATAAAGGCTAAAGAGGCCAGACTCCTTCTGGCAGAAAGTCTGGAAAAAGATGTGGCCTCGATGCTTGTTTCTTTGCCCCATCCAAAGGAGATTATTCTTTCCGGCCGTCTGATAGAACTGGGTTTTATCAGGACTGAGCTGACCAACAGGTTAAGCAAATATTCTACAGTGATTAGAGTCAATAAGTTATCAAAAATTGCCAAAGAGGCTGCCTGTGGTGCTTATATTATTGGAGAAGGATTGCTCGGTGGAAAATATCACCGGCTGGTAGAGAATATGGGGATAGCAAGGGGATAGCGAATGGTGGCATTCAATTCTGATATCACGAAGAAACTTCTAACAACAGAAAGCATCTGGCTTAGGCAGAAATCTACAAAGCAGTACTCATAAATCTATTTGCTGATTCTCTCTGAAAGAAATATTACATCTTTCAACAAAATTTAGACACGATAAGAAACCCTGAGCTCGTTGATACCAGTGAGCACTATCCTGAGATGGTGCATAATTGATTAATTGAATCGCTTAGATGAATTGGTTGGCCATAAATTTTTTTCGTATGCCTGGCAATCTTTGTTGAGTTTAGGTTGCCGGCATAACTACTATAAAGTGGTGAGACACCTTCAAAAGAAATAATAGATGGCGGTGAGAAGACGGAGGTTGGTGACTGTCCTTTGCTCGTTGACCCGGCCGTGGCTCACAAGCGGACCGTAGGCGGCAGAAGTCAATTCTATCTCCTGAGCCAGGCGAACCTTTCCCTCATTAAAAATAAAACGTGGAGCAATCCGGACGAGGTGATCAATGGTTTCCCCGCGACTGTAGACAGGACCGATGATCTCGCCTCTGGCTCCCAAGTTTTTGGTGTAGCCTGAAAAAAGCCCGAGCTGCCACTTCTCTCCATTGGTCTGCATATCCAGCCAGCCCGAGGCGGTATTAAGCGGAGTGTAATCTTTCCTGGCGGTCACGGGGTCGAGCAGACTGGAAACAGCATAACCGCCGAGCATGGTCAGGTGATGAAGATTTCCTCCGTAAGTGCCTTCAAATTTGATGGTCAGCGGCTTCGTTTTAAGCCGGCCAAAGGCATAGCCAGCCAGTGAAGTCAGAGATTCATTTGCCTCATAGCCGTTCTCGGTGACCAGCCGCGGAACAATTTTAAGTACATTAATTCCAACTCCAGACAGGAAGTTCTTCTGGCTATAAGCTGCTTTAAAGTCAAATTCGGGGCAGGCGGCATTCCTGAAATAAGAAGTGCTGACGCCGGCTGGTCCGGTCGAGGCGAAATCTCTCTGGGCCAGAGCGGTTAGAGAGAAAGATAATGCTGGTTCTGGTCTCCAGGTAAAACAGATTTGTGGTGCTCTGGAAAATGGTTCGAAAGGGGCGCCGGTATTAAAAGAAACTACCTCAGGATAGCTGTCGCTGATAAACATCGGATGCCAGAATTGACCGACCAGTAGTTCCGCCTTCTTCCAGTTTAATTTAAGATAGGCATGCCTGAGCCTGAAGCCATTGATATCAGCATCAGACATCCCGAAAAATTCAGCTTCGATATAACCTGAAGTTTTAGCCCCCAGGGCCCGCGGGCCGTTGATCTTTAGAGCCAGCCTGGTTTGAATCGGTAGAATATGAAAAGTATCTTTGGCGTTGAGATCATTGCCAGCAGGATCAAGCTGCCTGTCCTGAGGGTAGAGCAGAAAATGCCCTTCCCTCAGACTGATAGTCTGCCTGGTATCATAAATGACATCGGTTTTGATATACCCGCTAAAAGTCAGGGAAATTTTTTCCTTTTCTTCGGCCTTCAGATCAAAAGTCCAGAAAGAAATGAAGAAAAAAGCTAAAAGAAAGACAGATGAAGACCAGTAAGTGTTTTTATTACTATTTTTGCTTTTCATAATGAAGCTATTTATAACAAATAAATTGGATTCAGTCTAATCCTGATAGAGTTCTTATTCTAATGGCTCCAGGGCTCCAGCAAATTCACGAATTTAAAACCAGAGCGAGAATTCCTGTGTTAAAAAACAGAAAACTATAGATTCTTCTGGATCTCAACCAGGCTGGAGACCGGGTCAGGGCGGATGTCAAAATTGCGCCTTTTAAAAACAGCTATCATCCGCGGATTATCGGTCGTCGTGTAGGCTACAATCTTTTTTACACCCCAGGCCCGGGCAATTTCCGTGCAGTAGTCGGTTAGCAGTCCCCCCAGTCCTTTGTTCTGCCAGTCATCCTGAACAAGCACAGCATATTCGGCCACCGACCGGCTGGGATCGGCAGTCAGACGTCCTATCCCCAGCAGGCGGCGCTTATTTCCTTCCTGTAGCTCAGCCACAATGGCCATTTCCCGGTCATAATCTATGTAGCAATGTCTTGAGGCCACCTCATGCGACTGCCAGAAAAAGAAATAACGGAAACGGGAATAAATTGTTTCTTGCGAGCAACTCCCCAGCAGTTCCATCCAGGCTGGTTCGTCTTCAGGCCGGATTGGTCTCAGGGTAATTTCTGTGCCGTCTCTCATTTTGACTTTGCGGATAAATTCTTCCGGATACGGCCTTAAAACCAGATGCTGGTAACGTTTCGCTTTCTCCGGCGAAATTGTCCTATCCACTATAATCCGGGCATCAAGAGCAATGACTTCCGCCGGGCTGACCAGCAGCGGGTTGATATCAATCTCCTTTATTTCTGGATAATCGGCTACTAAATAAGAAAACCTGATAATGGTTTCAATTAGTTTATCCAGATTAACTGGAGGCTGACCGCGGTAGCCTTTAAGTAGAGGCCAGGTTTTAAGCTCTTCTAGAGCCCGCCTGGCCAACCTTTCATTTAAAGGCGGAAAACACAGAGAGCGATCACCCAGAACCTCGGCTGCTATTCCACCCGAACCAACCATAATGACCGCCCCGAAAGTTTCGTCTTTTTTGCTGCCCAGAATCATTTCCACTGCCGGCTGACTTTTAATCATCTTTTGTATGGTAACACCTTCTATCCTCGCCTCTGGAGCCCTCTCTTTGACAGTAAAAAGGAGACGTTCAAAGGCGGTTTCAACCATGTGAGCATCTTCCAGATCAAGGGCCACTCCACCCACATCGCTTTTATGGGTAATATGGGGAGAGTGAATTTTTAAAACCACCGGGAAACCAATTTCCTGGCTTATTTTGACCGCTTCTTCCTTGGTCCGGACTAGCTGGGGTAGAGTTGTCTCCAATCCGTAGGCCTTAAGAATTTTTTTGGAGGTTGACTCATCCAGAATATCAGGTCCCTGAGTTAATAAGGGGAGGATTTCCTGGCGAATCTTTTCTCTTTCGACCGGAAATTCAACAGAAATCTGTCTCGGAGTTTCATACAGGTTTTCAAGATTGCGGGCGTAATTGACCAGAATCATAAAAGCCTGAACGGCCTGCTCGGGCGTTTCATAAGTCGGGATACTGGCCTCATTGAGTAATCCGACGGCCTGATCCATAGCCGGCCCACCCAGAAAAGCAGCCAGCACCGGTTTCTGGCTTTCAGCCGCTACTGGTATCAATTCTTTGGCAATACCTACCGGGTTGGTCATGGCTTGTGGAGTGACAATAAGTAACACCGCATCAACCTGCTGGCTGTCCAGGACAGCCCTGACGGCCTTAGCCACAGTCTTTGATCTGGCATCGCCCAGAACATCTACCGGGTTACCATGAGACCAGGCTGGTGGAAGAATCTGGTTTAGATTCTCTATAATCTCCGGACTTAGTTCAGCCAGTTCACCACCAGCTTCAATCAGGGCGTCTGAAGCCATAACGCCGGGGCCACCGGCATTGGTAACGATGGCCAGCTTTGGCCCCCTGGGAATTTTTTGCCGGCCAATAAGTTCAGCTACATCAAACATCTCGCCGATTTCAAACACTCTGGCCATCCCAACTCTTTTAAAGGCTGCATCATAGATAGCATCTTCTGAAGCCAGGGCGCCAGTGTGAGAAGTAGCAGCTCTGGCTGATTGAGGAAAACGCCCGGCCTTATAAGCCACCAGCGGTTTTGTTCTGGCCGTGGCTCTGGCCGCCGACATGAAACTTTTTGGCTTGGCAATAGATTCAATATAGAGAAGAATGGATTTGGTGTTTTCATCTTCTCCAAAGTAGTCAATAAGATCACGAAAGTCGATATCAATAGCATTGCCTATCGAGACAAAATAGGAGAAACCAATTTTTTCTCTCAGTGACCAGTCAAGAATAGAAGTGCAGAGAGCTCCTGATTGAGAGATAAAAGCGATGTGACCTTTGAGTGGCATGGCGGCAGCAAAGCTGGCATTAAGTTGAAAGTCAGGAGAAATTATTCCTAAACAATTTGGCCCGAGAAGGCGCATACCAGGATAGTTCTTTTTATAAGAAAGAATTTCTCCTTCCAGTGCCCGGCCCTCCTTGCCTGTTTCCCGGAAGCCGGCAGAAATAATAATAATACCGAGAATGCCGGCCTCGCCGCATTCTTTAACCAGGGCCGGTACCTGAGGTGCCGGGGCAGCAATCACAGCTAGATCCGGGGTTTTGGGCAGACTTTTTATATTTGAAAAACATGGTATTCCCATGACAGCTTCCACTGCCGGATTAACCGGATAGACCACGCCTCGATAACCACCGGTAATTAGATTCGAAAGAATCTTTCCACTGACACTTTTAGGATTCGGACTGATACCAGCCAGAGCTATCCGCTGAGGCTTAAAGATTTTATCAAGGGTTTCAAGCTCTTCCATCCTCTGGCTCCAGCTCTTTTAAATCTAATTGCTTATCGATTTTTCTTCTTCAGGCCAGGTGGCTAAAAAGGCAAAAAGACTAAAACAATTTTAATCTAAATCCAGTCGAAATTGTAGTCCCGGGGGAGCCATAGCCATAGACCATTTCATAGCGGGTTCCAAGAAGGTTATCTGCCCGGAGGAAAAAGCTTAGGGGGGACTTAAGATCGCAAGTTACCAAAAAATTTATCAAACAAGCCGGCTTCAGGCTAACCTGCTGATTAGGATAAGAGGAATAATCGAGATCGTATCTTTTGCCTAAGTAATATAATTCAGAGCTAACTCTAATGACCCTCCTGGAAAAATTCAGATTAATGTAAAATGTATCCTGTGGCCGTCGAAGGAGGTCAGTCTTATTGTCAATATCCCTGGCTTGAAGATGGGTCCAGCAGGCAGCGAGGTCAAGGCCTTTGGCGAAGGTTGTCTTCAGTGAAAATTCTATTCCCCGGTTGCGTGCCCGGCCAATATTTTCATAACCTGTGCCATAATAGAATTGAATTAAGTTCTGATAACTGGTTTTAAAGTAAGTTAAAGAAAGGGTTAAAATTCTAAATAGGTTCTTTTCTATTCCAGCTTCCCAGCCAAGGGTTTTTTCCGGCTTGAGCGAAATATTACCGATAGGACCGAAATTATCAGCCGGGGCATAAAGCTCATAAAGAGACGGAGCTTTAAAACCTGTGCCCAGGGTGAATTTGAGTCTGGCCTCTTGCTCTGTCCAGTCAAAATTAGCGGCTAATCTAAAAGTTACTGCCGGGCCAAAGTCCTGGTGATGATCAAAGCGGAGACCTGAAGTCAGTGATAACTGTGGCCAGGGCTTCCATTGATCCTGTAAATAAAAGCTGGCTAAGGAGGCATTTTTACGCGGAAAGTCGCTCTCGTAATTTCCCCAGGAACTTAAATAGGAATAATTCGAGCTACCTTGTTCAAGCTTGCCTTCAAAACCAAAAATCACTAGTTGCCTGGATGTCAGATAAAGATTATTTTGCCAGTCGAGTTTAAAAAGCTGGCTTTTATAACGGGCTGTCTCTATTTCAGGATGGACTTCATCAGCGGGATTATCATTCTGGCGGCGCCCAGTGTGGAATCCAAGAACTAATTTTTGTTCCCAGCGGTGATTGAAGAAAAAACCGTCCAGCTCCAGGCGATTAAAGAAAAAAGTTGATTTTTGAACAGAATTGGGATCGTCCCCGCCTGGTCCGCCAAAGCTGTCGAGTTCTGCTCGCCCGGTCAGTGCTCTGGTCTGCCAGGAAAAATTGAAATTATCTCCGGGCTGATATTTTAATTTGATGGCCAAACTCTGCTGAGTGTAGCCGTCTGCTTCGCGGTTTCCAGGATAAGCTGTACTGGCCTGGGAGATCCCGGCTGTATCGTCTGAATTGAATTCCAATAAGTAGAACAGATTTTTTTTGACCTGGGCCAGACGGAGGTTCCCCTGAAAGGTCTGATAAGAGCCAAAGAGGCCTGAAAGTTCAAGCTGGCTTTTTTCTGGTTTAGCCGAAAGGAGATTGATTACACCAGCCAGGGCATCTGAGCCGTAAAGACTGCTCTGAGGCCCGCGAAGGACTTCTATTCGATCAATGAGGGCCAGGTTAAATAGATTGAAATTAAAGGAACGGGCTGGAGAAATCGGGTCATTCAGTTCAAATCCATCCAGCATAAATAAAGTATGCTCCGAGTTTGCCCCACGGATAAAAACTGATCCGGTTCCACCTGTCAAGCCTGTTTGCACAAAAAAGATTCCAGGTACCCGGGCAAAAAGATTTTGAGCCTGAGCCAGATTGGCCGGAGTTAATGACTCCACTCTGATAACGGTCATCGCCTGGGCCACATTATTGGCCGGAGTTTCCAGGCGGGTAGCGGTAACCACAATTTCATGATGGATTTTTTCCTGCTGTTTCTCTTCATCGGCTAACAGGATGGAAATAGTAGTGGGAAGCAGGCAAAAAAGCAAAAGGGTAGGAAGGTATTTTTTCATGAAAAACTCCTTTCCCCCCGCTTGAGAAATTTCTGGACAGGCCACTTTCTATCTTCCACCCGAAGATAGAAAAGGCTGCCGGGTTTAAAGCAGGTATCCTGACTCTCGGGTCATCCTCTTCCCCGGCCTTCCCGCCCCGAGGGGCAGTGGCGTGTTCGGGGATTTGTCGCCGATTACAGTAGCGGGGGCTGTGTCCGCCTCAAACGGACTTCCCTGTCTTTCAAACCCATAACACTGAAGCTACAATTCTAACTCATCAATGGGAATAGTCAATAGAATTAGGCCATCTTTTTTTAAGAGAAATAAATCGTTTTCGGATTAAAATAAAAAAGCCCTGCCCGGGAAGAAGCAGGGCTCAGGGTGAAGGACTTGGGAGGAGGTTATAGAAAGGAGGATTTTACGGGCGATAATTTGGCATCTATCTTATATTTTCTCATCTTTTGTTCTCAAGAATGAGAACAATCAGGCAGGCATTTTAGTTGCAGTTGGATAACGGCAGCCTTAAACTGAAGATGAAGGCCGAAAAAGCTTTACAATATTATATCGTTTCCCATCTCAACAACTTAAATATTATATCATACATCTTTATAAAGATCAAGAAAAAAGAGTAATGTTTCTTTAAGACACCAGACAATTAATTAAAAATGGCTGTTTTAAGCCAGAAAAAGCTCAAAAACAACCAGTTTTATGTCTTAAAGACTTTAAAATAGGTGGTAAAAGATAATAAAATAGTATCTGCTGGGTTAAAAAGGCAAGTCCGGAGGGCAAAACCTCCTTGCTAAGACCCAAAAAAGGAGAAATGACTATGAAAAAAGAAGATTTCAAGAAATACGGTTATCAACTGATAGATTGGGTGGCCGATTATCTGGAAGAAGCTGAAAAATACCCGGTGAAATCAACGGTCAGACCAGGCGAAATCAAGGATCAACTGCCTGTTTCCCCTCCATCTCAGCCTGAGGGGATGGATAATATCCTGAAGGATTTTAATCATATTATTCTTCCCGGAATGACACACTGGCAACATCCTGGCTGGTTTGCCTATTTCCCATCGAATAATAGCCCTGCTTCTATTCTGGGAGAATTACTCTCAGCCGGGCTGGGCACTCAAGGTATGATCTGGGAGACCTCACCTTCGGCGACTGAACTGGAAGAAGTAGTCATGGACTGGCTTCGTCAGATGATAGGCCTGCCAGAGGATTTTGCTGGTGTTATTCAGGATACAGCCTCGACAGCCACCCTTTGTGCCCTGCTGGCTGCCCGGGAGAAAGCTACCGATTTTGCTACCAATGAGGCAGGTTTTCCCCGGATTTTGAGGATTTATGCCTCGCAGGAAGCCCATTCGAGCGTTGAAAAGAATGTAAAAATAGCTGGTTATGGCCGTAAGAATCTGGTTCATATTGCAACCGATGATGAATATGCCATGATTCCGGGAGAACTGGAAAAGGCCATCCGGACTGACCTGAAAGCTGGTTTTAAGCCAGCAGCGATCGTAGCTACGGTAGGAACAACTTCATCCGGTGCGGTTGATCCGCTGAAAGCCATTGGTGAGCTGGCGTCCGAACATAAAATCTGGCTTCATATTGATGCCGCTTACGCCGGGACAGCAGCTATCCTGCCGGAGAAGCGCTGGGCTCTGGAGGGAGTTGAATATGCTGATTCGCTGGTTTTTAATCCGCATAAATGGATGCTGACTAATTTTGATTGTTCAGCTTTTTTTATCCGTCATCCTGAAATTTTGACCAGAACTTTTGAAATTCATCCAGAATATCTAAAAACAGGAGTGGATACGGAGGTTAAAAACTTTCGTGACTGGGGAATTCAGCTTGGCCGCCGCTTTCGCTCCCTGAAATTATGGTTTGTTTTAAGGTCATATGGGGTGGAAGGAATAAGAAAAATTATTCGCAAACACATTCATCTGGCGGAAATTTTCAGAGACGAACTGGCAAAGGATAAAAGATTTGAGATTTTAGCCCCGGTTTATTTCAGTCTGGTTTGTTTTCGTTTAAATGATGGTCGCCCAGAGGAGGAACTAAATGTATTCAACCGGGAGTTGCTTCAGGCTATTAACTCCACCGGAAAAGTCTTTATGACCCATACCACCCTTAAGGGGAAATTTGCTATCAGGTTAGTTGTCGGCCAGAGAACGACAGAGGAAAGGCATGTCCGGCTGGCTCTGGAGATAATTAGAACCAAAACTGAGGAAATATTAAAACAGTAAAAAAGAGCCCGAATCGTCTGGCTACAAAACAGGTCTAAGATGGGTCAGGAATCCACTCTGAAATTATATTCATTTAGCTGCTGACTTAGCACTCCAGCGATATTCGCCTCCGGGGTCAGGTATCCTCAGGTAAAACCCCCATCCGCCACTACCCTGTAGTACTTTAATTAAAACCTTATTCCAGCCCGCCATTAAATTGACACTGATACGGTCCTGATCTGGATAAGCTCCCCGGTAGGCAGGATTGGTGTGGACCAGAACATCATTTACCCAGAGTTTTACTCCGTCATCACTACCAAGAAGAAGAGTGGCCGGTCTTTCCTGAGGTGAATACAGATAGGTCAGACCGTAGGCTACAGCCTGCTCATTTGGTTGAAGTAGATCATTTAAAGCCACATAACCTGAAGCACTGGCTTTAATACTTTTCCAGATAGCCGGCTGATTGTTTTTACCAGTATAGCTTTTACTTAAATTTGTTTCGGTTTCGGGCGGATAGGGAACGGTTAGGAAAGTTATATCCCGGGCTTCGAACGGGCCAATAATATTCCAGTCCAGAGCAAAATTTTGCCTGATCGGTATCAGATTGACGCTGACAATAGCCAGGTCAAAGCCTGTTGATTTCGGTTCCTTGCCGGTCACCTCGAGAATATAATTATTTTCCCCGGCAAGAAGTTCCTGGTCCCTGATGGTCAGAGAATCAATCGATATTTCTGGCGCGTAAGCATTGACCTGGGCCAGGCTGAGATAATTAACAGGTGATAACTCTGGCCGGGTTGCTTCTGCCTGGCTGGCCTTATTTTCCCCGGCTTGCTCAGTTTTTTGTCCATCTTTACCTTCAAGACCTTCAGAGTGGGCTTCAGCTTTGATTTCTGTTCTGGCCATGGTTTTTGTTTCTTTTAGAAGCTGCCAGTTACTTAAGCCTGGCCCCTTTAAATAATAAATTTTAAGGTTGTAGAGGTCAGCCAGACCAGATTTAAGACTCATTGAAATTCTTGTGCCTGCAGATGCCCCCTGGGTAGTTATGGCTTGATAACGCTGGCCACTTTGATCATAAAAAGAGGTTAGAAGAGAAGTCAGTGATGACCCACTGAGCCTTGTTCCGCTGACTTTATCAAGATATTCGATTTGAGCCGGCTGGCTGTTTTCTACCTTCAGCCAGACTGGAAGGAAAAACTTATCGCCTGTTTCAAGAGCCAGGGGCAGCCGCTTATCGGCTGGTGGCAGGGGAGGTAATGGTTTATGCGGTTCAGCCTGGTACCAGTAGGCAACCGAGCTGTAGTAATCAAAACGGTCATTGGCGTGGCCATGTTCAATCGTCACCTTGATTGACTTGAAAAAAGGGACCGGGTCAGGCAGATGAAAGCGAAAAACCGTAGCTTTAGCCCCGGCCTGAAAATCTTCTTCCTGCAGAGAGCAGCCGTAATAAAGATGGCTTCCTTCTCGCTCCCCCCAGGCATTGGAAAAATAGTCTTCACTACCGGTGCCGGTAATTTCAGGGGTTTCACGGCCATCAACATAAATCATATCGTCCCCTTCACCCCACCAGCCGGTTGATTGCTGCAGGACACTTAAGACACAGCCAGCATAATGCCCCTGGCCAACGGCATCCAGAATCAGGTAGTTGCGGCCGGCTTCACAAGGAAATTCCTGCCGGTACTGGGCATGAAAATAAAGCTCGTCGGATTTGATATCTTCAACCTGACGGTAATCTATCTGGTAGTAAAATGAACGAACTGCTCGACTGCCTTCGTTGGTCATAGTTATCCGGGCTGACCAGCGAAAGGGCATTGTCCAGTAAGAATTTAGAGCTCGCCCCTCAGAAGACCGAATTAATGGCAGGGAAAGAAGATTTCTCTCCAGGCCATGGCCAACAGCAAAAAAATCGCCAACTGGCACTTCAATCGAAGGCGTATCTTCTCCATCCCAGTAGATCCTCAGGATTAGCTTGCGGCCATAAAATGGCTCAGCGGCTATCGTCATCCAGATATGATCTATAATGGCCGGGCCTTTAAGATCAGCCAGGACAGCTGTTTGCCCGGCCGGTATGGTCAGAAAATCACGATTCCCACCGGTAGTATCGGCGGATGAGGCCCTCTTTCTCAGATAGTTCTGTTTATCAGCTATGGAGTTTAAGATATTCTGTGCAAAAACCAGGTTAAAAAGGAAGTTAAAAAGTAATAAAAAGGCAAATCCACTGGAGGTTATTGTCTTTAGTCTCCGTCTAACTTTCAATTTGTCCATTGACCTGGCCTTTATTCTTTAGACTTAAATCACGAAAATTATAGCCTTATTTTGACCTCTAAATCCATGAAGTTAAGATAAAAATATCCGCCACCCTGACCAGAGCTTCAGGTAAACAATCCGGAATTATTTCTTAGCCCTAGAGGAGCTTTCAGCCCTTCATTTATTTACATAGGCCAGCCATTTTTCATATTTTGGATTTTTCCCCGTAACTATTTGCCGGTAGGCTTCAGCTAATTTCATGGTCAGGACTCCAGGCTTCCCACTGCCAATAATATATACCGGCGGATTTTCCAGTTTTTCGGACAGATCAGCAACCTTGGTTATAGGCGAAATCTCGGCGGCTGTTCCACAGTAAAAAGCCTCATCAGCAGAAAATAGATCTTCCTTGGTTATAGGAGCAATGAGGGTTTTCAGACCGAGATCAGGAGCTATCTCGAGCAGGCTGCTTCTGGTAATGCCTTCCAGAACTGATTCAGAGGCAGAGTTGGCATGGAGGACATTATTTTTAATCAAACAAATATTTTCTCCGGGACCTTCAGCAATCCGGCCTTCTAAATTGAGGAAAATTGCTTCATCATAACCGCGCTCTCTGGCTTCCAGGCCGTTAATCGTTGATTGAACATAAACGCCACCGAGCTTGGCAGATAGATCAAGTTGAGAAATATGAATCCGGCGTTTAGGCACAATACAGCCAAAAACACCCTTATCGCCTGTTTCCCCAAGATAAGCGCCCCATTCCCAGGCACCGATGAGCAGTTCAATCGGGCAGAAGGACGGAACCAGTCCGAGATTTCCGTAGGAGTAAAACATCAGAGGACGGATATAAGCCTGGTCCAGGCCATTCTCTCTTATGACATCCTTACAGGCCTGAATAATCTCTTCTTTGGTAAAAGGCAGCACCTTCATTTTTATAACTGAAGCTGAATGGAAAAGACGATCGACATGTTCCTTCAGGCGAAAGATTGCCGGGCCATGTGGTGTCAAGTAAGCTCTGATGCCTTCGAAAGTGCTGGTCCCGTAGTGGAGAGCGTGCATCATGGGATGGAAAATTGGCTCGGACCAATCATAAAACTTCCCCATGTACCAATATTTTTTAGCCTTTGAAAAATGGGTGTTAGAAAACATAGAAAACTCCTTAGGCAAAAATTTTTTATTATAAAAATTTCCCTGGCAGGCTAGTAAAAAATGGTTCGACCTTCGATTCGCTTGTTTCTTTAATCAATGGTCTGACCCCGAAGGAAGATTAAGAATATCTAATAACATAAAAAAAGAAAAAAGAAAAGCAAAAAATACCAGGTCAGTTCAGCGGTCTATATCTGTGGCCGTCTCAGCCTGGCGTTGGGCTTCCCAGCTTTCAGTAGAATTCCTGACATGACTTACTATCTGAATCTCGCCGCTAATTCTGTCCCGCTCGTCCCGGCCTGAAAATCTAAGAGTTGTCTCTTTTAATTTTTTGGGTGTGACAACGATTTCGATTAGATTTCCATTAACCTGGCTTTCAGGCACAGAGATGATTTCTTCTCCAAGCGACAGGCTTCCTCTGAATTTTTGGAAGCGCTGCTCTATTTCCAACCTGGAGGTTATTTTCTGGCCGTTTAAATTCATCTTCCATTCCCAGAGCCCGGAAACATTAGCCGGAACTATCCAGAGATAAATGGTGTGAGGATAGAGCTCGGAAGCTATATAGGTCATCTGTTCAGGTTGCCAGTCATCCATATCAAAAGAATGAGAAACGATTCTTGTCCCCGGTTTGAGCTTTCTGAGGATGGTTGGCCGCAGACGAATATTGACATCGGGCAAAAGATACATGGTGACCACAGTGGCCTCACTAAAATCGGCCTCGAAAATGTTCTGGCATCTGAATTCGACCAGTTTCTCAACCCCGGCTTTTCTGGCATTTTCCTTGCTTTCCTCAATTCTTTCCGGGTCAATATCTATGCCCACCGCCCGGATGCCAGCCCTTTTGGCCGCTTCAATAACAATTCTACCATCGCCGCAGCCCAGATCGTACAGGACATCTCCCTTTTTGAGTTCAGCCAGCCTGAGCATCTCATCAACAACCTCATAAGGGGTCGGGACGAAGGGCACATCCAGCTTGACTTGCTGGGAATGAAGAGAGACTGGCTGCAGGCAGCTCAGAAGCAGAATTAAAAAGAAGATCAATAGCCACAAATTTTTAAATTCTCTGGCCATTTTTCCTCCTTTATTTGTTTCTTTTGAAGACTTCTATCTCAAATATCATAAGAACCGGCTGTCTGTCAAAGCCCTTATCAAGGTGACGAACTAAATATTCTTGACTGTTTGAAACTAATTTAGTAGATTTTTGCCTATTAAAGAAAAGGTGGAGTAATGGCCGTTTCTGAAAAATCTCAAATCGAACTCGGTAAGTCACTGGGTCTGGCTTCTCTCATCAACATTGTTGTAGCCAACATGATTGGTGCCGGCATTTTTACTACATCAGGACTTCTTCTCCGGGATTTAAATCATCCATTATTAATGCTTGTTCTCTGGCTGCTGGGCGGAATAGTAGCATTTTGCGGGGCGCTCAGTTATGGAGAGCTGGGAGCTGCTTTTCCCAAAGCGGGGGGGGAATATTATTTCTTGTCCAGGCTGTTTCACCCCTTAGTTGGTTTTCTCAGCGGCTGGGTGTCTTTTTTTGTAGGATTTTCAGCACCCATTGCCACCTCTGCTATCGGCTTTAGCGAATACCTGGCGAGAGCTTTTCCAGGCCTGGGACAGCCTTTAAACCTGGGTATTATTTTCGGCCCGGCGATCATCAAAAAATCAATAGCTGTCGTGGTCATCTTGCTTTTTACTCTCATCCATATTCAGGGTTTGAAACCAGGGGCACGTGTCCAGAATGTCCTGACTACCGGCAAGATTGGCTTAATTCTGTTTTTGATTATTATCGGGCTGGCCAGTAGTAAAGGAAATTGGGCTAACTTTTCTTCCGGTGAGTGGCTGCCAGCCGACTTTTCTTCGCTAAAAGTGATTGGCCTGTCTTTAATGTGGATCATGTTTGCTTATAGCGGGTGGAACGCTTCAGCCTATCTTGGTTCGGAAATTAAAAAGCCCAGGAAAAACCTGCCTCTTTCACTTCTGCTTGGAACCGCGGTGGTCATGCTGCTTTACCTGGGATTGAATATTCTCTTTGTTTATGCCATCCCGCCACCAGAAATGAAGGGTGTTATCTCGGTTGGGGGGCTGGCCGCCGGCAAGCTGCTTGGTCCTGGCTGGGAAATATTTATGTCTATTATGATAGCTTTTGCCCTCTTCTCATCCATCAGTGCTTTCATCATCATCGGGCCGAGGGTCTATTATGCCATGGCTGCTGACAAGCTCTTTTTCCCTTTTGCTGCCAAAGTGAATCCAGTGACCAGAGTCCCTACTCTTTCCATCTGGCTGCAGGGGATAATCGCCGCCGTTATTGTTGTCTCGGGCACTTTTGAGCATATTCTTACCTACATGGGTTTTGCTCTTGGCATTTTTCCGATTCTGGCTGTCCTGTGTGTTTTTAAGTTAAGGAAAATATATCCAGAAAACCTAAAATTGCCTGGTTTTCCGGTGGCTCAAATTCTATACCTGATAGCCGGGGTTAGTATTCTGGTGCTTGGTTTTCTTCAAAGTCCGCGTCCATCTCTGATCGCTCTGCTCACGGTAGTGGCTGGTGTCCCGGCTTACTTTTTATTCAAGTTGTTTAAGAAAAAAAATTCCACCTGAGAACGTTGTCTGCTTAATTAATATTAATGAACTAGAGCTGGCCTCAAACGGAATAATTAAATTTGGCAGAACCAGCTTAGATGGTAATTCTGGCCTGGTTTTATCTTGAATCTTGATTGTTTTTTAGTTTGACATTATCTGTTATTTTTGCTATATTAGATACCGATATCGATTAGCGACATAATAGATGAAACATGATTTGACTCATGAATTTTTTCTTGGTTTTATCAAGATACATATACTTCATCATGCGGCTGAGCAGCCAGTTTATGGCCTGTGGCTCATAGAAGAGTTGGACCGCCATGGATATAAGCTGAGTCCCGGGACGCTCTATCCGGTACTCCACTCTTTAGAAAAAGAAAATTATCTCCAGTGCCAGCAGAAAGTAATTGATGGTAAGATCCGGAAATATTACAGAACAACGGCCAAAGGCCAGCAAATGCTGGGTGAAGCCAAAGCCAGGATTAAAGAATTGATAGAAGAGGTCATGAAATGATCGCCAGGGAGATTTTGGAGAAAAGATTCAAAGTCTTTATTTTCCTGTCTTTGTTCATTTTGTTGATGGAAGTCGCCGGCTCTATTTTTACCAACAGCCTGGCCTTATTGAGCGATGCCGGTCATGTTCTGGTTGATTTGCTGGCCATGCTCCTGACCTATTTTTCAGTCCGTCTTTCGCAGAAAAAAGCCAGCCGCAAATTTTCCTATGGCTATTACCGGGGAGAAATTTTCTCAGCCATTATTAACGGAGTGGCTCTCGCCCTCATCACCATCTATATTTTTTATGAATCCTATCAGCGGTTTCTCTCGCCCCGGTCGGTAAAAGGTCCGGAAATGCTCGTCATCGCCGTTATCGGGCTGCTGGCCAATTTGTATGTGGTCCTAAAAATGCATGGCTATGAGCGAGAGAATCTCAATGTCAGGGGAGCCTACCTTCATGTTCTGAGCGATACTCTGACCTCGATCGGTGTGATCCTGGCCGCCATCTTAATTATCATTACCGGCAATAATATTTTTGACCCGCTGATCAGCGCTTTGATCGGAGCCTTCATCCTGGTCAGTTCTGTCCGACTCATCAAAGAATCAATCGATATCTTCATGGAAGCTACCCCCAAAAACATTGATCTGGAAAATCTGGCCGGGGATATTCAATCTGTTAAAGGCGTCAACGGAATTCATGACCTCCATGTCTGGAGCCTGTCCTCTGACCTCTACGCCCTCAGTACGCATGTCTTAATAGATAGGAATGATATCGATTCGATTAACCAGATAGTCTCTGAGATAAATGAGATGGTTAAATCTAAATACAATATCAGTCATACCGTCATTCAATCTGAATGTGAAATTTGTGCCGGTAATGACTATGAGCACCTGCATTAAGCCGAGGATGGAGGTTTGACATGAATCAAAAAGAAAAAAAAGGGCTGACCGCTGAAGAGGCCAGGCAAAGACTCCAGCAATTTGGTCCTAATCAGATTTTTCAGCCGTCAAAAATCAGCTTTTTTGGCATAGCCAGGCACGAAGTAACCGAACCGATGATTCTTCTCTTGCTGGTAGTCGGTATTGTCTATAGCCTGTGGGGCAAACTGGCCGATGCCATTACCATCTTTGCCGTCATTTTCTTACTGGTCCTGGCCGAAGTTTACAACGAGTACCGGGCCAAAAAAGCCATTTCCTCTCTGGAAAAGATTGCTGCCCCTAAAACCAGAGTTCTCAGGGACGGAATAATAACAGAAATCGAGTCGGAGGCAGTAGTCCCTGGCGACATTTTGATTTTAACTCCAGGCACCAGGATAGCGGCTGATGGCCGGGTTGAGCAGAGCATCAGTTTGCAGGTTGATGAATCGGCCCTGACCGGCGAATCCTTCCCCCAGGACAAAAATAACAATGATGAGATTTATGCCGGAACGGTGGTTGTTTCCGGTGAAGGGCAGGCTGAGGTCACGGCTACCGGCCGCCGGACTAAACTGGGTGAAATTGCCGCCAGTCTGAAAGAAGTCAGGCCGCCCAAGACGGCTTTGCAACTGGCCATGAAATCCTTAGCCGGTAAACTGGTTTATTTAGCTGTTTTCTTTTCCATTCTAATTCCGGTGGTGGGCATCATCCGCGGCCAGGAGCTTAAAACTATGATTTTAACCGGGCTGTCCTTAGCTTTCGCCACCATTCCGGAAGAATTACCGATCGTTATCACCATGGTCTTAGGGCTGGGGGCCTATACCCTGTCCAAGAATAATTTTCTGGTAAAAAGAATTAAGGCAGCCGAAATCCTGGGTAATGCCACGGTCATTGTGACCGATAAAACCGGCACCATTACTGAGAACAAGATGCGCATCGTTTTGCTTTATCCGGGCAGTCAGGAAGAAATCATAAAGAAAGCACTGGGAGCAATTTCCCCTTATTCTCTATCGCCTATGGAGCAGGAAATTAAAAATAAGGCAGCTGAGTTGAAGATAGTTGAGGCGGCCTCCGAGATTGTTCGCCAGCGGAACCTGGGCAGCGGCCGGAAGACCAAATCAATTATCAGAAAAAGTGGCAATGACTATGAATTGTTCGCCAGCGGTGCCCCGGAAGAAATCCTGGCCATGAGTCAGAACATCAGCGACGAGATTAAAAACAAACTGGCCGAAGAAACGGCCAGGGGCCGGCGGGTGATAGCTGTAGCCTGTAAAAAGTTAAGCCCCGGCGAAGAGCAGCTTGATTTTAGCCAGCTTGAAAAGAACTTAAATTTTGCCGGGCTGATTAGCTTTGAAGATCCGCCGAGAAGCGAAGTTAAAGAAACCATTGCCCGGGTGGCTCAGGCCGGTGTCCGGACTATTATGGTCACTGGCGATCACCCTTTAACTGCCCGTTATATCGCTAAGGAAGTTGGTATTATCAGAGGAGACGAGCGGGTTTTAACCGGCGAAGAGCTGGATAAGCTGAGTGATGAAGACTTGCAGCAAACAGTTAAAACAGTTTCGGTTTTCGCTCGAACCACTCCCCAGCACAAATACCGGATTGTTCAGGCTCTGCAGAAAAATGGAGAAGTGGTGGCGGTCACCGGCGACGGTCTGAACGATGCTTTAGCTCTCAAGGGGGCTGATATTGGCATTGCCATGGGCATTCGCGGAACGGATGTAGCTAAAGAGGCAGCTGAGGTGGTGCTGGCTGATGATAATTACATCACCATTACTCAGGGAATTTTTGAAGGCCGAAAGTTTTTTGACAATCTCCAGAAAGGAATTAAATATTACTTAGCGGTCAAAGTTGCGCTGATTTTGATCTTTTTGCTGCCGGCCCTGGCTGGTATTCCGATGCCTTTAGCTCCGATTCAGATCATTGTTCTGGAGCTGTTTATGGATCTGGCTGCCTCGGCTGGCTTTGTGGCAGAACCTAAGGAAAAGGATATCTTTACCAGGCTGCCTCGAAATCCTAAAGAGAATATCATCAACCGCCGGGTGGTGAGAGATATCTTAATCAAAGGAGCTGTCCTGTTTGCCGGGGTAACAGCGGTTTATTTCTATGCGAGAGGCAGGAATCTAACTGTGACCGAGTCTCAGACCTTTGCTTTTGCCGCCTGGATCTTTGGCCATATTATTCTGGCTTTTATCTCCCGTTCCGATAAAGAATCCGTCCTGGCCCAGGGCGCATTTACCAATAAGGTCATGAACATCTGGGCAGCTGGGGCGATCGGTTTTCTGGTGGCGGCTATTTATATCCCTGGTTTACATGAGCGGTTTAACCTCGCTTACATTAGCCCGGCTCAACTGGTCTCAATTGCCGTGGCGATGATGATTATTGTTGGGCTACTGGAGCTAAGGAAAATAGCTGGTTCAGGGAAGAATGAAAAATTAGCAGCGGAAATGGCCGGACGCAGTTAGATTGTAGCTGGCCTTTCGAATTAAATTCAAGGCTAAGAGCTCAAAAGGCTGAGGGCTCAATTTGAGCCCGGCCTGGATGCAGTCTCAGGGAGCCGTTGTGACTTTAAAATATAGCCCAAGCCGGTGTGCCTTAACTTGTAGCTTCAACCAGGTTATAAACTTAACTTCGGGGCTTATTATTTGCCGGCCTGGCGCTCGAGCCTGAATTCCCATTGATAAATCATGTCTTTGGCCTCACGGGCTTTTTGATCCTCTGGAGCCAGGGTGAGAAAAGTTTTCATCTGTTCAACTGCCTGGTTATATTGTTTGAGATGGGCTAAGAGCACGGCCTGATTATAGTAGAGAACAGGACAAAACGGAGCCAGGCTAAGTGCCTGATTAAATTCCTCAACTGCTCCGGTCAGGTCTTTTTCCTGGATTAGAACCTCAGCCCGGAGAGAATACTTGCGGGCTTCCTCGGGGAGTTCGGCTAATTCCGGATGACTCTTAAAGAGAGTACTGACCGTGGAGAGGAGTTCTTCCCGCCCGGCCTTGTTACTAATTCTAAAGGCGGCAGCATATTCATTCAGGGCTTCTGTCCAGTTTGACCCGGCAACTAAGGAAGCTGCTTTATCAAGATGAGCCTGGCGGACAGGTTTAAGCAGGTCAAGCGCCAGGCTGGCGTTCCGGATGACAAGAGCATTAGTTGAGGAGGCCACTTTTCTGATGATCGAGCTGAAAGCTGATTCAGCCCCGGCCAGGTCACCTTTTCTGGCTACAGCCACAACCTTAAGAACGGCCGCCACCATATTCTCCGGGTCTTTAACTGCTGACAGCTCGTTCAGAGCCAGGTCATTATCTCCGCCATCTAAAGCGACAGCCGCGCGGGCGACGTGTGTCCAATCCTGAGCCGGATCGATGGAAGCTGCTTTATCAGCATCAGCGGCGGCTTCAGTGAGAAGACCTTTTTCCCGATAAAGAAAACTTCTAAGGCCGAGCACTTCTGCGCTGTCTTTTGGCTGAAGCTTGGCGAGCAAAGTGCTGGCCGCGGAGATGGCCTCGTCGTATTTTCCGGCTCGAGCGGCAACGTTCATCACACTTCTTAGAGGCGAAAGCTCATCCGGGGCTAGCTCTGAAGCAGTGCGAAAATGGCTGATGGCTTCGTCATAGTTTCCCAGGTTATAGAAAATATTCCCCAGCCGCATCTCGACCCAGGGATTTTTAGGATTGAGGGAAACGGCTTTGTTAAGGGAATTAATCGCTCCGGGGTAATCCCCGGTGGCAGCTAAGGTATCGGCCAAAGCCTGAAAAGCCTCAACATTGTCAGGAACCAGCTTAAGAGCTGCTTCGGCTGCGGCCCGGGCCTCGTCATATTTTTTTATGGCTAGATCAGAAAAGGCCAGCCAGACATAGTTCTGGGGTTCCTGAGGCTCGGACTGAATCTGGGCCCTGAAGGCAGTGGCTGCTTTCTCGTACTGACCGGAGGAGTAATAGGCCTGCCCGGCACGTTTTTGAATTAACATTGCTCCTTGACTTAATTTCTTGTCAAGGTTAGTTCCGAGGCTGTGTGACCATTCGGCCCAGGTTTTCATCCCCTGGATAGCCTGATCGACATCTGCCCCCTTGCTGATTAAAAGGTCAACTATTTCACTTTGGTTTTCGGCGGCCGCACAGCCGAGAGCTGTCCAGCCGTTCTGTCCGATCATATTTAAATCGGCTCCGCGCTCAATGAGAAGCTTGGCTATCTCCAGCTTGCCAGATGAGGCAGCCATAATTAGAGGCGTGCCAAAATTCCATTCATTAATATTAGCCCCTTTATCTAAAAGCTCAGTGACCTTTTTGATGTCCCCCTTCTGAATGGCTTTCTGAAGGGGTGTCATTCCGGCGGCCAGAGCCGAGATAGCCAAAAGGGTGAACAGGGCAACAAAAACGCTCACCGACCTTGACCATTTCATCTGATCCTCCTTAAAGAACACCTGACTTTAGTCGTTAGCCAGCAGAAATTTTAAATCTCGGCCGCAGCTCTGTCAAATTTACCTCTGCCGGCCTGAATAGCCTGATTCTTAAATCTGGATTAACTCAACTTACACCTTTACCAATCAAGACCGCAGTAATTCATTGCCTCACGAGAAAATCTATATGAAATTGATTTGATTCTTTAGTAAGAAATCTACACGAGAGCGATTCGTTGACTCGCGATATAATCTATTTGAAGCGAAAACCAGATTGCAGGGCCTTAATCCAGTGAAGGTGCTGGCTGAATGGGCTTTATCCTGGAGGCAATATCCAGAAAAAAGTCCTTTGACCAGACGGCTGAGGAAGCCGGATCTTTGACGAATGGTTCCACCTCCTGCTTGATTTGCTCGATATTTACCTTCTCGATTCGTTGCACCAGCAGGTGGTGTAAATCATCTTCTGTTAAAGGTGCCGGTCCTGTCCAGTGACCCGTCTGGCGCATTCTTTGCTCGAGATGAGCTAACCGCAACTCAGGGTGGTAAGCTGCAAACCAGACGAGATCATACCAGTCTCTTCCTTTCATTTGACTCTTCCAGCCACGGCCTAAGACAGCGTGCGTTTTACTGGCAAACATATCTGGCAGGGTGAAGACCCGGACAGCAAACGGAATCGGCCGCAACAAGTACCGCATCTCGGTCAAAAAGCCAGGCGGTGGATTTATGTCCACTTCCAGCTTTATTTTCAATACCTGATTACGGGGAACCTGCCTGATAAGGCTCTGGTCAAACTTGACCGTCATTACCTGGGCCAGTGTCTACACCCTTTCCTGGTTTTGGCCCTGAACAGGCCGCCGGTCAGGTTATGAATGGCGGTAGTCTACGATCCTCTCCACCAGCCAAATTTGAAACTCTGGCCTCAGGATCTAACTTCACCTCTCCTGATAAAGAGCATAAACAAATGGTTCAGTTGTCCTTTGCCAGCCGGAGGACACCCTCCTCCCATCTCCGAGCAGCCAGGTTACCTGATACTGGTAATTCATATCATTTTCTGGATGGATATATTCATATTTGGCCAGGAGTGTTTCAAAGGGCAGCAGCTTGACTTCGCCGGTCTTGTCCCAGTCAGCAAATTTGTTCTTGAAGGTGACAGTTATTAACTTAATGTTGTAGGCTCGAACATTCTCTTCATCGGCAATGACGTCTATTTCCCGGTAGCGGTGAGGCGGAAAGAGATTTATAGCTGCTTCCTCGCTCCTGCTCCACGGGCTGTCCACTTTGATGCCGCCCTTAAAACTCCAGGTAGTCTTATACTCATAGCTTAACCAGGTGGTTCCTTCTCCCAGCCGTGGGTAGACGAAAGACAGCATATTGCCCTGTTCGGCAAAAGTCTGGGCGTTGAAGATCACATCACGGGTGGTAGGCTCTCCAGTTTTATGTGTCTTCTTGAAACTGACAGTTACAAAATTTATATATTTCTTGAAAGTCTCAAAATCTTCACTGTCCAGTATGGCATAAACAACCCTATCCTGAAGGTCAGGGTCATCCAGATTGATAATGTCAAAAACCTTTTTATTGTTCTTGAACTTTCTCATTATATCGCCGATACTGGCATCCATCGGTCCGGTATCACGCTCCTGCCGCAAGCGCTTGGTCATGTTGATTGACCAGTCATCTGTTCGGTTGACCTTTTTTCTGGTAGTGCTGACGCCATAGGGCCGGTCTTGTTCCTTTCCTTCTTCCCCTTTTTCTCCTTCATCTTCTTCTGGCAAATCTAGCTTGGTGTCGAACATTTCGCGCATGATCGTGTCGACCAGGCTCTGCATCAGGCCGTCCAGGTTCTGGTCTTCTCCAGTAATGTCAATCCTGACCGCACCCTTAGAGGTCAATTCATCTTTAATCTCACGATATTCTCCTGTTCCGGTTTTAACATACCAGGTCCAGATTCCCAGTTTCTTTTTTTTGTAAATCTTCCATTTATTGTACTGGTCAAAATACTCCCGGACCTTAGACCAGTGAATGGTGGCGGTGGCCTGGTACTTAGGGGTGAGGCCTTCATAGGTCATCTCAAACCTGACGCTCACCGGATAAGTGGGCTGCCGTAAAGCTTCTTCCAGAAACGTAGCTCCTTCAGGAGTAACAGCGATGGACACCGAAACCTCCGAACCTGAAATCAAGGGGGCTTTGCCTTCGCCAATAATCTTCCTGGTAAAAGCCCCACCTTCTCCGACTGCCGCCGAAATGACCATAAAAGAGCCTTTTTTGAAAACCAGTGGGCCCTTGATAGTGGCCTCAGGATTTATCTCCTTCAATCCCTGCCTGACTTTGTTCAATTCCTGTTCATCCAGACCGTATTTAACAAAAAAGTGCAGAATACCGCCCTTTGATTCTTCTTTTCCGGCTTTGGTATATTTGAGAAAAGTTAGTTTTGGTGTTCCGTCGGGCCAATAAGCCAGCCGGGGTTGATTCGGCATGTAATAATAAACATTGGGGTCGGCATGGTCCTTAAAAAGGATGGCATTGGCCACCTGAAGCGGAACCGAATCAAGTTCAACTTCCGCTGCCGCATAGGGCACCAAACCAGCCAGCCAGAAAGCAGCCAGCAGGATACCCATCAGTTTTTTCTGGTGCATCTTTGCCTCCTATTCTTTTCTTTATATATGATAATTTCTATTTGCTGAAAACGGCAAAGAGGAAGGGACTTTCCCCTTTGGTCCAGTTCGTTTCTACCTCCTTGCCGTCCAGCAAAAGCCAGATTAACCGGTAGTTATACCCGGGTTTACCATCTTCATGCATGTAAGTGTAGTTGAACTGCAGAGGGTCACCTTTGTCATAATCTATAACCACTTCTTTTAAGATGTCCCGGCCAAAAATATTATGCTTGATCTGAATGGCTACTGCTTTGACTTTGTTCTGGAGGATATTATCCTCATCCACTGAAATTTCTATCGCCCGCCGCCGCACCGGTGGTGTCAGAGTCAGAACTGAATCTGACGTCTTGACCCAATCACTTTCCCATTCCACACCGCCATATAGATTCCACTTCGTCCTGTACTCGTAATTCAACCACTCGGTTGAAGCCTCATTAACCCGGCTATATTTATAGCTCAAACGGTTGCCTTTCTCGGCAAACTGCTGCTCAAAAAATTTAACCTCGCCAGTCATCACCGGCCCACCCATTCTCTGTTTACGGAATATCACTGAGACGCTGTTCACATAATTTTTAAAGTCATCAGCATCCTGCCCATCCAGAATCACTTCCACCGTTCTCTCCTGGAAAGCCGGGTCATCCAGGCTGACCACGCTGAAAAATCTTTTGTCTTCCCCGAACTCCTTATAGATGCCGCTGATATTGCCGCTCATCACGATTTCCCGGTCTTCCCGAAGGCGACGCCGCATGTCCACTTCATACTTGCCCGAAAGCTTGATGCGCTTGAAAGTGTAACCCAGCTTGACGTTGATAGTTGGCGTGGCGGCTGCGGCCTGGGTGGACGCAGCTTGACCAGCCTGCGTCTGTCCAGGGGCGGTTGCGGCCTGACCAGCAGCGGTGGTGGCCGGTGGCGTTGATTTGTCCCCTGGCAAAGGGGTTTTGGTTCCGCCCTCAATAGTACCGGCAGGCTTGGTGCTGGTATCGGTCTTGACCCCTCCTTTAAGGTCTGCAGCCTTCTTATCAGTGGTGGCTGCTCCGGTTGCCGTCTGAGCTCCCGTGGTTGTGGCTCCACCAGTTTCGGTCTGGGCCTGCAGACGGCGGGCCCGCCTGGCTTCCTCCTCACTGGCCTTAACTGCTCCTGTTCGGTCTGTGGCTGCATCAGCGGTCTGGACTGCCTGTTGAGCCTGCTTTGGTGGTCCCAGTTTTATTATTCCTTCTTCGATTCTTTCTGAAAGCATCAGACACTGTTCATAAACTGGTGTATTAGTAGCCCCGATTTGTTCTACTCTCTGCTTAACTTCATTCAAGATACCCTTGGCCTTGGTTAACTGAGAGACATCTCCGGTGCTTAAGCCAAGCTCTGTATACATATAAGCCGAATTATACAACCAGACTGGGGAGGGAGTGTTTTGAAAATAATCTCCAATCAGTTTCAAAGCCTCGTGATATTTTCCCTGATTGGCCAGGTTATCCATCTCTTCTAAGGCGGCTTGGGACTCTTCAACAAGTGTCACAAAATTAGAGGCTTCATTTCTAAGGCCTTCATAGGCCGGGAAATTAGCCGACTTTTCCAGAAAGAGTGCAAAAGTCTGTTTGGCTGAAACAAATTCACGTAATTTATAAGCTTTTATCCAGCCGATGGAGTAAAGATGCTTAGGGTCAGGACAGGCCTCGTAGGCTAATTCATAATAACGAATGGCCTGTTTATACTTCTCGGTCCTGAATAGAGCCAGAGCTGTTCTTTCATGGTTCTTAGATATTTCACTACTCTGGTTGTCGCAGGGAACCGGCTGACTCTGCTCCTGGATAGATTTTAGAACATTGGGACCACCAGAGTTTTTCTCTGGAGAAAGCCAATCAAAAAGATCAGTCCTTAAGGTTTCCTGCTCAAACCAGCTGGCTTTATTCCATAAAAATGGTTGATTAGTAATATTTCTCTGCCATAGAAATGAACTGCTGGTAGAAGGGGCAGTTCCTCCTCCGGTTGGCACCCGGTCACACATCAGCTGCAAGATGTGATTGTAGGCGGTCTCCAGCAGTTTTCCCATATTCTCATTCTCGCCCAGTACGTCCAGCTGGATAGCTCCTTTCTGTCTTAACTCTTCTAACATCGCCCCTACATCTGCTTTCAGCTTGACCATCTTGATTGTCCCCTCGGCTCCCAGCTTGATATCGTGCTGAGAATAGACCTTGTCCCAATCCACTTTAAGTTTAGCCTGGAAAGCCGGCGTTATTCCTGAAAACTTCAAAACATACTGAACTGAAACATCAGAGGTTGGATTCTGGAACGACTCCCACAATAAAGACGCCCCCTCTTCAGTTAAGGCTATGGAGACGGCCGCCTTCTGCCCTGGCAGCAATGGCGCCTTTCCCTCGCCCACTATCCGCTGGCTGAAGATTCCATTCTGACCGGCCGTGGCCGAGATTATCTGGAATGTCCCTTCCTTAAACGGCACCGGCCCGGCCAGTTTAGCCTGCGCGTCCACAGATTTCAAAGCTGACTCGGCCAACCTCAGCTCATTATCGGTAAAACCCCAGGTAACCAGAAAATGGATCACGCCGCCCCTGGTTGTGCTGCCGGTTTTAGTGTATTTGATGAGCGTGAATTCTGGTGTCCCATCACTCCGGGTGGCCAGACGAGGCTGGTCGGGTACATAATAATATTTATGCGGGTCAGCATGGTCACGGTAAAACACAAATCTTCCCGCCTGTATCACCTCCTCCACTGCCACTTCTGCCGCCAGCCGGCCGCCGGTCATTAATAGAAGGAACAACACAACTGAGAAGGTTGTTAACTTTCTTTTCATTTTTTTCCTCCTGTTACTTATAACCTTTGCCCTGTTACCACAGCTTATGGCTCCTCTCTCCATAAAGCAGGCACAGGTTAATCAAAAAGTATTTTCCTTCAAACCCTAAACGAACCGGCTTTAACCTAACCACCCGGCTTTCTCCTTTACTCATAACTTGTTCAGGTCGCATTATTTTTAATCACCAGTTCGTAGCTCGACAGATCAAGAAAGGCATTGTCGCCTTCCTGCCAAGGACTCCGCTCTGAATGGCCATCAGTATATACTTTTGTCAATCTGAACCTGTATTTCCCGCCTTTAGCCTCCGGAACGTTAAACTCCAGGTTGTACTGGGGTTGGGTATCAGCCGAAAAGACCACACTTTTTATATCCTTCTGCCCTCTGGCGGTGGTACTCTCCACTTCCACCGTCATTTTGACCACATCGTCATTAAGCCCGTTGACGAAATCAAAACAAATTACACTCATCTTTCGGTAATTGAAAGAAAACTTCTGGGCCAGGTTGATGACCTGAAATAGCCCCGGATATTGTTCCATAGAAACCGGTACATCCAGGCTCAGCCGTCCGCTTCTTTCTCCGGGCTGCAATTTGCCCTCCTGGTCCAGTTCATAACCGCTGTAAGAAAAGGAACACTCGACACTCAAACCAGCCGCTTTTTTCTCTTCATAAATCTTCCATAAATAAGAAGCTGAGGCACCACTTAGAGGAAAGGTGAAGCTCTTTCCTGTCCATAAAATTTTATTTGAACCGAGGGCTTTTTCCTCCCCTTCAGTTTCTGCTTGTTCTTTATTTTCCAGGCCGGTATAACTCAGGCTTATGTCAATAGTCTCAACCGGAACAGGACGATACTCGAACTGGAGTCCTTTTTCTTTTTTCAGAATTTCGGTCGCATCTCCAAATTCAACCGAAAGGGTCAGAACTCCGCCGGTGGTGGACCTGGGATCATCCGTTCCCCGGTCTTTAATATAAACATATTTATAGAAAAAGAAATTGGGCTGGCCAAAAGTCTGACTTAGATTTAGTTGTGTCGGGACGTAGTAGAAAAGTTTTGGATTTTTATGGTCCGGATAAATAATAATCCGGTCAGCTACGGTCTCAGGTCTGGTCAGAACAGGATCGGCCAGAAGGCCTGTCGTGCCTATCAGCAGTAACAGGACTAAAAGGCCGGCCGCTTTATTAAAAGCCAATAGATTCTCCTTTCATTCAGGATGCTTACTTTTCATAATAGGCATAAATAAATGGATCGGTAGCCTTCTTCCAGCCAGAGGAAACTCTGGTATTGTCCTTAAAAAGCCAGGTTATGTTGTATTCATACTCAAGATTATTCGGCTCGTGGAAATAAACATAGTTAGTATTGAGAGGCTCCCCTTTACGCAGCACAACTTCTTTTTGCAGCTGCCGGCCGAAATTTTTATGGCGGAATTGAACAGCAATTCTGATGATCCTATTTCTGTTCATATTTTCTTCTTCAGCCAGGACTTCAATATATCTGTATTTGTGGGGCGGGGTGAGGGTAATAACAGGCTGGCTGGTCTTGATCCACTCCCCGGCCACTTCCAGGCCACCCGCATAGCTCCAGATTGGCTTGTATTCATATTCCAACCATTTTTCAGTCTGGTCGCCCTTCCGCCGGTATTTGAGTGACAGCTTGTTTCCGTTTTGCCCGAACTTGGTGCGGTCAAAAATCAGGTCCTCAGTTACAGGTTTCATCTCTCCACTTTCATATTCTTTTTTAAAAGTTATGCCGGCAAAATTTAGAAATTGCTGAAAAGTTTGTAGATCTTCTCCATCTAAAATGACATTAATTGTTCGTTCTTCAAAAGTCGGGTCATCCAGGTCAACCACTGAGAAAAACTCTGAATTCTGACCATATTGCTGATAGACTCCGCCAATATTTCCGGTCAGTGGAACTTCACGCTGGTCCCGTTTCCGTCTGGTCAGGTCAACAGTATATTTGCCGCTCAAATTTACCTGCTTCTGGAAATAGCCAAAGTGAGCTGTCCCGGACAGGTTACCCAGCCGGCTGGAACTGGTTGAGGCCTGAGCCTGGCCCATCTCCTCAGGTTTAACCGGTTTAGCTTCAAACATCATCTTGGTAATGGTGTTATAAGCCGTATCAAGAAGTTCATCCATTTTAGTGTCTTCGCCAATAACTTCCAGCTTGATGGCACCTTGTTCTCTTAATTCATCGTATATCTTATGAATCTGGGCACTTACCAGAAAATTCCCCCCCTTAGCTTTGAATTCTTTATGGTTATAGACTTTATCCCAATCAACGGTCAGGAGCGCCTGGTAAGCCGGGGTTAGCCCCTGGTAGGTCATAAGAAACTGAACAGAAACATCGGAAGTTGGTTTCTTGAAAGATTCCATCAAAAGGGTTGAGCCTTCTTCAGTCAGAGCAATAGAAACGGCCGCTTCCGAACCGGCCAGGATTGGAGCTTTTCCTGTGCCTACCACTCTCCGGCTGAATATTCCACCTTCCCCGGCTGAGGCCGAGATGATATAAAACTGGCCCGAGACAAACATGACCGGGCCGATAATCTTTCCATCCTTATCTATTCGGGTAAGTTCCTGTTCTGCTTCTTTAAGCTCTGTCTGATTCAAACCGAAGGTGCAGAGAAAATGGAGAATCCCACCAGTGATTTCCTTCCCTGTTCTGACATACTGAATGAAAGTGAACTTCGGTTTGCCGTCAGGCCAGGTAGCAATTTTTGGGGCCAGAGGCATATAGTGATAACCATGTTCATCAGCATGATCCCGGAAAAGCAGAGTCCTGGCGACCTGAACCGGTTCCCTGTCGAGCAGGACTTCAGCCTGCAGTCCAGCGGCTATCAATAAAAAAGTGAGGGCAAAAAACACAAGAAAAACTCTTGCCCTTTTCTTTTCAGAGCCACACATGTCTTCCTCCTTATTCTTATGAAATCAACTGGTTAATTTCGGTCTCCCCTCTAATTGTTGAAAAGATTTTTGATCTGATAGGGACCAATGGTCAGGTCTAAGCTATCGGTCACTGTTTCCCAGCCGGGTGATTCAGCAATCTGTCCGGTTTTTAAGACAGCCTTGATCTTATATTCAAAATTGAATTGTTCTCCGCTGGCGGTTGGCAGGTAAACTGTCACCTGATCCTTAAGCTTACTCTTATTGAAGTCTATTCCGGTCACCAGCCCGCTCCGGCTCTGAGCGCTGAGATAGGGTGAGCGGATTTCTACCCGCACTTTTTCCACCTCCAGCGGAAAGTCGTAAGCAGTCGGATTAAAAACGCTGGATAGAGCTTCAACTTGCAGCTTTCTCATTCTTTCGATATATGAGACGACTTCAATATTGCTCCAGATCCTGTCCAGACAGGGCTGGCAACTGAAATCTGGTTCTATTTCCATCCAGAAGCTGCGGGCGTATTGTCTGAAGAAAGCGTCCACCTTCGGACTGGCCGGCTTGCCGGTCTCATCCTTAGCCAGCAGTTCTTGAGCTTCCCCGAGCTTGTCCTTATCCAGTTTCTTTTCCAGCTCGTCTTTCAAGGCTCCCAATCCCTTTTCGAGTAATGGGCTCTTTTTCTTAGGAGCAGGGGGTGCAGTCGGGAAAGCCTTCCGGTACTCAGCCAGCAGCAGGCCTTTCGGGGCAAACTGAACTTCCAGATCCAGGGCCTGACCGGGCTCAATAACCGTTTCTTTGAGACACTTGAGGTTTTTGTAAACATCCTCACCGCCAGGAAGCCGGAAACGCAAGTTCACCGAAGAAACCTTGATCGGAAAATCAGACTGATTCCTGACGCCGTGTAGGTAAAGCACAGAATTTTTTTCATCAATAGAAAAGCCCAGTTCTTCCACGCCAGAATACCAGCGGCCAGTAAAATATTTCAGTCCAATCCTGATGGGAATCTCTCTTTCGACCGTTCCGGACTTGATTTTCATTCCGGCGGTTAACCCTTCTTTTTCGAGAAGTGGTTTCAACTCAGCCAGGGTATCTGGAGTCATGGCAATATTGATGGGCAGTTCAGTTTCCAGAGAACCAAAACTCGGTATCCGGATATTTTCAATTTCCCAATCTTCCCAGCCCTGCATATCTATTATGGTTGCTCCATCATAAGGGAGCGACTTGAGGACTGATTGTGATCCTCTGTCTGCTTTCAGAGCTTCTTCCATCAATTTGACATCCGCCGGGTCGATATTGGCTTTAAGAGTCATGGTGGTTTTGACCCTCTGATCGGTGGTCCAGACGGCACTGATCCGGTAGCCACCGGCCGCTTTATCCCGGATAAGATTGATTTCCCGGGGAAGGTAGTAATAGGTGTTAGGTTTTTTGTTGTCCTTGAAAACCCGGTTGAGCAGAGTCAGTGGCTCTTCAATGCTCAGCGGTCCGATATCCTCTATCTCGTGGCTAGTTGGGGTGGCTCTATCCGGGATCACAGGTATGGTTTTGATTACGGACGGCATTACCAGTTGCATATCTATTCCGCCAGAAGGTTTTGGTTGAGTGGCCGTGGTTGCCGGCACTCTGGTCTTGCTTTTATTGGCCACCGGGCTAACCTTATCCACAGATAATGGAGCATAGATGGCAGCAGCAGCCCAGACCGCCCAATCCTGAGCTGCCCGGCCGGCGGCGGACACACTCAACCTGAAATCTAACGTCTGCCCAGCATAGGGAGAAAGGTCAGCTGAAATCTGATCCAGATGGCCGTCGGACAAAGCAGCCTGTTCTGATAATAAAACAGCCCCACCGCCAGCGGGGTTAACGACTGATACATAAAACTTGACGCCATCGGTCTGGGTAGCGCCTTTAATAAAGCCGACAGAAGCTTTGAGAGTGGCTCCGGGCGGGACTTTTACCCCGGGGAAAACTCCGATTATATTGCCGTTGTTTTTCCATTCAGGATGAGTTTGAAGGACCAGAGGATAGGTCTTACCGTCCTCCAGGACAACATTGGCTAAATGGCGGGCAAATCCGCGGCTGTCATTATCAGCACCATTCCAGGGGAGTTGACCGGCCGAGCTAATGGCCCGGTACCATTTGGCTTCCGGGGCTTTTTTTACAAAATCATAAATAACTACATCGGCCGCCCTGAGGCCAGGAGAGGTGGCCAGCATTGAAATAATGAAAGCCAAAATAGAAAAATAGTAAATCTTTCCTCTCTTCATCGTTGGTCTCAAAATCATTTTTCCTCCTCCCTTAACTAAATTAAATGGTCCGCCCCACCAAATGCAGCAGAAATCTATCAATAAGTTTAGGTGACGAGACAACCAAAAAAGGAAAGAAAGGGGTGAAGAAGCTCTGCCCCTTCTGAGTGGAAAGAAACCGCGGCTCATAGTTTCAAACTTCCTTGCCCGTGCCCTGGCATACTACCACAGCTAAAAAAAATATGTCAAGGAAATTTTTGACCGAGCTAAAGGGAGAACCTGTAAATCTGAGCATATTGAAAGCAAATACACTAAGGAAATAAACTAAAGGCCTTTACAGCTTGTCCTGGGGAGTAAAATCAATGGGGTCTTTACCAGTATTTTTGTATCATAACCCCGGAGTTTCAAAATGAAAAGAGTCGCCTTGTTTCTGGGTTTCATTCTGGTCCTCTTTTCCAATGATGCTTTTCTGAATTGTTATCCCGGCTCAAAGGGGTTGCAGTTTAAGCCTCTAAAGGTGGAAAGGTTGCTCGTGCTCGGTTCTGATAGAAGTAACGGAGATTTTTTTAAGCCCCGCTCTTCTTTCGTAGATAAAGAGGGGCGAATCTTCATCCTGGATTCTGGAAATGGCCGCGTTCAATGTTTTGCCAACGACGGACAGTTCCTTTTTTCCTTTGGTCGAATAGGTCAGGGCCCAGGTGAACTATCAAAGGATGCCTCTAAAATTAAGATGCTTGAAGATGGCCGAATCTACCTGATTGATAATTAACAACACCGGATTAATGTCTATTCACCTGAAGGTAAGTTTCTCTCATTGGCTAAGACTTCAGTTTATTATGACGACCTGGAGCTGGTTGATGAAACTTATTTCTTGTCCTCTATGATTCTTGAGAAAAACCATAAACTGATTCATATCTCAAAACATATTGGTGAAATAGAAAAAGCCACGGGGATATTTATAGAACCAAGGCCTGGTCTGGTTAGAGACATCTCCAACCTTTCCATGCCTGAGCCTTTCCGCCAGATCTACAGAAAGTGTAATTTTACCAGACTGGTTTCAACTCCCAAAAAAGAACCGATATTTTCTCAACTGTTTCCTTATCACCCGGTAAAGTACAATTCGAAAGGGGAAATAATCAAAGATGTTTCTGGCCAGACTGATTTCGACACCTCTGCCAGGATCAGCTTCTCGGTAGATGAGAAGGGAATTTCAATTCAAGCCTCTGACCAGGCCAGTGTTTTTGATTTGAGTGTTAAAAGCGACGGCTCCCTTCTGGTTCCCTTCGTTAATCCTAAAAGAGATATCCTCTTCATTGATGTTTATGACTCTGATTTAAATCTTGTTGACAGGTTTAAGATGCCCAATGAAATTTTTGATGTCAAAAAAGGCGAGTCAATTGCTCAGATTTACATCGATAATCTCAACAACCTTTATGCTCGGGTGCTGTCAGAGGAAGATTACCCCCGGCTAGAAAAGTTCAGACTGAACCTAGATTAGCTCAGGTAACCAATACGGTTTATTTTTGTCGCCCTTGAAAAACTGTAAGAAGAAAAACAATTTCCTTAAAATCAATCGAAGGAGAAAACAGCTCTTTATTCATGTTACTCGCTATGATTTGTGGCGGCGGCCTTTAGAGTAATCACTAAGGCTATAAATAAAAGACAAGGGCAACCGAGCCTCAGCAGCGGTGATATAGTCTGCCACTGCTTCAGACGGGCTCAAAGTAGTCGCGATCAAGATGCCTGATCTGCTTGATTTTTTTCTGCTGCAGAAGTTTTTGGATTTCCAGGCTTAATTCTTCTCTGGTCTGGCCGAGAGAGTTTTCCAGATCTTCCAGGCTGACGGGCCTGCGGCGAACCATGGCCAGAATAGCTTCGGCGATATTTTGAGGTGCTTTTTCCTGCTCTTTCTTTCTGAAGCTGGCCACGACCTCGGCTTTCTCTCCAAAAAATTCTTTTATTTTATTCATTTCTTCAGGTGTCAGAGGCCTGGCCGTCTTTTCGGCGGGAGGTCTAATCACTGTATTGAGCTGGATTTTATCCGGATTGATTCTGTCGGCTGCTTCCTTTAATTTTTTAATCTCAGCTGGCGAGTCGTTTACTCCTTTCGCCAGCATAATCTCCAGCCAGATCTGGCCCTTAAATTCTTTTCTGAATTTGACCAGTCCTTCTATTATCTTTTCAATCTTGAGTGAAGGGTGCGGGCGATTGATCTTTTCGAAAATTCGCTGGGTGGCAGCATCAAGGGAAGGAACGACCACATCGGCCGCGGCCAGCTCTTTTCTGACCTCGGCTCGAGACAGCAGGGTGCTGTTGGTCAAAACGGCCACCGGAATATTAGTGAACTTTCTTATTTCTCTTATCAGCCAGCCGATGGATTTATTAAGGGTTGGCTCTCCAGAGCCGGAAAAAGTGATGAAGTCCACCCTGGCTCCGGTTTTAAGGAATTCCTTTATCTCTTCAAGCATCTTTTTTTCAGAATAAGGATTTATCCTTCTGATGGTTTTTTTCGGGCTGTTGCCCAGCTGGCAGTAAATACAGCTCAGGCTGCAGGTCTTAAAGGGTAGAAGGTCAACACCCAGAGAATAACCCAGGCGTCTGGAAGGCACCGGGCCGTAGAGATGCGGGAAGTTTCTCTCTTTTCTCATGTGAATTCCTTTTGTCTATATTACTATTACCGTCTTTTACCTTACCGTTTAACCGCCTGAAAAATCAAGCCCGCGAATTGCCTCACTTAGATATGTAGATGGGCTTTGCTCGTCACCTCGGTTACGACCACCAGGGGAATTTCCTTAAAGAAGCTCCTTTAGAAAATTTCAGCAGTACTTACGAACGGCCAGATTATTATTATGACAAAGCGAACAGAATCCTCTACTGTCTGTCTGAAAGTTCTATCGGAGCTGAGGGTTTTTATACGCTCTACAAATACAGGCTGCGTTGAAAATAACATAACGTCATATACACTGAGGCTTGCAATCTTTAGTGTTAGGCCGATTTTGAGACGCGGGAGACTTAATAATTACGCCATCTTTTGATAGGAGGATTAAAGATATTGATAACGCTTATATAGATTTGACTTTCTGCCAGATAATATTTTTCGTTGCATTTTAGTGTCCTAAGAGAAAGTGCTTATTTTTAGCTTATAGAGGTTATAAATAGGAGCGATAGGGCAGCACTTTCTGCGTAATTTGTTTAATTCAGGTCAAGAAGTTTTGGAATTGACCTGTCATCCATATATTCTTTTATTCGTCTTTCGGCTAAGCGAACATAATCTTTGTTGATGTCATAACCCACAAAATGGCGATCTGATTTCAGAGCGGCTATGGCCGTCTGTCCACTACCTATAAATGGGTCCAGAACTATTTCGTCTTCAAAGGTATATAACTGGATTAATCTGTAGGGCAATTCGATCGGAAATGGTGCTGGATGGCCAACTTTGGTAGCCGATTCTGCCGGAAAGGTCCAGATACTTTTGGTAAATTCCAAAAATTCCTCTTTGGAAATTGTGTTTTCTCGGTTCTTCGGGGCTTTTCTGGTAAAAGTTTTTTTTGAAAAGACCAGAATATACTCATGAATGTCTCTCAGGATGGGGTTTTTAGCCGACTGCCAGGTCCCCCAGGCTGTCGAGGGACTGACGCTTGAACCCTTATTCCAGATGATTTCGCCTCTCATCAGAAAACCAAGATCTATCATGTCCTTTATCAGAAAAATGTGGAGAGGCAGATATGGCTTTCTTCCCAGGTTAGCAATATTTATGCAAGCCCTCCCTCCAGGAACCAGGACTCTATAAACCTCTTCCCAGACTCGCTTCAAGAATTCCCGGTATTCGGTAAGCGTTAGATCCTGATCATATTCTTTTCCTACATTATAAGGAGGGGAAGTAACCATCAGGTGGATGCTGTTTTCAGGCAGCTCTTCCATTTTTTCGCTTGAACGGCAAAAAACTCTGTCGAGGCGATCATTGCTGACAGGGTTTTCAATATATTCCACCTGCTCTTCCCTCGGCAAGTCTTCATATAGACGACTCCCGTAGAATTTGCTTGAGTCGTGATTAATTCGCCCCGGAGAACCAAAAGCACTGGTAGTGGTTCCCGCTGATTTCCGTTTGGCTGTTGAGAATTTCAATCTTCTTTCCATAAGTCAACCCACCTTTTATATGGGCCGCTGGCGGCGGGACCACTTGTTGAATTGAACTTGGCGCCGATAGAGATACTTACTGTTCTTGCTAGACCGGTAATTAATCTCCATCTCAATTTCCTCATCGAGCTTGGCCGGCGGAGTCTGGTTGATGACGTCGAGCAGATTTTTGATAGAAAGGCTGGCGTAGGGCCGTTCTATTTTTTTCCAGGTCTCAAGGGCTTTCTTCTTCTCTCCCTTTTCCCAGTAAGCCAGCCCGATAGCATAAAGAGCCCTGGCCCTCGTCTGCCCGCCCCGGCCGGCTAAATCCTCATAGATTTTGAGCTCTGCTTCCTCATATTTCTCCAGGGCCTCATCCAGGGACGAATAGCCTTTCCGGCTGAGGCTTTCCTTGAGGTCCTCATAAACCTGCTTCAAAACAAAAGCTTTAGGCAGCGAGTTAAAAACATAATCAAGCGAAGCTTTCTTGAGATAAATGTCCTTCGCTTGAGGATAAACCCTGGCCAGGTTTTTGATGACTCTTCTTTCCATATCTAAAGAAGAGGCCAGGCAGAAGAGAAGCTCATCTCTAACGGGCGAGGGAGGATGACTCTCGATCAGAACGGTCATCCTCTCAAAGATCGGCTTCTTGTAGAAAAGTTCCTCCAGCGCGTCGAAGGCGGCGGTAAATTCATCTTCAATAAAGATGACGCCATTCAGGTTAGAATTAATAAAATTTCTGGTAAAAGCGGCCAGGTCGGGATTGTCCCAATCGTATTTGTTAAGATAATCTTTTTCAAAAATAGAAAACTGCACTTCCTCCGGATAGGCCATCAGGCCATCCAGAATTTCAGACCACTTATGTGCGGCCAGACCAAAATGGACCGGCTCCCTTTTCTTCTGACCTGTTTCCTCTGCTTTTTGCTCATGAAATTCTGCTTCTCCGTAAAAGAAGACGCGGAAGTTTCCCTGCGGGAAAAGTTGCTCGGCCTGGCCAGAAGCTTGTTCCAGTGTTTCCTTGGCCTGCTCATTTTCAGCCGGCGGGAAGATAAAGGTCGGGAAGCCCTTAATAATAGAAAAGTTCAGGGCCCCTCGAGCCACAATTTCTTCATAAGGGCACAGCCGGTAGTAGTATTGAGCTGGCACCTTAGTCGGGCGGGTTCCGGGCTTGAGTTGGATGAGGTGACCAGGACCAAAATCAGGCGGATTTTTTAAGGCTCCAGCCTTTTCCAGCCTCTCCAGTTCTCTTGCCTCTTCCTGGCCGAGTATATAAAGTTCAGATTTTCCGTCGCCTGAAGGTGAAGGACTTAAAAAAACTTTTTCACCTGAATGAATCCTGATACTCTCCTCTTTATCTTCTTCTCTACTTCTCTGCAGCTTTTCTTCCGAGAGAGTTTTCCCGCCTGTTGAAGCTCTGGCAGCCTGCGAAAAATAGTTTTCGAGTAGTTTTTTATAAATTTCTACTTTTTCCTCTTCAGATATTTGCTCGTCCAGAAGAAGGAAATTCTGGGCAACTTCCGGCAATTTCTTTTCTTCAACTTCGGTTATAAGTCTGGCCAGCTCTTCGTCAATCCCTTTTTCCCTGGCCAGCTCATCAAGTGCCCGGGCAAAAAGATAAATGTCATTTTGACCTGCAGCTGCCTCATTTCCAGCCTCTACACGGGGATAATAAGCTACCGCCGTCACCGACAGGAGAAAAGCTAAGACAAGATGGAAGATACTGGAAAGAAAAAGTGCTCCGGTAAATCCGCGCAGAGTTTGCTTGATGCACAAGCAGCCCTTATGGATTTTCTGTTTGAAAGTGCTTCTGGCTGCGGTCTCTTGTTCAGGAAAAAGAGTTATCAGACTCATGGCCGGGCTTTACCCCCCTTATGTTTTCTATGAGCTAAGATATTATAAGATGATATATAAATCTGTTCAAATTACATACGACCATCATGAATGCAAAAGTTTTTAAAAAATTTCTTGACAAAAGAATCTGTTAGGAGATATGCTAAAAGAGCAAGAGGCAAAGGGTGTCAAAGAAAAAAAGCCAGGGAAAATTGTAGTTGTATTATTATCTGTTTTCTTAATAATAATTATCTGTTTATTAAAGCAGCATAATATTATAGATTTATTTACTAAAAGAGAGCCATCCTCCCTTCGATTAAATGATAAAGTTCCTGAACCTGAAATAGAGGTTGTAACTCTTGAAGGTTTTAATGAAAAGCTAAGCTTTATTAATAACAGGAAAAAATCTCTTGTCTTTATTATAAATGTTTCTTGTGCCCCATGTGAAAAAAATATTGCTATTGGAGAAAGGCTTTATCAACAGATAAGAAGCGAGGCCGCCGTAGTAGGTCTAGTTAAGGGAGGAATACCTCAAGCGACGGATATAAAAGAAGCTTTTAAAGTGCAATTTCCTTTATATGTACCGTCTGATATCAGCAAGTTCTCAAAAATGTTCTATACAACGAGTGGATCAAGTCTCACTATATTAGTTACGAAAGATGGTAAGATTGAGTGGGCTAAGAGCGGCGACCTTAATGTCGACGATTACTTAAATTTGAAAAATATTATCTTAAAAAATTGATAAGGAGGAAAGGTATGCAACAGAAAAGCCTGAAAAAAGTGCTTATCTTTTGTGTAACGATTCTTATCTTAGCAGGAGTACTTGTTTTATCATCAGATCTGCTTTTTGCTTCGGCTGGAGACTGTGAAAACTACTGTTATAGCTGGTTCAACAATTGCATGCGTATGAGACCCGATCTTTTAAACTATTGTACAGATCATATGATGGACTGTTTGGGAAATTGTAATTGATCTGGTAAGCTGGATAAGCTTTAATCGAAGGAAGTGTTGTGATGGGCAAAAATAGAAAGCTTGAGTCTGCTATTATCGCTTTTATCATCTTCCTTTTTTCCCCTGCTGTTTATGCATTTTGCCATCAAGAAGACTATGAGCTTGAATTTATTCTGAAAGGGAAAATAGGCTCAGAAGATAAAAGAGAAGAATTGTTTTTCGATATCGCCGATGTCAAAGCAGATGCCTGGGGCAATATATTCATTCTCGACTCAAGGAATAATTGTGTCAGGAAATTTTCAAATGAGCTTGGCTTTTTAGGCGAGGCAGGAAGACAAGGACAGGGGCCGGGCGATATGAATTCGCCATCGTCCTTGGCTATTGATGCCAAGGGGAATGTTTTTATTGCAGATAATGGTAATATGAGAATAAATGTTTTAGATAATAATCTAGAGTATCTCAAAAGCATAAAGCTCATTAAGCCACTATCCATAAAGAAAATTTTTATTGACCACGAAGAAAACATATTACTTCTGGTGGCTCCGATGCTTAAAGATGACAGCTACTTTCATTTATATTCATCTAAGGGGGATTTCTTAAAATCTTTTTTTCGTGAATTTCATCCATTTGCCCCGAAAATGAATTCGCCGAAAGAACTCCGAGATAATATACAATCTCTAGTATATTTGAGTGCACAGGCGGCTTTGGGTCACGATCGATCGAAAATTGCCATTACCTATGATGTTCCTGAAAACCCTCTGGTGATACATATAGTTGATACTGAAGGGAACTCAATACAAAAAATAAAAAGAACTATCAAGGGTTATAATCCTGACAAACAGCTGGAAGATATTAAGAATATTGTACAAAAAAAGGTAACTAACCTGGGTGGTACTCGCGTTGTTTCCTACATAATAGGTTTACACTTTGCCGAAGACGGAAACTTAGTTCTTCAAAGATATAACCAGATTTACCAAGACGGAAAGCCTGCCAGTTATAATACTTGCCTGGACTTATTTTCTCCAGACGGGAAGCTTCTCTTAGAGGAGGAAGAAGCTCCCGGCCAGATAATTTCGATTGACAGTAACAATAATGCTTATATCTGTTCTTACCCCGAAAGGAGCCAGGTTGACATATACACTCTGGCTGTAAAAAAGAAATAGGTACTAAAGCCATCTGAGATGATAAGGAGGATTTTTTAATTAGGAGGCTAAGGAACAGTATATGCAGTTTACTTTTCAACTGTAAATAACAATTTTAAAAAATATTCTTGACAACTGCCAGAAGGTTTGCTATAAAGTTCAGCATGAACCAGGAAAAAAGACGGCTCAGTGTTCAACCTGTAGCTTTGTCTTCTTTCTGTTTTTATTTCTGGGCGGTCCCAGCCGCCCTATAAGTCTATAATCTCCCCATTTTTCTCTATTTCTCAGTAAAGGTCTATTTTGTTGCCGGCCTTTTTAGTCAGGCTGCCAAGGGAGGAAGTATGTCATGCAAATTATCAAACTCGTTTATAACCACATGGTAGTCTTCAATTAGCTTGTATCAGGGAGAGAAAAAATGACCAGAGCTAAATTATATTCACTGGAAAGCAGCGGCCAGAAACGAACAACAGTCAATGTTTCCGGCATTGAGGTCGGAAAGGATTTTGCCCTGATTGCCGGTCCCTGCAGTGTGGAGAGTGAGAAACAGACTATTCTAACCGCCATGGCGGTCAAAGAAGCCGGAGCCAATATGTTAAGAGGTGGTGCTTTTAAACCTCGAACTTCTCCTTACTCTTTCCAGGGGCTGGGAATTAAGGGACTTAAGATTCTGGCTAAAGCCAGAGAAGAAACAGGCCTACCGGTGGTGACTGAAGTTATTGATACACGCGATGCCGGCTGGGTCAGCGAATTTGCTGATGTCCTTCAGATTGGAGCGCGAAACATGCAGAATTTTTCTCTGCTTAAGGAAGTGGGGAAAATTGGAAAACCTGTCCTGCTCAAGAGAGGGATGAACTCGACCATGGCTGAATGGCTGGATTGTGCTGAATATATTCTGGCTGAAGGCAATCTTAATGTCATTCTTTGCGAGCGGGGAATAAGAACTTTTGAGACTTATACTCGAAACACTCTTGACCTGAGTATTGTGCCGTCGGTTAAAGAGGTAAGTCACCTGCCCGTGATTGTTGACCCTTCGCACGCCACAGGGAGACAGAGCCTGGTCGAACCAATGAGTTTAGCGGCCGTAGCCGTCGGCGCTGATGGGCTGATGATTGAAGTTCATTATAACCCGGCTGAGGCTTTAAGCGACAGGGAGCAGACCCTGACGCCCGAGATGTTTACGAGAGCAGCTAAAAAGATCCTGGCTCTGAGAAATTATGTGACTAATTCTTTGAATTCTGTGAGCTGAACTATGAGTCAAAAAATTGATTTTTGCGGTGAAACTGGAAGATGCCAGATCCTTATTGATGAGTCTATGAGTCAACTTTCAGCTTATCTTGCAGGCCAGGAAATAATCATCATTACTGATGATAATGTTAACCGTCTCTACAGCCAGCTTTTCACACCGGCCGGAGATGTTATCATTCTCCAATCTGGCGAGGGCACGAAAACTCTGCTCACCGTTGAATCAATCTATAGACAACTGCTGCGTGTCTCTGCAGACAGATCTACCTTCATTCTGGGAATTGGCGGCGGTGTGGTTAGCGATATTACTGGCTTTGTTGCTTCAACCTTTATGAGGGGACTCAGGTTTGGTTTTGTACCCACCACCCTTCTGGCCCAGGTTGATGCGGCCATTGGTGGGAAAAACGGCGTCAATCTAGATGGCTATAAAAATATGATCGGGGTGGTCAATCAACCAGATTTTGTCCTGATTGATTTTTCATTCCTGAAAACTCTACCGGCGAAAGAGCTGGTCAATGGCTTTTCAGAAATCATTAAATGTGCGGCGATCACCAGTCGTGACCTTTTCGAATTGCTGGAAAAAGAATCAGAGCGGGCTCTCAGGCTCGATAACGATCTATTGAGAAGAATTGTTGACGAGACCGTCAGAATAAAAACGGCTATTGTCTCTCTGGATGAAAAGGACATGGGGCAGAGGAAAAAGCTTAATTTTGGCCATACTTTTGCCCATGCCCTGGAAAAGGCCTATCGGATTACTCATGGAGAGGCGGTGAGTCTGGGAATGATCCTGGCTGCTAATCTTTCGGTTAAAAAAAATATGTTAGCAGAGGCCGAAGCTTCAAGAATCAGGAAGCTTCTTCAAAAGTTTAATTTACCCATCTCGATGAAAGTTGACTGCGATAAGCGGGATAGAATTGTTGAACCGGTACGTCAGGACAAAAAGAAGTCCGGTCAGATGATTGATTTTGTCCTTTTAAAGTCGATAGGTGAAGCCTCAGTAGAGAGACTATCGTTTTCAGAAGTGGAGGAAGCTATTGATGATCTGTGTGAGTCTTGAAGTTTCAAATGTTTCAGACAGTCTAAAAAAATTAAAAGGTCTTGATCTGGCGGAACTCAGACTGGACAAAGCCAGCTTGACTCTGGACGAAATTAAACAACTTTTTTCCTTGCCCCTGAACTTAATTGTTACCTGTCGTCCAGGCTCTATGTCTGAAGAAAACAGAAAGCAGTATTTGCTTGAAGCTATCTGCTGCGGGGCAAAATATGTTGATTTAGAAATCGAATCACCGGCAGCTTTTAAACAGGACGTTATCAGCCAGGCCCGCGAGAAAGGATGCCTGGTCATTCTCTCCTACCACAACTATCAAGAATCACCTCCGGCCATAGAACTCAACAGAATGGTTAAGAAATGTTTCCGTGAGGGAGCGGATATTGCCAAGATAGCCTGCCAGGTTAATTCCAATCAGGATATTATTGCTCTTCTTTCTCTTTATGGCCTTGATGAAGCGGCGGCCGGAAAAATTATTTCTTTAGGAATGGGGGAGAAAGGGAAGATTACCAGAGTGGCTGCTCCTTTGCTTGGGGCACCCTTCACCTACGCTTCCTTTAAACCAGGCAGTGAAACAGCGGAAGGTCAACTTGATAAAAAAAGCCTCGAGGCAATCCTGGGTTTTTTGAGGGAGAAACGGAGGAGAAGTAAGAAATGAAGTTTTTTGCCGTCGCTGGCTCGCCCATTCTCCATAGTAAAAGCCCTCGCATCTTTAAACATTTTTTTAGAAATTTTCCTATGGAAGCTGCCTATGGGCGGGTAGCGGCCGATTCAGCCGGTGAAATAATTTTTATTTTTAATTCTTTTAGCTTTGATGGCATGAATATTACTGCCCCTTTTAAAACCGAGATTATTTCCTATCTTTCAGAACTTGATGAAGTGGCTCTGGCTACGGGCAGCGTGAATACCATTATCAAATGGAAAGATGGAATTAAAGGGTTTAACACTGATCCAGCCGGAGTCGTTATGGCTCTGGAGAGAAGGAATATTCAACTAGCCGGGAAAAAATGTTTGGTCATCGGAGCAGGTGGGGCCGGGGCATCGGCGGCTTTTGGCCTAATCCAGAAAGGGGCAGAAGTAACGATTGTCAATAGAACCGCAGAAAAGGCAAGAAAATTAGCTGCGTCTCTGGGCTGCCAGGCGGCGGAACCAGATTCTTTGGCAGCCATTATAAGAGAAGCTGAGATTATCATTTCAGCTATAACTTCTGGGGAAGGATTTATAAAAAAGAACTGGCTGAAAAAGGATCAGGTTGTCCTTGAAGCCAATTATAAACAACCTGTCATCTTACCGCTGGCCGCATCTGCTGGTTGTCAGGTTATTAGTGGGGAAGAGTGGCTCTACCATCAGGCGGTAGGGGCCCGGGAGATTTTTTTCAGTCAGCAAAAGGGGGGACAGGTGGAGCCGGGAACTTTTAGATCACATGATTCAGGCAGGCAGCCAGCTCCTATCGGCCAGACGTCAGCGGTACAAGTCCTTTCTAATTTTTCTTCTTTTTTTGATCAGGATGATACCACAAAGAAAAGGAGAAATATTACACTCGTCGGGTTTATGGGCAGTGGTAAGACTTCTATTGGAGAAAGACTGGCTTTAAAAATGGGTTCGAAATTCATTGATACCGACAGACTGATTGAGAGCAGGGAAAAAATGAGCATAGAGGAGATATTTAATAAAAAAGGTGAAGCTTATTTCAGAGCTGAGGAAAAGGTGACCATCAGAAAATTGGCTGCCGAGAGAGGAGCTGTTTTCTCACCTGGAGCCGGGGCCATTATGGATGAAGAGAGCCGTCAGATTCTTAAGGAAAATTCGACTGTCATTTTTTTGTATTCGACTCTCAAAACATGTCTTAAAAGAGCCAGCGGAACAAAAAGACCTTTATTGGATAAAGGCAATCAGCAGGAAATTGAAAATCTCTATGAAACAAGAAAAGAGCTCTATTTTACTACGGCTGATCTGATGGTTAATAGCGAGAAGAGCCTGGAAGAAGTGACAGACAAAATAGAGAGCGAAGTTGGGGAGGTGTTCAATGATTAGCGGAACGGTGGCAGCTCCACCTTCCAAAAGTTTTATGCAAAGAGTTGTCGCAGCGGCTCTTCTTTCAGCTGGCATAACTGAAATTATTAATCCTTCTTTCTGTGATGACTCCTTAGCTTCCCTGAGAATAGCTCAAGACCTCGGAGCAAAAATCTGGAAGGAGGGTGACCGTCTAAAAATAAAAGGAGGAATAAAGCCTGTCAAGAGAGAGTTGAACTGTGGAGAATCGGGACTTTGCCTGCGGATGTTTCCGGCCTTAGCTTCCCTCACCCCTCAAGAAATCATCCTTACTGGCAGTGGCACCTTGTTGAGACGTCCGGTCGGGATGATGGAAAAGCCGCTTCAGACACTTGGTGTTCAATGTGAGAGCCAGGCCGGCTATCCCCCTTTAAGGCTTAAAGGTCCACTTCGGGGAGGAAAGGCGATGGTTGATGGCTCCACCACTTCTCAGTTTCTAACCGGTTTGCTGCTGGCCTTGCCTTGCGCCAAGGGAGATTCTGTCCTTGAAGTCGAAAGCTTAAAAAGCAAAGCCTATATAGATATCACCTTGAAAGTAAGCAGTGATTTTGGAATTTCTATCGTTAATGAAAATTACCGGAGATTTTACATCAGGGGCGAGCAAAAATTTCAGGCGAGGGAATACAGAATAGAGGGCGACTGGAGTGCGGCCGCCTTTTTGCTGGTAGCCGGTGCAGTTGGAGGCAGCGTGACTGTTGGTGGTCTGGATCTGGATTCCTGCCAGGGTGACAGAAAAATTCTGGAAGCTCTTGAGGCCTGCGGAGCTTATGTGAGTATTGATAGCTCTCCAGGTGAAGCTGGCGATAGAGAAGACAAAGAGAATTCAAAAAGAATCAAGGTTGAAAATTCTGCCCTCAAGGCGTTTACCTTTGATGCTACTGATTGCCCGGATCTTTTTCCACCGCTGGCCGTCCTGGCCTGTGCCTGCGAGGGGCTGACCAGAATTAAAGGCGTAAGCCGGCTGTCCCATAAAGAAAGCCACCGGGCTAAAGTCCTGTCTGAAGAATTCTCCAAACTTGGGGCAGATATTTCTATTAATGGCGACTGGATGGAAATTCGCCGGAGTCATTTATCTTCTGGAATTGTCGATCCTCATCATGATCACAGAATGGCCATAGCCGCAGCTGTAGCGGGCATCATAGCTGATGGAAAGATTTTGATAAAAGACCCGGCCTGTGTCTCTAAATCCTATCCAAACTTTTTCGATGATTTCAGGAAAATTGGAGGTAAAGTCGATGAATAGTTTTGGCCGCTTGTTCCGGGTTCATATTTATGGAGAATCTCATGGGAAGATTGCTGGCATACTGATTGATGGTTGTCCTCCTGGCTTACCTCTAAAGCCGGCCGACTTTCAGAAAGACCTGGCCAGGCGGAAAGGTGGTAAGGCTGGCACCACCAGTCGGGTCGAAGCTGATACCGTTCAAATTAGAAGCGGGCATTTTAATGGGAAAACAACCGGGGCACCACTCTGTTTGGAATTTAGCAACCAAGAAATGAGAAGTGAGGATTATGAAATTTTTAAAGATATACCCAGGCCGGGTCAGGCTGATCTGACCGCCAGTCAGAAATTTTATGGCTTCAATGATTTCCGTGGTGGAGGCCATTTTTCCGGGAGGCTGACAGTCGGGCTGGTAGCGGCTGGAGTCGTTGCTAAAAAAATCATCAGGCCTGCCGCCATCAGAGCCAGGCTTATTGAGGCTGGCGGAGAGAAAAACATTCAAAAAGCTGTTGACCAGGCAGTCAAAGAGAGGGACTCAATCGGCGGAATAATTGAATGCCAGGCTAACAGAGTCCCGGCCAGCCTGGGTGAGCCTTTTTTTGACTCAGTTGAGTCGCTTATTTCTCACCTGGTTTTTTCGATTCCCGCTGTGAAGGCCATTGAATTTGGGGCTGGCTTTGCTTCGGCCAGTATGAAGGGAAGCGAACATAACGATTTAATAATTAGCCGGGACGGGGGGACGGCCACTAACCGGGCTGGCGGCATAAATGGCGGTCTGACCAATGGCAATCCGCTTGTCTTCCGGCTGGCAGTTAAACCTACGGCCAGTATTCCCCGACCACAGTTGACTTTTAATCTGAAAACAGGCCGCCGGGAATATCTGGAAATCAAAGGCAGGCATGACGTCTGTATCGCTCTGAGAATTCCGGTCATCGTCGAAGCTGCCGTAGCCATTGTTCTGGCTGATTTGCTACTTCTTCGAAAAAGTCAATTAGTTTAAAGGGGGATAAAATGGTTTTTCCATCAAAGGAACAATATTTAGCTGAAGCTAAATCTTACACCATCATTCCTGTCTTTAAGGAAGTCATGGCTGATTTTGAAACTCCACTGTCTATTTTTCATAAGACCGGAGCTAAATTTCTCCTCGAATCCATTGAGCGGGGAGAAAATGTCGGTCGTTTTTCCATTGTCGGGCTAGGCAGAAAAAGCACTATCAGTCTGAATGGCCAGTCAGTTGAAATTGTTGAAAACAGAGCCAGCCAGCCCGTCATTGTTTTCAAGGAAAGACTCAAAAATCCACTTGAAGCTGTTAGAAAATATTTTTCGGGCTGGAAAGCACCTGCTTATGAAAGCCTGCCTACTTTTTACGGCGGGGCCATCGGTTATTTAGGCTATGAGACGGCCAGCTATTTTGAGGATATTCCTGTTCTAAATGATGGAACAGGAATTCCTGATGGTCTTATGGTCATTCCAGAGGTACTTCTAATCTACGATTCTGTTAAAAGGTCTCTTTTTGTCATTGTTACCACTTCACCCGGAGAAACTCCTCTTAAAGAATATGAAAGGGCACTGGCCAGAATTGAAGACATCCTGACTCTTCTCTCCCGCCCGCTGAACTTAAAAGAAAAAAAGGAAAAGCACACGAAAGTTCTTATCAAGCCTGACATGGAGAAGGAGGAATTTTTAAAACGTGTCAGCTGCTGTCAGGAATATATCAGCCAGGGTGAAATTATTCAGGTGGTCGTTTCCCAGAAGTTTACTGCCAGGACAGAGTCTTCTCCCTTTGAAATCTATCAAAAGTTAAGAGTCATCAATCCCTCTCCTTATCTTTTCTTTCTGGATTTTGATAGTTTTTCACTTATTGGTTCATCACCGGAAGTGATGGTTAGAGTTCAGAACAGAGAACTTCTAACCAGACCTATTGCCGGCACCAGAAAAAGAGGGGCTTCTCTCGCGGAAGATCATCAACTGGCGAGTAGCCTTCTGGCCGATCCCAAGGAAAGAGCCGAGCATATCATGCTGGTTGATCTGGCCCGAAATGACCTGGGCCGGGTGGCCAGGCTAGGAAGCGTTGAGGTTAATGATTTTATGAGTGTCGAGAAGTACTCCCATGTTATGCATCTTGTTTCGACCGTCAAGGCTGAGCTCGATGAAAACTTTGATGTCTTTGATGTTATTAAGGCTACCTTTCCAGCCGGCACTTTGACCGGTGCTCCCAAAATTAGGGCGATGGAAATAATCAGTGAAATGGAGAGGTCAAAAAGAGGACCTTATGGAGGGATGGTTTTTTATCTAGGATTTAATGGCAATTTTGACTCCTGTATCACCATCAGGACAATTCTGCTTAAGGATGGTCAGGCTACTATTCAGGCTGGTGCCGGTATTGTAGCTGATTCGGTGGCTGAAAAAGAATATGAAGAAACTATAAATAAAGCAGCCGCTCTTTTCAAAACGCTGGAAGATGCAGACTGAAGGCAAGGAGGAAACGATGATCCTTTTAATTGATAACTTTGATTCCTTTACCTACAATATTTTTCAATATGTCAGGAAACTGGGCCATGAAATTACGGTCAGAAGAAATAATGCCCTGACGATTGAAGACATCAACGAACTCCAACCTTCTCATATTGTTATTTCACCCGGGCCAGGCAGGCCGGAGGGGGCGGGAATAAGTCTGGAAATTATCCGGCAGTTCAAAGGCAAGATACCCATCTTTGGTGTCTGCCTTGGCCATCAGTGTATTGGCCAGGCGCTTGGAGGAGAGATAGTCAGAGCGCCTGCCCTCTATCATGGCAAACCATCCGATATCTATCATGACGGAAACGGGATATTCAGTGGAATAAAAAATCCCTTTCGGGCGATAAGATATCACTCATTAGTCATCAAAAAAACTTCTCTTCCAGAGGAGCTGGAAATTTCAGCCTGGACAGAAGAAGGAGATATTATGGGGGTCAGGCACAAACTCTACAGCCTGGAGGGAGTGCAGTTTCATCCCGAATCAATCGGGACAGAATCCGGCCTAGAGCTTCTGGCTAACTTTTTAAGCCCCAGACCAAATCCATCAATTATCCAGGCAGCCATTGGCAAGATCTACCGGGGTATTGACCTGGATGAGAATGAGGCGGAAAAGGTTATGACTGAAATAACCTCGGGGAAAGCTACTGCCTCACAAATAGCCTCTTTTCTGACGGCTCTGGGGAGCAAGGGAGAAGCAGTCTCTGAGCTAACCGGACTGGCCAGGGTGATGAGGAGAAGAGCTACCAGGATTTCAAGGCCGGAAGGCAAACTGGTGGTTGATACCTGTGGAACAGGCGGTGATGCTAAAGGCACTTTTAATATCTCCACGGCGGCCGCTCTTGTTGCCGCTGGGGCCGGCGTGACGGTGGCCAAACATGGCAACCGCTCAGTAACTTCACGCTGCGGCAGTGCTGACCTATTGGAAGCCCTGGGAGTAAATATTGCTGCTTCTCATGAAGTTATGGAAAAAGCTTTGAATGAAATTGGTATCGCTTTTCTTTTTGCTCCAAAGCTAAATCAGTCAATGAAGCATGCATTGCCTGTGCGGGTCGAAATAGGTATCAGGACAGTTTTTAACATTCTGGGACCATTGGCTAACCCGGCTGGGGCAGACTGTCAGATCATAGGTGTCTTCAGTGAAGATATTATGGAAAAAATGGCCAGGTCGCTCCTGGCTCTTGGTACCAGGAGAGCAATGGTTGTTCATGGCCAGGATGGCCTGGATGAAATTACCTTAACCGGCCCAACCAAAATTATTGAGATAAATAATGGCTGGCTAAAAAACTCTATCTTCAACCCTCAGGATTTTGGTTTTTCCTGCTGCCGGCCAGAAAGTCTTAAGGGTGGAGATTTAAAAACCAATTGTGAAATTGTGCTGTCCATTCTTGAAGGCAGTAAGGGTCCTAAGAGGGAGGCGGTGTTGCTTAATGCGGCGGCTGCTATCTATGTTTCAGAAGTTGCTTCGAGCTATAAAGAAGCACTTGATCTGGCTGCCAATTCGATTGACTCAGGAAAAGCCAGACAAAAACTGGATGAGCTAATCATGTTTTCTAACCGGGAGAGTCTATGAACATTCTGGATAAAATAATTGCCAGCATAAATAGAGACGAAGAGGCCAATTTCCGTTCCTTTTCCCCGGGCAGCTTTTCTTTAAAAGAAAGGGACAAGCCGCTTGATATTTTGAAATGCCTCAAACAGCAGTTCAGCTTAATAACTGAGGTTAAAAAGAGTTCGCCCTCAAAAGGACTGATTAAAGAGGACTTAGACCCGGTCGAGCTGGCTTTGAGTTATCAGAGAGCAGGTGCTTCAGCCATTTCGGTTGTTACCGAGAAAAACTTTTTTTCCGGACGAAAAGAATACCTGAGTCGAGTCAAGGATAAAGTGCAGATTCCAGTCCTGCGCAAGGACTTTCTGGTTCACCCCTATCAGGTCTATGAATCATATAATCTGGGAGCCGATTTTATTCTGTTAATTGCGGCCTGCCTGTCAAAGGAGAATTTAAAAACGATGTATGAGACTTCCTTAGCTCTGAAGATGCAGGTTCTGGTGGAAGTCCATAACGAGGAAGATGTGGAAAAAGCACTTAAGCTAGAGCCATCAATTATTGGTATTAATAACCGTAATCTCCAAACATTTCAGGTGGACTTCGGAACATCTTTGCGCCTGAAAAAATACTTCCCGCCGGGAATTAGTCTCATCAGTGAATCTGGAATCAATTCCCCGGAGCAAATCAGTATATTAAAGAAAGAAGGTTTTTCGGGGGCTTTAATCGGTGAGTATCTTTTAAGGCAAAAAGATGTAGCCGGAGCGATCAGGGAGCTTATGAATGGTTAAGGTTAAAATCTGCGGCCTAACTAACCTGGCTGATTATAAACTGGCCTGTCAACTGGGGGCTGATTATGCTGGATTTATATTCTATAAGAACTCGCCGCGTTTTCTAGAACCAGAACTGGCCCGAAAGCTGGTCAGACAAACGAAATATTCGGCCATTAAAGTTGGGGTATTTGTAAATGAACAGGTGTCAATAATCAGGGAGATTTATGACTACGTCGGGCTGGATATTGTCCAGCTCCAGGGAGATGAGGGGCCAGATTTCTGCCGCCAGTTAGGTCTTCCTTACTGGAAAGCTATCAGGGCTAAGGATACCTCGGATGTGGAGAAGCTAAAAAAATTCCCGGGTGACATCTTTCTCCTTGATTCATTTTCCGGAGTGGCCTACGGCGGAACAGGAAAGCAGCTCGCCAGGTCGCTTTTAAGAGAAGCTTTAAAAACCGGGAAGAAAATTGTGGTGGCTGGTGGCCTGTCTGATTTAAATATCGGAGAAATCATTAAGATGAAGCCTTTTGGTGTTGATGTTTGTAGCTCTCTGGAAGAATCTCCTGGTAAGAAAAATCCTACTAAAATGATAAACTTTTTAAGAGAGGTCGAAAAATGGCGAGGTCAAAAATGAAACAAAAGAGAAAGCAGAGGTCAGAAGCGGTTGAAGAAAGCCGCTATTTTGGTGACTATGGCGGAAGATATGTGCCTGAAATGCTCGTCCCTGCTCTGGAAGAATTGTCCGGGGCTTATTTTCACTACCGGGAAAGCCAGGAATTCCAGAAAGAGCTGGAAAATTTAAGAAAAAACTATGCTGGCCGCCCAACACCTCTCTATTTCGCTGAGAATCTCACCAGGCTCGGTAGAGGATGTAAGATTTATCTAAAACTTGAATCGCTCTGCCAGACCGGTGCCCATAAAATAAACAATGCTCTTGGGCAGGCCTTGCTGGCCAGAAAAATGGGTAAGAGTTGCCTTGTGGCGGAAACGGGAGCCGGACAGCATGGGCTGGCTACGGCGGCGGTCGCGGCGAGGTTTGGTCTCCGAAGCCGGATATTTATGGGCGAGGTTGATATAAAAAGGCAGTATCCCAACGTCTTTTTTATGAAAACCATGGGAGCAGAGATAGTTCCGGTGAGAGACGGTACAAAAACTCTGAAAGATGCGGTCAATGCTGCCTTAAAATACTGGATTGAACATCTGAAGGACACGCATTATTTACTAGGTTCAGCCGTTGGCCCTTTTCCCTATCCACTGATGGTCAGAGATTTTCAGTCGGTCATTGGCCAGGAAGTTAAAGCCCAGATAAAGATTTATGAAAACAGGCTGCCTGATGTCCTGGTGGCCTGCGTCGGCGGCGGTTCTAACTCCATCGGGCTTTTCTATCCTTTCTTGAAGGATAAAAATGTAAGGCTCTACGGGGTGGAAGCTGGGGGCCGGGGCCCGGGCCGAGGGGAAAATGCCAGGCGGCTTGGGAAAAATCCCAGAAAGGGTATTGTCCAGGGCTATAAATCCTATTTTATCCTGGATCATGAGGGGCAGGTGCAGCCCACCCATTCGATCAGTGCCGGTCTTGATTATGCGGGTCTTGGACCGGAGCTGGCTGACCTTCATGATGCCGGGAGAATCTGCTTTGACCAGGTGACAGATACGGAAGCCCTGTCAGCCTTCAAGACTCTCTGCCAGGCCGAGGGAATTATACCCGCCCTCGAATCGGCCCATGCCGTGGCTTATGCCCTTAAAATTGCCAGGAAATTTTCCAGACGGCAAATAATGGTTGTTAACATCTCAGGCCGGGGTGATAAGGATCTGTTTATTGCCGCTAAGGAACTTGATAACGAAGGCTGGATGAGATTTTTGAAGGAGGAGGTCAACCATGGCCAGCCGGATTGATGAAGTTTTTTCTAAGAAAAAAAAGCTGAAGATTATGACTCACGTAGTAGCTGGGTATCCAGATCTTGAAACCAGCCAGAATTTGATACTAGCCATGGCTGAAGCCGGGGCTGATATGATCGAGGTGCAGATTCCCTTCTCTGATCCCTTAGCTGACGGGCCAACTATCATGGCAGCCAATCATAAGGCTCTTCAAAATGGCCTGACGCCGAAGCTCTGTCTGAAGATGATAGAGGAAATAAGAGACGAGGTTAAAATTCCACTTCTTTTTATGACCTATGCCAATCTGGCTTACACCATGGGTTTGGAGCGATTTGTTTCCGAAAGCGCTGCTTGCGGGGTCAGCGGCTTAATCATTCCTGACCTGCCTTTTGATGAGAGAGGTTATGATGATTATTATTTTTGGCTTAAAGAGTGTAACCTTGTCGGGATTCAGGTGTTGTCAGCTGGCCTATCTCTTCCAAGATTGAAGAAGTTATTAAAGATAGCTGAAGGTTTTATCTATATCACGCTCAGGGTGGGTGTCACCGGGGCCAGGGAAGGAATGGAGAAAAAAAGCGCCGATTTCATTGATCAGGTAAAGGCTTATGCAGGCCTTCCGCTAGCGGCAGGCTTCGGGATATCCTCGGTTGAGCAGATAAGAAGTCTAATCAGCCGGGTGGATCTGGCTGTTATCGGCAGCCATTTAATTAATCTTTTTAATTCAGGCGGAAAAGAAAATGTTCAGGAATTTATTAAGGAAGCCAACCAGGTTATCGAGCAACTGAGTTGACACGGCAGCTATAATATGAGCTAAAAGCTTAGGTTTTTGAATTTTTATCAGCAAATAGAAAGGAATAAAAGAGGGATAAAGATGAAGAATCATAACTTGCTGGAAGCCATCGGCCACACACCGCTGGTGGAATTAAACCATTTGAATCAGAACTCCAAAGTAAAAATTTATGGTAAGCTGGAGGGGCTAAATCCGGGCGGCTCTGTCAAGGATAGGCCAGCCTATTACATGATCAAACAGGCCGAAGCCTCCGGGGAGTTGACCAGAGATAAAATTATTCTTGAGCCGACCTCGGGAAACATGGGCATAGCTTTAGCCATGATTGGAGCAGTAAAAGGATATAAGGTTAAGCTGGTCATACCAGCTTGTGTTACACCTGAGAGGCGGCAAATACTTGAAGCCTTCGGGGCAGAGGTGCTGCTTACTCCTGGTGAAGAAGGCACAGATGGAGCCATAAAAAAAGCCTGTCAGATTCTGGAAGAAGAACCGGATAAGTATTACCTGCCAAATCAATTTGAGAATGAAAATAATGTCATTTCTCATTACGAAACTACCGGACCGGAAGTTTTTTCGCAAACCGGTGGAGAGATTGAAGCTTTTGTCGCCGGAATGGGGAGCACAGGAACTCTGATGGGTGTTGGCAGGTATCTGAAAGAGAAAAAGCCAGAAGTCAAGGTGATAGGTGTTGAACCCAGAAAAGGGCACGCTATCCAGGGACTGAAAAACCTGGAAGAATCCATGATGCCAAAGATCTATAACCCCGGAGCTTTAGATGAAAAAGTTACCGTGGAAGATGAGGAGGCTTTTAAGATGACCAGGTTACTGGCCACCGAGGAGGGCCTACTGGTTGGCATGTCAAGCGGTGCTGCCGTAGCCGGGGCACTGCGCCTGGCAAGAGATATGAAGAGCGGAGTAATCGTGGCTTTATTGCCTGATAGAGGGGAGCGCTATTTAAGCGCCAGGCTCTTCAGGTCTTTATGTGCCAAGTGCCCTCCGTGAGGCCGTATCCTTTGATGCCTGTAACAGTTTGAAAAATACGATGCCAGGATTTACTGTGCATCTTTTTAACCTGCCTGGAGCTATGCCGGTTAACATGCTTGTTGAAAAAGAGCTGCCAGGAAGAAATTAATGATAATGCATTGCACTCGTCACCCGCTTACAGGCAAAAAAGAAAAGAAGAGGGAGCGAACGGTGGAAAAGCGTCTTTTAGCCTTATGTCTAGCTATCAGTTTCTTCCTAACTGCTTTGACCCTGGAGAAGGTTCGGACACGGCTAGCTTCTTCAGATTGCCTACTGCTCAGGCAATAATTAAAAAGGGGATACCCTTATGCAGACCGTTAGTAAAAAATAGTCACTAACTCGACCCTGGTAGAGGTTTCATCCTCTCTTTGCTGGCTCAAATAGCCCCTTTAAAATGGAAAAAGCCTGATGGATGTTTTTATCCTGAAGGATAATAGTGAATTCATTAAAAGTGGAGACAACTTCAATCAGGTTGATGCCCTCCCATGCGAGAGGTCTCAAAATATAATTATAGATACCGGGGATGGAGGTGGAGCTTGGCGGCAGCTGGATGGTAATGGAGGAGAGGCTATCAAATTTTGAAATTATTTTCTCTTCCTTGAATATCTCAGCCAGACTCTCTTCCAGATTTTTGCTGACGATGATGGTTGTTTCGTAAATACCCTGCGTAAAAGTAAGAAAATAATTCTTCATGGACTTGATTTTGTCGAGTAGCCTTTTCTGCTTGAGCAACAAGGTGTCTGAATTAGGAATAGTTATTTCCAGAAGGTTTGATCTGACCATCAGATCTGGTGGTTCGGGGAAAAGCCTTTTCTGCCCTTTTTTAGCCACTTTGATTTTCTGTGATAAACGCTTTAGTCCCATTATTATGGCCCCATCCTGGACGGTCTTCATCAATTGTTTTTCTATTTCTGGTTTAATAATCCTGGCCAGCCCCGAGAGATTGATGATACCAAGAGAGAGAGCCTCTTCTAAATAAGGGGATTTCTTGATGATACTTTCAGTGACTTCTGAGACTGTAATCATGTTAAAAATTTAACATATAATAAGAAAAAAGTAAAATTTATTTAAATATTTGACTTATTTCTGGCCCCTCTTCATAATGCCTTTCGAAAATTAAATTTTAAGGAGGAACAACCTATGAGCGTGGAAGGAACTTGTCCGGTCTGTGAGGCCGAGGTTAATCTTAAAGAAGATGTTTTGGTTTCAGAAATTTTTAGCTGTCCTGATTGCCATTCCATCTTGGTAGTTGATTCCATATATGACCATCAGGTTTCTTTGAAGGAGGCTCCGGCCATCGAAGAAGACTGGGGACAATAAGCTGGAACCAGAGGATAAGAAGATAAGGATTTAGAAGGATGACCAGGCTGGCTCTGTTGCACTCGACCATAAGAAAGGAAGAGAAGCTCATTATCGAATCTTCAATCAAAAAAGGAGTGGAGGTGAATCTCATCGACTTAAGAGAGATAATATTAGATCCTGTTCGCTTTGAGGTTAATTTCGACCTGGCTCTGGAAAGGTCGGTTTCCACAGTTAAAGGCAACTATGCCATTTCCTTTTTTGAATCACTTGGAGTTCCTGTTTTAAACAGTTTGAAAGTGGCGACTATCTGTCAGGACAAGTTCTTAACTTCTATGTGTTTATTAAAAGCAGGTGTTCCTACCCCAAAATTTGCTCTGGCCTTTGATCTGGAAAAAGCTATCGAAGCAGTTGATTATCTGGGCGGCTTTCCGGTGATTATCAAACCACCACTTGGTTCCTGGGGTCGGCTTCTGGCCAAAATAAATGACCTGGATGCGCTTGAAGCCATTTTTGAGCATAAAGATTTACTCGGAGGCCCACAGCACAAGGCTCTCTATATGCAGGAATATGTCGAAAAAAATGGGCATGATATAAGAGCCTTTGTTATTGGCCCGGAAGTTATCTGCGCCGTTTACCGGATATCGGAGCACTGGATAACCAACACAGCCAGAGGAGCAAAAACTGAAAACTGCCTGCTAAGTGATGAACTGGTGGAAATCGCCGGCCAGGCGGCTCAGGCGGTCGGTGGGGGATTATTAGCTCTTGATATATTTGAAACTGAAGATGGATTCAAAGTGAATGAAGTCAATCACACTATGGAATTCAGAAATTCTGAAGGACCAACTGGAGTTAGCATCTCCTCGGCCATTGTTGATTATTGCTTGAGATATCTAAAAGAAAATCGTTTTAAAAATAACAGCTGAGATGATGAACATGAAAAATGACAAGCTGGAAGTAACGGTTATCGGAGGCTCAGGATACGTCGGGGGTGAACTACTGCGTCTGCTTCTCAGACATCCCGGGGTAAGAATCAGCCAGGTTACCAGCAGGAAATTTGTCAATCTGGATGTTTCCTTGCTTCATCCAAATTTAAGGGGGGTGACGGATTTAAAATTCTCCAATCCGGATGAGGTCAGACATAGCGATTTAATTTTCTTAGCACTGCCCAATGGCGAATCGATGAATTCCATGGAAAAATGGCTCAGCCTGTCGGAAAAAGTTATTGACCTGGGAGCTGACTTCAGGCTCAAGGATGCGGCTGAGTGGCAGCACTGGTACGGGAAAGAACATGTACTGCCTGATTGGCTTTCCCGCTTTGTTTATGGCCTGCCAGAGATTTACCGCCGAGAAATAAAATCTGCGCGTTACGTAGCCGGACCAGGCTGCGAAGCGGCAGTTTCCATTCTCTGTCTCTATCCTTTTATAAAAAACAACATCATTAAAAGCCATCCCATCATTATTGATGCTAAAATGAGCAGTTCTCAGGCCGGGAGTAAGGCTTCCTGGGCCAGCCATCATCCGGAAAGAGCAGGGGCCATCCGTTCTTATAAACCAACCAACCACCGCCACCAGGCTGAAATTGAGCAGGCCTTCAGGCCTTTTTCAGGTGAGGTGGCAGTTAGTATTTCAGCTACGGCGGTGGAAATGGTCAGAGGAATTCTGGTCACTATTCACGCTTTTCTTGATAAAGAAATTGGTGAAAAAGAAATCAGGGCAATTTTGAAAAAAGAATATGGAAATGAACCTTTTGTCCGGATAATTAAAATGAACCGGGGATTATATCGTTATCCTGAACCTAAAATTTTACAGGGGACAAATTTTTGTGATCTGGGTTTTGAACTCGAAAATAGGACTTCCAGGCTGGTCATCATCGGAGCAATTGATAATTTAGTCAAGGGCGCGGCCGGCAATGCTGTCCAGTGCCTTAATCTGATGTCTGGCTTTCCAGAGGAAACCGGCCTGGAGTTTACCGGACTTCATCCGGTCTAAAAATAATGATAGGGAGATTGAAATGAATTTCAAAGGAATAATTGATTCAACCTTGAGGGAAGGTCTCCAGTTTTCCAGAGCCAGCTTTCGCCTGGAGGAACATCTCGAGATCTTCAGTTATTTAATGGCCATCGGAGTTGATTACATTGAAGTCAGTAATCCGGTAAAAGAAGAGGTGGCTGAAATGGTGAGAAAGCTGGTCAACCTCAAGGGAAATTCCCGGACGAAAATCCTGGCCCATATTAGAAATAATCAAAAGGACATAGAAAAATCATTAGAATGCCAGGTTGATGGACTGAATATACTTTGCACAGCTGACCCCGAAAGAATTGCTTCCCTTAAATTAACTCCGGAAGAATATCTGAAAACTCTGGAGAATAATCTTCTGCTGGCCAAAAAGCATAAAGTTGAAACGAGAATCAGTGCCGAGGATATGTTCCATCAGCCTTTTGAACTAATCCTTCAGATTTATGAGTTGGCTGACGCTTTAAAGGTGGAGAGAATTGGCATACCTGACACGCTCGGCACGGCCTTACCCTGGGAAGTCTATGAGAAGATAGGAGAAATCCGGTCGAGGTTTAGCGCTGACCTTGAAGTCCATTTCCACAATGACCTTGGACATTCCATCAGTAATTCCATATCTGCTCTAAGGGCCGGGGCTAACTGGGTTGACACTTCTTTGCTCGGTATTGGGGAGAGAACCGGTATAACTCCTTTGAGCAGTCTTCTGGTCAATCTTTATAAGATAGATCCGGACTTGACTTCCAGATACAATTTGAAAGTTTTGACCGAGGCTGAAAATTATGTAGCCAGAATTTGCCAGATTGAGGTGCCGATAAATTTAATGACTAACCTTGACAACGGCTTTGCTCATAAAGCCGGGATACACCTCAATGCCCTGATAAATTTTGGTCCCCAAAAATATGAGCCGATTCCACCTGCGGTCATTGGTGCTAGACGGAATTTAATCATCAAGAGTCTGGTCTCAGGGAAAACAACCGAGGAAGACGTTATGACTTTCATGGAAAAATACGGGCAGGATTAACCATGCTTCTGGTAAAGGCTGGCGGTGGCAAAGAAATTAACTGGGATGGAATTGCCCGTGACATTTCTTATTTGATTTCCAGGGAAAAAGTGGTTCTGGTTCACGGAGCCAGCTATTATCGAGATAACCTGGCCAGCCGGCTGTCTATTCCGATTAAAACTGTTGTCTCTCCCTCAGGCATAACCAGCGTCTATACTGACCAGCAACTGCTTGAGGTCTTTTTAATGGCTTATGCCGGTCTGATAAACAAAAAGATCGTCGCCAGACTCCAGAAGGAAGGTGTCAGGGCCGTTGGCCTGTCTGGAATAGATGGCGGGCTCTGGCAGGCTAAAGCTAAAAAAGAAATAATGGCCAGGGAAGGTGACAAGGTGATCCTCCTTAAAGATAATCTAACTGGCAGGGTAGAAGAAATTAATACAGAATTAATCAATCTTCTCGTAGAAAACAACTATCTTCCGGTCATCTGTTCGCCGGCTATAAGTTTTGAAAAAGAAATTGTTAATACTGATAATGATTGGGCTATAGCGATTATGGCCGAGAAACTAAAAATTAGAAAGCTGGTTGTCCTGTTTGAAAATCCAGGGCTTCTGGAAAATCCAGATGATGCAAGCACACGCGTTCCCTGGCTCGAAAAAGAAAAAATTGAAGATTATTTGCCGCTGGCCAGAGGCAGGATGAAAAAGAAAATACTTGGGGCCAAAAGAGCTATGGAGGGTGGGGTGGAGGTTATTTTCTGGGGCGACGGGCGGATAGAAAATCCCGTCTTAAATGCTCTGGAAGGAAAAGGGACAGTTATAAGTTAAGGCAGATAAAGAGAGCTAAAGGAAAAATCTATGCTGGTTGAGCAGGGAAAAAGATTCGAGATTATGCAGAGAAAATATCTGGTTGATTCATATGTCAACAGAGGCATTACTTTTGTCCGGGGTGAAGGCTGCTATTTGATTGATGAATCAGGAGAAAAGTATCTTGATCTGATGAGTAATTATGGTGTCAACATATTCGGATATAACCATCCTTACCTAACTCAGAAAATAGCGGCTGAATTGCCTGAGTTGATGACTCTACATGGCAGTTTTAATAATGATCTCAGAGCTCTGGCTGCTCAAGAGCTGGTTTCAAGATGTGGTCATGGATTAAGTAGAGTTCAATTTTCCAGTTCAGGGGCGGAGGCGATTGAAGCTGCTCTTAAGTTTGCTGTTTTAGCCACCGGCCGTAAGAAATTCCTTTCTTGCGGTGGGGGATTTCATGGTAAGACCCTTGGAGCTTTGTCCGCTACTTACCAGCCAAAATACCGGATGCCTTTTGAGCCTTTATTATGGGATTTTAAATTTATACCCTATAACGACCTCGATTCTCTGGAAGAAGCAGCCGATAATACTGTAGCTGCTTTTCTCCTTGAACCAATACAAGGTGAAGGCGGGATTAACGTTCCAACCGAAGGTTACCTGAGAGAAATCAGGAAAATTTGTCAGCAAAAGGGGGTGTTGATTATTCTTGACGAGATTCAGGCTGGAGCTGGTCGGACAGGTTCATTTCTAGCTTCAGATGAAGAGATAGATGAAATGGATGTCCTTTGCCTGGGAAAGGGTCTGGCCGGGGGCCTGCCTTTCGGAGCGACGCTGGTTTCAAGAAGTGTTTCAGAGAAGATACCGCGATCAATTCACACTTCTACTTTTGGTGGTAATCCTCTAGCCTGTGCCGGCCTGCTGGCTACGCTGGAATTACTCCATGATGATCTTTTCCTCTATGTGAAAGGAATCGGCGATTATTTTTTAGACAGGCTAAGAGAGATTAAATCAGACCTGATAGTTGAAATCAGGGGCAAAGGCTTGATGATCGGTATGGAAGTCAAAGAGAAAAGAGATTTTATCACTAAAGAGCTTCAAAAAAGAAAAATACTGGCCATACCAGCCGGGAGTAATGTTGTCCGCTTTTTGCCTCCTTATATTGTAGAGAAAAGTCAAATAGATGAATGTCTCGAAAAGCTTGAAGAGGTTTTTAAGAGCCTGGAGTAAGAAATAAAAGAGCAATGAGCTTATCATGGTTGACCGGGTTTTAATTAGCGTGGAACATTCACAGATAATCCGGTTCAACCTGCTTTTTCCCGGGCCTGATAGATTATCCTTGGGCAAAATCAGCGACACAAACCGGTTTAAAAAAATCGTATTATGTGTCGAGTTCTTTATCAACGTTAATTAAAACTTTTTAGGCATGCTCAGTTTTATGAATAAAGCAGGTTAGCTGAATGTTAATAAGGCATAAATCAAAATATGTGCAGATTCTTAATGGTAAAATCAAAATCTGATTTCCAGCCTGGGAAACTGGCTGTTGCCTTTTCCGAGATGTGCAGAAAGAGCAGGAGTCTAGAAGGTGACTGGCAGGGTGATGGCTGGGGCGTATCCTATCTTGCTGATGATGGGAACTGGGTGGTTAAAAAATCAATAAAACCTGTGTGGGAAGAAGAGGCTAAGCTTAAATCTCTACCAGCTGGTAGGTCTTTTCTATTTCATGCTCGTAGTTCATCTTTTCCCGAACAAAGAAACTGCCTCGACTACAATCAGCCTTTTTGTTCAGGGCCTTACTCTTTTGTCTTTAACGGGTTTATTAAGGGGATTTGTCTTCCTTTTCCTGTAAGAGGGGAGATTGGTTCTCAGAAAATCTGGAATATGCTGCAAAGCTATTTAAGTAGCGAACCGCCGGAAAAAGCACTTGGCCGGCTGAAAGAAACAGTAATTAAACATTCCCGGGGAGTGCAAGCCATGAATGTCGGCCTGGCTGATAAACAAAACATCTATGCATTGTGTTATCATTCTTCTCATCCTGAGTACTACGCTCTGTGGTCTTTTGAGTCGCCCTCTTTGAAATTAATTTCTTCTGAACCGCTTCCTACTTATGATTTCAAGCCCCTGCCTTCTGGGGCTATCTTGAATCTCTGAAGACCAGTGGGACAAAAGAAGTATGTAATTTGGTTATATCAACAGGTGCTTAGTATTATGAGGTAGATCGGTGTCTAATTTGACGAGCCCAGAACAGAGGTTCAGGCCAGCACTATTGTCATTTCGGGCCTGATGCCCAGGGTTTTGTAGTACACCAGCATCGTCGGACATTAATAAACCAGAATTGAAGATTCAAGCGGCCGATGAGGGTGCGCAATTTTGATAATACCTGGATAAAATGTCTGAACTAATTGGTCAGAAATTAACAATTTCAAACTCGTTGCAGCAGTCACTTGATTTCTTTTGATCGGTTAGCAGGCAACTGGCCGCATCAAATTTGTTCTTTGCTGAAAATTATTTTCGATTGAAGGGGAATTTTGCGCGATTATCTGGGTTAATTCAGGGTCTTGAAAAATTTCGTTTACTTTGTTAGGATAAGAAGCAAATAAGAGTGGAAGATATAGAATGATAGAGAGAGAAATGAGGGTAAGCATAGTTATGGCTTCAATTACCTTCGACATGTGGAGAAATCTGATGATAATGCGTCTTAACGCCCCGAGAGGTTCGCCGGGGGTTTAACCTTACCTGGAGATATCAGAAGGGCGTTCTCAAAAGAGAACGCCCTTTTTTTATATAGGGAGGGAATCAGGAGGCAGGCCGGGCAGCCAGAGAGAGGAGAAATCCATGAGCGGCAGTAGTGTTAAAAAGGGTCATTTTAAAGCACAGGTTGTCTTTGATTCTGGCAGGTTGGTTACGCCTTAGTAATGAGTTTAAAGGAAAAGGATGGTTGACATGAAAAAAATAGTGGTCAAATTCGGTGGTTCAAATCTAAAAAAGAAAGAGGATCTGTCAAAAATTCTATCGGTGATCAAAATGTATAAGCAGCCACTGGTGGTTGTTGTCTCTGCCGTTAATGGTGTTACTGACAGGTTGATTGATGCCCTGGCAAACGTCAACCATCTTGATGTTGACCGCTTGCTGATCGAGCTTAGCTCAATTTATCAAAGCTTCCTGGATGTAAAAAACGCAGAGCTGGAAACAAGAATTTATGAGATAAAAGATTTGCTCCTGGGGACTAAGCTCATCGGTCAGGTTCCGGATTTCATTTACGATCAGGTTTTGAGCCATGGGGAGAAGTGTTCTTCTTTGCTCTTAAAACATTATTTTAACCAGCGTGGCCTTGACTTTGAGGAAGCCCTGCCCGAAGAGTTTGGCTTAATAACTGACGGCCGGTTTAAAAATGCGACAGTTGAGCTTGAAGCTGCCGAAGAAAAGCTAAAAACGTTTTTTCAGGAAGATAAAAATTATGTCGTGCCTGGTTTTTACGGTATTGCTGGCGGCCAGGTTACTCTTCTTGGCCGCGGTGGCAGTGATTATTCAGCTACTTCTATCGGTTATTGCCTTGAGGCCGAAAGGGTTGATCTCTACAAAGATGTCTCCGGTTTCATGACCTGTGATCCGAAATGCGTGATCAGCGTTAAACCAGTTAAGAAGCTGAACTATGATGAGGCAGCTGAACTATCCTATTTTGGAGCCAGAATATTGCATCAAACGGCAGTAGAACCCGTCCGACAAAAGAATATCCCCCTTTATATTTACAACCTGAATTCTTTTACTTCAATTGGCAACCCGGATACAATCATATCATTTAACGGTTCTGTAACCAGGACGATTATCAAAAGCCTCTCCTTCACCGATGATCTGGCTGTTATCCGTTTTAAAGGATCAAATGTTGGCCGGGTGCCAGGACTTCTGGGACAGATTGCCTCGACTTTTGGTGACCATAGGATAAACATCAAATCGGTGGTGACTTCACAGACCAGCATCAATGTTCTCATCTCCAGCCAGGATGTGGAAAAGTGCAAAAAATTAACTTCAAAGATGAGAATAGCCGAAGTAGAAGATGTCTTTTATAGGACAGATATTTCACTGATTGCCGCTGTCGGAGACGGGATTCTCAAAAAGCCCGGGGTGGCGGCCAGAATATTTTCAGCAGTTTCGAGACACAGTATTAATGTCGAAATGATCTCGGCTGGTGCTTCCCATGTAACCATCTATTTCCTGGTAAATCTAAAAGACAGGAATCGAGCCTTACAGGCTATCCATAAAGAATTTTTTGGAGGTAAAGAGCATGAAGACAGTTGACGAAATCAATGAGAAAATTAAGCAGGGCAAAGCCGTCGTGCTAACGGCGGAAGAAGTTGTCCGGCTGGCTAAGGAATCAAGCCCCGAACAAATTGCTGAGAGAGTCGATGTTGTTACGACCGGGACCTTTGCTCCTATGTGCTCGAGCGGGGCCGTCATCAACTTCGGACATACGACACCTCCTATGCGCCTGGAAAAAATTGAACTGTCCGGGGTAGAAGTCTATGGCGGGCTGGCCGCGGTTGATGGCTTTCTGGGGGCGACGCAGGAATCAAAGGCTGATAAAAGCTTTGGCGGGGCACATGTCATTGAGGCTCTAATTCAAGGAAAAGATTTATATCTCAAAGCCTCCAGTAAAGGGACAGACTGTTATCCGGGGAAAGAATTTGAGGGCTATATAAATAAGGATATGATTAATGACTTCTTCCTTTTTAATCCGAGAAATGCTTATCAAAACTATGCTGCTGCTACCAACAGCTCTGACCAGACTAAATACACCTACATGGGGAAGCTTCTACCGCATTTTGGCAATGTGACTTATTCCACATCCGGTGAGTTAAGCCCTCTGTTAAAAGATCCCCGATTAATGACCATCGGGCTGGGGACAAGAATTTTTCTTGGTGGAGCGACAGGCTATGTCGTCTGGCCGGGTACCCAGTTTCGAAACGATATTAAGGTTAACAAGTATGGAATACCTGTCGGCCCGTCCAGAACACTGGCCGTCATTGGTGACGCACGGAAAATGAACCAGCGGTATCTCCGGGCTGCCTATTTTAAAAACTATGGCGTCACTCTTTTTGTCGGGATAGGAGTTCCCATTCCTGTTTTAAATGAGGAAATAGCCTATTTTGTTTCCAGAAGTAATGAAGAGATTGAAGCGGAGATAGAAGACTACGGTCTGCCTGGGCGGCCGGTAATCGGTCAAGTGAACTATGCCCGGCTGAGCTCTGGCTGGCTGGAGTTAAACGGGAAAAGGGTTAAAACCTCGCCCCTTTCCAGCCTGCTCATGGCTCGCGAGATAAGTCAGGTGTTAAAAGTGAAGATAAGCAGCGGTAGCTTTTTGTTGACTTCGCCTGTCGAGCTTTTTCATGAAGAGCGAACTTTAAAACAACTGGAAAAAAGAACGTGTGGCAAGGAGTTGAAACTGGACAAACCCTGTTGCGTTGATTGCGGGGCCTGTGTCAGTGTCTGTGCGTTCGATGCTCTTAACCTGGTTGATGGAAAATTCAGTTATGTTCCAGGAAAATGCACGAATTGTGGTGAATGCTCTGATGTTTGCCCGCTGGGTGTGGAGCTTCCTCCCAGTGAGTAATAGATTTTACCGAGACTGGCCTTCCGGCCGGCTGCAGAGTTTTACGGTTAGCTACCGGGAGACAGATCTCTGGATTGGGGTTGATAGGTTCAGACCAGAGATGGAAGAGGCTGTTTTTGACGCGGTGGTTAAGATACACGCTGAACTCAATGAATGCATAAAGAAAAATCCAGCCTTTTTGACTTCTCTTGAGCCATTGGAGCTTTCCTGGCAGCCAGAAATTATTGATCAAATGCTTAAGGCAACCAGGCTGGCCCCCGTTGGTCCGATGGCGGCAGTGGCCGGGGCCGTGGCTGATAAAATAGGCAAGCTTCTGATGGAGAACTTCGATGCACGGGAGTTTATCGTTGAAAATGGTGGAGATATCTTTGTGAGAAACGATAAGCCAATGGTAGTTTCGGTTTATGCCGGTGCCTCGAAACTGTCGGGTAAGGTTGGGCTGGAAATACCTCCGGGCCAATGGGGTATCTGTACCTCCTCTGGCACTGTTGGGCATTCTTTGAGTTTTGGCCGGGCTGACGCTGTAACGGTAGTTTCACCAACAGCCACGGTAGCTGATGCTTTTGCCACCGCCTATGGCAATATGGTGAAAGGGGCGGAAGACATAGAGAAAGTTCTGAACCTGGCTTTAAACAAAGAGGTAGAAACGGTTCTCATCATTGTCGGTGATAAGCTGGGCGTCGTTGGCAAGCACAGTTTGAAATTTTTTGAACCGGAGAAAGTTCATGAGAGCAAAGACTTCTAATCACTTGGACTTAAGATGGACAGAGTTCTGCGTTTTGAATTTACAGAGGCTGGGTAGCGGGCAGACCCGGAGAATAATTTGCTGGAGATTTAGCCGAGGTGGCCGAGGCCGGGCCAAAAGAGATTTAATGAAGTTTCAGGCTGCGTGGACAAATATCAGCCAGGAAAGTTCAATAAAAGTGGCAAGCTTTAAGTTGAGATGAGAATATCGGATGAATATAACTTAACTAGGAAATTGCTCCTGATGAACTGATGAGCTATTACCTCGATGAATACTCGTGGCTTGGTATGAGCGGGATAAAAATTAGCAAGTTAATTAGAGATGGAAAATTTATAAGCAGAAGAGAATTTGGAGATTAATATTTTAATGTTTGGCTAACATGGTCAGAAATAAATTTCTAAATAATTAAGATGATTGAGGATCCAAACTAGATGGTGAGTCTTTTTTAGCTATTAAGATAATATGAATAAAATAAAGAAGTTAAGGAAGGAGATATAAGATGAAAAAGTTAGCTATTCTGGGAGCAACAGGACTTGTCGGGCAGAGGTTCGTTCAGCTTCTTTCCGGCCATCCATTTTTTGAGATTTCAGTTCTGGCTGCTTCCGATAATTCTTCCGGCAAAAAATATGGACAAGCTGTCCACTGGCATCTGGAGACACCTGTTCTTGATAAAGTCAAAGAGATGGTAGTCAGAGATTGCCGGTCTGATTTCGAAGCTGATTATGTGCTCTCGGCCCTTCCCTCAGATGTAGCTGGCCCGATCGAGGAAGAATTAGCTTCGGCCGGTTATATCGTCTTTTCCAATGCGGCCAACCACCGCCTGGATCAGAACGTGCCGATAGTGGTGCCGGAAATAAATTTAGACCATCTAAACCTTATCCAGAGTCAACAAACCAAAGGGAAGATCATTACTAATCCCAATTGCTCCACCACCGGGCTGGTCATGGCCCTTAAGCCAATTATGGATAGATTCGGGTTGGAGGAGATTAAGGTGGTAACCATGCAGGCTGTTTCCGGTGCGGGCTATCCTGGAGTAGCTTCTCTGGATATTGTGGATAACATCATTCCCTATATAAAGAATGAAGAAGAAAAGATAGTCAATGAATCAAAAAAAATACTGGGAAAGTTGAAGGAAGGCTATATTGATCCCGCCAGCTTCAGCCTTGAAGCCCAATGCAACCGGGTGCCAGTGGTGGACGGGCATTTACTTTCAGTTTTTGTTAAAACATCCGAAAGAGTCGCCTTAGATAAAGTGATTAAAGCCTTTGAAGATTTTGCTCCACTTGGAGGTCATAAACTCCCAGCTGCCCCGGAAAGGCCGGTAATCTATTGGCCAGATATGGAAGCTCCACAGCCAAGGTTACACAGAAATTCAGGCGGCGGGATGAGCGTGAGTATTGGCCGGTTGGTTAAGGTGGCAGAAAAACAAATACGTTTCGTCGCCCTGGTGCATAATACCATCAGAGGCGCAGCAGGCTGTGCCCTGTTGAACGCTGAAGCTTACGATTTATTAATGGGGTAAATGAAAGCTCAAAAACATTTAGCCCGCTTTGTTCATAAAACTGAACATATTTCGGAATTTTCAATTAACATTGATAAAAAATTAAGAAGGATATGATTTTCTTAAATAGGTTCATATCCCTTATTTTTCTGGGAATAACCTATCAGGCTGACAGCAGAGTAAATTGACCTGGGTTGTTGGCGAATTATTGCCAGTTATGCAGGTTAGAAGTGGAGGGGACTCCTGACATTTATCTTTCTTTTACAACCGGGCATTTTTAATGCCTGCCTGCTATTTCCCTTCCCCTTTTATTTGGCTTCATTGCCGGGTGGGAAACAGGATTATCTAAAGGAAGCCTTTTTCTTTGAGCCAGGCGTCATTAAAAATGGTGCTTAAATAACGGGAAGCACCGTCAGGGAAAATAGTGACGATCCTGGCTGGTTTTTCTAAACTTCTGGCTAATTTCATTACTCCCCAGAGAGCTGCCCCGCTCGAGCCACCGACCAGAAGTCCTTCCCGGCGGGCAATTTCCCTCGTCGTGAGGAAGGCTTCTTTATCGGTAATCTGATAGAGGTCATCCAGAAGACTGAAATCAACACAATTAATCAGAAATTCATCGCCCAGTCCTTCTATGAGGTAGGGAGCAGGTTTTGTCTTTTTTCTGGAATGAAAGTAATCATAAAAAATAGAGCCGGCTGGATCAATACCTATTATTTTTATGCTGGGATCTTTTTCTTTAAGATATTTTCCAGCCCCACAGATGGTTCCACCTGTCCCCATCCCGGAAACAAAATAATCAATTTTCCCTCCCATCTGTTCCCAGATTTCAGGCCCGGTGGTGTAATAGTGAGCCTCGTTATTTTCCCTGTTATTATGCTGGTCAGGAAAATAACAGTTGGGAGTCTGGCGGGCCAGAATCGGAGTGATTTTATTGTAGCTCTGCGGTGATTCAGGGGGGAGAGTATGGTCCACCATCTGGATTTCAACTCCTAAGGCTTTTAACTGGTCAAGTTTTTCTTTACTGATGCTATCCCGGACAATGACCTTCAAACGATAGCCTTTTTGGATAGCAATCAGAGCTAAGCCCAGAGCTGTATTGCCCGATGAGTTTTCAATAATTAAATCACCTGGCTTTAGCCGGCCATCTTTCTCTGCCTTTTCAATCATATATTTAGCAATCCTGTCTTTGATACTTCCCATGGGATTCAGGAATTCGAGCTTGGCAAAGATCTGGCTGCTTAGCTCCGCAGTAATTTTGTTTAGCTTGACGAGCGGGGTTGAACCTATGGCTTCAACTGGACTCTGATATGATTTATTTATATTCATCTTCTTTTGCTCCTCTACTTCTGAGCCGAAAAGTGATTTTAACCTAAGTGAGTTGGTTTTTAAAGCAGGCCAGAAAGAAAAAACGGCTCTGGTTAGAAGACAGATAAAATAGTTGATCTGGGACTAACCTTTCCATCCAATCCTCAAGCAGTTGTTTAATTGGCTAGATACAGAAACGCTTGTCTATCTGTTCCAGGCATTCTTCTATATAAAGAAGATGCCTCATTAGTGGTTCACTTTTCGGGTTTAAATAACAAAAAGCAGGAAAACACTTATTGCCTCGGGGAAGAATCTAATAAATTGTATAGAATAGGGTTTGTTCTAATCACTTCCTGGCCAATCTGATACCTGAATTTAAATTCAATCCTTAACCTGCCAGAAGGCAAAACGTTTTCGTGTAGATTTTCTCGTGACGCAACGAATCAGTTTCGTGTAGATTTTAAGTGAGGCAATTCGAAATATTGACAAGAAGATAAAAATAGATATAATTGCCTTCAATGGAATTAGCAAGCTTGATTGATATCGATTGTCTCCATCACCTCGTATTCTACTTTTCCTCCTATTACTTTCAGGCGCCAGCCGCCTGAAGAATAATACCTTACCCTTTTATCCAATTTTTAACTTTTTCTGAAACCTTTGTCTGTTTTTAAAGGAGGAATAATGAACCTGAATGAAATTCGAAATAAAATCGACCATCTTGATGGCGAGATTTTAAAGCTAATCTATGAAAGAATGGAACTTGGCCTGAGGACCAGAGGGCAAAAATTATCAGTTACTGATAAGGAGAGAGAAAAGCAGGTTTTAGACAATATTATGAGGTTTTCAGGCAGGCTTCTTTCAGCCGGGTTTATTCAAAACCTGTATAAAACTATTATGGAAGAAAGCAAGCAGCTCCAGGCCAGGGGCTGCCTTTTAATCGGATTCCAGGGAGAACACGGAGCTTACAGCGAACTGGCTGCCCGGAAGTATGCCCCGGATCTTGTTCCGCTTTCCTGCCAGGAGTTTAAAGAAGTTTTTGAAGGTATAAAAAATAAAAATTTCGATTTCGGTATCGTCCCTGTTGAAAATTCTATTGAAGGTTCGGTCAGTGAGGTTAACGACCTGTTAGCTGCCAATGATTTAATGATTGTGGGTGAGGTCAGCCTTCCTGTCAATCACTGTTTATTAACCCTGCCGGAAACGGACTACAGGGAAATAAGGGTCGTTTATTCTCATCCACAGGCTCTGGCTCAGTGCCGGGAATTCCTTCGCCGTCACAAATTTGAACCAAGGAGTTTCTATGACACGGCTGGAGCAGCCAAAATGCTTTCCTCTTTGAGACCTGGTGCGGCTGCAGCTATTGCCTCTGCTGATTGTGAAAAATTTTATGGCCTTAAGGTCTTAAAAGAAAACATCCAGGATGAAAGGACTAACCGGACGAGATTTATTGTTCTAGCCCTTGAAAAAAAGGTCAAAGGTGGAAATAAATGCACCATTATTTTTGCTTTGAAAGATGAGGCAGGCGCTTTGTGTGAGATGCTGAAAGTCTTTTCAGACCGCGGGATTAATCTAACCAGAATAGAATCAAGACCACAGAAATTCCATCCGGGGCATTACCTTTTTCTGGCTGATTTTCAGGGCTCAGATTCCGAAGACAGGGTCAAAGAAGCTCTGTGTGAGGTTGAGCAGAAAGCAACTTTCTATAAGTTTCTCGGCTGTTATCAGGAGGAGAAAAGATGAGAATAGCAGTTATCGGCGCAGGTAATATGGGTTCCTGGCTGGTGCATGAGCTGGCTGGCTCTCATCAGGTGGAGGTTTATGACCGCGATAGTAGCAGACTGACCAACATAAAAAATGCCCGTCCTCTGGCCAGCTTGGAAGAACTCAGTCATTTTCGGCCTGAGTTTCTATTCAATGCCGTGAGCCTCCGAAATACCATTGAAGCTTTTGAAGCAGCCGCACCTTTTCTCGACAGAGATTGTTTCATTGCTGATATCACCTCGATTAAGAGTGAGCTGCCTGAATATTATCGGGAATGTCCTTTCCGCTTTGCCTCCTGCCATCCTATGTTTGGTCCCAGATTTGCTGTCCTGAATCAAATAGAAAATGAAAATCTCATCATCATTTCTGAGTCGGATGAAGAAGCTAAAAAGCATTTGCTAAAGTTCTTTGAGAAATGTCGCCTGAATATCTTTGAATATTCCTTTAGTGAACATGATGAGCTGATGTCTTATTCCCTGACACTTCCTTTTACTTCATCTATAACCTTTGCTGCCTGTCTGACTTCAAAGATCGTCCCGGGAACAACTTTCGAGCGTCATAAAGAAATCGCCAGGAAAGTCCTGCAGGAAGATGATTTTCTGCTGGCAGAAGTACTGTTTAATCCGCACTCAATCCCGCAACTGGAAAAGATCTGCTCGCGGCTCGAGTTTCTTAAGCATATCATTAAGGCTAAGGATTACGAAGAAGCGGAAAAATTTTTTGCCAGATTGAGAAAAAATCTGGAGCAACAATAAAAATTTTCTTTTTGATCTGCTGGCCTGGTTTAAAAGAAGAAAAATTCAGGTATAATAAGGCCATTAATTTTTGAGTCCTACCTGGCAGGACTTAAGATAGGGTGAAAAGTTGACAGGCAGTAGCGGGCGGCAGAAGGCAGATGGCGTGCATGTCCTAAGGTTAAAGAGAAGTGGAGTTGCCCCGCTTCGTCACTCTTACCCTGTGCTCTAACATCAATTATTGGCAGGAGGAAAGGATGCAAGAAATAATTGCGATTGATAAGTTACACAGAGCAAGATATTTGTTTTTTAGATGGCGGCATGGTCTGGCTCTGGTAAATAAGATAGCTTTAGCTGTGGGCATGGCCTGTCTAACCGGACTGGTTGCGCAGCTAAAAATTTCTCTTCCCTGGACTCCGGTTCCAATTTCAGGTCAGACCCTGGCGGTATTATTGGCCGGGGTTCTTTTAGGAAGATGGTGGGGAGGCATAAGCCAGGTCATCTACGTCATAATCGGTGTAGCCGGTCTTCCCTGGCTGGCTGGCTTTAGCGGAGGTGTTGGTGCTCTTCTTGGACCGACTGGAGGATATCTTATTGGCTTTATTTTAGCAGCCTTGTTCCTTGGTCATTTTACCGATAAATACATTAGAGCCAGGAATTTTCTGCCTATGCTTGGTTTAATGTTATTTGCGGATTTTATCCTGATACATATACCAGGATTGTTACAACTCGGGCTATGGTCTTACTTAGCGAAAGGCACAGGCTTGACTCTCAGGAATCTCCTCTGGATGGGAACTGTGCCATTTATTATTGGGGATCTTTTTAAGATCATAACTGCTGCCGCTCTGGCCGGAGCTATTACACCGAGGGAGGCTTACAACGGAGAAGTTGATGCGAAGAGGGCAGATGAATGACAGTATTATAAATATCAGGGCTCACCATCTTTTGTGCCTGCTGGGTTTTCAGGGATATGGTTACAGTCAGGATTTTGTCAGGAACATGGCCGAAATTATCAAGAAGATAGAGTCAAATTCTGAATTGCAGATAATTACCGGGTGCGATGATATCTGTTCTTATTGTCCTCACCAGCTTGAAGGAGTTTGCCAGAAAGATCCTGGATCTGCTCCTGGGATTCAAGATATGGACCGGCGAGTTTTGCAGCACTTAGATTTGAAGGAAGGGATAAAAGGCAGGGCCCGCGATTTTATTTCTCTGGCCAGGGCTAAGCTCAAGAGCATTTCTGATATTAAGGATATATGTGGAGATTGTGGCTGGAAAGAAAAATGTCTGTGGTTTATTTCACGAAGTCAGTAAGATAAAGACGTCCTTTCTGGCTGATCCTGGACCAGATCTTAGCTTGAATCCAAACCGGAAGGCAAAAGATTTTATCTAGATTTTCTTGTGAAGCAACGTACCATTTTCAAGCAGATTTTAGATGAGGCAATTCGTTTTCTTGCCGCCTGTTTGGTTTTAGGCTATCATTAACAAAACAAAGAAATATCTTAAGTTAAGATGAGAAAGAAAATGGTATCCAAAGGGAGTGTAAAAACTACAACTTATGGAGAAAAAGAAGCTAAGGCCGGGCTAAAAGCTAAGTTGCCCGCTATAGAAACTTTTCCCAATCAGTTTCCTGATTATGAAATTACCATTGATATTCCAGAGTATACTTCTGTTTGCCCCAAAACTGGCCTGCCTGATTTTGGTGTTATTACCATCTGGTATATTCCAGACAAAAAAGTCATAGAGCTTAAATCGCTTAAGATGTATATTCTGGCTTACCGCCACCTGGGAATATTTTATGAGAATGCTGTGAACCGTATTCTGGAAGATGTGGTTCAAGCCTGTCAGCCAAAAAAAGCTCTGGTCAGGGGAGAATTTAGTCCCCGGGGTGGGTTGAGCTCAACTGTTGAGGCTCGCTATCCACGCGGCGAATAAAAAATTTCAGTCTGTCAGCAAAAATAAAAAGAAGAAAAATGGAAAAAAAGGATTCTTGTAAATACAACCAGAAAACTGAAATCCAGCCAGCGTCAGCCTATATCGACGCAGGATTAGAATCAACCAGCGCAGTTGGTTCAGATTTCCCTGGTCGGGCAAAATCAGAGTCAATAAGGTGCGCCAGCTCAGATTTGTCCAGCCCCATAAAGCCGGCTGATCTGGCGGCTAGCCGTTCGCCATCCCGGCTTGATCTTACCAGACAGATATCTTCGGCTTCTACTGATGGGCTTGAGACTGGCTTACTGGCCGAAGGACGATGTGCGGTCGATTCAAATGGGGCTTCGTTTGCCCCTGAGCCGGTGATAAATGTTTTCAACCGGAGAGTCGATGATCTTGCTCTTTACAATGAAAATAAAGCCAGCAGAAAACTTGAGCCAGTTGACCGGCCGGCAGCCTTTGGCCTGACTGATCTCCTGATGATTTTGACCACCATCATCTGGGGAGCCAATGTGCCGATTATTAAAGTCTCCTTTTCGGAGTTTTCTCCTCAGGCCTTTAATCTGACCAGGTTCATTATTTCTTCTGCCATCTATGCTTTCATTCTCTGGCGAAGTGGTGAAAGCTTTACCATTAAACGTCAGGATGTTCCCCGCGTTATATTTCTGTCACTGACCGGGATTGCTTTTTATCAGGTCTTCTTCATTGCTGGTTTGAGCCGGGCAGCCGCTTCTCTTGTTTCCATGAGTAATGCCATGATACCGGTTTTAATCGCCTTGTTGAGCGCCATCCTGGGGTTTGAGCGCTTGCGGCCAGCGGGCTGGCTGGGAATCTTGCTGTCAGTGGGCGGGCTTTATGCCGTTATTCTTGGGAGACCTGATGGTCTTAATTTTAAAGGCTCGGAAGTCTCTGGCGTCGCCTTCAATCTCATCTCCTGTCTGCTGTGGGCTTTATATACGATTTATGCCCGGACGGCCCTCAAGAATATGTCACCGCTTAAGATGGCTGCTCTTACTAATATTCTTGGCACATTTTTCTACTTACCATTTGCCTGGAAAGATTTTGCCCGGACGGATTTTACTCGTGTCTCTTTAGGTGGCTGGCTTGGAGTTCTCTACTCAGCTCTGCTGGCTCTCGTCCTGGCTTCCATCATCTGGTATAAGTCAATTGAGAGAATAGGTGGAGCCAGAACCGGTGTCTTCGGCAACCTGAGCCCTGTTTTTGGCGTCCTCACTGCCTGTATTTTTCTTCATGATAGGATTACCTGGATTCAGGCGGTGGGAGTGCCAGTTATCTTTTTTGGTGTTTACTTAGCCAGAAACGGCCACAGGCTTTCTGGCAAACAAAATCGCAGAGTATAAGTCAACCTGTAAAACCAGATTATAAATAAAGTCGTCTGCTTAGAATAACAAATAGTTAAAGCTGAGTTATTGGCCTACCAATGGAAACTCTGATGATATGAGAAGTTTGCTCTCTGACAATATAGAATAAGTTACAGGCAGAAATAAATAAACTAAGGGCAGGCCTTTATTAGACCGGGAAAGAATAGATTTATAGAAAGGCATATACTTAAAGGTAGGGCTGGCTCGCCGACGAGATGATAGAAGTCCATTTCTGATTTCAAAGGAGATTTCTGAGGCTGGTAAAGCCTGTGGTCAGGCCCTGGTATCTAACTACCAGCGCCGCTTAGAAGCTGGTTATCAAGAGAAAACAGCTTTTTAAAACTTTTCTAATCTGCATTGATTGAAGACAATGGGCACACGGTATAAGCTTTCTGCTCTGCAAACTTTACCTTGAGCTACCTCAGATCGTAAATTTTATGAAGCTGGCAACCCAGTCTGATATTTTTAAGGCCAGTTCTGGCCGCCTGTTGAAAAAGGTGCCAGGCCCGGCGGTAACCCCAGGCTTCATTTGATTGGGGTTGAAGCCAGAGGAGAACTCTCGCTGGAAAATCCTTCCTTACTTTTTCGACATCGGCCAGCCTTAATTTTTTAGTTACTACCAGCTTAACTTCGGTGGCCTGCTGCCGGCAGCTTGTGGTTGTATAAAAATCCGGTGGCTTGGGAGAAACGGTCAGCCAGTTCACCTCAAAAGTTATAGGCTTTGTTCCATTCGTCTCTATCTGGATTTTAAAACCAGCCCGTCTGAGCTTTTCGACCAGTGGCTTGATGTCCTGAAGAAGCGGTTCCCCGCCGGTAATCGAAACCCAGTTGGCGTTATATTTGTTTTTAAATCCTACTATTATACTAAGAATTGTTTCCAACCTTAATTCTCGGCCTTCATCCCAGGCGTAGCTCGTGTCACAAAAATCGCAGCGCAGGTTGCAGCCGGACAGCCGGACAAAGATCGTTGGCTGTCCCTGGCGTCCGCCTTCTCCTTCAGCAGAGAAGAAAATCTCACTAATCTTCAGTGTAAGTGGCGGCTGCATCCTCAGACTCCCAGACGGTCACAGCTGAAACCGGATAAAAGGCTCGAAGCTCACGGTAAAACTGACGGGCCAGATTTTCAGCCGACGGATTGAAGTCATAAACTTCATTAAGGAGTTTGTGATCGGGCAGAATCTCAGCCAGCTTTTTCTTGATCTCAACAAAATCAATGCCCAGGCCGGTTTTATCCAGCTCGGCCACGGCGATTTCCACCTCAACCTGAAAAGTATGTCCGTGAAGCTTTTCGCATTTCCCCTGGTATTCCCGAAGGTAATGGGCGGCTGAAAATTTATCTTTGACCTTGAGTTTCCAGCTCATATTTTCCCCTCCTTTTTAAGGCGTAGCAGAAGATGGTCTTCCTGGCCGGCCTCTTGCCAGGCCCGGGCCCGAAGCAGGCAACTGGAACACTGTCCGCAGGGTATTTCCTGACCAGAGTAACAGCTGACTGAATAAGAATAGTCGGTCCCGAGACTCAGACCGAGCCTGATAATGTCTGATTTCTTCATTTTAAGAAAAGGAGTGATGATCCTTAATTTCTTCTCCTTCAATCTTGCTCCGGTTCCTTCATTTGTGGCCTTCTCCATGGCCCTGACAAAACTGCTGGTCGTGTCGGGATAGTTCGGCGAGTCAATCACATTGAAGCCACATACAAGATGACCGATACCGAGCGTTTCAGCCAGGGCGGCAGCCAGCGAGATGAAAATTCCATTGCGAAAAGGAACATAAGTAACCGGCAGACCTTCTTTTATTTCTTCTATTTTCTTAAACCCTGGCACTCTTATCTTTTCATCCGTCAAGGCTGAGCCGCCGATCTGCCTCAGATCTGTTTTTATTATTTTGGGCTCAAGCCCGAGCCGCTGGCAGGTCTTCTTAGCCATTTTTATTTCCACCCGGTGCCTCTGCCCATAATCAAAAATGACCGGCTGGACCTTTTGATACTGCTTTAAGGCCCAGTAGAGGGCTGTCGTGGAGTCAATTCCGCCTGAGAACAGCACCACGCAAGCTGTTGCTTTTTTCTTACTCGATTGGGTCATTCTCTTCTCTTTTAGCTGTCGTATTCTTGATGACTTTTTCAAACGCTTTTGCCTCTATCATACCTCACCTGGCTTCAGGTCTCAAATTAAAGGCTGCCAGGTGTTAGTTTCTACGGTTGACACCTCCCGCTTTAGATGTTAATTTTATCTAATTATGGATTGGGTAAAACTCGAAGAACAAGTTGAATCGCTCAATAAAAGCCAGCGACTGATTATCCGTGATGATGTTCATGAGTTTAATGAACTGCAGGGAGTGCTGGAGCTGGCTTCCAGAAAAAAGCTAAAACCAATCATCCTCGATACTGGCCTTTTCGGTCTGAATGAATTGACCATTCTTTCTCGCTTCCATTTTTCTTTCTACAGTGGAGACCTGGCCCGGCCTGATTTTCAGCAATTAACCGCCATGGCTGAAACTTTAAAGAAAAAAAATTGCCCGTTATATTTTTTTCTGGAAGATGGCTCTCAGGCTGAGGTTTTTGATTCGAAACTGGCCTCGGAACTGGAAGCGGTTTTTGTTTCGTCGCGCCAGAAAAGCTGGGAAACCAGCCAGCTGGCAGGACTGGCGGAGGAAACCCTGGCCGGCGGCACTACCCTTGTCTATTATCATCACGGACAGCCTGAGGAGAGTCTGGCTGAATGGCCTAAAAAAAACTGCTGGCTGCATCTATCCAACCGGTTTTTTGATGAAAATAGCCAGCCAGTTATCCTTGAGCTTCTTAAGAAGATGAAAAAGACAAAAAGTCATCTGATTATTCATCTTGATATGCCGGCTTCTTTTGATTATATTAATAGTCTTAGTGAGGGCGGTGCCCATTTGATCTTTAATTTTGGCCCGATTGAAACCAGAAGCAGGCTATCCAGGCTTGAATCTTCATGGAATAAGAAAAAATTGCCTGAAAAGGTATTTTACCTTTATCAGGATTTCATGGCTTGAGTTAAACTCAGCCGGGTTCCCCGGGCAGCCAGAAACGGAGATTTTTTCTCTGTGATTCTAAGAAAAAAGACACAGAAATTTATTTATTCAGGATAAAAGATGGAAGATAAGAAGCCCAATGGAAGCCAATCAGAAGGAACCCAGACCTCTGAGATTCTTCTCAAGGTGAAGGAGGCTGAGGCCCGGGCCCGCCTGAAAATTGAGGAAGCCCGGCAGAAAACTTCCTCCGAGATAATCAGAGAGGCGACGGAGGAAGCCTCGAAGCTCACAGAAAAAATTCTGGTTGAAGCCAGAAACCAGTCGGCCCGGATTAAAACCGAAGCGCGTCAGCAAGCTGAAAAAGAGGCCAGGGCGATAAAAGAAAAGACGGAAGAAGAGAAAAAGCAGCTACTGGAGATCGCTTCGGGCAATTTTAATCAGGCGGTAGAAAAAACCACCGAGCGGCTCCTGCAGATTATAAGAGAAAGGCAGTTCTAAAGATGGCTATAGCCCCAGTTAAGAGAATGGAAGTCCTTCTGCCCAGAACTGAGCTGGAAGGCTTTGTCTCTTATCTCCAGGAGCTGGGAATAGCTCAGCTTGACCCGCTTCCTTATGAAGAACTGGAACTGGCCAGCTCACCGCTCGAGCTGACAGAATATGAACGCTGGCTGGGAAGAATCAACCATGTGATTCAAAACCTGCCCGAAACAGAGCCCAAAAAGGGCCTGGAGAAACTCTTAACGCCTAAGCCAAAATATTCGGCCAGTTTGAGAAAAGTTCTCCTTGATTATGGTTACCAGAAAGTGGTGGAAGATTATGAGGCACTGGAAGCGAAGCGGGCTCAGCTCTGGCAGAACATAAAGCAGATTGAAAAAGAAGAAGAATTTTTGAAGCCCCTGCTGGCTCTGGACGCCCCTCTTCGCCACCTGACCGGTTTTGACCGCTGCCAGCTAAAAATGGCTGAAGTTAAAAGGGAGGATTTAGAAAATATAAAGGAGCAACTCACCGAGCAGCCGGCCGCTGTCTCAGTCATCTCAGCCGAGAAAAATCTGGCTTACATTCTTGTTATTTATCATCAGAGTCTGAAAGAAGAGGTCGAAGCTATTTTTTCTGGCTTTAAATTCACTTATATTTCCCTTGAATCTTACTTCTCGAGGTTAAAGGGAGATGAAAAAGTCTCTGACCTGCTGGCCCAGCTGGAACAGCAGAAGTCCAGGGCCAGGGAAGAAATCAACGAGCTGGAAAAGCAGATGACCTCTTTTGCTGTTCACCGCTCGCCTCTGATGGCTGTTTATGATGTGCTGCTCAATGAGAAACAAAAATTGGCGGCGGCCAGTCTGGCTGGCCTGACTGAAAAAACTGCCTGGTTAGCAGGCTGGGTACCGGCCAGCAAAGCTGATTATCTGGCAGAAAGGATCAGCCGGTTTTCACAGGATATTTATTTGAATCTAAGGGAACCAAAACCGGAAGAGCGAGACGATATTCCGGTTATTCTGGACAACCCTGAAGTAATTAAACCTTTTGAAGTAGTTACCACCTTATATGGTTTACCGCGTCCGGGAGGTATAGACCCGACCATTTACTTGGCCCCATTCTTCTTTGTTTTTGTTGGCCTGTGCCTCAGCGAGGGTGGTTATGGCCTGGTTATGGCTTTGCTCAGTTTGTTCTATCTGAAAAAAGCTCAACCCAAAGGCGGAACCAGGCTCTTTATGACCCTTCTTTTTTATTTAGGCCTTTCCAATATGATTTTTGGAACACTTTTTGGCGGCTGGTTCGGCTTTCCGATCAAGCCTCTGGTTCTTATTGACCCGATTAAGAATCCGATTCCTTATTTAATTCTATCTCTGGCTCTTGGCTTTATTCAGGTTATGCTCTCCACCTTTCTCAGCCTGGTGAAAGAGTTCAGAAGGGGAAACAAAGTAACTGCTATTGCCGTCAAAGGCGGCTGGCTGCTGCTTCTTCCTTCTCTCCTGTTTTATTTCCTTCTTAAGCAACCACCGCTCCTGGGCATCCTGACTCTGGTGGGGGCAGCCGGTATTGTCTTTTTCAGTTCGCCTTCGCGAAACATCTTTGCCCGTTTTTTTAATGGTCTTTATGCTCTTTATGGTATAACCAACTATTTTTCTGATACATTGTCCTATTCCAGATTGCTGGCTCTGGGCCTGGCAACCGGGGTAATTGCCATGGTGGTTAACTCGCTGGCTCAGATCGCCTGGGGTTTCCCTTTCATTGGCTGGCTGGTTGCTATTCTAATTTTTGCCGGAGGCCATCTTTTTAATCTGGCTATTGGTCTTCTTGGTGCTTTTGTCCATTCGATGAGGCTGCAGTTTGTGGAATTTTTTGGCAGATTTTATGAAGCCGGCGGGAAACCTTTTCAGCCGGTTAAATTAGAAAATAAATATATTGAATTTATCAAATGATAAAATAATTGCTGACTCCAGCAGGAGGTAAATATGTCTTTAGGATTGACACTGGCTATTTTAGGAGCTGCACTGGCTGTCTTTATCGCCGGTATAGGCTCGGCTATTGGTATCGGGCTGGCTGGTCAGGCGGCTTCGGGTGTAATGAGCGAAGATCCGTCTAAATTCGGGATCCTGATCCCACTGACAGCTTTACCTGGCACCCAGGGCATTTATGGCTTTTTGAGCGGATTTCTGGTCATTTTAAAGTTAGGTCTCCTGGGAGGCCAGATAATTCAGCCAACTGTTCAACAGGGATGGCAGATTATGTTTTCCTGTTTTCCTGTGGCTTTTGCTAGCCTGGTTTCGGGCATTTATCAGGGTAAAGTTTGTGCTTCCGGGATTTACATGGTGGCCAAGCAACCAAAAGATATGACCAAGCCCCTGGTTATGGGTGCTCTGGTCGAAACCTATGCTGTTCTGGGCCTGTTAGCCACGGTTCTTTTACTCAACGGAATTAAACTCTAATCAGCCAGGGTAAAAATGAGTCTTCAGAAGATACTAGACAAAATTGAGCAGGAAGCCAGCCAGGAAGTTGAGGCTATTCTCGGCGAAGCCAGAAAAAAAGCCGATAGCCTGAAGAAAGAAGCTGAGGACAGAGCCCGGGCTCAGGCTGAGTCAATTATCAAACAAGCTGAAACGGAAGCCAGCCTGGAGGCCAGCCGGATTCTGACCCAGGCTCAATTGCAGAGAAGAATGGAACTCCTTAAAACCAAAAGGGAGTTGATTTCCCGGGTACTGACTGAAGCTTTAAAGAATGAAGAGTTAAAAAAGGTGAGGCTGAAAAAAGAAATTGTCTCCAGAGAAGGGATAGTAGAAGAAACGCTCGAGGCTGACCGGCTTTTAGCTGAGTTAGGACCTGAAATCGAGAATGAGATTTTAGCCTGGCTTAAGATCTAAAATGGCAGCTAAGTTCTCTCCTTTAGATTATGCTTTCGCCGTCGGGCGAATTAAAGCCCTGGAAAACTATTTAATTCCTGCCCGTATTTTCAGGGAAGCAGCTGAAGCCCCTGATTTTAAACGGGCAGCCGAATTAATTTCAGAAGCCGGGAAAACAACCGACCGTTTGCGCGAAGCAAGAACGCCAGCTGAACTGGAAGCTTTCCTGGAGGCAGAACGTTCTGTTCTGGATGACACCCTGGGGGAGCTTTTTCTGGACAAAAAACTTTATGATTTTTACCGGCTGGCCGATGAGGTGGCCAGGGTGGCCGGCTCTCTTTCTCTTCTTGCTGAGCCATTTTTTCTTGATTTTTTCCGGCTGAAAATTGACCTGGCCAATCTTAAAATTTATCTGCGCTGCCGTTATGCTGGCCGTCCGGTAAGTCAATTTGAGGAAAAATTTGTCTCTGGCGGACAGCTGGAGAAAAAGATGTTTCTCGACAATTATAGCTCTAATCTGGAGGATTTTGCCCAGCTTTTAAAGGCCACCTCCTATGAACGGCTCTGGCGGGAAGGACTGAACTTTTTGCAGGCTCAGGATAGTTTTATTGCTTTTGAGCGAGAGGCAGAAAATCTCGTCATGGATTATCTCCAGTCGGCTAAAAAAGTCACTTTCGGACCCGAGCCGCTTTTTGCCTACGGTCTGGCCCGACGGCAGGAGCTCAAGCTTACCCGACTGGTAATCCTGGGCCAGATGTTAAATATTCCAGCTTTTCTACTTAAAGAAAGGATAAGCCAGACCTATGTCTGAACCGGCGAGAATTGCTATGATCGGAGAGGCTGAGTTCTGCCAGCTCTTCCGTCTTTTTGGCCTGGCAGTCTATTCACCGGCCAACCTGGATGAAGCCAGGGCAAGGCTGGAGCAAATTGTTCAGGAAAAGTACAGCCTCTGCCTCATCCAGGAAAAATGGCTTGAACCATTAAAGGCGGAAATTTCCGCTCTCAGCCATAAATTTCTGCCCGTGTGCCTCGGTTTTTCTGATTATCGAGGAGCTACCGAAGCGGTGGCCAGGGCTATCATGGAACTTTCGATTCGGGCCACCGGTTCAGACGCACTTTTTAGAGAAAGGACTTAAAATGAAACAGGGAAAGATAATCAGAGTAGCTGGCCCGCTGGTCGTAGCTTCAGACTGTTTAGGGGCCAAAATGTATGACATGGTCAAAGTCGGCCAGCAGGGGCTCATCGGTGAAATAATTGAACTGAATAATGACCTGGCTTACATCCAGGTTTATGAGGATACAACTGGAGTCGGTCCTGGCGAGCCGGTGACTTTAACCGAACGCCCCTTATCGGTTGAGCTTGGGCCAGGTCTTCTTGGCTCTATTTATGACGGTATCCAGCGGCCGCTTGATGTCATTCGCCGCGAGCACGGTGATTTTGTCTGGCGCGGCATTGAAATGCCAGCTTTAAGACGTGATAAAAAATGGAATTTCATGCCCCAGAAGAAGAAAGGAGACAGAGTGGTTAGCGGTGATATCATTGGCCATGTCCAGGAAACCCCGCTTATCCAGCACCGCATTCTTGTCCCTGATGGCGCCAACGGTGAAATAACTGACATTAAAAGTGGGGAATTTACTGTGAATGAGACGATCTGCCTGATAAAAACTCAGACCGGTTCCGAAGTTGAAATCAAGCTGTTTCAGGTCTGGCCGGTTAGAAAACAAAGGCCGGTTAAAGAAAGAATGATGCCGGTCGAACCGCTAATTACCGGTCAGCGTATTCTGGATACACTTTTTCCCTTAGCCAAAGGGGGCACAGCCTGTGTTCCCGGCCCTTTTGGCAGCGGGAAGACAGTTGTTCAGCATCAGTTGGCCAAATGGTCAGATGCCCAGATTATTGTTTATGTAGCTTGCGGTGAGCGAGGCAATGAGGTAGCCGACCTGTTGTTAAGCTTTCCAGAGCTAAAAGATCCATCCACCGGCCGGCCATTACTGGAGAGGACAATCATTATTGCTAATACTTCCAATATGCCGGTAGCTGCCCGTGAAGCTTCGATCTATACCGGTATTACCATTGCCGAGTATTTCCGGGATATGGGTTATTCAGTGGCACTGATGGCTGACTCTTCCTCTCGCTGGGCTGAAGCTCTGCGCGAAATCGGTGGCCGAATGGAGGAAATGCCAGGTGACGAAGGTTATCCGGCCTATTTAGCCAGCCGTCTGGCCGAGTTCTATGAACGGGCCGGCAAGGTTGTTTGCCTCGGTTCAGACCACCGGGAAGGAGCACTGAGCGTTATTGGCGCGGTCAGCCCGCCCGGTGGTGACCTGTCTGATCCGGTCGTTCAGGCTACACTCAAGGTGGTTAAGGTTTTCTGGGCTCTGGATGATCAGCTGGCCAATATGCGACATTTTCCGGCCATCAACTGGCTGCAGAGCTATTCGCTGTACAGAGATACGCTTAAAAAATATATGGCCGAGAAAGTGGCTGAAGATTTTATCGATCTCAGCCAGGAAGCTATGAAAATCCTGGAAATGGAGTCAGAGCTTCAGGAGATTGCCCGCTTAATTGGAGTGGAATCTCTGTCTTTTAAAGACAGATTGGTTCTTGAAACGGCCCGCTCTATCCGGGAAGATTTTCTCCACCAGAATGCTTACCATCCGCAGGATACTTATACTCCTTTGCGCCAGCAATATTTGATGCTTCGCAACCTGCTTTATTTTCATAATAAAGCCAGCCAGGCACTGGATGAAGGTCTGGATTTTAAAGATATCGTTTCTCTTGATGTCCGCGAGCAACTGGCCAGAATGAAATATTTACCTCAGGATGAGCAGGCCCTGCTGGCGGTAGAAAAGCAGGTTGACAATTCATTCAAAGAACTTTCCAGTCGAGGTTAGAAATCATGGCGAAAGAATATTTAACAGTTTCCAATATTGTTGGCCCGCTGATTATTGTTGAAAAAATCTCGGCCGTTAAATACAACGAACTGGTAGAAATTGAGGATGCTTCCGGCCACCGGCGGCGGGGGACAGTCCTCGATATTTCGACCAATCAGGCTGTTGTTCAGGTTTTTGAAGGAACAGTTGGGCTGGATGTCAACCGATCCCGGGTGAGATTTCTAGGCCGGTCGCAGCAGCTGCCTGTTTCTGAAGAAATCATCGGACGGGTCTTTGATGGTTCTGGCGAACCGCGTGATGGCGGCCCGCGGATCATCGCCAGAAAGATGCTTGATATTAATGGAAGTCCAATCAACCCCGAAGCGCGCGATTATCCTTCGGAGTTTATTCAGACCGGTATTTCAGCTATTGACGGAATGAATCCCTTAGTTCGCGGTCAGAAGCTGCCCATCTTTTCCGGCAGCGGCTTGCCTCATCCCCAGATTGCTGCTCAGATCGCCCGGCAGGCTAAGGTCCTTGGCCGGGAAGAAAAATTTGCCGTGGTCTTTGCCGCTATGGGTATCACCTTTGAAGAGGCTAACTTCTTTATTGAAGATTTCCGCCGCACAGGAGCTTTAGAAAGGGCTGTCCTCTTTCTCAATCTGGCCAATGAACCGGCTATTGAAAGAATCGCCACCCCGCGCCTGGCCCTGACCTGCGCTGAATATTTAGCTTTTGATCTTGATATGCATGTTCTGGTTATTCTGGTTGATATGACTTTTTATGCTGAAGCCCTGCGGCAAATCTCAGCCGCCCGGAAAGAAATTCCGGGCCGCCGCGGTTATCCAGGTTATCTTTATACTGACCTGGCCACTATGTATGAACGGGCAGGCCGGATTAAAGAGAAAAAAGGCTCAATTACCATGATCCCGATTTTAACCATGCCCGATGATGATAAAACTCACCCGATTCCTGACCTCACCGGTTATATCACAGAAGGTCAGATTATCCTCAGCCGTGAACTTCACCGTAGTGGAATCTATCCTCCTATTGATGTTCTGCCTTCATTATCCAGGCTTAAAGATAAAGGTATCGGTGCTGACAAAACAAGGGAAGATCATGCTGATGTTCTCAACCAGTTATTTGCTTGTTATGCCCGGGGGAAAGAAGCTCGAGAGCTGGCCCTGATTCTTGGTGAGGCTGCTCTAAGTGATCTCGATCAGCTCTATTTAAAATTTGCAGACCGTTTTGAGAACGAATTTGTCCGGCAGGGAGAACTGGAAGCCAGAGGAATTACTGAGACCATTGATATTGGATGGAAGCTCTTGCGGATACTGCCCGAAAAAGAGTTGAAAAGAATCAGGCCTGAATATCTGGAAAAATATTACCGGAGCTGACACTAGTGGTGAAACTGGAGCTTTAGATGAAGCTTAAAGTTAATCCTAACCGGATGGAGTTGATGAGGCTCAGACGCCGTCTGACTCTGGCCGAAAGGGGACATAAACTTCTTAAAGACAAGCTCGAAGAGCTGATGCGGAATTTTCTGGAAGCGGCCAGGCAGTTCAACCGGATTAAAGAAGAAGTTGATCAAGAATTTAGAGTTATTACCAGGTCGCTGGCTATGGTGCGGGTTAATCAAGCTCAATCTGAACTGCCACTAATCATTGAAGATGGAATACTTCAGCTTAAGGTTAAAACCGGAAGGCTGCTCAATCTGGCTGTGCCCGAATTTGAAACCGGCCAGCTCCAACCTGGTGACTATGATTTTATCCGGACAGAAGGTGAACTGGAAGTTGCACTGAAGCATTTTAAACAGCTCTGGCCAAAGCTTTTAGAATATGCCAGTCTCTGGAAAAAGCTTGAGCTGCTAACGGCAGAAATAGAAGTAACCAGAAGAAGAGTCAATGCGCTTGAATATATTTTAATTCCGAACCTGAAAGAAACCATTCATGCTATTTCTTCAAGGCTGGAAGAAATAGAGCGTTCCTATCAAATTCAGCTGATGAGAGTCAAAGAAATCGTTAGACACCACTAATAGTGTCTTTTTCAAATAAAAATACAAAAAAAAGTATACAAATATGAAAAAAACTATTGACATCAACAAAAATTGTTGTATATATACAAATGAAAATGAAATTAGCATTACTTTTCAGTTCGAAACAGGGCATGGCCCGGGCACTCGCTTCCTGCCTTTTTGATGAAAAAATGGATGAGGGCGAAGAACCTCCACCTGACTTGCTTGCTGAAGGCGACAGTGACGAGACGATCAAAGCCGTCGAGCAAGCGCTCGAAAGGTATCACCAGGTAATTCCGATTGAAGCTGATGAGTCAGCCTATATCAAGCTGCTTGAAGAAAAACCGGACCTTGTTTTTAATATGGCCGAAAGGTTATTCGGTCCCAATCGTGAATCTCATGTCCCGACCATTTGTGAAATTTTAAACATTCCTTATACCGGCTCTGATCCGCTAACGCTTGGACTCTGCCTGGACAAAGCCAGGGCGAAAGAAATCATGGCTTACCATGGCCTTCCGACGCCGGCTTTCTGGGTGGTGGACGAAGAAGATGATCTGCCGATTGACTTGAGCTATCCATGTATTGTCAAACCATTATATGAGGGCTCGAGCAAGGGCATAAAAAATAATTCTGTTGTTTTTAGCCTTGAGGAGTTAAAGCTAAGAATTTACGAGGTAAAAGAATTATATAAACAGCCAGCTATTGTTGAAAGATTTCTCAGCGGGCGGGAATTCACGGTAGGAGTTCTGGGCAATTATCCCCGGCTCGAAATTTTACCCATTGTTGAAATAGACCACAGTCAGCTCCCGGCCGGAGCCAGGCCGATTTATTCCTATGAAGCTAAATGGGTCTGGGACACACCTGATAAACCTCTTGATATCTTCTGCTGTCCGGCCGATATATCTTCGGACCTTGAGCAAAAAATAAAACAGGTTATCGTTAAAACCTGCCGGCTCTTCCGGATAAGAGACTGGGCCAGGATAGATGTCAGACTGGATGAGAATGGTGAGCCAAATATCATTGAGATAAATCCTCTGCCCGGGATTCTGCCTAAGCCCGAGGATAACTCCTGTTTGCCTAAAGCTGCCCGGGCAGCCGGTTATGCTTATGAACAGCTTATAAATAGAGTGGTGGAAGAGGCCTCAAGGCGCTATGGTTTGCTTCAGAAGATAGCTGACAATGAGACTCGCCGCTTTTCCCGGAGTGCTGGGGGCAACCATGGCGGCTGATAACCTGAAAGTCGGGGTGGCTTTTAATACTCACGAGCCATTTATATACCGCCGGGAAAAAGTATCTGAGGACTCTGTTGCTAAAGTAGCTGAGATCGTCTGTGAGACCCTTATTAAATCGAGTGTTGAAGCTGTTCTGATTCCACTTCAACGCAGCATGTTTAATTTTCTGCGGAAAATTAAGGAACTCAATGTGCAGGTGATTATCAATCTATGTGAAGGTTTTTTCGGCAATCCTCACTGGGAATCTAATGTCGCGGCCGTGATGGAAGTTCTGCATATTCCCTTCACTGGTAATGGAGCCAGAACCTTAGCTCTCTGCCAGGATAAGCATCAGGCCAAAGCGATCCTCAGTTCTTTTAACCTGCCGGTAGCTGCCAGCCAGTTGATTACTTGCGCCGATGAAATTGTTGAACTCCATTTTCCAATGATTATTAAGCCTAACTCTGAGGATGCCAGCCTTGGTGTTCATCCAGAATCTGTCGCTTATGATCGGCAGGCTCTGGCCGAGCAGATTAAAAAAGTTATTGAGGCATATGAGCAGCCGGCCATTGTTGAGGAATTCATTGATGGCCGGGAGTTTAACGTGGCAATTCTCGATGATGGCGAGCCAAGGCCACTGCCTGTCTCAGAAATAGACTTTTCTACCATGCCCGCCGGCTATCCGCATATTTGCAGTTATGAGGCCAAGTGGTATCCAGAGCACCTTTTATATCAAACCACCTGTCCGGTTTGCCCGGCGCCGATCGAGGCCGGTCTGGAAGCCAGGTTGCAGGCTCTGGCCATTAATGCTTTTAAAATTATGGGCTGCCGTGACTATGCCCGGATAGATTTCAGGATGAACGACCGGGGTGAATTATTTATTCTCGAAGTGAATCCCAATCCGGATGTCAGCCTTGACGCTGGTTATGCCCGGGCACTTAAGGCAGCCGGCATAAATTATGCTGATTTCTGGAAGCTGTTGATTACCAACGCTTTGAAAAGGAAGGAAAGCGATGCTACGGCCAATGATAGACACTGACCGTGAACAGGTTGTCAGGCTGATTAAAGCCACGCACTTTTTTCTTCCGGATGAAATAAAAGTGGCCGAGGAGCTGATTGATATTTATCTCAACCAGCCAGATCAACAGGACTACTTTATTGTTGTGGTAGAGGATGAGGCTGGCCGGGTTGTTGGCTATATGACCTATGGACCAACCCCGCTGACCGAAGGCACCTGGGATCTTTACTGGATAGCGGTTTCTCCCGAAGTTCAGGGCCAGGGCTATGGTCAGCTACTTGTTCACTATCTGGAAAATGAGGTTAGAAAAAAAGACGGCAGGCTCATTATAATTGAAACTTCTTCACAGCCCAAATACCTGCCGACCAGGAAATTTTATCAAAAGTTAGGTTATGCCGAAATGGCCCATATTCCTGACTTTTACCGGCCAGGAGATGACCGGGTTATTTTCGGAAAACATCTCAGGGAAAAGGAGTGAAATAAGGGGAACATGGACGACTGGCAACAACTTTTGCGCGATAGTTTAAGAACTCCAGAAGAGATAGCAGAACATTTCTGCCTGGATGTAGAGGAGGTTAGAAAAATAAGTCAGGCTTTTAAAATCCAGATTACTCCTTATTATGCCAATTTAATCAAAAGAAAAGGGGATCCGATTTACCGGCAGGTCGTGCCTGATCTGGCCGAACTGGCTGAAAACTCTGGCGACGATGATCCCTTAGAGGAAGATCTCGATTCACCAGTACCAAGTATTGTTCATCGCTATCCAGACCGGGTTCTTTTCCTGGTAGCCCATAATTGTGCTTCTTACTGCCGGTTCTGCACCAGGAAAAGAAAGGTCGGTGATATCACCAAAATTAATCCGCGTTACATTGAAGATGGGATAAATTACATAAAGGATCACCCGGAAGTCCGCGATGTGATTGTTTCTGGCGGCGACCCGCTGATTCTCAACGACGAGAAGCTGGAAAGCATCCTGAGTCAGGTCAGGTCTATCCCTCACGTCGAGATTATTAGAATTGGAACAAGGATGCCATGCTATCTCCCGCAGAGAATCACTGAAAAATTAGCAGACAGGCTAAAAAAATATCATCCACTCTATATGAATGTTCATTTCAATCATCCGGACGAAGTTACACCGGAAGCAGCCCGGGCACTTAACCTTCTGGCTAATGCCGGTATTCCTCTCGGCAATCAGACTGTTCTTCTTAAAGGGGTTAATGATAATGTTGAGACGATGAGAAAGCTGATGCAGAAGCTCCTGACAGTCAGAGTCAGGCCATATTATATTTATCAGGCTGATTACGTCCGTGGGACGGATCACTTCCGGACGACAGTTGAAAAAGGACTGGAAATTTACCAGGGCTTAAGAGGCTGGACTTCCGGCCTGGCTGTGCCTCAATATGTTATTGATGCTCCTGGGGGCGGTGGTAAAATTCCTCTCATCCCTGAATATGTCCAGTCAATTTCAGATGAGAAAGTTGTCCTCAGAAATTATGCCGGTGAACTTTTTGTTTATCCACAGGTGAAGACGGTCAGACGCAAGAGAAGCCGGCCGCAACCGCCATGTTTTGTGGCTGACAGCCAGCGGGTTTAAAAAACCAGTTCAGTTTATTCCTGTTAGATAATTGGCCAGGCCCTGTTGCTGAAGAATAGCCAGAGCCTCATCGTTGGTCAATCCTCTTTTCTGCCTCAAGGATTCCAGAACTCGGATAATCGACAGTGCAACTTCGGCTGTCTGGCCGGCCACATTTTCTTTGTCTTTGAGGTAAGTGATCGAGTCAAACAAGACGGCATTGGCCTCACCATAACTGATAGCTTCACGCCGTCCGTACTTTTTTATCCACTCAGGCTTTTTCAAGCAATCGTTAACATGGGACTGAATCAGATAGGTGGCCCGGCCGATTAATTTTAAATTACTCGGGCTGACATTAGTCATGGTGTTACCAACAATCCGGCCAAGTTTCGCCATGACGGCTGTCGAGTGAGCGTTAAGAACCATTTTTAGGGCCATGTTCTGTCTGAGCTGGAAAGGATCATTGGCCGAATCAACCGGCAGCCAGACCTGAAGGAATTTCTGCCCGGATATTAAATCTTTTATCTGATAAAAATTGTTTATTCTCTTCTCGCCTTGAGTTATTTTTTTCTCATCGAGGCCAGTGACATTCACAGCTACGACTGAAGCCTTTTTGTCGAGGAATAGCCGGACAAATTGGCTGGAAGGGGAAGCACTGGTCAGAAGATAATTTTCCTCGGGGCTTAAACTAACGATTACGCCTGTGTCTCCTGGCTGAGGTCCTCTTTTTTTAAGATTAAATTCTGAGAAAGAGAAATCATATAAATCCTGCTGCTCCTGACCGGCCTTCTTAAGGCTTTCCAGGGCAGTCTGCTTGAGATAGGGATCGTCTATTTTTTCTTCAAAATCCGGCCGGTAGAAATCCTCACTCAAGCCGTGGAAAGGGCGGCCAAGAAAAGACAGCCAGGCCTGCCGACCATTGGCGGCAGACGTCCAGACCTGGATCCAGCACCGCCGTTTGGGCAGATCAACTGTATCAAGCGGGTAGAGCCTGAAGGTTGGGCTCCTCTCCGTACTATCAATAAAAACAGTAATCATGGCCTTTTGAGCGAAATAGGTAGAAAAGTGCCTGCCCTCGTAAGTACTGGATTCGAGATCTGTCCAGGAAGCAATAGCCGGAACAGCTTGATTTATCCTGGTGAGCACCGGGGCCAGAGCTTTCAGATTGTCAGTAATTAAATAAGGATGACTAAAGCCAGCCTTCGGCAGTTCCTTCAAGTCCAGACAATCCTTCAGTAGATCATAAACCGCGGCTTGCAGTGCGACTCCAAGAACATAGGTTTCAATCGTGGTGGCCTGCATCCTGGTCGAACCGGTGATGGCCATGGGGCCGGTCGTTAGGTTGATTTTAGTGATGCCCGGTTCATCTATTACTAACCGGCTTCTTTCAAAAGGACGCAATTTATCATCAGGGTTATTATAGACGAAATAGAGCTTCTTCCGGCTCTCCGCTACTGAATAATCAGGTGCCTCACGCCAATCATCCAGGGCGGCCAGGATTGTCCCGATGACCGAGGAGGTTTCACCACCTTCAGTCACGGCCACAACCAGATCTCCCTTTTCTATTCCCCGGTCTTTTAGCTGGAGGCGGCCGATTAACTGCAGGTCTTCAAATCCTTCAAGAGAAGAGATCAGAGCCCGGTCGCCACCGGTCATTTCCCCTATTAGCTTCTCGCTGATTCCCGGGCCCAAATATTTTTCGATTCTTGGCCAGAGGTTTTTATCTGCCTTCAAAGAATTCCAGAAGGGGCGCCAGAAAGCACTTTCCATTTGTTTGGCCAGCCGGCCAGTAGCCCCGCAGCCATAGAAATAAATCTTATGACCGCTAAGAATGGTCTTTTTAATTTCGGAGGATAGTTGCTTGAGGACTTCCGGTGAGGCGGCTAATTCATTGAGCTTAGCCACGATGTCCTCATCCACCGAAAAAAGCAGGTGGAGGCTGCCGGCCGTATCCGTTTTGATTTTTTCGCTTAGATTCCAGGTCTTAGGATGTCGCTGCTCGGTTAGCAGGGTATGCAATTGAAATTGAGTTTTGTCCTGAAGATAATCAAGGGATTCAGGCGAAACTTCAATTCCCAGCAGCTCCAGCAGGCTGGCTGACTGGCTTTTAGCCGCCTCCTGCCTTGGCGTTTCCTGAGCGGCCATAAATACTACTAAAATAGTAGGGATTAAAGCTAACCAGACAACCCGCCTGAAAAGTTTAAAGCCTGGTCGATTCTTAGTCATGATTTCCTTCACCTGTCTTTCCATATTGATGCGTATCGTCGAGAATATCATTTTCCCGCCAGTCGCGGGCCCAGCGGCCTACAGAAAATATTTTCCACCGGCTGTCGGCCGTCGAGCAGACTACCCGGTTGAGCCCGGCGTTGATGATCATCTTTTTACAGATGAAGCAGGGAAAGGCATCTATCGGCTGGCCGGTTTTGGGATCGCTGCCATAGATAAACATATCACCGCCCAGCAGGCTGACTCCGGCTCGGGACGCATTGATAATGGCATTCTGTTCGGCATGGACTGAGCGGCAGAGCTCATATCTCTGGCCATGAGGAATATTCAATTGGTCGCGGAGGCAGAAGCCGTGTTCCAGGCTATCTTTGGTTTTTCGGGGAGCCCCGACATAGCCAGTAGAAATAATCTGGTCATCGCGGACAATAATGGCCCCGATGGCCCGGCGGAAGCAGGTGCTTCTTCTGGACACCTCGCGGGCTATACCCAGATAATATTCATCCTTAGAAATTCGTTTGTTCTGTCGGTTGATTTGGCCAGGCTTGTCATTCATCCTAATTTTTCCAGTTTTTGATGCAATTCAGCTAAGCTGCCGTCATTGATGATTATGAGGTCAGCTAAAGCGAAACAGCGGTCAAGCTGCTGGTTATTACCCCCGCTGGCTTTTTCCCGGTTTTCCTGCTGAATAAATTCCTCCAGGCTTGAAGCTGATTCGTCCCGCCCCCTTTTTTTTACCCGGTTAAACCTCATCTCCACCGGGGCATCAACGGCGATGAGAATAAAACTCCCCAGGCTGCGGAGATATTCAATTTCGGCCGGATGGCGGATACTGTCAATGACTGCTGGACCCGAAATCCTGGCGGCTGCCCGGTGGGCCAGAATGTCGGCCCCGAATTTTTCTCTAAGTTCATTCCCGCAGGCAATTAAATTCTCCCGGCTAGGCGGAAGCGAACGGCTTTCGAGCTCTTCTCTGATCACGTCAGAGAGTGAAATGCAGCTGTAGCCCTTTTTCTGATAAAAGGCGGCAACCTCTCCTTTACCTGCCCCATTTGTTCCCGTTAATCCAATTAAACGAAAATCACTAATCTTAATGTCTCTTTCCATTGTCCATTTACCGTTAAGAGCAATTCGGCCAGCCCGAGCCGGCCATGAATATCAACCATTAATATTAATGTAAATAAGAATATATCCTAACTCCAAAGAAAAGAAAATAATATATCAGGTTAGCACATGCGTGATACCTTCGGAGCCTCCTGCTCGCCTCCTCAGATCTTGCCTTGCTGGACTAACGACCGGATGTACTCAGAGCCATTAATGAGTAAACCCTAGGTGGTCGTAGGTTGTATATGTATGGCACACCTATCTTACATCAAGTGTTACCAATGTGTTTGGCCTAACGCACAGCCAGTCAGCCAGCCAGGTGCTCTTTTCCATTTTCATTAACTGTCTCTAAAGCTATTTTCTGCCTTTGCTTTTCCTTGTTACGCCCGACGACCAGAGCAATTAGAATACTCAAGCCATAAAGAACAATCATGGGAACAGCCACGACACTTTGAGTAATAACATCTGGAGTGGGGGTGATGATGGCTGAAATAATAAAAGCAGCTAAAACCGCATAGGGAAAACTTTTTGTCATCCAGCGGGCGGTAATCAAGCCCATCCTGGCCAGAAAATAGACCAGTGTTGGTAATTCGAAAATTAGAGCGATGCCCAGCAGGACTTTGATGGAAAAGCTGAAATACTGGTCAACAGTTATAACCGGCTGGAAACCCTTGGCCAGATTGACGAAAAAGCGGCAGGCCCAGGGGAAAACGACGAAATAGCCAAAAAGTGCTCCCAGAATAAAGAAAAAAGTAGTGAAAAAGACAAAGGGAATAACATATTTCTTTTCTTTTTGATACAGGCCCGGAGCCACAAACATCCAGAGCTGGAAAAAAACGAAAGGTGAAGTAAAGAACAGAGCGGCCAGAAAAGAAATTTTCATATAGAGCATGAAGGGAGCGGTCAGCGTAGTATAGGCCAGTTTGGTTCCCTCGGGCAAATACTGAGTAACTGGCCTGGCCAGAATTTCATAAAGCTGCCGGCTGAATATCCAGCCAGGAGCAACGGCCAGCAGAATGGCAATGGCCGAATAAAAAAGCCTTTTCCTCAAGTCTTCCAGATGTTCAAGGAAGGTCATTTCATCCGGAGACTTTGTGGCCTTCCTCGGGCTCATCGGCTTTTATATCCTTTTTTATTGAATCTTGAAGTTCATTAAGATCAGTCGTCACACTGGCCAAATCCTTCTGGACTTCTTTGATCTCGGTTTTGATTTCCGTCGCGTTAATTTCATCTTCAACTTTAGTTCTTAGTTCATCCGAAGCTTTCTTAAACTCTTTGATAGCTTTGCCGACTGATTTACCAACCTCAGGTAGCTTTTTAGGTCCAAAAATAAGCAGGGCGATAACAAAAATTATAATTAGCTCGGGTAAACCGATACTGCCAAACATACTTTTTTCGCTTTTCTTCCTAGACTATAACCTTAAGAGCGGGATGAGTCAAGTTAACCAGCAAATCAGAATAATAGTCCCTCAATCTACCGGCTAATATGAATAGCCAGACGTATGAAGAAAGAGAAAACATAGACACTATGTATTCATAGGGGTAATTAGCAGGTTGCTTATAATAAATAAGATAAAGAAACATGGCGGTGAATCGACCTTTAAATTCATCTGGTCATTCAGGTAAGATTCGGCTTTACTTTGGCTACCCCCTCTGGTAAGATTTAACCTAATTCAAATTTAATTTATTGAGAAACTGATGACAGGCAAACGAAAAAAAGTTGTTTATCTGGCTCTATTTTTTTCTATTCTTTTTCTGCTGGGCGGGTTCTTAGTCGCTGTTGATCCCTGGGAACACGGGCTAAATAAAGTTGTGCTAATCAGTTCCGTCGTCAAGCAGAATTACTACGATGATAAAGATACTAAGAAACTTGCCTTTGCTGCCATCCGGGGGATGCTCGATACGCTTGATCCACATTCCTATTTTCTTGACCCGGAATCTTCCCTGCGTTTTACTGAAGATTATACCGGGAAATATTATGGCCTTGGTATTCAGATTCAAAAACAGGAAGACCGGCTGGTAGTCATTGCTCCGATTGAAGGCACCCCTGCCTGGAGGCTGGGTATTCAACCTGGAGATGTAATTACCCAGATAGACGGGCAGAGCACCAGACCTCTAAGCAGTGTTGAGGCCATGCAGAAACTGCGTGGAGAAAAAGGCACAAAAGTAACTATTACCATTCAGCGGGACGGCCTGGATAAGCCTTTTGATTTGACCATTGCCCGGGAAGAGATTCCTCTCCTGAGTGTGCCTTATGCTTTTATGATAGATGAGCAGAAAAAAACCGGCTATATTTTTGTCCGGTCATTTGGCCGGAATACAGTGGGTGAACTTGAAGCCAGGATGAAAGATCTGTCCACTGCTGGCATGAAGAGCCTCATTCTCGATTTAAGAGGCAATACTGGCGGGCCTGTCTTCCAGGCAGTTGATATGGCTGATGAGTTCTTGCCAAAAGGAACTCTGATTGTCTCTATGAGGGGACGCAACAAGGCTTATAACCGTGATTTTAATGCCAGCCGCAATGGGCAGTATGAAACTTTACCAGTAGTCATTCTGATCAATCAGGGAACGGCCAGCGCTTCGGAAATCGTCGCCGGAGCGATTATGGACAATGACCGTGGATTGATTGTCGGGGAAGATTCGTGGGGAAAAGGACTGGTTCAGACTGTTTTCCCACTGGCCGCCGATATGGCTTTAGCTCTTACCACAGCCAAGTATCTTACCCCCAGCGGCCGGCTAATTCAACGGGATTTTTCTCATCTGGAGGAGTATTATCTGGCTAAAAAGGCTCCTGAAGACCAGCGGGATATAAAATACACTCTGAAGAAGGGACGCAAAGTCTTTGGCGAAGGGGGCATCACTCCTGATTATGAAGTTAAATCAACTTATAAAATCTTTACCGTCGAGCTGATGTTCAAAGGTGCTTTTTTTAGCTATGGCCGGCGATTCGGCCAGCATCAAACCTCTCTATCAAAGAAGTATGTCTTTCCTCAAGAACTTAAAACCGGCCAGGTGCTGCCTCCTGGGGCGGTGATATTTGATGATGAATTCAAAGTGACATCAGAAGTGATAGAAGATTTCAAGACATATCTTGACCAGGCTAAGATCAGTTATGACCAGAATAAGTTTAATGAGGCACTGGATGAAATTAAAGGAGAAATTAAAAGGGAAATATTTTCTTCTGTCATCGGCCCGGAAGAAGGTGTAAAGATTTCGCGTCAGTCTGATCCGGTAGTGCTGAAAGCCATTGACGTCATGCCTGAGGCTGCAGGATTTTTAAGGTAAAGAGATAAAGCCTGTTTTACTTGATTATTTGACTGTCAAAAAGGAGTGGGAAATGAAACTCGCTCTAGCTTCTGACCACGCTGGCTATGATTTAAAATTAGCCGTCATCCGCTATCTTGAGTCAACCGGGATTAATTTTGTAGATTTTGGCTGCCAGGTAGGAGAAACTGTAGATTATGTTGATTATGGAGCGGAGGCGATTAGAAAGGTCGTTAGCGGTGAATTTGACCGGGCGATACTTTTCTGCGGGACAGGACTCGGCATGGCCATTGTTGCTAATAAATTTCCAGGAATAATCGCTACCCCTTGCTGGGATGAATTTACGGCTGCTGCCAGCCGGAGTCATAATAATTCTAATTGCCTTTGCCTCGGGGGGAGAGTGCTCAGCCAGGAAATGGCTCTGGCCATCGTTAAAATCTGGCTTGGAACTGAATTTGAAGGTGGCCGCCATGAGCGGCGTCTTAATAAAATAAAAAAGCTGGAAGAGGAAAACTTCAAACAGCCTTTACCTGGCTCTAACGGGCAAATTCAATGGCTGCCTGAAAAAGGACCGCCTGAAAAGCCTCAGATCAAATAAGGAGAATACTAATGACTCGACTCAAGGAAAAATTGACCTTCTGGTCAGACCGGATTGAGGAAAATAATCGCTGGCGCCAGCAGGAATGTTTTAACCTGATTCCTTCTGAAAATACTCCTTCCCTTCTGGTTAAACTAGCTGAAATAGCTGATCCGGCTGGACGCTATGCTGAACACCGGGCAATGAAAGGTCAGGAGGTTTATTTTTATCAGGGAACGGATTTTATCCGTGATGTTGAACTTGAAGCAAGAAAAGAGCTAAGGGCCTATTTCGGCTGCCAGGATGTTGAACTCCGCCCGGTTTCGGGCCAGATGGCTAATGAGGTCGTCTTTAAGGGGCTGGTCAAATTTGTAAACAGGAAAAGGCCGAAGGGTGAGCCTTTTCGCCGTCTCCGTCTGGTGATGAACAATGACCTTAATAAGGGCGGGCATTTGAGCTCTCAACCGATGGGTGCCCTGTTCAATATGGTAGAAGAAGATCCTGCTACAGGGAAAGAGAAAATAATCAATATCCCTGTCCGGGAAGATAATCCTTATAAGGTTGATCTGGACAGGCTGGCCGGGCTGCTAAAGGATCACCACCCGGAACTGGTGGTCTTTGGCAAGAGCATGTTTATTTACCCTGAACCAGTAAAATTTGTTTATCAACTGGTTAAGGACTGGCCAGAGCGTCCCCTCCTGATGTATGACATGGCACATGTGCTTGGCCTTTACGGGGCTTTTCAGGCACCGTTCGAAGAGGGAGCAGACATTGTCACTGGCAGCACACATAAAACTTTCTTTGGCAGTCAGCGAGGAATGATTGCCGGCAATATTGCTCAAGACAGTCCCTGGCAGCAGCTCTGGACAGATATTCAGGCCCGGGCTTTCCCTGGTTCAACTTCTAACCATCATTTAGGGACTTTGCTGGGCCTCCTTCTAGCCACTTATGAAATGAATGAATTTAAAGAGGCCTATCAGTTCCAGGTCAGGAAAAATGCTAAGGCTCTGGCCGGCTATCTTAAAGATGCCGGGATTCAGGTTGAAGGTGATGAGGCTGATGGCTTTACTGAAACCCATCAGGTATTGATCCGGGTGAAGAACTTTGGCGTTGGTCAGGAAATTGCCCGCCGGCTTGAAGATAATAATATAATAGTAAACTACCAGGCTCTGCCTGATGATACAACTTTTCTGGAATCATCAGGTATAAGGCTGGGTGTGCAAGAAATGACCAGATTTGGCCTGAAGGAAAAAGATTTTGAAATCCTGGCTGGTCTGATGGCTGAAGTCATTATGAAAAATAAGACCGTCAGGGAAGAGGTCAGACGCTACCGGCAGAATTTTCTTGAGATGCACTATTGCTTGCCGGAAAAAGAATCTATTGGACTGGCCTCGAATTTGTTGTTAAGCCTTTTCCCGTCAAAAGAATTCAGTCAGAGACTGGTTGATGGCTTAGCCAGAAAGGTAAAGGGGCTGACCAGTTAGCTAATAAAGGGGAAAAGATGAAGATTCTTATTGTCGGGTCTGGAGGACGTGAACATGCTCTGGCCTGGAAAATCAGTCAGAGCAAGCACTGTAAGAGACTTTACTGCGCCCCGGGGAACGGAGGCCTGGGCCAGATAGCTGAGCTTGTACCGATTGAAGAAAGCCATATTTCCGAGCTGGCAGCCTGGGCTGGCGAGAAAAAGATTGATCTAACGGTGGTTGGCCCGGAGGTCCCTCTATCCCTCGGTATTGTAGATGAATTTGAGTCCAGGAGTCTTAATATTTACGGGCCAAATAAAAAAGCGGCCGAGATAGAGAGAAGTAAAATTTTTGCCAAGGAATTTATGGCCAGACACCGTATCCCGACTGGCCATTTCAAAATAGCTGACACTCCAGAAAATGCGCTAAAAATTTTGAACTCTGGCGAGTTCAGTTTTCCGGTGGTTATTAAGGCGGATGGCCTGGCTGGCGGCAAGGGGGTGTCAATCTGTGCCAATATCAAGCGGGCCGAGGATACCATTAATGACCTGATGGTTAAAAAGAAATTTGGCTCGGCCGGGGAGCGGATCTTGATTGAAGAGTATCTCAAAGGAAGGGAATTATCCTTTATCGTCATTACTGATGGTGTCCGGGTTCAGCCCCTGGTCACGACCATGGACCATAAAGCGGCTTATGATGGAGATAAAGGCCCTAATACCGGTGGGATGGGAGCCATATCACCTTCTCCTTTTGTTTCCGAGAAATTGTTTAGCCAGATTATGGATGAAATTATTTTTCCGACCATCACCCGGCTTCTAGAAGAAGGCCGGCGGTTCAAGGGAACACTTTACGCCGGTTTGATGGTTACAGAGGAAGGGCCGAAAGTCCTTGAGTACAACTGCCGGTTTGGTGACCCGGAAACTCAAGCTCAAATGCTCCGGCTGGAGTCTGATCTGGTTGAAATTTTAATGTCGATCGTCGAAGAAGATTTACTCCGGGAAGAAATTAAATGGAGTCCAAAGCCATCGGGTTGCGTCGTCCTGGCTTCCGGTGGTTACCCTTTAAGATATGAAACAAACAAATTAATAGCCGGACTGGAAGAGGTTAGTAAAGTCCCGGGCCTGGTAATTTTTCACGCCGGCACAAAGTTGGTTGAAGGCCATTTTTACACCAGCGGGGGACGGGTTTTAAATGTTTGCGCCTCAGAGCTAACTTTGACTCAGGCGATGAAAAAAATCTATGAGTATGTTCCGGCCATTTATTTTGAAGGCATGTTTTACCGCAAGGATATTGGAGCCATGAAGGAGGGTAAATGAGGGTGACGGTTTTTTTAGGCAGTGATTCTGATTTTGAGATTATTAAAGAAGGACTGGACATCCTCAAAGAATTTGAAGTTCCTTTTAGTTTAGAAGTAACTTCAGCTCACCGGACGCCGGAAAGGACATCCCGGCTAATTGAAGAAGCAGAAAAAAGCGGGACAAGAGTTTTTATCGCCGTCGCCGGGAAAGCAGCTCATCTGCCTGGAGTTGTAGCTTCACAGACGCTCCTGCCAGTTATTGGTGTTCCGGTAGAAAGCACGGCGCTGGCTGGCCTGGATGCTCTTTTCTCGGTTGTTCAGATGCCTAAGGGGATTCCGGTGGCAGCCGTCGCTCTGGGAAAATCGGGCGGAGCTAACGCCGCTCTACTGGCTATCTCAATTCTGGCTTTGTCTGATGATGAGCTTAAAAGAAAGCTGGCTGCTTACAGGCGGAAGATGGCTGAGAAAGTTGAGGACAGCTCCAGGAGGATCAAAGAAAAATTATGACCCGGGTTTTCATTCATAATTTTGGCTGCCGGGTGAATCAAGCAGAAGCCTTTGACTGGTCGGAAAAGCTGGCCGGGGCTGGGCTGCCAGTCGAGAAAGACTGGCGTGCATCTGACCTGGTGGTGGTTAACACCTGCGGCTTAACGGGGAGAGCTGAAGCTGATGTCCGGCAATTTTTGAGGAAACTCCAGCGTGAAAAACCCCGGACCCGGGTGGTGGTGACCGGTTGTTTGGCTGAGAAAAATCGTGAAGATTTTAGCCAGTATGAAAATGTCTCGGCCATTATTCCCAATTCAGCTAAAGAAATGCTGGTCAATAAGCTGGTTAATCTGGCGGGCGGAGCGGGGGAGGAAATTCGGCCAGTTAATTACCGCTCCCGGGCGCTGATTAAAATTCAGGATGGCTGCAATGCCCGCTGCACATTTTGCCTCATACCTTACCTGCGGGGACCTGTCCGCAGTACTCCGCCTCAAGAAGTTATCGCCAGGATAAAAAGGGCTCTGGCCCGCGGCTACAGGGAAGTTGTACTGGCTGGCATCCATCTCTGTGCTTATGGCCAGGATCTGACTCCGGCACTTTCCCTGGTTAGCCTCCTGCAGGAAATAGTCAAGATTCCGGAGCTTGAACTCCTGAGGTTGAGCTCGCTTGACCCGGGAATTCTGCCAGAAGATTGGCTGGAGTTTATCGCTGGCGAAGTAAAAATTTGCCCACACTTTCACCTGTCGCTTCAGCATGCTTCCAATGAAGTACTTAAAAAGATGGGGAGGAAAAGCCGGGCAGAGGAATACACCAGGATTCTCAACTACCTGCGACAGCACCGGCCCGAGGCCAATCTCGGGGCTGACATTATTACCGGCTTTCCGGGGGAAAGTCAGGCAGATTTTTTGTTTCTAAAAACTTTTCTGGAGGCCTCTCCACTGACTTATTTTCATGTATTTTCCTACTCGCCACGCCCCGGGACGCCTGCCGCTCGCTGGCCCGGAGTGCCTGAAAAGATAAAAAAAGACAGAGCAGATGAGCTGCGGAAAATTTCCCAGAGGAAAAATCTGGCTTTTAAAGAGGCGTTTTTAAATACCAGCCGGAGGGCAATAGTGGTAAGAAAAAAAGACCAGGGAGCAGAAGCCCTGACTGATAATTATATAAAAGTCACTCTAAATGAACTGCCGGAAGTGGAGAGAGGAGAGCTAATTTCGGTAAGAATAACCGGGGTGACGCCATTTAGAGTCACCGCCAAGGTAGTTTAAATGGCGAAAATAAAAGTTTTGCCAGCGGAAGTCGCCCAAAAAATTGCGGCTGGGGAGGTGGTTGAGCGTCCGGCTTCTGTGGTCAAGGAACTGGTTGAGAATTCCTTAGATGCCGGGGCGACGGAGATCAAAATCGAAATATTTGAGGGCGGGAAAAAAATGATTCGCCTTCAGGATAATGGCTGCGGCCTGAGTCAGGAGGATGCTGTTCTCTGCTTTAAACGTCATGCTACCAGCAAGTTAGAAAAGGAAGAAGACCTGGAAAGAATAGCTACTCTTGGCTTCCGTGGCGAAGCTCTGGCCAGTATTTCATCTGTGTCGAGGTTAATCCTTAAAACTTACAATGGCCAGGGTGATAAGGGCTATCAGGCGGAGAGGGAAGGTGATAAGCTCATCCGTTTCTCAGAAATAGCTTTCCCCCGGGGAACAATGGTTGAAGTCAGAGACCTCTTCTTTAATCTGCCAGCCCGGCGGAAATTTTTACGGGGAGAAAGGTCAGAGCTAAATCTTATCACCAGTTATGTAACCCAGGTGGCCTTAGCCTTTCCCGCTGTAAAATTTCTTTTGATTCACCACCACCGCCAGGTGATAAATTGCCCGGCTGTTTCCAGCCTGGAAGAACGGGTATATCAGCTTTATGGCCGCCAGGTGCTGGAAGGCTTGATGGCGGTGGATTATACCGAAAACGGCTACAGGTTGAGCGGCCTGAGTTCGAGGCCGTTTACCGGGCGGGCTGACCGCCAGCACCAGTTGTTTTTCGTCAACCGCCGGCCGATTAAAGACCGGGTGTTGAGTGCTGCTCTGAGTCAGGCCTATCTCGGAATGCAGGAAAGGCAAAAAAGCCCGGAATGCTTTCTGTTCCTTGATCTGCCCTACGACCGGGTTGATGTCAATGTTCATCCAGCTAAGGCGGAAATCAGGTTCAAAGAGCCACAGGAAGTCTATGGCCTGGTCCTACGGGGGATTGAAGTTGCGGCCAGAAGTGAAAGCCTGATAAAACCGGTGATTATAAGTGAAGGACCCAGAGAAGAAGATATGCCGGGAGAGAGCACTGAAGAGCCATCTTTGAATCTTTCAGAAGAAGAACAAGAGGGAGAAAAAAAGATTGAAACCCGGGAAAGCCAGACCGGGCGGCCATCATGGCTATCAGGAGGCCAAGAAATAGCGGAAAAACAAACTGGTGGATGGCCAGGCCGGCGGGTTCTTGGCCAGTATTTAAATGCTTATGTGGTAGTTGGATCAGAAGAAGGACTGCTGATTATTGACCAGCACAATGCTCATGAGCGGGTCTTATTTGAGAAGTTTAAGAAACTTGATAAAGAGAATGGCTGGGCCAGCCGTCAGATGCTTTTCCCCCAGGTCCTCGAGCTAACGCCAGAGGAAATGCTGCGGTTTGAGGAGCTTGAGTCTGAATTGGCCGCCTCAGGTTTCGAACTTGAGACCATGGGCCAGAAAAGTTATGCTTTAAAAGCCTTCCCTGATGTTTTTGATGAGAAAAGAGCGATTGAAATTCTTAAAGGGATTCTCAATGAGGGCGGACCTGAGCGGTTTAAAGATAAAAGAGATAAGATGCTGGCGACGATGGCCTGTAAAGCAGCTATCAAAGCGGGACAGCCGTTGAGCCAGCCAGAAATGGAGTTTCTGGCAGCCGAACTTTTTCAAACTGAGCACCCTGGCGTATGCCCCCATGGTCGGCCGGTCATCGTGGAAATCAGCCGTGATAAAATAGAAAGAACACTCGGCCGGCAGCCTGGCCAGGGAAGTTAAATTGACAATTTGCGGGTTTTTCTGTTAAGATTTTTACTCAAAACAGGCTCGTGTTCTTCGGAATTAAAATTAAGAAGACGGGGAGTGGCGCAGCCTGGCTAGCGCGCCTGCCTTGGGAGCAGGAGGTCGTCGGTTCAAATCCGATCTCCCCGATTTTCTCACCTGAGGCGATGATGCGCCTGTAGCTCAGTAGGATAGAGCAGCTGCCTTCTAAGCAGCGGGCCGGGGGTTCGAATCCCTCCAGGCGCGTTTTTCTTTTTCTGCACCTGGCTCACTCACGTATTGTTCAAGGCGACGGCACCTGGTTAGATCTGATGACACTTTTTGCCAATCAGGAAATTATTCAGAGGAAGTCTTGACCGGCCCCATCTAATCAGTCAAAGCTGACATTTGACAATTTGAATTTTTGCTGAATGATGTCGGTACAGGCCTTGACGGCTGCCTGATCATATAACTTGCCAGCGTTAGCGGTTATCTCCTGAATAACAGTCTCTGGAGAGAAGGCTGGCCGGTAAGGACGATGTGACAGCATAGCTTCAACGACATCAGCTACGGCCAGAATCTTAGCCATGGGATGAATCTGCCCATCCTTCAATCCTAAGGGATAACCGCTGCCGTCAAGCCTTTCATGATGTTGATGAACTATCTGGGCTACGGGCCAGGGAAATTCTATCGTCTTGAGAATTTCATAACCAACTCGCGGATGGTCTTTAATCATTTCAAATTCGTCCGGATTGAGTGCACCGGGTTTGTTCAGAATTTCAGCCGGGACAGAAATCTTTCCCAGATCATGCACCTGAGCCGCCAGCCTGATTTCATCAATTTCTTCCGTCGGATAAGCTAATCTGGTGGTAATAGAGCGAGCTAGATCAGATACCCGCCTCTGGTGTCCGGCCGTGTATGGGTCTCTTGACTCAATTGTCAGGGAGATGGCCTGAATCGTTGCCCCCATAGTTTTTCTTAGCTTGTCCAGCGTTTCTTTTAACTCTATTTCTGTTTTTTTCCTTGAAGTGATATCTCTCAAAATAACCAGAGTTAAACAAGGGTTTTCTTCCAGACGAGAAGTGCTGGCTTCGACATATTTTAGCTCACCTTTGAGATTCATCAATCTGAACTCGAGAAGCTCTGTTCCTGCCAATATATTTGGTTTGGGAAAGGACCCTTTGGCCGCTGAGAATAGATGCCGGTCATCGGGGTGAACCAGACGGAGAAAATTAAAATTCCTGGCATAGATTTCTTCTTTTTTATATCCGGTTAATTTTTCAAAAGCAGGATTAACGTATTCAAAACCCTCAGAAGATGCAAGATAAATACTTTCTTTCGTATTATCTATAATGGTTCTGATAATTTCCAGGCTAATGCTTTGGATATTTTTAATGGCCATTTAAAGACACCTCAGCCTTCTCCTCCTCACCATATTGAGTCGCCTAGAGTAGCTAAAAATTGAAAAAAAGTGTAAAATAGTATCTCTAATTCCGGATAGAAAACAGGGGGACTCGCTGTGGCGGTAAGTTCACTGTAAATCTCAAAGGCAGGTAGTTAACCTTTTAGGGTGAGACAAAAAATGTTAATTTCACCCCGGAGTTAGCCCGGATTGATTATTGACGTGATAAGAAGGAAAATACAAATTTAGAAGATATTTCAGGCAAAGAAAGATTTCTTTTGACAAATTTTGCCCTGAATGGTAAAAAGGTTTTAAAAAATGGCATCCAAACTCGGCGAACTCCTGATCAGGGAAAAAATTATTGATGCAGATAAACTGCAGCAGGCTATTGATTATCATAAAAAGAATAACCTGCCGGTAGGCTCCGCCCTGGTGGCGCTTGGCTTTCTGACTGAAGAAGAGATTGCTCAGGCTTTAAGCCGGCAGCTCGGTTATCCTTATATTGATCTTGACCAGTTTGAAGTCTTTCCTGAAGTTATCAGTCTAATTCCGGCTGAAACAGCAAAAAAAGATCTCGTTATGCCTATCCACAAGATAAAATCCTTTTTAACTCTAGCTATGGTTGATCCAACCGATTTAGAGGTGATTGAAGATATCAGATTCCGGACAGGGCTGAGTGTTCAGCCGGTCATTTCAACCGAAACCGGCATTAATAATGCCATCAATAGATATTATGGGACTAGTGATGCTCTCAAAGTAAAAAAGCTGATTGAAGATATTGAAATGGCTGAAGAAGGCCCAATAAATCTCATAGATGAAAAAGAAATAACGGAGGGCTCTGATTATGATGTGGCCGAGATGGAGCAGGCGAGCAATGAAGCGCCCATCATTACTCTGGTCAATCAGACTTTTATAGATGCCATTAAAAAGGGAGCCAGTGACGTCCATTTTGAGCCCTACGAGCAGAAATTTCGCATTCGCTACCGGATAGATGGTGACCTGTATGAAATGGCCGATCTGCCTCTAAAATTCAGGAGTCCGGTTCTTTCCAGAGTAAAAATCCTGGCCAATATGGATATAGCTGAAAAACGCTTGCCTCAGGACGGAAGAATTAAACTCCGGGTGAAGCTCGATAATGGCAAGAAGAAGGAAGTTGATATGCGTGTTTCCTCTCTTCCAACGATGTTTGGAGAGAAAATCGTTGCCCGTATCTTAGATAAGGAAATGCTCAAGCTCGACCTGACTCAGTTAGGCTTCGAACCCGAATCGCTGGAAATTTTCCAGGAAGCTATTCACCGGCCCTGGGGAATCATTCTGGTCACGGGCCCAACCGGCTCTGGCAAGACCAATACTCTTTATTCGGCTGTTTCCAATCTGAACACCATTGATGTCAATATCATGACAGCGGAAGACCCGGTTGAGTTCTATATCCCCGGGATCAACCAGGTGCAGATCAAAGAGGAAATTGGTTTAACGTTTGCCAGTGCCCTGAGGTCTTTTCTCCGTCAGGACCCCGATATCATGCTGGTTGGCGAAATCCGCGATAATGAGACGATTGATGTGGCTATCAAGGCTGCCCTGACCGGCCATCTGGTTTTCTCCACCGTTCATACCAACGATGCTCCTTCCACCATTTCCCGTTTAATCAATATGAATGCTGAACCATTCTTAATTGCCGACTCGGTCGTTTTAATAGTTGCTCAGAGACTTATCCGGCGGCTATGTCAGAAATGTTGTGAACCCCATGATCTGCCGAAGAGGGCCCTGCTGGATATGGGCTTTAACGAAAATGAAATTCATGATATCCATATTTTTAAGGCCCACGGGTGTGAAGCTTGCAATAATACGGGTTATAAAGGCAGGATTGCTCTTTTTGAGGTCATGAAGATTACCGATGAAGTAAAGGAAATGATTCTCAACCGGGCAACCAGCCGGGATCTCAAGAAGAAAGCCATTGAAAATGGCATGCTGACTCTGCGCCGCAGCGGCCTGATAAAAATCAAAAATGGCATTACCTCAGTCGAGGAAGTCCTGAGAGAGACTGTCCGGGATTGAAAATAGGAGGAATTTATGGCCAAGGCAATCTATGAACTCTTGAAAATTGCTGTTGAAGAAAACGCCAGTGATCTTCATATTACTACCTACGCACCCCCGCGTATCAGAGTTGATGGACGGTTAAAAAATATTGATCATCCACCTCTTCAGCCATCAGAAACCCAGGAGCTGATTTATAGCATTCTTAATGATAAACAGAAAAAGGTATTTGAGGAAAAATGGGAGCTTGACCTATCTTTTGGTATGAAAGATCTGGGCAGGTTCAGGGTCAATGTTTTTAAACAGAAAGGGGCGGTGGCGGCTTCCTTCCGGCGTTTCCTGCCGCAAATGTGGAGTTTTGCTCAACTGGGAATTCCCCAACGTGTGGCGCAGCTTTGTAACCTGCCGCGTGGTTTAATTCTGGTCACCGGGCCTACCGGCTGCGGTAAATCAACGACCATTGCCTGCATGCTTGATCATATAAACCATGAAAGGGACGTTCATATCGTGACGGTCGAAGACCCGATTGAATATTACTTTATGCCTAAACGGGCGATCATTAACCAGAGAGAACTCTTCACTGATACTCTGTCTTATGCTAATGCTCTGAGGTCAGTCCTGCGGGAAGACCCGGATGTGGTGTTTGTGGGCGAAATGCGGGATTATGAAACAGTCGAAGCAACCATGCGGGTAGCAGAGACTGGCCACCTGACTTTTTCTACTCTTCATACTAATTCAGCCGCCGAGTCAATTACGAGAATAATTGATATTTTCCCCAGCCAGTATCAGTCCCAGGTTCGGGTGACTCTCTCCATGATTCTGGAGGCGGTTATGACCCAGACTCTTCTGCCGAGGGCCGATGGGAAAGGCCGGGTGCTGGCTATGGAAATCTTGATTCCCAATCCGGCGGTGAGAAACCTCATCCGCGAAAACAAGATTCATCAAATTTATTCGGCTATGCAAATGGGTCAGGAAAAGTTCGGCATGCAGACGATGAATCAGAGTTTGGCCAGCCTTTATTTGCGCCGGGTTATTACTTATGAAACAGCTATGTCAGTTACAGCTAATCCGGAGGAATTAATTGATATTATTCAGAGACACGAAGGAATAGTCGCGAAGAAGGGCGCTGCCTCTACCACGGCCGGAAAATAGAGGCAAATAAGATGATAACAGATCTTGGGGATTTTTAAAAAAGAAGGAGAAAAAAGATGGCGGTTTATGTTTGGAAAGGGAAAAACAGATACGGAGATGTTGTGGGCGGAGAAAGGGTAGCTCAATCCATAGAAGATCTGACCAGAACTCTCCAGCGGGATCAGATTGCCATTATCAGCATAAAACCAAAACGTGCGGCACTGGCTATACCTTTTCTAAAAAGAGAAAAGGTCAAACTCAAAGAACTGTCTTTCTTCAGCCGTCAGCTGTCAGTCTTGATTGATGCTGAATTGCCTCTTATCCAGAGCCTGGGGCTCCTGGCTGAACAGCAGAAAAATAAATATTTCGCCAGGGTTATTACTGAAGTTAAAGAAGATGTTGAAGCTGGCTCGGCTTTTAATCAGGCTCTGCGCAAGCATCCCAAGGTGTTTGATGACCTTTTCTGCAACCTGGTGGCCTCAGGTGAACAAAGCGGTTCACTCGATACCATGCTGAAGAGACTGGCTGACTACCAGGAGAGCATGATCAAATTAAGAGCCAAGGTCAAGCAGGCTATGATTTATCCCTCAGCTATTGTCACCTTTGCCATAATTGTTGCTATTTTTATGCTGTGGAAAGTTATACCGGTTTTTGGCGGGATTTATCAGGAACTTGGTGCAAGTTTACCTGGCTTGACGGCGGCTGTCCTTGCCCTGAGCAATTTTGTCAGCCGCTATATTCTTATTATTGTTGGTGGCTTGATTGTTATTGTTGTCTTTTACCGGCGGTGGTCAAAAACACCTGCCGGCCGGGAAGTTGTTGATCGCACCAAGTTAAAGCTGCCCATTATGGGTAATCTGACGCAGAAGATTTCCCTGTCGAGATTTACCAGAACCCTGAGCACCCTGATCTCTGGTGGCGTGCCCATGCTCGAAAGCTTGAAAATTTCTTCTACTACGACCGATAACCTCATTATTGAGAGGCAGGTTTTAAATGCGAGACAAATGGTCTCAGAAGGCAAGAGCTTGAATGATTCTCTTAAACAGGCCGGCGAGGGCAAGTTTCCGCCCATGATGATTCAAATGGTTAATGTCGGCGAATCAACTGGCACTCTTGATGAAATGCTCGGCAAACTGGCCAATTTCTTTGATGACGAAGTTGATAACTCAGTTAGCACCCTGCTGTCGGCTCTCGAACCTCTGGTTCTGATTTTTGTTGGCGGCATTGTCGGCACACTGGTTATTTCGATGTATCTGCCGCTATTTAACCTCATTCAGCAATTCTGAGCAAGTGGTGGAGGGAAAGAAGCAAAGAGTTCAAGCCGATAATTCGAGCTTTTAAGAAGCTCGATGGAAATATTTCTGGTAATTAGCTGGTGACCACAGCACCGAAGAAGGCTGAGTGACTCTGAAGCTGACTTTTCCTGGTTTTAAGGAGCAGAGTTCCGGGCGGATGATCCAGAACTCAAAATCTCAAGGAAAAGAAGCAGAAGCAGGTCAAAGGGAGCGAAGAGGGAATTTCTGAGGTTATTAGGTCAGATGTCATGAAAGAGACAGTCGAAAAAAAGGATCTTCTCCGCTATATTTTATTTCGCCTGCTTATTATCACCTGCATTTTGATTGCGGCTTTAATCATTCAGTATTCAACCGGTAATCCTTTCCCGCCCGTTTTCCTTTATGCTGTGGCCAGTTTCTATGGTCTATCGCTTATTTATTATTTGCTTTATCTCTGGGGAAAATGGCTGGTCGGGCAGGCCTATCTGCAGTTGATTATGGATTTACTGCTGATTACCTTTCTGGTCTATATCTCTGAGGGGGTGACTACTGCCACTTATTTTTTGTATGTTTTTGCTATCATTGCGGCCAGCCTGGTGATTTCTGTCAAAGCAACTTATTTAGCAGCCGGGCTGTCAGCTATTCTGTTTGGTGTTCTGGTCGATGGGACTTATTTTGGTTATATCCCTCATTTTAATCAGGAGCAGGCCAGTAATCCTCCTTTCGGGACGGTTTTATTTAATCTGATACTGGCCTGGGCGGTGTTTTTTGCGGTGGCCTTTTTTATGAGTTATCTATCACGCAACCTGCGCAAAACCAGGCAGGCTCTTGCTCAAGCCCAGAAAGAAATCATTTTGAGAGAGAGGCTGGCTGAGGGCGGGAGAGTTTCGGCTACTCTAGCTCATGAGATACGGAATCCCTTAGCCTCTATCTCCAGTGCTGTTCAGCTCTTGAAGAGCGGACTGAATTGCAACGGCGAACAAGCCCGCCTGATGGAGATTATTGTCAAGGAGTCCAATCGTGTCTCGCAGCTTCTGGAACAGTTTCTGGATTTTTCTGCCCCTTCCAAGAAAATGTTTACCCAGATCGATCTGGGAATGCTCCTGCATGAAACACTGGAGACACTGCGCACTGGTGGCGACCTGGATGGAAACAGGATCCGCATCGAGGGCAATTATTTAGTCAGGAAGATTACCTATTATGGCAACCCGAATCATTTTAAGCAGATTTTCTGGAATCTGGTTAAAAATGCCATTAAAGCCATGCCAGATGGGGGACGGCTGAGCCTGAGTTTTTATAATTCCAGACGAGATGGCTTAAAATTTATTGTGTCCGATACAGGCCAGGGAATGAGTGAGAAGGATAAGGAAAATCTCTTTGTGCCTTTTTATTCTGGCTTTGGTGAAGGGCGGGGGCTGGGCCTGGCCACCGTCAAGCGCCTGGTCGAAGACTATGAGGGGAAAATTCAAATAAATTCTAAGGAAGGTCAGGGGACAGAAATTATCATTACTCTACCTCCCGTCAATGAAAATGCTTTAAATGGCAGGCAATAAATAGATGGCTTAAATTGCTTAATAAATTAAACTGCTAAATAAATTAACAAAGGAAAATAAAATGGACACGCTGCTTATTATAGACGATGAAAAAAGCCTGCTGGATGTTCTGGGCATGATGTTTAAAAAGGAAGGCTATGAAGTTAAGACGGCTGCTTCCGGGGCCGAAGCCCTTGATATCTTGACCAACAACAGTGTTGACCTGGTTATTACCGATATCAGGATGCCCCATCTCAGCGGTATGGAAATTCTCAAATATGTCAAAGAGAATCAGCCGGAGGTGCCGGTTATCGCCATCACGGCTTATGGCAGCATTCAACAGGCGGTTGAAGCCCTGAAAGCAGGAGCGCTTGATTATATTGTCAAGCCCTTTGATATAGAGGAGATCAAGATTCTGGTGGCCAGGGGGCTGGAGAGGAAGCATTTAGAGATTGAAAACATCCTGCTCAAAAAAGACCTTAAAGAGAAATATAAATTTGAAAACATGATCGGTAAAAGCCGGCTGATGCAGGAAATTTATCTTCTGATTGATAAAGTGGCCGGTACGGACAGCACAGTGCTAATTACCGGCGACAGTGGCACTGGCAAAGAAATGGCTGCCCGGGCTATCCATAATTTGAGCCGGAGAAAGGATAAACCTTTTATCACCATCAATTGTGCAGCTCTGCCCGAAAATCTCCTGGAAAGCGAGCTTTTCGGACATACTAAGGGGTCTTTTACCGGGGCTATTTCCGACAAGAAAGGCATGTTTGAGGTCGCCCATAAAGGGACTCTTTTCCTCGATGAAATAGCCGACATGTCTCCCTGGACGCAGGTCAAGCTGCTTCGTGCCCTGCAGGAAAAGAAGATCAGGCGGGTCGGCGGAACGGAGGAGATTCCGGTTGATGTCCGTTTAATAGCGGCTACCAATCAGGATTTGAAGAAGCTTATTGAGGAAGGCAAATTCCGGGAAGATCTTTATTACCGGCTGAATGTTATTTCCTTTGAGATGCCTCCACTTCGGAAAAGAACGGAAGATATTCCGCTTCTTATCCAGCATTTTTTGCAGAAGTACTGCCAGCAGATGGGGAAAAAGATGAAGCGGCTGGCGCCTGATGTGATCAGTCTTTTTGAGGCTTATAGCTGGCCGGGAAATATCAGGGAACTCGAAAATGTGATTGAAAGAATTGTAGCCATTGAAGATCGGGAGACAATTACTCCGGCCTGTCTGCCGGCAGAGATGCTCGGCCAGGGGCAGTCCAATGGCCAGCGGGTGAATCTCAAAAATGGTTTCAATCTAAATGACTACCTTGATGATATCGCCAGAAAGTACATAGTTAAAGCTCTGGAAGTAAGTGGAGGGAAGATAAAAGATGCAGCCCCGAAGCTGGGGGTAAGTTACCGCACCCTACGCTATTTGATTAATAAATATGGACTTAAACCCAGAGTAAGCGACCTGATTGGTGAAGATGAAGTGGAGGAGATTGCAAATAGTAGGAAGGCAGAGAAAATGCGTGTTTCAGCTGTCAATAATGGTCGGACAGCCGGAAAAGAAACCGAAAGAGAGGGCAGCCACTAAGCTGGCAGAAAAAATGAGGGTAAGGCAGGAGAGAATGTTTCAGCTAAAAGCCGGTCACTGGACATGTTTTTTTTCTTATGATAAACTTAAAAACCGAGCTGGAGAGAGATACATATGAGGAAGGTGGCAGGGAGGGGAAGAAAGTGGCAATATTTGTCGGCTGAGGATGACATTATTTGTTCATTAATGGGGTGGATACAAGATGGCATTATTGTTAAATTGTTTAATATCAATAAGATATCATATATAATGAATCAGGCACATAATTTGCATATATAAATAAGTGTAAAAAGAAATAATAACATCTCAGCCGGCGGATAGTCGGCGAGAAATTAGGAGGTATTAAAATGTTAAGAAAGATGAGAGGATTCACCCTCATCGAAATGCTCATCGTCGTGGCCATTATCGGTATTCTGGCCGCTCTGTTAATCCCCAACGCCATGTCCGCCCTGCAGAAAGCCAAGCAAAAAGGCACCATGAAGGACACTAACACTCTGGCTACCGGTTTGATGGACTATATTACTGATAAAGGCAGATTTAGTGATACTACTCTGCACAATGGTGTGTTTGCTGGAACCAGTGACCCTTTGGTCCAAGCTCTTCAGGGTTTTTATCTTAAGACTGTCCCGATAAGAGACCAGTGGGGCAACTTCTTCTATGCTTATACTGGTGTTAATTGCGCGGGAAATGAATATGGTATTGCTTATGCCGATGCGGCAGAGATGGGAGATGATGAATTTATTATCGGTTCAGGGGGCAGAGATGGAACCAACGATGATATAACATACGATCCCGAAGATCCTACCGCCAGCCTGTATGAAGTTAACACCATGCAGGATTTTAACAACGAAATTGTCAACTGGAATGGTAGCCTGGTTATTGGTCCTCGTACAGCTGCTGGCTCAGCTGGTACCTGATCAGACTTTAACTTTGCAGATGAGCGAAGGGCGGCTTCGGCCGCCCTTTTTTTATACCTTAAACAAACCTGCAATAAAGAAGGAGAAACCATGTGTGCCCCATGTCAACAGCAGTTGTTTTTTAGTGTATAGAAAGTTAGATAACTATTATCCTTATCATCCGGCGTTATATATAGATAGATAGATTAGAGTGAATGCCCGGCAATCACAAATTTGCTTCTCATCTACTTCTTTCTCGCCAGAGAGGAGATTAATATTGAGGCCTCGTAATAAACTCTCTGAGTTCTGGCATTCGATATTGGAGTAGAAATAGGCTTGTTGAGCAGGTCGGCTCCTGGTGCTCTTTTTGATATTCATTTTCATAAAGAATCTATGCATATTAAAATTGTCTAATAAATTCGTGATTTACCATCAGGATAAGGATAAACTAATAAGCGTCTGGAAAATGAAAAAGCCCGTAAGATTTAATAAGCCGATGATGATGGAAACAGAAAAAAATAGAGGGGCAGCCCTTCTGGGAAGAGTTGATTTATTTTATTTTCTTGTTTTTATCATAATTTTTCTTCTTCTCTTCTCCTCTTTTTTCTTCAGAGCCAGAACCTTTTATGAGCGGGATTCAACTTTACTGGAAATACCGCTTAGAATGCATGCTGTTCAGCTTCTAAAGGAAGGAAATTTTGCCCTCTGGACAGATTCACACGGCCAGGGCCAGCCTTTCCTGGCTAATATGAAAACCGCTGTCTTTTATCCAACTACCTGGCTTTATCTATTTCTTCCATTTTTTGTGGCTTTTAAAATTCATTATTTAATTCATCCGATAATCGGCTGGTTGGGAATGCACCTTCTGGGGAAATCTTATGGGCTTTCCAGGAGGGCTTCTTTTCTGGCCAGCAGTCTGTTTTTTTTCAGTGGTATGTATCTTTCCTCTTTTGAATTTTATAACCACTTAGCGGCTATTGCCTGGATGATGTGGGCACTCCTTTTAGCCAGATTGAACCGGCCGATAAGATCTTCAACCTTCTTTTTTAACATTCTGGTCTGGGTTCTTTTGATTCTGGCCGGGGCACCTGAGTTTATCATAATAGCTGGCATCCTCGTGCTTGGCCAGGCCTTTATTACCAGCCAGCCATTTAAAAGCTATTTCTTTAAGTTAATCATAACAGTTTTCCTGGCGGTTTTGATTTCTTCAGTTCAACTTATCCCTTCCTTTGAAATGCTGGCTAAAACTGAACGTTCATCTCAAGCGGAAATCTGGCCTTTAGAGTTGATTCAGACAGCCAACCTGGCTTTCCCTGGGATTTTTGGTGACGAGCGCCAACCAGGACGAAATGATTTCTGGGGTGGTCATCTTTTTAACCGTGGCTATCCTCTTTATTACAGCCTATATATTGGTTTTGGAGCTTTGTTCCTTTTCTTTTTATCGCTCTTTAGCCTTAAAGACAGGAAAATAAAACTCTGGTTAATACTGGGGGCATTGTTTTTCCTAATGTCCTGCGGCCGGTATTCGCCTTTCTTTTTTATCTATCAGCATCTACCCTTTCTTTCATCCATAAGATATCCGGTAAAGTTTTTTATTGGGTCGGTATTTTGCCTCAGCCTGATGGCGGGTTTGGCAGTGGACAGGCTGGAGAGACCTGGCCTGCCTGCTGCCTTTAAAAAGTGGTTGATAGCTGGCTCTGCCCTCTTGGTGTTTGGCTTTATTATTTTCAGGCAGCAAATTGTTTCTTTTCTCATCAGGCTATTGGTCATAGATAGTCCTGCTTCTGCCGAACATCTTTTGAATTCGATAATCTCTGGACTTCTTATTCTGGTTTTATATACTATCTGTTTTATTTTGATAGACAGAACCAATCGTGCCCGCACCTATCTGATAACCTTTTTGCTGGCTATCTGCCTTATTGATCCTGTTTATCATAACCGGTATATTAACCCGACGGTAGATGAGTCTTATTTCCGCACACCGCTTGTCTTAAACGAAATGAACACTCCTGCTTTGATTTATCGCAGTGAAAATGAGTCTTTTACTTTAAACCAGGAGGAAATACCAGAAGTCACGATAATGTCTTTTTATCGCCACACACTTTTCCCCTTTACCGGGTTTCCTTATGGTATCTGCTATACCTTAAGCAGTGATTTTATGGCCACCTATCCCTCCGGGCAAAATGAGATGATCAGGGAAATAAAAAGCCTGGCGCCTGAAAAAAAATTAAAGTTTTTAAGATATGTTGGTTGTCAATATTATCTTGGTAATAAACCGCTTTTCTCGCCGGAAAAATCGAAGAGAATTATAGTTGAGGGCTTTACCCAGTATCTTGAGACTATATCTGAAAAACCAGCCAGGCCTCTGGTTGTTTATGACCTGATGAAAGCAGAAACTGCACAGGAGAGGCTCGACATCTTTATCGATTCTAAATTCGATCCTGAAAAAACTGCTATTGTCAGTAAGGATTTCATGATGTGCGAAAATAATGGAATTAAGGATATGTTTGGTGCAGGTAGTCAGGGTCGGAGCGAAGCTTATTCTATTGATATTCTGGAAGAAAAAGCTGGCTACGGCCAATATAAAATAAATAGCCCGGCTGCTGGTCTGGCTATTTTCCCGGGCAACTGGGCTCAAGGCTGGAAAGCCTGGGTAGATGGGAAAAGGGTTGATATTTTTGAGGCCAACCTTTTTTCTAAAGGAGTTGTCGTGCCGCCAGGAGAGCATCTGGTCATGCTAAGGTATTGGCCAGATAGTTTCATTCTGGGCTCTATAATCAGCCTGCTTTCCTTATTTTCGGTCATTGTTGGCTGGGCATATTTTTATGCTAAGAAAAAGCGCCACGGGTGATGAACTTTCTCTTAGCTTAATGCGACTCAGCAACCGAAAAAGCAATTAGGATATAAAAAAATATCGGGAACTCTGCGCTCTATCGCTTCACTTAAGATTATTGAAACACCGAATATAGATTTTGGTAAAAGTCTCCGGACTAATACTGCCTGAACAATTGGCCCCAATCAGTTTTAAGGATTTGCTTGGTTCTTCGCCGACCGATAAATGGATGCCACATATAGTCATGGAAAATAACTGAGGCCACATAAGACCAGGGGGTGATGAAAGAGCGCAGCAGGACTTTCTCTAAAGGTTTGAGCGGGCCCCAGTAGATTAGCTTCTGACCTTTGCTGGCTAAGGTGTTTTTGTCTTTCTGGAAATGAAAATTGACTTCTGAAATATCTTCGCCGACTATGTCTATTTCTTTGGGGTCGCCACAGCCAAGTCCGGCCTCGTGGGCTAAGCGGATAAACTTGAGATCGAGTGGCTCAAAGCCCATCATTCTGGCGGCAATAGCGTCAATGGCTACCTGGTCGGCCGAGGCAAGGATATAATTGGTGATGTGAGGAACCATACATCTTGGCCCGGGGCCATCACCGGCAATTGTACCGTCGGTAACAGCGAAGAGGCCGGGATGAATTTCTTTTTGGATCGTCAGGAGGTCAACCAGGGTTTCGTGAATGACCGAATGGGTATAGTGACGCTTTTCATTGAGCAGGCCGCCAAAGGCATTTTTCATGGCGCCGGTCATGGTGGTAAAGACATGAGTTTTCATCGTCGGCAGATGGATAATGCTGCTGCCCAGGAAGCGCTTCGGTATTTTTATGCCCTGGGGAAAAATATCGTAGAGGACACGAATCTTGCCTTTAGGCTCATATGGGATCCACTCTTCATTTTCATAGAGATGGACATTGCGCAGGCCATATTTTTGAACAACCGGGAGATGTTTGTTATTTCGCTCGCCGCGTTTAGCTGAGACAACTACGGTCCGGTTGTGGCAGGCATAGAGATTCTCACGCGGGTAACCATCGTCGAGGAGAGTTTTGATCACGCCCTCGAGCTGCCAGGGAGGAGTAGAGCAGGCCGGGTAGTAGAAGTGCCAGGAGATGTTGATTTTAAGGCCAATCTGGGTGTCCTTGGGGATGTAGCTTTGATAGTCGGCCAGGTGCATCAGGCGGGTATAATCTTCAAGGACGGTAGCGGGTGAAGTTTTAATCACAGCCACTTTTGAGCGTGTCATCCTGTGCTGCCTCCATACAGACGGCTAATTATAAGCCAGTTTCAAATCAATTCTAAATCATCTGAAATACAAAATCACGGCGACGGAGATTATCCAGAGAATTATATCGACGAGAAGCGGTTTATCTTTGATGATCAGTTCTTCTGGCGTGCTGCCCTGATTCTTCTGGTGAACGAGGTACAAATAACGGAATATGCCGTAAAGGACAAAGGGGGTCGTTAGTATAAGATTGCGTGTCTGAAATTTGGCGATTGTTTCTTCCGACACGGTATAAAGACAATAGGCGATCAGGGTTGAGGCGGTAACCACCGATATCATCTGGTCGAGAAGATAAGGGCTGTATTCATTGAGGACGGGGCGGTGGGCCGAGGCCTCTCCGGGCAGAAGGAAGTATTCGTGGCGCCTTTTGGTCATGCTCAGGAAGAGGGCGAGGAGGGTCGTGCAGATAAGGAGCCAGGATGATATAGCCACCCGGATGGCTACAGCCCCGGCGATGACCCGGAGCAAAAAGCCGGCGGCGACCACAAAGATGTCGATGATGACCACATGCTTGAGCCAGGGAGAATATAGCAACTGAAGAATGATGTAGCCAAGAATTATCAGAAGAAAGGTGAGGTTGAGGGAGAAGGCGAGGGCGAGGCCGGCCACGCCGGAAATAATCAGGGTGATTATGGCGGTTTTTTTCTTGAGGCGGCCCGAGGCGAGCGGGCGGTTGCGCTTTATGGGGTGGCGACGGTCTTCCTCAATATCAAAAAGGTCGTTTAAGGTATAAAGGGCGCCTGAGATGAGGCAAAAGCTGAGGAAGGCCTGGATTGCGGCGAGAACGGAGGGTGGATTTAAGAACTGGACAGAAAAAACAAGGGGAGCGAAAACAAACAGGTTTTTAATCCACTGCTTGGGGCGTAGTGTTCTAATGATGTCGCTGGTTGCCATGGTTGAGGACCTTTTAATAAGAGCTTTTGGGTGCGGTCAGGCTCCGGTCAAGGGGGAGCAGAGAGCCATCAAAAGGCTTCCCAGAGGTATTAAAAGTCCTCCGGGGAGTGTTCCTGTCGTCGATTTGGTTGCCGGAGTTGTAAGAGGGAGCCTTTCGGGAACTGCCTGAAGGCCTTTCATAAGCCTTTAAGAGCCTTTGATCACCGCCCGAAACCATTCTAAACCCTTCCAAAACTCTTTCAGCCGCCTTTCAAATATTTATTTTATTATCCTCTATTATCATTTTTCTGGGCGAATATTCAACAGAAAGATGGGGACACCCTAGATATACACTATTTTTCGTGAGCCCAGCGATAGAGGAACCTGTCCTTTTCCAATTTAAAATTAACCAACCCAATCCCTTTCTTCTCAAAATGTTCCCCGCCTACTCGTTTTGACTGATCTTCCTAATAGCTCCCGGCACAGGGTGTATTCCAGTGAAGAGGGCTATTAAAGAATGGTTCTTATAATCCCATCGACCAGTGCCTTCGGTCTAGTAATACTATTCGCCTATTGATAGGTATCAAACCTTTCAGTGATAGGAATAAAATCAACTTTCTATTTCTCAAATGTAACCGAGTTAGCATAATCCTTAGAAAGCTCCCCGTTATTCTGGCTCTTAACAAAAGCTTTTAGCTTCTGCTCTTGAACTTCACAAGATGAAAATTCTTTTTCGGCTTGATTATCCTTGATACCCTTGTGTGAATTGCACCCTGCATTTTTTTAATTACCGTCTCTCAAGAGCTGATTTGCTCTTAAAAATTGTTGAGGGGTATTATAAACTGTGAGGAAAAGAGGGGTGCCAGCAAATGAGAGAGGTGAGACTGGTCCAATAGTCATAAAAGCATATTGCCTGGAGGCAATGTCAAAGGCACTATGTGGATCACGAAACGATTGATAAAGTTTAAGAGCATTGGGAATACCACCTACTAACTCTTTAAGAGCTTGAAGCTCTGTTCCCATAGATAATCCAAATCCAAAAAAGTTTATTCGTAGTTGCTCAATAATCTCTTTATCAAGGCTGGAAAGTGTTTGACTTATGAATAACCATCCTAAACCGTATTTACGAGTTGTTCTAACTGCATCAATTAAAGTAGAACGTATTTTCTCTTTCTTTTCGTTTTCTAACTTCCCGCGAGGAGCGAGCCTATGTGCTTCATCTATAATAACTAAAGTATTTAAACTTTTATCTCCTTTATAAAAATAATCTGCTGTGATAACTAAATTACTTAAAAAGCATTCAATTATAAGGGGTTTTATTTTTTCATCCCAAATAAATTGAGATATTTCTTCCGGTTTTTTTGACAGATCTATAATGACAACAGGTCGGATACTACTCTGGGAAATTATTTCTTTAATAATTTCTTTAGGTGATCTTTTATCAGCGGTAGGTCTGAACAAACCTACAGTTCTATTCCAAATTTCTAGAATCTTATTTTGTGTAGAAGACGAAATTTTCTGTCTATACTCACTGATAAATTGTCTAACTCTATCTATACCTGTTGAAGTACCATAAATCCTCTGAATATTTCCATTCAAATGCTCAAGAATACGGAGTAAAACATCTGTGTTTAAATTCTTAAAAGTAATGTTTGAGTCACTTTTCAGTAAATCTTCTACATAATCTGCAGCTATTTCTTGATACTCGTAGGACTTAATTCCTAATTCAAAAAAGAATCTGAATTCCATTAAAAGCTGAGCAAATAGACTCCATCTGTCCAAAGCAATTTTATCTAAGTCATATATTTTAAAGGGTTTTTGGAGATTAGATAGTGTTTGTAGACACAAAATGTTCTCCATTTCAATAAACATAGAGGACGTTTTAAGCCCTTTTGCAAATTCTCCTTGAGGATCTAATATAAATATCCCCATATCCTTATACCGTGAATATGCCAAGACAATCATCTTTGCAAGAACTGACTTTCCTGACCCAGTTTTACCAAAGATTCCAATGTGGTATGCTTCACCCGCTCCATGTGGACCTGTTCCAAAATGTTTAAACCAAAGAGGTAGTTTTGGTGTTGAACCATAAACATGACCTAAATAAAATATTTCATCCCTGTAGAGTTCTAACAACCTATCTAATATCTCGTCAGTTGCTAAATGGATAGCGGTTCCAGTAGCTGGAACAGTACCCAAAATACTCGGTTCAAATCTATGCCCATCGTTGCTAAATACTGCACTTACAGTCATATCACCTAAATGAGTATCTTGCTGTCCACTAACAGGATTTACTTGACCTCTTTGTCTTGCAAGGGACCTCATTGTTGGGTCTTCAAGCCAGATATTCTTTAGTTGAACTTCCGTTATTTGGCCTAATGCATAATGTGGCTTCCCATCCTGAGAAAATCTAAAAAGTGCAAGCTCCCCTACTAATTTTTTGTCAACAGCAGTTCCAAGGATATCTAATGAAAGATTGCTAGTAGAAGATGGGGAACCTATTGTACCAATACGTTCAGAAGTGCTGATTAGTTGGTCGATATTTTTTCTTTCTTCACTCATAACCTACCTCCCACTTTCGGTTCTATAACCATGCATGCTAAAAAAAATCTCTCCGATATCTCCTTGATGTAATTCCGTCATTCTTCTGGTAGCAGTTTGTCTAAAGGCAGGAATAGCGCTACCGAGGTGTTTTACCATACGGTCTGCTATATAGAGAGGATATGGTTCAAGAATGCCGGGCGTACCTGATTGATATTTAAGACCTTGAAGTAATACTGCTATCCGAGAATTATTTGTCGCAATTGAAGATGCCATCTCAATCCTAAAAACTGGTGTCCAATTATGAGGTCTGTAATACATAACATAAAGCCTATTTATGGCTGATATAACCTCATCTCTTAATCCTTCAAGTTCTTTATCTTTGAAAGGAAGTCTTAAGTGCCAGGGCTGTTGAGGTTCTTCTAATGGGATCGGTGAGGTAAATTCGCCCGGAGATAAAATGGTTGTCAAAATCGCTCTGTCATCATAATGAGATGACCAACTTAGCCTATTGCCTAACTCCCTTCTTGTAGTGTATTTTGGCATACTTACCCATAATTTATCGGTTCTTAAGGACTCTAGAACAGTTTTGTATGATTCAAGAAAATTCTTAAACTTTTCTGAAAGATTCTTATCTATGACGGTATTATTAGATTCTGCCATTTTATTTATTGCTTGATTCATATATATTAAAGGTGTTGTGAGAGAACCGTCTAAGAAAACTATATCATGAGGGGCCTTTGCTCCAAGTTCAAGTTCCATTTCCATCATTAATCCTCTGATAATTGTGCCTGTGTCTGGATCATGCTTTTCTGGATGAATAAATACTCTGTGATGAGGTTTTTCCCAGTGTCTTTTTTCAGAAGGTGGAGTTAATCCCTCAATTGCCACGGCTGCACAAGCAGCAAAATCAGTTGCTAAAAGTTTCTCGACCGCATACGAACCATCTACGCCACAAGTCGTTGGTATCCCTGGGTATCCCACTTCTGTATCCTGTTTCAGAATATTTTGTTCTTGCAACTGTTTCCGCATTTTAGCTTTATTATTTTGAATTTCCTTAAAAGAATCATAAAGCATATCACCGACTAGCTCACTTTTGGAAAGCAGTTCTTCTACCAAAGCTTCCGGCAATTCAGCAAAAGGAGTTTGTTCAACTTTTTCCATTTATAACTCCTTCAACATTCTTTCTGCGTTTTTTAAAAAGTTATTGCTATTAAAATTTTTCCATTCAGGCATTCTTTTTGCCCTTGGTATTGCCCATCTCTCCTTCCAGAAATCCTCAAGATTATTGAAAGGACGATCAACCCAAATAGGTCTTTTTCTTTTCTGGATAACTTCTCTTAGGTTTTTGACAAGGGGAAATAAATAAAACTGGCGTTTAATGCCATGATATTCAAATTTTGGAAGTTTAAGATATTTTAGACCAAGACTTATTAGTTTTAATTTTCTTGAAGGGCCATAACCATAGCCCCTTGCTATATCAACCCCACGATCTCTTAAAAACTCAAGGATTTCCTCATATAACTCTTCTGGAATATGAAATGTGCCTGAACCTTGCGTATAACCTAAACATTCTGCCACAACCTCGCCATTATACTTTAACCGATTATATAAACTGCTTCTTCCAAATGCACTTGTAGTAGTAATAAATAAAAGTTTAGGTTCTAATTTTCTCTCTTTAATGATTGATACATAATTTTTGTATTTCCTCTCATAAGCTTCTCTTATTTCATTGCAGGACAAAGTAAGAGCAACCATTTTCCCTCCTAATATTTCATTGTAAGGAGGTAAAGCTCCAACTCGCTGTGCATTCAATGATCTGTTTACCCATATGTCTAACTCATCATTAGGTAAAGCAAGCCACCTATCACGAACGGCCATTTTTAATACTGGACTTTGGAGACAAATCAAACCAAATGGTGCGTCATGTGTTGTGTCCCATAATAAAAATCTCATCTGGCGACCATATGAGCGTTGAAATGGAATACTCCACCAGATTAAATTCCACCATCTAAATAAGGTTTCTTCGAAAGAATCTGATTGCACCTCTCTTAATTCTAAAGAAATTCTCTCGGGGATGATTTCAGAACCGTCTCTACAATAATTTTTTACTTTTTTAATTGAATCTACTAAAGAAGTCTTATGCAAAGATAATTGCTCAAATCGTGCCTTTTGTTGAATTCTGCGGTATGTAGCTTTGCTATATCCCTTTGGCCTCACATGGGGATTTATTTTAAATCCTTGTTCTTGTAAGTCCTGAATGATTTTCTCTCGGAGTTTTCTTTGAGATTGATTTAGTGTCATTTTTATTTTTTATCCTTTTGCCTCACAACTTTTCTTTTTGCAACCCAAGTGTCAATTTCTTCTTCCTTAAATCTCCATTGCCTACCAACCTTGTAAGCAGGGATCTTACCACCCTGAGCCATCTTATAAATAGAAGACTTACTCATCTGCAAATATTCAGCTATTTGTTCAAGAGTTAACCATTTGTTCATAACAATATCCTTTTGTTCATAGTTATCAACTGTTATAATTAGTTATAATTACTTGATAATAAATAATAAATAAAAAGTCAAGTACTTTCATCGTTTAGGTTAAGGGATGCTGTTCGGGTGTAGGGATGCGAAACGAAGTCAGCCCCAGCTGGGCCGGCTCCCACGAAAAATGGGGACACCCTAGATATTCACTATTGTTTTCGGGCACGGACCATGCTGTCGCCAGCCCGAAAATCGGAAGTCGCTATATGTTCCATTTTTCCCCTCGTGAAGCGAAAGCGGAACCTGCCTCTTTTCAATTTAAAATTAACTGCCCAAATCCGTGTGTTGTAAACTGATATACAGGAAACGGTATAGATTACCAAGACTCTTGGAATAGCAAAATTGTAACAATGAGTTGACATATTTATGATGTCTTGGTATGAATTATGAGAGGGCAAAACTATTTCAGTTAAAACAGCGTTAACGACTATGCTTTTATTCTCATTTTATTTAGGCTGGGTTCTATAATCAAAGAGGCGAGTAAAAATGGGGGGAAGATTCCGAAATATTGCTGGTCGCATAGGGGCACAAATAAAAGCTTTATTGCTGGGGATACGATGTTTATTTAGTTTTCGGTTGAAAAAACGCGGCGAAAAAGATGAAGAAGAAACTGTCGTTGAACCTATTGAGATACCTGGACCATACGGGGATGGCTATTTTGAGCCCCAGGGAGAGGAAACTAGAAGAAAGGAAAAAGAGGTCTTTGGACAAGAAGAAGACGAGACGCAAACGGAACCAGAGTCAAAAGAACTAATCACGACTGAAGAAAAACAGGCCCCTATACCTTGGGTTCAATCCGAACTTCATGAGGAAGAAAAACCTAAAAAGCCCAAGATTATTAAGCCGCCAACGGAAGGGGAGGCCAGACATCCCGAGATAGCGTCTGGAAATGGGGCACCTGGCCGCTCAAAAACAAGGATTACTCCTATTTATTTGGGTGGACATGGCAAAACAAGACCTAAACGAAAAAAACCAAGAAAAGAATACGAAAGTGAACTCGATAAAAAAGAAAAATCAACTAAAGAAAGTGGGTATCAATCTATAATAAAATGTCCATTTATAGAAATAGACTTGGGAAACGAAGTATTAGACGAAGTTGTGGCCTATTTAGTGCTACCAGAACAACGACTTAAAACCGTTTCTTATGATAATCCTGACCTCGAAAAAGCTTATGAAGTTAGGATAAATGATGGAGTTAAAGAAAAAATCCCAGTTAAGTGTGACATCTCAAATCAATCTTTAGCCTATATAGAAGAAAGCCGGATTCGGCTTAAAGAACCTTTGAAAAGCCTTGAAGTAAAATACCCCTGCGAAATTCAAGAAAGAAGAATATATTATTATAAACATCTTTGTGCAGATCTTTATGTTTTCCTTGGTGGAGGAGCTAATAGGGGTCGTCTTTTTTATCTCTGCGATGAGACGGCAAATATAAATCCAATTCCTAAAAAGAAGGTTTGGGTAGCGCTCAGTGATGAATATGTTTTGAGGGATGATGGAATAGATGTAATCGTAGAAGATATGCGGTTGTTGTGGGATTCATATAGTCTATATACTGTTAATTTGGAAAGAGCTGATCATGTGATAATCGAAGAAAAAGCGAGAGGAATTATAAAGAAAATTCCTTGTTGTGGTTCTTTCTCAATCGAGGGAGATTGTTTGGTAGAAGATTATTTTGTAGATCAAAGCCCACTTTTCTGTGGTGGTAATTTAAAGATTAGGGCACCAAGAAAAAATTTCTCCAAATGGCAGGTCTGGATACAATCCGAGAAAGCCAGCTCGAAAATGGTGGCCGATGGATGGGACGGAGAGGATACCTTAACGCTTAATCTTCCCCAAGATTTGCCCTGTGAATATGGCGAATTTCAGTTGGATATTTGTCAAAAAAATCCTGATAGTTCTGAAGAAACATTATTTTTTAGATGGATCAATTATATCGACTTGAAATATCCCAAAGAACTTTTAATTCCTGATCCAAAAACGGGGAGCAGGACCGAAAGAGTCATAATTAAGTTGGATGACCTAAAAGATTGGCAGCTGAGTGTGGCGGAAAATATAAAGTCAATTATCGTAGACGAAATGACCATGATACTGTTAGTCGAGTCTGAGATAGATGGGGTCCAGTTTTATATTGCAAGAAAGGGCAGTGCAGATAAAAAAATCAACTTGAAGGTTGTAATGTCAAGACTGAAATGGAAATTTAGAAAAGAAAACAAGTGGAGAAATAGACCATGTGTTACTAAAATAGATGGATTCGATTTTGGTGACGTCATTATGATTAGAAGCAATGACTTCAAGAATAGATACGATTTAATTGCCGTCTTAGAAAAGAAGGGAAATCAAGTGCAAGAGGCAAAATTGGTAAGAAAAGGCCTTGACTATGTTTTGGGTCTCGGTCAATTATATGATACTGTAAAAACATATAAGAACAGTCTTGCCCTGAAGGTAAAAATTAAAAAAGAATCTCAATTAGTGGGAATTGTTGAACTAATTAGGTTCAAAAACGCGTGCAAGATCTCTAAAAGAGGCCAGCCGATGCTGGTTCTTGTCCAAAATAGATACGGGTTTAGAAATGGAAAAGGCTTTAGCAGGAAAGAGATATTCGCGGCTGGTCTTACTATAGAAAAGCTGCGGCAGATGAATTGTATTTATGATAAAAGAAGAAAAACTTGTCATGCGATAAATGTGGAAGCTTTAAAAAGGATGGGAAAGGCCAATTGATATGAGTATCAATCCGCTTCAGTTAACAATGGATATAAGCGATGGATATGTTCGATATTTGAAAAGTTCTTTCCGCCTTAAGGACAAAAGGCTCAGGAAGTCATTTTATGACCAGGTTAAAAAATTTTCTTATACAAATGGCCCTCTAATAGAAGCAACTCCGCCATTCAAACGAGGTCGTTCAATTGGAGATTTGGTGGAAGAGGGAGTCTTGATTAAGACGATAGAAGACTTCATCTATGATGCGCTTCCCTATTTAAAGGATAATCCATTATATCTTCATCAAGAAAAAGCCATAAGAAAAATATTAGGAAAAAGAAATGTTGTTATAGCATCAGGTACGGGCAGTGGCAAGACTGAAAGCTTCATAATACCTATCTATGACCATCTTCTCAGAGAATACAAAGAAAGAAAGCTTAATCTGGGTGTGAGGGCTCTCTTAATCTACCCGATGAATGCGCTGGCCAACGATCAATTAAGAAAGCTCCGTTCGATTTCGAGAAAAATTGAAGAAAAGTCCCCGGGAATTCCCATAACCTTTGGCCGGTATGTGGGTGATACAAAAGAGACAAGGAAAGAGGGAGAGGAGAACTTCAGGTTCAATAATCCGGGACAGGAACCAGTTAAGGGTGAATTGTTATCTAGAGAAGAAATGAGACAAAGTCCGCCTAATATTTTAATAACGAACTATGCGATGCTAGAGTATCTTTTATTAAGACCCTATGATTCTTTCTTTTTCGATGGAGAATATGCGAGAAATTGGAAGTTTCTAGTTTTGGACGAAGCTCATATCTACAATGGTGCCAACGGCGTAGAAATGGCTATGTTAATTCGGAGATTAAAAGATAGAGTCTGCGAGGGAAAAGAAGGAGTCCTGAGCTGCATAGCGACCAGTGCTACGTTAATGAAGGAAGAAGAGGATTTTGGTCGTATAGCAGAATTTGCCAGGAATCTTTTTGGAGAACAGTTTGAATGGGAGGCAAAGGACGAGAACAAAGATATTATAAAAGGCGAAAGAACAGCCTTTAGAATCGATAGAGGGAAATGCCGAATCCCGCTTGAGTTTTACTCAAAAATTGAAGAAATCATCAAAAATAACCCGGCAGAACTGCCGGGTATAAAAGAGCTCTCTGATATATGCGAGAAATACAATTTTCCTGGCTATGTTGTAAATGAAGCGGCGAGAATTGCAGAAAATAACGCTAAAAAATTCTTATATGAAATAGTGTCCAGAGACGCAAACATTGAAGAACTAATAGAAATGCTAGAGTCAGGAGCTGTCCACCTTGAAAAATGTGTTAAAGCGTTAAGTAGATCGGACAATCTTTCTGAAAAGGATATCTCTTTGATAGTTAACATGATAAATATTGCCATTTGGGCCAAGAAGGATGACGAATCCCTTCCCATCCTGCCTGCTCGCTATCATCTTTTCGTCAGAGCCCCTGAGGGTGCCTTTGTTTCTTTTTTCCCTGAATCAAAGATATATCTCGAGAGGAAAGAGATAAATGAAGGAGGCTATCCAGTTTTCGATCTTGCTACATGTAGAAGATGTGGGCAGGAATATCTGGTGGGAGAGATTGTTGATAACAAGCTTAAGCATTCTGTCGAATATGGTGAAGGCAAAAAGAAAAATAGATACTTTCTCCTCTACGATTCTGGAATCAGTACGGATCAAAATGAAGATGAAGAAGTTGCAGTACCCGAAGAAATGGCAGATAAAGGGAAGATCTGGAACCTGTGTTCTAAATGCGGGGCCATATGGGAAGAGAATCAGCGGCCCTTATGCAGCTGTAACGAGAAAGAGAAGAACGATGGGAAAGCAGCTTTTCTAACCCTGATTGAGATTATCCCAAAAGACGATAGTCTTAACGTTTGCCATGCATGTGGATTAAGATCTGTGAATATCGTAAGAAAATTCATTTTTCAACAAGATGCTCCTACTGCCGTTTTAGCTACAGCATTGTTCCAGCACATAAAGAAAAAATCTCCTGAGGGAAAAAAGGTACTAGTTTTTTCTGATAGCAGGCAAGATGCAGCATTTTTTGCGCCTTATTTCGAGTCAACGCATAAAAGACTTTTATATAGGCGCCTAATCGCGGAAGTAGCCAAAGACATAGATTCTGAAGATGCATACACATTAGAAAAACTTTATAACGATTTGCTTCGTTTGGCTAAAGAGGTTAATGTATTGTTGCCGGGTGCAGATGAAAGGAAAGAGATATGGGGATGGATTCTTCAAGAATTTTGTGCATTGGATAGAAGGAATTGCTTAGAAGGCATCGGCCTATTAACTTATCTTCCCATCTTACCTAAAGACTGGGGCCCGATAGATGAACTTTTTTCTCCTCGTTGGGGGTTGAATCGAGAGGAAGCAGTATGTTTGTATATAATCCTTTTGAATACTCTTCGCTTTAATAAAGCCATAACTCTTCCACAAGGAGGGCCAGCACACGATGATGAAGTATTTGAACGATTCCATAGAAACAGGGAGTATAAGTTTCGTCTTGAAGGGTCAAATATTAAAAAGGGGATATATTCATGGATTCCATCTGAAAATAGAACAAATAGCAGGTTGGATTTCCTAAAAAAACTATACCTCAGAATCAACGGACAAGAGGACAACAGCAACAAATGCAAGGAATTGCTCAAAATGCTTTGGGAAGACTTAGGGAACCGCTGGATCGGTCGGGGTATTTTCAGCTTTTCGGATCCAGAGAAAAAAGAAGGAATACTCTCGCAACTCGACTATAGATTTTGGCAAGCAGTCGCGGGCTACCCAACGACGCGATGGTTTATATGCGATAGATGTGGAATGATGTCGCCTCTAAGCTTGAAGGGTGTATGCCCTACTTACAATTGCCGGGGGAAACTATCTGGGTTAGATCCTATTAATGATAAAGAGGAAGTCGAGAACAATCATTATAGATTTTTGTATCGGGAACTTTTGCCAGAGAGCGTGGTAGTCCATGAGCATACTGCCCAATTGGACACAGATTATGCTGCTAGTATCCAGCAACAATTTATAGAAGGTAGAATAAACATCTTAAGTTGTTCAACAACTTTTGAACTCGGCGTTGATCTAGGTGAACTAGAAGCGATATTTTTACGGAATGTGCCTCCAGAACCATCAAACTATATACAACGTTCCGGGAGAGCAGGGAGGCGATTAAGCTCTGCAGGATTTACCCTGACCTTTTCTCAGCTTCGTTCCCATGATCTGACATATTTTAGAGAGCCAGAAAAGATGGTTAACGGCAAGATTATTCCACCTATTATTGAAATATGTAATGAGAAGATTATTAGACGTCATTTGCATTCAGTAGTTATGTCCAGATTCTTTCGAGAAAATCAGAATTATTTCGGCTGCTTAAATGCATTTTTCTGCCTTGAAGGGGAAAAAGAGACAGGACTGGAAAAGGTTATTCAGTTTATTGAATCCAAGCCAAATGACCTAAAAATATCACTGAAAAGAACGATTCCGAAAAATATGCATGATAGATTTGAAATTGAAAATTGGGGATGGGTCGAAGCACTAGTGGGAAAGGATGGTTCTCTAGGAATAGCTGATGCAAAAGTAAAGGAGGAATATAAGCATCTAAAGGATTACTGGCATGAAAAGGGTGAAGAACTGAAAAAAATAATAGATGAAGGAGGTAATAAAACAAGAGAAACTAAGCTAACATATGATCGAAGTTGGGCAAAGGATAGAATGGAGACCATAAAAAATAGAAACTTAATAGATTTTCTGGCAACAAATACTGTAATACCTAAGTATGGATTTCCTGTCGATGTTGTAGAGTTGACCCCGTTTTCTGATTTAAAAGAGGCAAAGTGTATCAGATTAGAAAGAGATCTAAGGATGGCAATAGCCGAATTTGCGCCTGGAAGTCAGGTTATTGCTAATGGATACATTTGGGAAAGTGCTGGCTTAGAAGTCGTAAAAGATAGAAATTGGCCCATATTTTGGTATGCACTCTGCCCTCAATGCCATCAATTTCAAATTAAGAGTGGTACTATAGAAGAGACTATACCTGTAATGTCATGTAGGAACTGTAACGAAAACATAGACAAACGATTAATAAAAAGATTTGTTACGCCAATTTTTGGTTTTGTTACAGCCAAAGAACAACCACCGAAAATTCCCGGTGAATCAAGGCCAAAACGAGAATATACAACCAGGCCTTATTTTTTCGACTATAAAGAGCCATTATTAAAAGAAATTGCAGTTAAAAAACTTAAGATTCAATGCCAATATTCAACAGCGGGAGAACTGGCGGTTATCTGCAAAGGAAAAAAAGGACAAGGGTTTTATATCTGCTTTACTTGCGGAGCAGCATTTTCTAGCCAACCAAGAGATTCGCATCGAACCCCAATGGGAATGAAATGTTATTCGCCTGCAAAGGGACCTATTCATCTGGGTCATACATTTAAAACGGACGTGATTTCGCTCACCCTAGAAAATTATCAGAACAATTATGCAATTAATATGAACCAGGATTTTTGGTTGTCTCTTTTATATGCAATTTTAGAAGGATCGAGCCAATCTTTAGGAATTAGGCGGCAAGACATTGATGGTACATTATATCCATTGCGGGGCATAACTTCACTAGTTATGTTTGACACGGTTCCGGGAGGTGCAGGTCATGTAAAAAGGATTATAGAGGATAATAATCTTTATCAAGTGATCGAGAGTGCATGGGAGAGAGTTAAGAAATGCACCTGCGGGGAAGAGACGAGTTGCTATGGTTGCTTGAGAGGCTATCAAAATCAATTTTGTCATGAACAACTTAAAAGAGGGATTGTAGAGCGATTTTTGGCTGACAACTTAGGATAGAGAAAGTTGAAGATTAGATTCCTTGCATAGGCGCATTTTTTATAGGCAATTTTTTCGGACTGTTGGACATTGCGTATTCCAACACAAGTCGGCCGGGTATTCCAATGGGATGCGGGCCACCTAGGATAAAACATTTACGCCCATCGTTGCTACGCTCCGAAGGGTGGCTATCCACGATTGGATTTCTACTGGATTAGATGGCCGCAATCATCGGATTACGCACGTTAAGCCATCTTTCAGACAAAAAGCATTAGTCTATGCTTTGCGTTTGTCTTTTTGAGAAGTGATCTTTTTAGTAGCCTCAAAATGGAAGACTTCCTGGCTTAATTGTTCCGAAGTTATATAGTGACTCCCGAGTAAGTTATCATAATGCATATTAAAGCGAAGGATTCTAGTATTTGAGTGTTCAAGTAAATATCCAATATCGAATTTCTTCATTGGTGGTTCGCCGGCAGGAACTTTGATCGAAATATCTCTTATAAGGCAAGCACCGTTGGGGGGAATAATTGTTATCTCAGAAAAAATATAATTAAGACTGCTATGTACATTAATATCGTCAATTTTTACATTAAGTGCTGGGCTACGGTATATGACTATCTGGAGGAGAGATATTGGAGTTTACCGGGCAACGAGCAGACTCTCCGCAATTACCTCGGCTATCTTAGTCGGACGGTCAGATTGCAGTTTAAGGAGGGAGTTCGGCTGCTTCATCACGCCAGGGTCTTTACCCTGGACGGAGAATCTTATCGTATCAATAAATAAAGAAAGGAGGCTTGAATCATTCCAATCGGGTATGGGAAATCTGTTTACCACGAGGGTGGGAAATATCCTTACCGTGCCCCTGGGAAATATCCTTACCACAGTAGTGGAATAGTACGGCTGTTCAGCCAAAAGTGTGTTAAATAAGAAGGGGGTAATGGTAATTTGGATGAATGATAAGAGGACCTTCTTGATATGGATCTCAACTTGATATTTACAGCCAAACCAGGATAAAAAAACAATAGCCTATTGAAAGCTTAACAAATATAATTTGTCCAAGGTCGATTAAATACATCAATAAAAAGGAGGGCGCCTAAATATGAGTAAAAGAAAAATAAAAGAGGGAGCTATTTACAAGGAAGCTATAAAATTTCTTTTAAATCAGAAAGAGAAAGGGATCACCAGAGAATTACTGGATTGCTTCTTTAAAAAAGATGATCAGGGCAAAAAGAAACCCGATTCACTCAACGGAATATATCTAACCCTGCTTAAATCTGCACAGAATGCCCAAGGTAAATCCAAAATTATCGGCAAGAGTTTAGGCGAAGAAGGGGTTGAGCGACTGGGGCGGGTTCTTGGCAATTTTGATCCTTGTTATGTAAAAGAAAGATTTACATCCTGGGAGACCCTGTTCAATACAATCCAGACTCAGCTTCACCCTAGCGGGAAAATGCGCGAGGGGTCTCTGAGTACCCGGCCAAATTATTGCAAAACAATCATCGACAGCGCCAACTTTCTGTCAAGTTTTAGATCAGCGGAAGAATTTTATCGGTTTATTGACCCCTTTGCTAATCATCCTGATCCACGCGTTCATCTGGCAGTTCCGATACTTTTAGCAGATGCCATCAGAGGAATTGGTTATGCCCTCGCCTGTGATTTTCTCATGGCTCTGGGCTATAGGAATTACGGAAAACCCGATGTTCACATAAAAAACATTCTTGTCGGGCTTGGTATGTGCGAGAGAAAAGACCATGATTATGATTTTAGTCTCGCCCTGAACATAATTGCCAAGAAAGCAGGCGTTTCACCCCGCATGGTTGATAGAGCCTTATGGTTAATAGGGAGCGGCAATTTTAAAGAGTGCACTAAATCCATAGGGAAAAACGGTCGCTTGCCGGGGATGACTGCCGATTTCATCAGATTTGCCAGGCAGGTGAAAAATGGGGACACCCTAGATATTCACTGTTTTCCAAGCCAATAGCCAATGAATTTATAACATAGGCGTCGCTCTCAAAGTTCAACGCTTCTATCTCTCCATATTCGCTTCTGCTGTGTCTGATTTTTTAGAGATTCTCCTTAGCTTCCGTGTAGGCCCAACCTGGCAAGGATATAATCTGGTAAATTGGGTACGATCTCAGATATTTCTTTTCAGTAAAATATGGAATAAACAGAATGACTTTGCTAACAACATTTCATTTCTTCTTAAAAAGACTTCCTTTGAGTTCGCTCAAAGACTTGTCCGATTTTTGATGAAACCAGTAATCAGTAGGAACCCAGTAACTTACCGGTGATCCAAAGGCAAAAAAGCTCAAGCCGGTTGCCAGGGTTATAGCCATGCTGTTTCTGTTTCTCAGAGCGTCCAGTGCCCTTGGCACCCATCTCTTTACATAGGCATCATTCTGAGCCTCAGCCTTGGCCAAAATTTCCTCTTCCTTTGAAAGTAGAAGTTGGGTTGAAGGCTCGTCAAAGATCAGCATAATCCAGTTATAATCAAGACGCTCAGTATCTGGTCTGGCGACAAGCCCGGTCTCTTTCAAAATAAATGTATCGTCTTTATCAATAAGCCCTGCCTTAATGAGCGCACCCCAACTCCAGAGTTTCTTTTTAGTTCTAATGGTTCCAATCTGGTCTTCGGCAATGACATAGTATTCAGATTTTGACGTCCCCCTGAATCTGGCTAATCTTAAACCGCGTATTTGCTGTTTGAAGTCTGAGTCGAGAGCTGCTCTGATCGCCTCGGCTTGGAAATTAGTCCCTATTAAGACACCAATGGGCTGGTCAAGAATATCATCAATAGTGGTCTCATCAACACCCTTGAGGCCTAAACGTAAGGCCCATTCTCTAACCTGTTTTCTGGCGGTGGAGTTAGGTTGCCAGTTTCTGAGATAGTAGATGAGCTGTTCGACAGCAGCCACATCTATTTCTCCCTTTTTTAGCTCGAAGATGCGAAGTTCAAAACCATTGTCTTCACGTGGCGCGAGGCCAATAATATCAATCTTCCCCGACCCGCCCTGGTCTGATTTGATTATGACCTGAGCTCTCACCAGTGGTTGATTACTTTGAGCATCAGTAACAGAACAGCCGATAACAGACGGATTGTTCATAAGAAAGGATTCCATGTCCCGTTCGGATGCGAATCCCTCAATGTGACCAATTTTTTCTGATAATACTCGCCATATCTCAGATCTTGTCTCTTCTACTATATCTTAAATCTCCTTTAAGAATTTATGAGGTAAGGGTAAGGTCGCAGTTAACCAGAGAGGCCCTTTTTAAGTGGACTGGCTCCCGAGCTAGTAAGTTCTTGCCCAAGGAGTGCCGCTTCATAAAGAAACATATTGGTGGCACAGGACTAGAGCCTCTGACTTGTTTTTGAACTCCTGATAATTTTAATCACGTTTCCCCTTCACTTCATTGATAAATGATGATAACTCTTTAGCAAAATAAAAGTCAAAAAGAAAAAGGGAAGGAAAATAGGGAAAGGAAAATGGGTGGAAACTGGGGACACAGTCTATATTTCCTATTTTTTTATCGGGCGGTTTTCTGTGTACCTATTAATACGTATCCCAGTAACCCTCTGATTCCTTCCAGGGCAACTATCCAGGTTGATATATATCTTATATTGCTTTCATATTAGGAAGGTTATGTAAGATAGATATCAATAAGCTATAATAAAAGCCCTAAAGGTTAAGGGCGGCTAACATATCTTTTAGATCGCTAATAACTGTTTTCATCTCAGGCAGCGGAGCGATCAGCCTGCCAAGTTCCTTTTCCCAATATGGGGCCAAAATATCTTCAAGATTCGGAGGAAAAATTTGCTT
>JAQURD010000020.1 GCA_028749115.1 Acidobacteriota bacterium | reverse complement strand
ATAGGTAAAATCATCATCAGCAAACAGCACCTGCTCGGTCAGGAGGTCAGTAAAAACTACACTGGCTACTACGGTGACCTTATAACGGCTGGCTGCCCCGGAGGAACTAAAAGCAATAGGCTGAACTCTAAAAGAAGTAATATCCCCAAGAAGCAGCCCCCGTGCCTTATTCTGGTCAGGCTCAATACTCACCTGAGCCCTGGTGACCAGTTCATTGATAACACTCCTGGTCAACTTCAGATCAAGCTCAAACCGGCCCGAAGTATTCTTAAAGACAGGAACACAGATTCTATTCATTCCTGAGGGCAGAGCACTGCCCCGGCCGCGCAGGTGATAACCGCAGGCAGAGAACGAAATTATGATCAATGCCAGAAAGAGGCAGCTTCTAATATATTTTTTGAAAAATCGCATCTAATTTCAGAGGTCAGACTACCAGGCTGACCAGCTTATTTTTCACGCAAACAATTTTTTTCGGCTGCTTTCCACCAAGCAATTCCCGGATGCGGGGCAGGTTCAGGGCTTTTTCCTTGAGAATCTCCTCATCAGTCTCAGCTTCAATCTCAAATTTATCCCGGAGTTTGCCATTTATTTGCACCACAATGGTAATCATCTCTTCTTTAGCCAGCTCAGGATCATACACAGGCCAGCCAGTTTCAGCTACTAAAGCCGCCTGGCCAGTTTTCTGCCAGAGCTCTTCGGCCAGATGCGGGGCAAAAGGGCTAAGAAGAAGAATCAAATCAGTCAGTGCCTTTTTCAAAAGCTCCCTTCCCTTCTGGCTCTGTCTCAGGATATCTTTTTCCTTTTTAAGACTATTGGTTAGCTCCATGAGGGCTGAAATGGCTGTATTCAAATGGAAGCGTTGTTCGATATCATCGGTAACCTTTCTAATCGTCTGGTGCAGCTTTTTATTCACCCGCTGGTAACTTCCGGCATTATCTAGTTCGCCAGAAACATCTGTTCTGGCCCTAAAGACATCAAGGCTTTCTTCCACCAGATTCCAGATTTTCAGGATGAAGCGATAGCAGCCTTCTAGCCCTTCCTCTGACCAGGCAAATTCTTTTTCTGGAGGTGAAGCAAACAGAATAAAAATACGAAGGGCATCAGCTCCATAGGCCTTGACCATTTCGTCTGGATCAACCACATTACCCTTTGATTTTGACATGGCCGAACCATCCTTGGTAACCATCCCTTGAGCCAGATAATGCGGGAATGGTTCATCGGTCCGGGAGAGCCCGAGATCTCTCAGATATTTAGTAAAAAATCGAGAATAGATTAGATGAAGAATAGCATGTTCGACGCCCCCGATATAAAGGTCAACCGGTAGCCAGTAATCTACCTTTTCCGGGTCAAATGGCAGTTTAGACTCCTGTGGAGAACAATAGCGGAAAAAATACCAGGAAGAATCTACGAATGTATCCATCGTGTCGGTTTCGCGCCTGGCTGGCCCACCGCATTTAGGACAGGTAGTATTAACAAACTCCGGGATTTTTTCAAGTGGAGAGCCTTCTTCACCGGTAAATTCCGCCCTGTAAGGAATCTCAACTGGCAACTGATCATAAGGAACAGGTTGGAGACCGCATTTTTCACAATAAATGACTGGAATTGGTGTTCCCCAGTAGCGCTGCCGTGAAATGCCCCAATCACGCAGGCGGTAAGTAACACTTTTACAGCCAAAGCCTCTAGCTTCAGCTACAGCCGCCATTTTTTCCATAGCCTGTTCTGATTTCAGGCCGTCAAATTCGCCTGAATTGAACAGAATTCCATATTCTTCGAAGGCCTGCCCGGCCAGCGGATTTATATCTGGCGAGGCCGGCTTTATCACTGGAGTAATCAGGAGATTATATTTGGTGGCAAATTCATAATCCCTTTGATCATGAGCCGGCACCCCCATGACCGCCCCGGTTCCATAATCCATCAGCACATAATTGGCCAGAAAGACAGGAACAGGCTGGCCGGTAAAAGGATTAATGGCCTTAAGGCCAGTATCATAACCGGTTTTTTCTTCCTCTTTAATTTCCTTCCTGACTCTGTTTTCCGCTATGGTTTTCTTGATCCAGGCAAGAAGTTTTTCTTTTTCCGGATGGCCGGCTATGAGTTCCGGTGTCAGAGGATGTTCAACCGACAGGACGACAAAAGTTGCCCCGTAAATAGTGTCAATTCTGGTTGTAAAGACTTCAATGTTTTTATTTATAGACGGGACTTTAAAATTCACCAGAGCCCCTTCGCTTTTGCCTATCCAGTTCTTCTGCATCTGGAGGACATGTTCAGGCCACTTATTGAGTTTTTCATGGCCACTCAGCAATTCATCAGCATAAGCTGTGATCTTTAAAAACCATTGCTCCATTTTTTTCTGACTGACTTCACTGTCACAGCGCCAGCAACGTCCAGCCACCACCTGCTCATTGGCCAGGACTGTCCGGCACTGGGGACACCAGTTAACCCAGCTCATCCGGCGGTAAGCCAATCCCTGTTCAAACATTTTGAGGAAAATCCATTGATTCCAGCGGTAATAATCAGGCAGGCAGGTATTGACCTCCCTTGACCAGGAGTAGCTGATGCCCAATCTCTTCAGCTGGGAACGCATATAATCAATATTATCGAGTGTCCATTTTTTAGGGTGGATGCCATGTTTAATAGCCGCATTTTCTGCTGGCAGGCCCAGAGCATCCCAACCGATAGGATGGAGGACATTAAAGCCTCTCATCTTTTTAAAGCGGGCAATGACATCACCAATCGAATAATTGCGCACATGCCCCATATGAATCCGCCCGGAAGGGTAAGGATACATTTCAAGGCAATAAAATTTGGGTCTGGCCGGATCTTCTTTAACTTCAAAAATTTTCCGCTCTTCCCAGATCTTCTGCCATTTTTTTTCAATTTCTTCAAAATTATAGGCTTCCTTCATCTTAACTACCTCTGTTCAGGGAAACAAGTCCCGGATAAAGCAGGCGGCTATGCCCAATCAGTTTAAAATGATAATTTTCTGATAGCTAAAAGTCAACCAGAGTCCGCTGGCTTATAGCATATTCAGTCAAATAAATTTATAATAAATTTTAATGCCGAGACTAATTTAGTCATTAGATGATTGATCCCGATGAAACTTATTGAAGTAAAAAATCTTGAAGCCGGCTATAACCACCAGCCGGTTTTACATGGCATCTCTTTTGACCTTGAGGCGGAGGAATTTCTGGCTGTCTGCGGCCCCAATGGCTCCGGCAAGAGCACTTTGATCAAAGCCCTCCAGAGGCTTACTCCTTTAGCCCGCGGCACAGTTAATCTCGAAAGTAAAAATATTTTCCGTCTCAAATCAAGGCAGATCGCTTCCCGCTTAGCTTATGTACCTCAGGTTTCAGAGCCAGTTTTTGATTTTAGTGTTGAAGAGACAGTGGCTATGGGCCGTTATGTCCATCAAGAGAGCAAATTGACCGGGCAGTCGGGAAGAGACCGGTTTCAGATTGATGAAGCCATGAAGTTAACCGGCATCACCAGCCTAAGGCATAAAAAAATCAGTCAGCTAAGCGGAGGTGAAAGGCAGAGGGTGCTTATCGCCAGGGCTTTAGCCCAGGAAACGCCGGCTCTTCTTCTCGACGAACCGAGTTCCAATCTGGACATAAATTTTCAGCTTCAAATCTATCACCTGCTGAAAGATCTTCAGAAAGACAAAAAGAAAACAATTCTGGTAGCCGAACATAATCTTAACCTCTGTATTCCCTACTGCCACCAGTTGATTTTTCTTAAAGAAGGCCAGATAGCAGCCTCCGGGCCTCCAGGAGAAGTTATTAACCGGGAAGTGATCCGCCGGGTCTTTGAACTTGAAGTCGAGCTGAGGGAAAACACTTCCTCCGGCCTGCCAGAGATATCATTCATCCATTCGGCCGGCCAGATAAATCCGGAAGCAAAATCAAAAGTAGTGGACAGGAGCTAAAAATTAGAAAAGAACAGCTGGCCTCCTGTTTAAAGTCATTCAGACTTGACTCACCTGCAGTCAGGCTCTCTTTTAATTTCCCTCATTCTGGCCGGAAGCACCGGCGGTTCCCTGCTCATCTAATTTTCCTCATAATTTTTTCTCTGGCTGTCTCAAATTCTCCTGGCCAGACAAAAATTTTTACCGATGATTTTGGGCACCAGCTTGAGCTCAACCATTGCCCGCAGAAAATAATTTCTTTAGCTCCCAACCTGACTGAAATACTTTTTGCTCTAGGCCTCAGCCGCCAGGTGGCTGGTGTGACCAGCTTCTGCGATTATCCTGAAGAGGCCAGGCAAAAAGAAATAATTGGCGGTCTGATTGATCCTAGTTTAGAAAAAATCAGAGTTCTCGAGCCAGATTTAATTCTTGGGTTTAGGGGTAATCCGCGGCGGATTCTTGACAGGCTGTATGAAGAGAAGCTACCTCTTCAAGCCTTTGAAACCGGCCAAACCTTTGAAGATCTTTTTTCCCTTATTGACCGGATTTCACGCTTAACCTGCAGCCAGGCCCGGGGACAGGAGCTTAATTCTAGTTTAAGAGAAAAGATACAGGCCATTGAGGCCCGCCTGCCGGAGACAAAAACTCCTTTGAGAGCCTTCCTGACCCTTTATGGCCAGGGACAGGCGTTATGGACCTGCGGCCATAATAGCTATCTTGATTATTTACTCAACCGGGCCGGCCTGCAAAATATCGCTTCAGAACTCGAGGGCAACTGGTCTGCCTACAATCCAGAAAAACTCATTGCGGAAAATCCTGAGTTAATACTCATTCTGGCCCGTAATAAAGAAGCTTTTAAACAAGCAGTAAAATGGCTCGGAAGCCTGACACCTCTTAGAGAAATTAAAGCCGTTAAAAACGGCAGTTTTGTTTTTCTTGACGAAAATTTGTTCAGCCGTTTTGGCCCGAGACTGATTGACGCCTACAACTGGCTGGTCAGGGCAGTTTATTCTCCTTCGGAGCAGGGTGGAAAATGAGCCGGCGGAAAACAACCTGGCTGTTCCTGAGTCTCCTTATCTTTATGACTCTCGCTGGCCTTCTCTTATCGGTTAAACTAGGAGCGGTCAGCATGACCTGGGAGGAAATCCGGACAGGCATTTTTTCGGGCGGCCAGTTTAAACAAATAATCCTTCATCTCCGTCTGCCAAGGGCTATCCTGGCCTATCTGGTCGGAGCAGCACTGGCCCTTTCCGGGGCAATTCTTCAGGGTTATTTTCGTAACCCTCTGGCTGATCCATTTGTTCTTGGTGTTTCCTCGGGAGCTTCCCTTGGCGCAGTTCTCAGCCTTGAGCTGGGGCTGAGCTGGGCAGTTTTTGGTTTTTCCAGCCAGAGCTGGCTGGCTTTTTTCTCAAGCCTCCTTCTGGTCGGTTCAGTCTATTTAGTTTCAGAAAGCCAAAGGTCAGGCCGGTCTGAGAGCCTGCTTCTTACTGGCATTGCCGCCGGGGCAATGGCTTCTGCTCTAACTTCATTTTTACTTTTCAGGCGGTCCGATGCCTATGAGCAAGCAGTCTTCTGGCTTTTAGGCAGCTTTTCCCTCTCAGGCTGGAAAGAAGTCTGGCTGATGCTTCCCTATTTTCTTCTGGCCCTGTTCATTTCGGCCTATTTTGCACCAGAGATGAATCTGCTGGCACTCGGCGATGAAGTTGCTCAATCATTAGGCTGCCCGGTAAAAAGCATCAGAAGGCTTTATCTTTTCCTGGCCACTCTCCTGGCCTCATTCTCAGTGGCTGTCGCCGGCATCATTGGTTTTGTCGGGCTGATTGTCCCCCATTCAGTCAGGCTGCTCATCGGACCCGATCACCGGCGGCTTTTTATATTTTCTGGTTTAACTGGCGGAATGATGATGATTTTTTGTGATCTTCTGGCCAGAACCATTTTTGCCCCTTCGGAAATTCCCATAGGCGTAATTACCGCCGCCCTCGGAGCCCCATTTTTCATTTATCTTTTGAACCATCATACCCGGAGAAGTTCCTGAGACAGGTAATGTCTTATTTGCCAGTTTATTCTAAATACCTGCTTTAATACCTCTTCTGACCCAGGGCCCTCCCAGTCTTCATTTTTCCTGCTCATATCTCTGGACACCATCCATCTGGCTGAAAGCCCTGAAATAATTGACAATTGGCCCTCTTTTGGCTTAATGTAAAGGTATCATGTTATTAACCTTTAATCAGACACTTTTTCTAATTTTGACTGTGGCAGCAGTAGTTATAGCTGTTTTCTTTGTTCTTTTCCTCATTCAACTACGGCGGACAGCCAGAGAAGCCGAAAAATCTTTTCAAGAACTACAAATTTCACTTGATAAGCTGAAGAAGATAGAAGATAAGCTGGAACAACGCCTTGATGAGACCGGGCAGATTTTCGAATCCGCCAAAAAAACAGTCTCGGGCCTATCGGAGCTTTCCCTTTTCTTAACAACCAGGGTCGTCAGGCCGGCTTCCAAGTACTGGCCTATCTTTTTCCCCCTGGTGCGTCTTGGCTGGAAAATAATAAAAAAAAGAAAGGAGAAAAAAAATGGCTGATAACAGAGATTCTCATTTTGCTGATTCTCTTTTAACCTTTTTAGCCGGCGCGGCTACCGGTTTTCTACTTGGAATATTATTTGCACCTTCCAGCGGCAAAGAAACCAGAAAGAAAATTAAAGAACAGGCCAAAAAAGGCCAAGAACTTGCTGCCCAGGGTTACGCCAAGGTAGCCAAGGAAGCAGAAAAAGGTGCTAAGGTAGTCAAAGAAAAAGCTGAAGAGGGCATTGAGGCCATAAGAGAATTCCTGGAAAAGAAAAAAAGTGAGGCCGTGGAGGAGAAGCCAGAGGTTCCCGAAGATTTAGGAAAAGGAAAATAGCTAATTATAATTATCTGGCTTTGATCAGGCAGCTTGATTTAAAAGGGGAATATTATAATTTTAGACAAAGCTAGTGCAGGCATGGGCAGGCGGTTTATTAAGTTTATCTTTTTTCTTGTTATTTCTTCAGGATTTTTCACCTGTCTTGCCCGGGCTTCGGCCATCGATCTAAAGACCGCCAAGGCCATTGACCAGGAAATAGAAAAAAACCGGGCTGAAATAATAAAAATCCGCCGTTTTCTTCACATGAACCCGGAACTCAGCAACCGTGAATATGAAACCAGCAAATTAGTGGCTAACAAGCTCTCAGTTCTTGGACTGGAGGTAAAGACCGGAATTGCCAGGACGGGAGTGGTCGGATTTCTACAAGGAGCTTTACCCGGTCCAACCGTAGCCATCAGAGCTGACATGGATGCCCTGCCAATTGAAGAACAGAATAATTTCCCTTACAAATCCCTTAACACGGGAGTAATGCACGCCTGCGGCCACGATTTTCACACGTCTATTGCTCTTGGAACAGCTATGGTTTTAAGCAGTCTTAAGGATAAAATTCGCGGGAGCATAAAATTTATTTTTCAGCCAGCCGAAGAAGGAGCTCCAGCTGGAGAGGAAGGCGGCGCAGACTTGATGATTAGAGAAGGAGTCTTACATGACCCGCCTGTGCGGGCCATTTTTGCCCTTCATGTTTGGCCAGACTTGAAGGCCGGCCAGATTGGCTATGCCCCAGGTTATGCTCTGGCTGGTTCAGATAGCTTTACCCTGACCATTAAAGGAAAAAGTGCTCATGGAGCCAGGCCGCAAGAAGGAATTGATGCGATTGTCATCGCCGCTGAAATAATAGGCAGCCTTCAAAATATAAGAAGCCGGATGACTGATCCGGCTGAACCCCTGGTAGTCTCAGTGGGTAAAATCAAGGGCGGAGTCAGATCCAATATAATTGCTGACAAAGTCGTGATGGAAGGAACAGTTCGGGCTCTGAGTCCTGATATTCAGAATAGAATTCCAGAACTTTTTGAAGATCTGGTTATGGGCATCACTCAGAGTTACGGTGCCAGCTATGATCTTCATTACCAGCACCAGCTTCCACCTGTCTTTAACCATCCGGAATTTCTCAAGGCTATCCTTCCGGGATTAATAAATTCTTTTGGCGAAGCTAATATTGTTAAGGTTAAACCGCAGACGGTATCCGAAGATTTTGCTTTTTATGCCGAAAAAATTCCTGCTTTCTATTTCTTCCTGGGGGTAAAAAGCCCCGGTCAGGTAACGGCCGCTCCCCTCCATAGTGCTAACTTCAATCCTGATGAGAATGCCATCCCGGCCGGTATCAGGGCTATGTGTCATCTTGTCCTTAATGCTTTAGAACAGCAAGCTTCTCTGAAATCAACCATGGACACCAGGTCGTCTAATTAACTGATGGCCTGTCCTCTTGTTCTGCCGGTTTGCGGCTTCGTTTCCGGTCTTATCCTGGCCGGAATTTTTAACCTGGACTTCTCGCTTTTCCTGGTTGTCATCCTTCTTGCCTCCTGCCTGGCAAGCTGGCTGGCTTATTTTCTGAAGAAAGACCGGTTAGCCTCTGGCCTTCTGCTTTTAGCTTTTCTGATGGCTGGCAGCAACCTTCTGTCTCTCAGCAACAAGCTTTACTATAATAATCCTCTGAAAGATCTTCAGACCGAGACGTATCTGAACTTTAAAGGATCCATCATCAGGTCGCCAGAAAGAGGCCTCGACCGCGATCGCTTATTAATCAGGACAAGCGAGGTCGAAACAGGCGGTCAGACAAGGAAAATAAAAGCTAAATTACAACTGACCGTTCCTCATTCTAAAACCACTGATGGGGCTTTAGAATTTCAAGCTGGTGACGAACTGGAATTCTCTGCCACTCTTAATGAAGAACCCTCTTTTAAAAACTTCTACCCCGATTTTATGCCCCGCTATCTTCGCAGTCAGAAGATTCAGGCCAGAGCCTATACCAAAAGCCCACTCCTTATTAAAAAACTTAATCAAAAAAATCAAACTTTCTCCGGGTTTTTTTCCCGGCTGCGGCGGACATTGCAGAAAGAAATAGAGGCTGATTATCCAGGCGAGGAAAAATTCACTCTCAGCCGGGAAGGAGCTATTCTCGAGGCTCTTCTCCTGGGAGAAGATGGCCGGCTCGATCGCCTGACAGACCGTCAGTTTCAAGAAACAGGTCTCTATCATCTTCTGGCTATTTCTGGAGCTCATGTGGCAGTCGTCTCAGCTTTTCTTTTTTTAGTCCTTAAAATATTCCTCCGGCCAAAAAAGCTGATTTACATTATTCTTCTAGCAGGACTGGCTTTTTATGGCTGCCTGGTAGAAGGCCAGCCTTCTGTTTTCCGGGCAGTGATCATGGCTTCCCTTTTCTTTACTGGCAAAATAATTTTTGCTGAGGTTAACCCTTTAAATACAATTTCTCTTTCGGCCCTGATCCTTCTCTGCCTTAATCCCTTTAGTCTGAATGAGGCTGGTTTTCAGTTGACCTTTCTGGCGACCCTTGGTTTAATCCTTTTTTATCAGCCGGTATATCACCTGTTGCCCGGCCTGCCATTTAAGCTATCAGAACTGGCCGCCATGTCAGTAGCTGCTGTCCTGGCCACCATGCCGATCATTGTTAATAATTTTAACCGGGTAGCTTTTGCCTCAATTATTCTAACTATCCCGGCCACTCCTCTTGTCAGTTTACTGATGCTGGCCGGTTATCTTTATTTATTAACCGGATTGATTTTACCTTTCCCCGGTCACATATTGTCTATTTTAATGAAGATTCCAGTCAGGCTGTTTATCTGGCTGACCGGCTCCCTCCAGCCCCTTTCCTCACTCTCCTACCGTCTTCCATCGCCTCCACTCGTTATCATCATCGGGTTTTACCTTTTTCTTTTGCTTCTTCTTCTAAAGCCCAAATTTAAAGGTCAGAAACCTGCCAGCTCTCTCCTCTTTCTTACTTTTTTTATAATGCTTATCACCCATCCTTTTAAACCTGGTTCGGACGGGCTGATAGTCACCATCCTAGACGTCGGACAGGGAGAATCTCAGGTTATAGAGTTTCCTCACGGCCGCCTGATGGTAATAGACGCCGGCGGGTTTCTTCAGAGCAGCTTCGACCCGGGGGAAAACATCGTCTCGCCTTTCCTCTGGTCTCGCGGCTACAAAAAAATTGATTATCTTGTCTCCAGTCATCTTCATCCAGACCATGCTGGAGGACTGGCTGCACTGGCCAGAAACTTCAAAATTAAAGAATATTTTTTTGCGGAAAATTATCCAGCCCATCCGTTAAATCAAGAGATACAATTAGCCCTGGGGCGAAAAGTAAAAAAAACAGAAATAACTTCGGGACTTGAACTTAAACCCGGGCGTGAGATTCAGGTAAGATTCCTCTATCCTGATGAGCAGGCCAGGACCTTTTTTAGCCCGGGCAATGACCTCTCAGCCGTTATCATAGTAAAATGGGGGGAAATATCCTTTCTTTTCCCAGGCGATATCACCAGCCAGGTTGAAAACTACCTGGTTGGCCGGAAAGCGAGCCAGGATAATCTGAAAGCCACTGTTTTGAAAGTTCCCCACCATGGAAGCCGGTCATCTTCAACTGCTGCCTTCCTCGAAGCAGCCGGGCCAAAAATCGCTGTGGCGACCTGCGGACGCCATAATATTTATGGCTTCCCGGCGGAAGAGGTTATCTCAAGGATCAAAGAGCAGAAAATCAAATTCTACCGGACTGATCAGGATGGAGCCATTGAGTTTAAAAGCAACGGCCGGCAGCTCTGGCTGAGGACAGCCAGGTCAGGCACCTGCTTTCAAGTTAATTTAGCGGGCAGGGCCAATCCTGATTGACACCGCAGCCAGATTGGATTTATTCTTAATATCTAGAGGGATGGCATGATCAAAAAAATTATGGCTGTTCTGCTTTTTATGAGTTTCTGTGCCCCTGTCTGCCTGCTGGCCCAGGATCAGGAACTGGTAGAACTGGCCAAAAAAGAAAAAGCCCGGCGAGAAAATCTAAAGGGACAGAAAATAAGAATCATTACCAACCAGGACCTTAAAAACTTGACTAAAACACCAGCCATTATTATTTCGGCGGAAACAGCTGATGCTCAGAAAACCCAGCCAGGGCAGTCATCTCCGCCTCAGTCAGAAAGTTCAACCACGCCGGCCGCCGGGCCGGAAACAGTCGGAAGCTCTACCCTTATCCAGAAGGAAGAGGTTCAACCGCGTCCAGTTGATGCCAGCCAGAATTCTCTGGAAGATGCCTGGAAAAAAGCCAGTGAATATGTCGAGCTCCTGACCATGAAAATGAATGCCCTGTGGCAGCAGTTCTATAGTCTAACCGACACGCAGACCAAAGAGAGTGTTCAGCGGGAAATAAGTGATACCTATGAAAAGCTGCTCAAAGCTCAGGAAGAAGAAACCAGGCTCAGGCAGGAATATGAAAATCAGATCAATAAGAAAAAAAGCGCCGAAGCCCCTACCATCTGGATACGATAAAGATATTTCGATTAGCGAAAGTAAACAGTATCAATCCGCAGGCCGATCAACCGTTCATCTTTCATCTCAGGATAGATGTCGCTTATCCTGACAGTACGATTGACACTTATAGTTAGTTCAATTCCATCATTCCCGCCCAGGTCTGAAGCACTCAGTTGATATATTTTTTCAAAGCTCCCGGGCTGTAGTTCAAATTCTTCGAGTACTCTGCCACCGAGGGCAATAACCACTGTCAGCCCCGGGGCATTTCCGCTGGTGGCACTTCCCCTCAGCATGAGAGTAGCCGGCCTGCCCGGATTTCTAAGCCAGCAGGAGGCCTGCCTGCCTGTCCAGCGTTCAATCTGAAAATCACCACGTCCTTTTCCTGGCCATTTGATTTTCACCCAGCCATCAAGAAAAACAACATCAGGGATATTGGCTGGATAGGGCCGGAGCCGCAGTCTACTTTGATAGACAAGAATCATTCCCCTTCCCCGGGGAGACTTAAAATAAAGGCTTAAATCTACAGGCAGTCCCTGGTCAGCTGGCCGGCTGAAACGATCGATAAAGGGAGGGAAATAAATAAGTTTCTCGGTTTCGTAAACCTGGTTAGGCTGCCACCTGGCAACCGTCAGGGCAAGGGGTATCTCTGCCTGCCACAAAAGTTTTTCACCGGACAAGGCCTGAGCCATCAGCATATAATCCTCAGTGAGCGGCTGAAAATCTGAAGTCGTGATGAACTTGATTTTTAAAGAAGTCAGCAGATTATCGCTAAGATCTTTATCAGAAAAACTGACACTAACCTCCAGGCCGGGTACCGCCTGCTTTTTCTCACAGGAAACTGCCTGTAGCAGGAAAATAATGGACAGGACCGCCAGTATCCGTCGTTTTAAGAAAAAATAGACCATTTCTTCATCTATTCTTTTTTCATTAGAAACCAGACTTTGAAAACCAGGCCTGATTTAAGTTCAAATTATAGATGAAATTCCTCTGCTTAGCAAAAGCTCCTTTTTGGCCGTAGCGCTTGTCCTCAACTTTTGAGATTTATGACCATTTTCCTGCGGTCAGTTGAAAATTAGGTATTCATAGTTTATGATAGAATAATAAATTCTTATCATATCTGATTTTATCCATGAAGCGGAGATAACATTGCACACCAGACAAGCAAAAAAAGAATCAGCCAGAAAAAATACTTTTAATCGTCCGTCCGGCCGTGCTTTTAATCAGCTTCGGCCAATAGTCTTTAAACCTGACTATCTGGACTTTGCTGAAGGATCAGCCTACGTGGAAATGGGCAAGACCAGAGTCATAGCCACTGCTTCAGTTGAAGAAAAAGTCCCGCTTTTTTTAAAGGGAAGCGGCACAGGCTGGATAACCGCCGAATATTCGATGCTCCCCCGCTCAACCGAGAAAAGGACTCCCAGAGAAAGAACTCAGGGAAAAATTTCAGGCCGGACTCAGGAAATTCAGCGTCTCGTCGGCCGGGCTCTCCGGGCTGGAACTGATCTGGCTGCTCTCGGCGAAATAACTATCATCATTGATTGTGATGTCCTGCAGGCCGACGGTGGAACCAGAACAGCTTCAGTCAATGCCGGTTGCCTGGCTCTGGCCATCTGCTTTAAACATCTGCTCGAAGAGGGATTAATTCAGACTTTTCCACTGAGAAATCTGGTAGGAGCGGTCAGTGTCGGCCTGGTAGATGGGGTAAAACTCCTTGACCTTGACTATGGCGAAGACTCCCGGGCCGAGGTGGATATGAATGTCATTGAGACCGACAGCGGCCGGCTGGTGGAAGTCCAGGCCACAGCCGAGAGGATGGCTTTCAGCAAAAGCGAACTGTCTTCACTGCTGAAGCTGGCTGATAAGGGAATAAAAGAAATCCTGGAAAGCCAGAGGTCAACCTTGAAAAAAATTCATCCGGTCTTTATTGCCTATTAACCCCTTCTCTATTTAATCTATTTATCCTGATCTGATTGTCTTGTTTATTTGGTTATCATCATTATCTATCTTCTTTTAACATATAGCCTTCCTTCCTGAAAAGCCGCAGGCAGGTATCAACCACCACCGGATCGTAAAGGCGATGTTTATTTTGCTCAATTTCTCTCATAGCTCTCTCCAGGTTACAAGCTTGACGGTATGGCCTCACCGAAGACATCGCTTCTACGACATCAGCCACCGCCAGAATTCTGGCTTCCAGCCTGATGGCTTCTGCCTTTAAACCCCTTGGATAGCCAGTGCCGTCGAGCCGCTCGTGATGCTGGAAAACAATTTCTGCCACTGGCCAGGGAAATTCTATGTCCTTTAAAAGATCATAGCCAATCCGGGCATGATTTTTGACCAGTCCCGACTCGCTTCGATTGAGAAAACCAGGCTTGTTAAGTATTTCAGAGGGAATGGCGATCTTGCCGATATCATGAACCATGGCGGCCAGACTCAAGCCATCTATAATCTCAGTTTTGAGGCTCATCTCACTGGCTATCGCCCGGGCTAAATCAGCCACCCTTCGTTGATGACCACCTGTATAGGGATCTCTGGCCTCAACCAGTTTGTTTAGAGCTCTGGCCATAGCTCCAAAAGATTTCTTCAACTTTTCCAGCCCGTCTTTTAACCGCTCATTCAGTTTTTCCTGTCTGACTCCATCATGAAAGATAGCCAGTATTGATGGACAACCATCATAATTGATCATGGCGATTTCAGTTTCTACAGGAATTTTCTCGCCATTCCTGTGAAGGACAGTCAATTCTATTTGATCAGACTGCGCCAGCTTCAGGAACTCGGGCCTGCCGGCTGATAATATTTTCCCGGCTGCTTCTGCTGTCAAAAAATTTTCTACCGGGGCAGCAATCATCTCATCCGGGCTATATCCAAAAATTCCGTTGGTCGCTCCACAGACAAATTCAATCAGGCCTTCCCGGGCAACAATAATAGCCGCCGCTTTCCCAAATAACGTCCCATTGATTGATTCCAGGGCAGCCAGGCCTTTTTTAGGTTGCACCCTGTTTTTCTTCTTTCCGATCACCTCTAATTCTTCCCTTCCATTATATTGACGTCATTTCTTCTTTTTTCTTCCCACTTTCAATAAGCTCGTAATTCTATTATAGTCTTGATCAAAGTTCAAATAGTTATTGTTATATTCTGTGAATCTAGCAGGTTTCTCTTTAAAATCTATCGTCAGCATACCTGACATATCCAAAAGGGCAGAGAACTGCCCTGAAATTGCTCTTACCTGCTAATACTTTCCCCTTGACTTTAAGGATAATAAGAATTAATATTTTTCTTTAAATACCAGGCCTTAAAACAGACCTGACCAGGGAAGGTTATTAGTTTTAAAAGAAATGAAATATGAGGGGTTATTTTTTCCCTTTCTTATTTATCATTCAATTACACCTGGTCACCTGATTTGAATTAAGGGAGGTTATCATGCCACTTACCACCTGGCTTATAATCATCGGCGCAATTATTGTTCTTATTATTCTGATTGGCTTGCTTTTAGCTGCACAATACAGGAAGATCGGGCCAAATGAGGCCTTAATCATTGCCGGCGGCCGCAAAAGATCAGTTACTTTGCCGGATGGCAGCAGAACAAAGGTCGGTTATAGATACAAACTGGGAGGCGGGACTTTTGTCTGGCCATTCATAGAGAAAGTCTATACTCTACCGCTGGAGACAATTAGCCTTCAGATTAAAACACCAGAGGTTCTGACTCATGAAGGAATTCCCATTATGGCTGAAGCATCTGCCCAGCTTAAAGTTAACTCGACTGACCTGGCCATCAGGCTGGCAGCAGAACAATTTCTGGGAACAGGCAAGGAAGGCATTCGCGATGTAGCCATGAATGTTCTTGAAGGCAAAATGCGGGAAGTCATGGGGACGATGACCGTCGAAGAAATCTACCGTGGGCGGCAGGAATTTTCGCGCCGGGTCGTGGATATAACCAGGGAAGACTTCGGCAAGATGGGGCTCATCCTACTTTCTTTCTCTCTTAAGGATATCAGTGATACCCAGGGTTATATAGATGCTCTGAGCAGGCCGGTTATTGCTGCGGCTAAAAGAGATGCAGCCATAGCTCAAGCCGAAACAGAAAAAGAAGCTATTATCAAATCGTCGCAGGCGAGAAAAGAAGCCGAAGTCGCCCGCCTGCAGTCTGACGCTCAGATTGCCAAAGCTCAATGGGAAAACGAAGCCAAGAAAGCTGAATCCCAGGTTTTTGTCAACCAGAAAAAAGCCCAGGCCGATTTTTCCTATGAACTTGAACGCCATAAGCTTTCGCAAGAAATAAAAAAAGAAGAAGCCAAGGTCAAAGAAATAGAAAAAGAAGAATCTATAAAAATTGAAGACCTGGAAATCAAGCGAAAAGCCAAGGAACTTGAAGCCAATGTGATCAAGCCGGCCGATGCCCGTAAATATCAGATTCAGGCTGAGGCGAAAGCTGAAGAAGCCAGGCTGGAGGCTGAGGGCCGGGGCAAGGCTGAAGCCATGAAGCTGGAAGCCCTGGTCAAAGCTGAGGAAATAAAACTACGAGGCCTGTCTGAAGCTGAGGCCATGCTCAAAAAGGCCCAGGCCTGGGAAAAATACAACGAGGCAGCTTTGCTTGAAACTTTTGTCGGTGTTTTGCCCGAATTGGCCAGAGCCGTATCTGAGCCTTTAGCCAAGGTTGACAAGATCGTGATTATTGGCGGCGACCAGGGAACAGGGGCCAGCCAGATTACCGGTCAGGTAACTCAGATTATCGCCCAGATGCCAGAAGTGCTCAAGGCTCTAACCGGTGCAGACCTCAGTGAGTATTTAAAAAATAAATTCAGCTCAAAGGATGCTTCTAAAACTCAAGGAAAATCAGAACCGGCCAAGGCCCAGGGTCAAGCGCCTGAGAAAAAGTAATTGCTGCCGGAAGCAGGATAGCCATGATAATCTCAGATAGAGCTACAAAAATAGGGGCTTCCCCTACCTTAAAGATATCAGCAAAAGCTAAGGCCATGAGGGCCGAAGGCCTCGATGTCATTGACTTAAGCGTCGGCGAGCCTGACTTCCCGACACCTGAAAACATCAAAGGCGCTGGTATTAAGGCCATTGAGCAAAATTTTACCAAGTACACTGAAAATGATGGCATCCCCGAGCTCAGGAAGGCTGTCTGCCAGAGGCTGAAAGAAGATTATGGACTCGAATATAAGCCTGCCGAGGTTCTGGTGTCGAGCGGAGCTAAAAACTCATTATTCAACCTGATTGAAGCTATCGTCAATGAGGGCGATGAAGTTATTATCCCGGCTCCTTACTGGGTAACTTATCCCGAAGGTGTGAGTCTGGTCAAAGGTAAGCCGGTTATTGTTGAGACCAGAGAAGAAGATGGCTTTTTGCTCACGCCCGGGAAGCTACGGGAAGCGATTTCCCCCTCGACCAGGGCGATTATCCTGAATAACCCGAGCAACCCGACGGGAGCAGCCTATACCCGCGAACAACTGGAAGCCCTGGCAGAGGTTATCAGAAAAGAAGATATTTATGTTATGGCCGATGAGATTTACAGCCGGCTGGTCTATGATGGTTTTAAATATGTGAGCTTTGCTGCTCTCAGTGAAGATATTAAGAAAAAAACGGTTATCATTACAGGCGTGTCGAAAAGCTATTCAATGACTGGCTGGAGAATAGGATTTGCCGCGGGGCCAGCCGAAATTATAAACGCCATGTCCAAGGTTCAGAGTCACACAACCTCAAACGCCTGTTCCATCTCCCAGAAAGCCAGTGTTGAAGCTCTGAACGGACCACAATATGAAGTCAACCGGATGGTGGCTGAGTTTCAGAGAAGGCGGAATTATGTTTTGATGAAACTGCAGCAAATCCCGGGAATGTCCTGCTTCAAACCGCAGGGTGCTTTTTATGTCTTCCCCAATGTCAGGTCGTTTTATGGAAAAGAAGCAGGCGGGATTCAGATTAGAAATTCCTACGGCCTGGCTTATTATCTCTTGAAAGAAGCCATGGTAGCTATTGTGCCAGGTGATGCCTTTGGTGCTGATGATTATATCAGGATCTCTTATGCTACTTCGATGGCCAATCTGGAAAAAGGCCTGGAGCGAATAGCCGAAGCTATGTC
>JAQURD010000012.1:26981-69554 GCA_028749115.1 Acidobacteriota bacterium | reverse complement strand
GTAACCCCGAACATCAATTTATTCTGGACCGGGAAAGGGCCTCAAGATTGGGTCTGTCTATAGGCCAGATCTCAGACCTCGTTCTGACCGGTACTCAGGGAAAAGTTGTCAATAGATACCGCGATGGAAAAGACGAGATTGATATCAGGCTGATTTTATCTGAAGAGTATCGTGAGTCTCTGGATAAAATTAAGACCTTGCCTTTATCATCAGCCACCGGCAAAACTATTTATCTCAGCCAGGTATCAGACTGGCAACGCGGTATCGGTCCCCTGAAGATTACCAGAGAAAACCAGCTACGTGAGATTTCGGTCAATGCCAACATTATTGGCCGGGACCTGGGAAGTGTTATGAGAGATATCAGGGAGAGATTAGCTGGTTTTGAGCAACAACTGCCAGAAGGTTATTTTATTGAATATGGCGGAGACTATGAAGAGATGGTTGATACTTTCAAAATCCTGATTGCTGCTTTAGCTGTTGCTGTTCTTTTAATTTATATGGTCATGGCTGCCCAATTTGAGCACTTTTTCCATCCTTTTGTGGTCATGTTTACTTTGCCTCTGGCTTTAATTGGCGTGGTATTTAGCCTGCTCATCGCTGGTCAGTCTATCAGCCTGGTCTCTCTGGTTGGGGTGATTATTCTGGCTGGTGTGGCAGTTAATAATGGAATAGTTATGATTGACTATATTAATCAACTAATCAAAAGAGGTGTGGAAAAGAGAAGAGCAGTTATTGAAGGAGCAGTAACCAGGTTGCGGCCAGTTTTACTGACAGCTTTAACCACTATTCTCGGCGTTATTCCTATGGCTGTATCGAGATCTTCTGGCTCAGAAATCAGATCGCCTATGGGCGTGGTTATGCTGGGAGGCTTGATCGTTTGTACGTTTCTGACTCTGTTTATTATCCCGATTCTGTACAGCCTGTTTAATAAAATTGCCTTTAAGGATTATGTTCCAAAAGATGAAGACCACTTAGTATAAATACCAGCTGATACGCAGGGGCAGCCGGGCGGCTGCCCCCTTTTTTTGTTTTGATTCGCACCAAAAATCCCGGCCAATCGGCTTGATTTTTTCTCACTTACTCTTTCATTTTTCAGATCCATATTTTAACTCTGGATAAGATGCCTGCTACTCTGGACGAACGTGATTAAAAGTTTGCTTGAAAGCCAGAAATTTAATATGCTTATTCTGACCTGACTCAGAGGAGGACGGGGTGAGAAGAAGAGTTGTTTTAAAAAGTTTATTTAGCCCATTGATTCTGTTTTTTGTTTTATTTAATTGCTTCAATATCATGGGGTTAGCTGCCCCCAGGAAGATTATCTATCTTGATGCTTCTATTTTACCTGAAGGCTCGTTAAAAAAATGGCATAATCTGGGGACAATTGGCGGTGATTTTATGCCAGTTTTTCGCGGCCTGCCTTCAGTTCAAATAATCAGTGGCCAGAAGGCGGTCAGTTTAATTGGACCGGACGTCTTACTTCGTTCAACTTTTACTCCACCTTCGAGCCTTAATGGGCGGAAATCATTTACTATTCTGGCTAAAGTTTATTTTAATGAATTAGGCCAGCGTCAGATAATACTTAACTGGTCGCAGGAGCCTGAGAATTCAGCTATTTTTGGTTTCGGTAAAGGCCTTGATGCGGCTTTTTATAATTCAGTCAAAAACAGGCTGGGTTATAAGGGAGGATTTCCTCTAGCGAGAGCCTGGCATCTTTTTGCTCTAGTTTATGACCGGCAAAAATTAAGCATCTATGTTGATGGTTGGCTCAATAGCCAGGTTGATAGCCTGCTAGACATCAAACCAGGCAAATTTGTTTATCTGGGCGGGCAGGTCATCACTGGCTTTCCTCTGCCTTTTGATCCGCTCAATGGCTGGCTGGCTTCTCTGGAAGTTCTGGATGAGGCTCTGAGCCCGATGACCATCTGGAATCTGGCCGGTCATCATGAAGCGATTCCTGTCTATCCAGGCGAAGGGGAAACTGTCCCGGCTGTTTCCGTAACTCTCCGCTGGGAAAAAGGAGATGAGCGAACTTCCAGTTTTCCGGTTTTCTTTTCTTCCTCCAGAGAGGAGGTAGAAAAAGGTGCGAAGAAAGCAGCCAGAGGGACTTTTTCTGAAAAAACTACAACCTGTGATCTGACTGGACTTAAAATTGGACAGGTTTACTACTGGCGAGTAGATCAAATTGATTCGCAGGGAAAATTACTGCAGACAGGTATGGTGAGAAGCTTCATAATTGATAGCGGTTCTGCCCGGGAACCGTCCCCCCATCATCTGCATGGCAGCGTTCGTCCTGATTTAAAGTGGCTGGAGTGGAAAGCAGGACTGTGGGCCACGTCTCAGGATGTTTATTTTAGCCCCGACCCCAAAAAATTAGAAAAGGGGAAACCAGCGGCTAAGGGCCTAAAGCCGGGATCAGATCGTTTTTATCTGGCTGACAAAAGACTTGATTATAGCCAGAGATATTTCTGGAAAGTTGCGACTAAAAATGGCCTTTTGCCTGAGTCCCCGGGCATGGTTTGGTCTTTCCGGGTTCAAGACCCGCCGGATGATAAAGACCTGACCTTCTTTGTGGCTTCTGACCTGCATTATGGGGGGACAGTGAATTTCCGGAAAATAAACAGAATGATGGTGGAAGCCATGAATTCCCTGCCGGGTCAGCTTTACCCAGAGGGGGCAGGAATCAAAGGTCGGGTTCATACTCCGCGCGGCGTGGTTATTACCGGGGATATTGTTAATGATGGCTCTGCTCCTGACATTCAGAAAACCTGGCAGGAGTATGCTGAGGATTTCGGTTTGAATGGAGATAGGCTTCTGGCTTTCCCCGTCTACGAGGGTTTCGGTGAGAGCGATGGCCCTTCTTCTGGCCTGATTAGACTTAATCTGAAAAGCCGTAACCGCCTGCGGCCGGGACTCAAAAGTATCTCGGCTGATGGCCTCCATTATTCCTGGGATTGGGGCCCGGTCCACCTGGTTCAGCTGAATCTTTACCCGGGCAGTGCCGGCGAAGAATATCTTAATATCTGGAGGAGAAGAGTCAGCGGTGATGCCCGCTATCCCAAATACAGCCTGGAATTTTTAAGTGATGATTTAAGAAGAAATGTGGGGAGCAGTGGCCGGCCGGTTGTCCTGTTTCAACATTATGGCTTTGATTCCTGGAGTGAAGCCTTCTGGACAGAAAAGGAAAGAGATGCTTTTCTTCAGGCAATTCAGCCCTACAATATTATTGCTATTTTCTGTGGGCATTCTGAGGTTTCTCAGGCTTTCACCTGGAATGGCATCAAGACGTGGTGTGCTGGCACGACTAATCATGATCCAGAGACAGGGGAATTTCTGGTGGTTAAAATCACCAGCAGGAAAAAAAATGGCCAGATAACTGTCGCCACCAGGAAGATGGATAGCTGGAGCTCAATCGAAAAAGTGACTTTTTCCGTCAAAAATATTCCCCGGAAATAGACAGGCTCTCAGCCTTGTTTAAATTTCAATTTTAGGTTTCAATCAGGTCTGAGCTTTATATTTCAAATAAACTCCTATATCTCCATAGTGTTTCAATCTGGTTGGAGGATTGACCTGATAAACTGGCAAGCCTCTGGTCAAAGCCAGCTCAACGGCCTCATCGACAATATCAACGGCTGGCTCCGTTTTAGCCTCACAGATGAGGCAGGATTCCTCTTTAATATAAAGATTATGACATTTAGGACAAACCCGGCCTGGATGAGAAAAATTATGAGTGATGAGCAGCGATTGGGCTTCAAATGAATTCAATTTTCGCAAAGAATCAGCCAGTCCGGCGACAGCCAGGCCACCCCGCTCGAGCTCGCCAATAAATTTTTTGACCAGTTCTTCTTCCTGAGTTCTGTTGAGCTGAACTTCAAACTCAAAACATTCCCTGAATATCCTTGATTCGGCAGTGTCGGGCCTGGCCTTAATCCGGCCTTTGAGTTTTTCCTTTAGATAAGAATGAAACAAAGATTCGAGCTGGGAGTAGAATTCATCATCACAGCCAACCAGCAGCCAGTCGAATTGGTTCCTCTTCAAAATATCAAATGTTTTTTCAGCCGATTTTTTGAAGTGTTCAAGAAGATGAGCCTCAATATGCCGTTCTATTTTTCTAGCCTCATTGCCTTCAAAGCCGCCTTTTTTAACCTTCTTGGGGACATTACTCATCAAGCTATCGATCAATCTAATTTCCCCAAGGTAAATCTCATACCACCTGGCTTCTTTCCTGTTAATCAGGAAAACACACATTTTTTTAAACTTTTCGAGAATAGCTGTTAGAGGCTTGGTATAGAAGTCGAAATCTATTATCACCCTGTTGCGGGGACCATGAGGAAGCTCCATCTCCAGCCAGTAATTCTGGCCGGAAGAAGAGAAGATAGCCAGGCCTGGCGACTTGAATGAGCTAATTTTTTTCTGGCAGAATTGTGAGATCTTTTTCAGGTCGGTCTCAACGGAGCTTTTTACCTCCGGTGGGAGGCTTTTCCCTTCGAGCTCCTGCCTGGCCTGGTTGATTAAAGCTTTGGCGGCAGCATTGATAGCTTTCAATGGCTGCTGGCTCTTATCGGTATTGAGATAAAAGCTAGTTGCCTGATAAGGATAGGTTTTGAAATGGGCTAATTCTTCGATTTGAGAAGAGCTGGATAATTTCATGCTAGTTCCTCCTAAAATTACAATAATTTGGTTGAATAAAGGAATATTTATTGAAGAGAAAGGCTGCTATTAAAGCCACTAAATTTAAATTAAGCTACAAGCGGCCCGTTGTCAAGCTTAACCTCATCTATATTTCTGAAGATTGATACACCAGTCCGGGCTGACTTGAGCAGCCATATGGGCCCTTTCCTCCCTGGCTCTACAGGATTTCCCCCGGGCATAAGCAGTCTTTACAGATCAGCCGCAAATCTATATAATAATTTATCTTTGAGCGGAGCTGGTTGCGGAAGTGGCGGAATCGGTAGACGCGTAAGCCTCAGGAGTTTATGGCCGAAAGGCTGTGTGGGTTCGAGTCCCACCTTCCGCACCATTTTTTATATATGTCCCGGAAAAATCATCTCCTGCTTTTAAATCCCTGGGCGTATGATTTTACTGCTTATAACTTCTGGCTAAGACCTTTAGGGCTTCTCTATCTGGCAGGCATTATTAAGCAAAACACTGATTTTGATCTGGACTTTATTGACTGCCTTGATTGTAGCCAGATTGATGGAGCTTATCATTTCCGGCCAAGAGAGAGGGTAGATGGCCGCAGCTCATTTTTTAGAGAGGAAGTATCAAAGCCAGAGCTATTCCGTCATATTCCAAGAAAATTTTGCCGCTATGGCTTGCCCTACAACCAGGTAGAATCAATTTTAGAGCAGGTTCCACCTCCAGTTGCTGTCCTTCTAACCTGCACTCTGACTTACTGGTATCCAGGCGTCCAGGTGGCAGTAGAACTTATCCGGAAAAAATTTGGGGGAGTGCCAATTATTCTTGGTGGCGTCTATGCTACTCTCTGTGCCGATCACGCCAGGTCCCAATCCGGGGCCGATGTGGTTTTAACCGGTCCTGGCGAAAATCAGATTTTACTGGCTCTGAAGGAAATTACCGGGCGGGATCAAGTTAAAGCAGTAGATGATCTGCCCGTTTTCCCCGATTTTGATTCCTTGCCCTCGCCAGCTTATGAGCTGAGTCATAATACTTCTGTTCTGGCTCTCATGACTTCTCGTGGCTGTCCTTTTCACTGCACTTACTGTGCCAGCCGCCTGCTCTGTCAGCAGTTTGAACAGAGGAATCCGGAGAAAGTCGTGGCCGAAATCATGCATTTCTGGCGGACCTTAGGAACAGAACAAATTGCCTTTTATGATGATGCCTTGCTTATTAATAAAGACCGGCATCTAATAAAAATACTTGAAGCTCTTGCCCGCCTGAAGCCTGGCCTGCGGTTTCATACTCCCAATGGCCTTCACCCCCGGGAAATTGATCCGGTACTGGCCAGGTGGCTAAAAGCCTGTGGCTTTGACTCTCTTTTCCTCAGTCTGGAAAGCAGTAATACTGCCTGGCTGGCTGAGACCGGTGCAAAAGTCAAACCGGAAGAGGTGGCCAGGGCTCTCAACTATCTGAAGGAGGCAGGCTTTAAGGAGAGCCAGATTTCTGTTTACCTGCTGGTTGGGCTGCCTGGCCAGGACAAAAAACAGGTAATAGATAGTATCGAATTTATCAGATCTCTCGGAGCCCGACCACGGCTTGCCTATTTTTCTCCTGTTCCAGGAACAGCCGACTGGAGTAGGCTGTTGTCCTCAGGTCATCTCAAAAGCGACTCTGATCCCCTGCTTCAAAACAAACTGGCTTTTGCCTATTTCTGGAGTCAATTTACCCCTGAAGATTTAGATGAAATAAAGAAAAAGGCGGCCGGCAAGAATGAAGGTTGATTTAATTAAAGGCGCGGCGTAATTTATAAAGGGAAGGAAGAAACGAAATGAAAAAAATGTATATAGGGTGGGTAATTGTTTGGCCTCTTTTACTGGCTTTACTTTTCCCGGCTTGCAGCCGTTTAAGCAAACTTGAAAAAAACTTGAATGAGACGGAGGCCCAGTGGTTATCTGAAGTCCGTTATATTATTACGCCTGAGGAAAGGAAAGTTTTTCTTGAGCTGCCTGAATCAGAAAGAGCAAAGTTTATAGAGGACTTCTGGCAACGCCGCGACCCTTTTCCTGATACTGAGAAAAATGAATATAAGGAAGAATACTACCAACGGTTAGAGCAGGCTAACCGGTTGTTTATCGGCGAAGGCCGGCCAGGCTGGTTGACCGACCGCGGCCGGATTTTTATCCTGTTTGGACCTCCAACTGAGCGGCAAACTTATCCGATGGAATTATCTGGTTTCTGCCGCGAGGTCTGGTATTATCGCAGCTTCCCGGTAGTTTTCGTTGATGAACATTGTTCTGGAACTTATATTCTCTCAGCTATCAACCTCGAACACCTGCAGGACTTAAATCTGGCCCAGGGTTATTTTCAGAACAGTATCGCCCAGGAGAAAACCTTCTTTGATTATGAGCTGAAGGTAGCTGGCCGGCAGAGAAAGGATGACCAGCTTGAACTAAAATTGGTTTTCAAGATGAAATATAGTGATGTCTGGTTTGAGACTAAAGACGATGCCAGCCTGGAGGCCGGGCTCTATATAAAAATAGAAATCAGAAATGAATCAAACCAGGTGGTCTGGCAGGGAACCAAAGATATGCCTATGACTTTTAAAGATGAAGATGAATTCAATCAAAAGAAGAAGAAGACCTTCTCTGTCAGCCTGGATATTAATTTGCCTGACGGCCAATATCAGGTTCCGCCGCCAGGTAAATATTATCTTTATTCTTCTGTAAAACAGATGACCTCTGAAGTCGAAATTAAAAAAGTCAAAAGAATCAATCTTTAGGCCTGGCTCTTGACAGTTAAAACCTCAGGCTGAAATTAAGCTGGACATCTCTCGTGCCATAAAGAGCTAAGATTTTTTGATAACTGTTGCTGATTACTCTAAGTCCAGTTGATACCCCTTCTCCTTCAGGATACCAGTAGCCACCGTCATTGAGGTCTTCAACTCCATATTTTTGGCCGAAGAGGTTAAGTATATCTAACCCGACATTCAGGCTGGTGTCAGGATTTAATTTAAAACTCTTCTCGATTTTTATGTCCAGTCTTTTAAAATCAGGCCAGCGGCGGCTGCCAGGCGGCTCTAAATAAACTGTAGCTGGTAAGCATCCTGCCTGATGTTCCTCCAGCCAGCTTTCTGGGGGAACGATGGTTACTGTTCTGGCCCAGGGAGCACCGCTCTCATAGGAAAAAAAGGCGCTGAGATAAACATCCCAGGAGAGCCGGTAACTGCCCATTATTTTCGCCACTAAGGGGCGATCGAGATCAACGATAGAATTCTGACTGATATTAACCAAAGCATTGGGCGAATTATAAAGCTCGCTATAAGCCGAGGTAGCTGCCTGGCTGAGCCCGACATTTCCCCGGGCTTTACTCCAGGTCAAAGAAGATAACATTTGCCACCTGCCGGTCATTTTCCTTCTGGCTACAAGCTGCAAGCCAGAATATTTCTGCTTCAATCCGCTGACATTGTTTAGCCTGGTAAAAAAATCGGGAGCATCTAAGGATGGGAAATAAACAGTAAGCGGAGTGTCGACATAAGCAGAACCAGAGCCTGCGGGGACAATGGTATTAAATGGTATCCACCAGCCGCTAGAGCCCTCAGCTACATACCATTCCTGACCACTATCTGGATCATAGAGAACATCTTCAACTATCCTGGTTCTGGTTTTCGACAGGTAAGATAATGATAGGGTAAAATTCTCGCCAATCTGTTGTTCAACAGTAGCTGTCCATTCCGTGGTCAAAGGAGCTTTTAGCTTCTGGGCAATTCTCTGGCGATAATAATTATCCTGATGAACCCGGTAATCTTCGGGTAAAGGCCGGTAGGTATCTCTGCTGTCAGCCTTTTCGTCTCCATTCTCGTCATACCAGTAAAAAAGGTGATAACCGGTGGGCTGGCCTAAAGAAAATTGAGTCAGATAACTTAGTGATAGGTGATCAGCATAACGGCTGAAAGACCCTTTGACTAAAGTCCGACCATGGCCGAAGACATCTATTACCAGGCCAAGCCGCGGTGAAAAATTATGCCAGATTAACATATTGTCCCAGCTAGGAAAACTCTGAGCGCTATAAGGATTAAAACCATAGACAGGGCGGATAAGCTCCTGGCCGAGAGAATAAGACAGGGTGGAACTATAGCCCCGGTAAAGGCTTGCCAGTCCGGCCTGAATCCTTTCAAACTTCATTCCGAGGTATAGAGAGACTCTCTTCACCGGACTAAACGTATCACGGGCATAAAAACTAAGGTTATGGACAGATGATTTTTGTGATAACCCACCTGCTGTGCTACTGGCTAAATAAAATCCAACCAGACCCTGACCCACCAGGTTGCCGCTCTCTGGTGAAAAAGCCTGGCCATAATAATAAGGATTACTGTTTAAATAATAATAGACCAGATTGTTCTGTTTCCAGGTAGAAATAGCAGCGGTTGAGTTCTGAAATTCACCTCCGGCTACCAGTTCGTGCTCACAGCCCAAAAACGGCTGGAAGCGTGTGGCTGATACTCCTATCCGGATCGAATCGCCTTTTGTATCCTTGTTGTAAGGGCCGCTACCCCAGGTATAACCGCTAACCGTATCTATGTACCTCGGTTTGCTAATTGAATCAGGTTGGAGGCCCTGGCCGAGGCTATTTCTGGTATAGTAAAAATACATGTTGAGCATTGTCTCGGCATTAAGAGCGTAGTGTCCATAAGCATCGATCAGTAAAAGATTCTGTCCGTAGCTGGTGGTGGCTGATTCCGGAGTTTTAGGCGAGATCATGGCCGGGTCAATATTTTGCTTGCTTTTGGTATAACTTAAAAATAAGGAAGCATTAATCTGCGGTGTGATTTGGGCAGATAGATGAAGTAAGGTGTTGGAGTTCCGGTTCTTCCAACTATACATTGGATAAATAATATTAGCAGGATCTGTCCAGGGGGTAAAAGGCGTGTTCCTTGATCTTTTATCGAGCTGGAGACTGAAAAAATACCAGACCCGGTCAGGCAAGACTGGTCCTTCTAGATTAAGTGAAAAATTCAGATTATATTTTTCCTTCATGACTGGGGGCTGACCCATACGCTCGATTTCATCCTGATTCCACAGGCTGTCCGTCAACCGGCCACCAGTGCCCAGAAAGTTAAGCTGCCCCGAAGTTTCGTTACTGCCATCTCTGGTAATAATATTGATCATGGCTCCACCTTCAGCATAGCTTTCTACCGGATGAGCGGCAGCCTCGACTTCCACTTCTTCCACCCAGTCAGGGTTGATATTGTTGATGATTTTTCTATACAAAGGATCGTTAATCTCATTTCCTGAGATAACGGCTGTTGTCTCTCTGACGCTTGAACCATTGATGGCCGCGTTTGTATCAGCCGGCAGCTTTTCCGGAACCAGGCCAGGAATTAATCCCATAATTCCAGTCAGATCCCTGGTTTTAGGAATATGATTCAAGATTTCCCGGTCAAGGACATAAGACAGCCTGGGTGACTGGCTGTCAAGCAGAGGCACCGGGAGTAGCAGTATTTTTTCTTCTTCATTCTCGTCTGGCTCCAGAGAGATAGGCAAATTAATGGTTTTGCCGGAATCAATTTGAATGTCATTAATGGTAGCCAGAATAAAGCCAGGAGCTTCAACGGAAAGTTTGTAAATTCCAGCGGGCAGCTCCAGGAAAAAATAATCGCCGGTTTTTTTCGTTAGATGATATCTAATGCCAATCAAACTGGGCGAACTGACATAAGCATAGGCCCCTTTAATTGGTTTTCCCTGCGTATCGGTGATTTTTCCTTTCAAGGCCCCATTGGTTCTGACTGAAGCTTGAAGGCTCAAGGCGTTCAAACATATGAAAGAAATGATTAACATCAAGGCAAAAACTAAGGTTGACTTTGACTTCATCCTGGCCAAGATTCCTCCTTTGTCACTTGTTCAGCCCGGAAAACTTGCTTCGTTAATAATTAGAGCAGGCTCCTTGGGGCCTAGTCTCCCAAAAAAAATCAGACAAACATTATATAATTTTTTCCCTGTTTTGTAACAACTTAATAAAACTTTTCAGATCACTAAAAAGTTGCCAGGAAAGTTCCTGATTTTTCACCGGCTTCTGGTTTTGGCCTGTGTCTGCAGGAGTTGCTGCCTGGCCCAGGCAGCGGCACCCATCAATCCGGCATCATTTTTCAGCCTGGCCTTCTCAATCCGGCAGCGGACAAAACTGGCTCTTATTGATCTTTTCTTAGCTTCTTTTTTGGCCGGCAATAGTAGCCAGTGACCCGAGTCCATCACTCCGCCCCCGATGATGATTTTTTCCGGGTTCAGTAGATTGATAACAATGCTCAAACCGATTCCCAGATAGTAGCCGCAGCGATCAAAACTTTTTCTAGCGGCCCCGTCGTCCGCTTTGGCCCGCTGATAAACTTCTTTGGCGGTTAGCCCCTTCTCCGCTTTTCCTGAAAAATTGAGGTAATTCCTGACCAGAGCCGGTGCTGAAACTTCAGTTTCAAGGCAGCCGGCATTACCACAATTGCATTTGAGGCCTTCAGGGTTAACGGTAATATGGCCAAGCTCTCCGGCCAGGCCGTCCTGGCCCTGCCAGAGTTCTCCTTCCAGAATTAGGCCTGAACCGACACCGGTGCCGATTGTCAGAAAAACTAAACTCTGAGCCCGACGCCCGCCACCGAACATATATTCTCCAAAAGCAGCCAGATTGGCATCATTATGAATGAAAAATGGAACTGGAATAAATTTTTTTAAATGAGGAACAATTGGGAAATTATTAAGCGGTTGATAATTGGGAGAATATAAAATCCTCTTTCTGGAAAGGCTGTAAAATCCAGCAAAACCAAAGCCTGCCGCCTTAATTTTTCTGCCAAATTTACCTTCAAGCTCAGTCCAGATCAAGCCAATAAGCGTCATCAACTGTTTGATATCTGGTGGCGAAGGCACCTTTTGCTTAAAGACCAGCCGGCCACGGGCATCAATCACGCCGTATTTAAGCTCTGTCCCCCCCAAATCAAAGCCAGCATAATATCTATCAGGCATGACCTGAAATCAGGCAGGGTTCAGGTGGCTGCTGGCGGGTTGGAAGTGTTATCGGAACTATGCTCTTCCTTATGGCTGCTGACTGCTCTCTTAAAATTTTTGATACCTTCACCTAAGGATTTTCCCAGCTCGGGCAGTTTTCTTGCTCCAAAGATGACGATGACAATCAGCAGTATTATTAGTAGCTCAGGGGCTCCAAAAGAACCAAACATAAAGGCCTCCTTCCGGAGAATGGTCAGGCTTTCTTTTTCTCCGTTTTCAGCTAAAAAATACTATTCACCGGAGTAAATGTCAAGGAAAAGAGATGAAAGCAGAGCTGCAAACCAGGGCAGCGATTGTCAGAGCTGGGCTTTTAGATTAAAATTATTAAGAGTTTAAGCATATTTAGGAAAGATTTGGGCCAGTAACTTTAAAAGTCTGGCCTTAAGAAACGCTGTAAATTATGCAGAAAAACATACGTAACTTTGCCATCATTGCTCATGTTGACCATGGGAAAAGCACCCTGGCTGACCGTTTTATTGAATTAACCGGAGCACTTTCTACCCGCGAATTGAGGGAACAGGTGCTTGATACCATGGACATCGAGCGGGAGCGCGGGATCACCATCAAAGCCCAGACAGCCAGGCTTAAATATCACAGCCGTTCCGGCCAGGAATATATCCTGAACATGATTGATACGCCCGGTCATGTTGATTTTTCCTATGAAGTTTCCCGCAGCCTGGCAGCCTGTGAGGGAGCTGTTTTGGTTATTGATGTTTCTCAAGGAGTTGAAGCTCAGACTCTGGCTAACGCTTATCTGGCGGTTCAGCACGACCTGGTCATTATTCCGGTGATGAATAAAATTGACCTTCCTCAGATTGATCTGGATATGGCTTTAGAGCAACTGGAGCATATTGTTGGGCTGAAAAAAGAAGAAGCCCTGCTTGTTTCGGCTAAAAAGGGAACCGGCATTGAGGATGTTCTTGAAAATATTGTCACCAGAATTCCACCACCAAAGGGGAATGAGAACCCGCCTCTTAAAGCTTTGCTTTTTGATTCCTGGTTTGATCCTTACCGGGGTGTAATTGTCCTGGTCAGAATAGTTGATGGCCGCCTGCAAACTGGTAACCGGATCACGTTGATGTCTAACGGGGCTGAATATTTGGCTGAAGAAATAGGCTATCTCACCCCCAAGCCAGTCAAGGTAGAAGCACTGGAAACAGGCGAAGTTGGTTATCTTATTGCCGGCATAAAAAATCTGGCTCATGCACGAATAGGAGAGACGATCACCCTGGTCAACCATCCAGCCTCAGAAGCGCTGCCTGGCTTTAAGGAAGCCAAACCCATGGTCTTCTGCGGCCTCTATCCTACTGGTGATAGTAACATTGATGAATTGCGTGATGCCCTGGAAAAATTGAGGCTCAATGATGCTTCCCTGCACTTTGAACCGGAACATTCACCAGCTCTCGGTTTCGGCTTTAGAGCCGGCTTCCTTGGCCTTCTTCACCGGGAGATTATTCAGGAAAGACTTGAAAGGGAATTTAACCTCAGTTTAATAACCACTGCCCCGAGCGTTAGCTACCGGGTAGTCAAAACTAACGGGGAAGTGGTGGAGGTTCATAACCCGTCAGAGCTGCCGGAACCTCAATTTATTGAGCGAATTGAAGAGCCGATGATCGATGCTTTAATTTTAACTCCGGATCGCTACCTGGGCCCATTACTTCAACTGCTGGATGACCGGCGCGGTCAGCAGAAGAGGATGGAGTATATCTCTACCAACCGGGTTGTCCTTGATTATTTGATACCGCTTAATGAAGTGGTTTTCGATTTTTACAATCAGCTGAAGTCACTTTCTCAAGGCTATGCCTCGATGGACTATGAACTGGCTGGCTACCGGGAAGAACCTCTGGTCAAACTGGATATCCTGGTCAATTATGAGGAAGTAGATGCCCTGTCGGTCATTGTTCATAAAGATAAAGCTTATTATATCGGCCGGGCGCTGGTGGATAGGCTTCGCCGGACTATTCCGCGTCAGCAATTTGAAGTGGTTATTCAGGCAGCCGTGGGGAAAAGAGTCATTGCCCGCGAGACCGTTAAACCTTTTAGAAAAGATGTTCTGGCCAAACTTTATGGCGGGGATTATACCCGGAAAATGAAAGTTCTAGAGAAGCAGAAAGAGGGCAAAAAAAGAATGAAAAGGGTGGGCCGGGTGGATATTCCACAGGAAGCCTTTCTGGCTATTCTTGAAGTTAAATGAGCTTTTTAAAAGCGATATCATTTTTATTCGTAATAAAAATTGATATACTGACAAACAATATTTTTCTGGCGGCCTGGTTAGCCCCAGGTCAAAAGAAAAAGGGGGGACGATGGATGAAAAGAAGTTTGATTCATTTTTAGCACAGGCTTTGAACCTGATAAAATATTTTTTGCCTTTGGGCTCCACAGCTATTTTCCCACTTCTCTATTCAACTATTATCTGGGCCATAAAGAAAAAGGAAAATTTAGAAGCTGAGATTTCCGGGCTTGAGCTCTCACTCGACCCGGATATTATCTATAACAAACCAGCTAAATTTATTCTGAAGTTCTTTGAAGAACCGCCTGAGCTCAAGGAAGCTTTTAAGATGGAACTTGAAGCAGGCGATTTGAAGTCCTTGCGCCAGGCATTTAGAGCCTTGTATCCGGTAGTCGGTCTGAAGGAGCCTTTTCTTCAAGGCCTTTTTTCTGAAGAACTAGATAGAGGAGACTACCGGCTTATAGCGGCTCAATATGATTCTAGGTTGAAACAGGCTTTAAGTGAAATAGAAGCGGCCGAAAATAAGCCTGGATTCTGGGCAACCATCAAGAAGATCGGTAAAGACTTTTTAAGCCTCGGCTGGGCCTTGATTAACGAGCCAGAGCTAAGAGCCTGGCTTAAAGCTGCTCTTGAGAAAAATGAAAAAAAAGGGGGACGGAATGAAAACACCGAGCTTTAACCACTATAATGGCCTCAGGTCTAAAGGCCTCAGGCCTGGTAGGCTGGCAGCCAGCACTTTTTACCTGAAGCTGGCGGTCATCTTTTGCTTGATTGTTTTTTTGGTTAATTGTGCCTCAACCCTGTCCAGAGCCAAAGTTGATTATGCTCAGGCTCAGACACTACAAAGAACACTTCGGGTGCGGGAAGCTACGGCTATCTATAAAAAAGTTCAGCAGGAGATGTCAGCTCTGGTCAAACAGCAGCCAACGGCACAGGCTTACCTGCTTAAAGGACTGTCTGAAGTTAATCTGGAACTCTGGGAGGAGGCGGCGGCTTCCTTCCAGCAGGCCACCTGGCTTGGTAATGAAGGAACCGAGAGCTGGGCTAAAGAACTCAGTCTTTATGGCCTGGCTCTGTCTTTTGAAAAGCTTGGTTGGCCCGAAGTATCTGCCCGTCTTTTTGACATTCTGGTGAAGAAAGGTAAGTATCAGCCAGTAGTCAGAAATTCAGTTGGTAAGCTGGTTGAGAAGAAGCTGGGGGAAATTGACAATTTAGCAAGGAGTGAGAAGCGGGTGCCGGAGGAAAGAAATAAGATACTTGATGAGGTGAAAAAAATGGTCCTCCAGACTCTTGAAAAGGATCCAGCCTGTGGCTATTGCCATTATCTATTATCCCAGGTTCTTGCCCATCGGGAAGATTTTAGCCAGAGCCTGGAAGAAGCCATCATGGCCAGAGAATTGGGCTTGCCAACAGAAGAGATATTGCGAGATAATGATAATCAAATAATTTTCTGCTATAAAGAACTGATAGTGGAGCTGCCGGCAGATCAGATAGTCTCTTTTAAAGAAAGGTATAATAAGTGGATTAAAAAATGGGAGTGGCCGGATGAGACTACTCCTGATTGGAAAAAGTCTTAGCTATGCTGCCAACCATTAGCTGGAAAGATGAAGCTGTCATCCTGATTGATCAGAGGAAACTGCCTCAAAAAGAGGAATATCTTCGCCTGAAGTCAGTTGAGCAGGTGGCTCGGGCTATTGAGACCATGATCATCAGAGGTGCTCCGGCTATTGGTCTGGCGGCGGCTTACGGTCTGGCTCTGGCTGTTCGCCAGCAAAAAACCGAACAGAATCTCGACAGATCTTTTGAAAAAGCCTATGAGCGGCTCTGGCGGACGCGTCCGACAGCCCGCAATCTCTTCTGGGCGCTGGAAAGAATGAAGACGGTCTTCCAGAAGCACCGGCGGCAGGGCCTGAGAGCTTTAAAGGATATTATGCTGGCTGAGGCCAGAAAGATGGACGAGGAAGATCTGGCTATAAATATGAAAATTGGCGAACATGGTCAGAGGCTCATTTCCAGGGGAGACACGGTGCTGACCCATTGCAATGCCGGAGCACTGGCCACAGCCGGCTACGGGACAGCCCTGGGAGTTATCCGGGCGGCGGTCGCTCATGGCAAAAAAATAAAGGTTCTGGCCGATGAGACCAGGCCTCTGCTCCAGGGTGCACGCCTGACCTGCTGGGAACTCAGGCGGGAAAGAATTCCAACGACTCTTATTACTGACAATATGGCCGGTTATTTGATGAAAAAAGGGGAAGTCTCACTGGTAATAGTTGGAGCTGACCGGATTGCCCTTAATGGGGATACCGCTAATAAGATAGGAACATATTCGGTGGCGATCTTAGCCAGGGAACATCATGTTCCCTTTTATGTGGCGGCACCACTCAGCACCTTTGATTTTTCTCTCCAGACTGGAGAAGATATTCCCATTGAAGAAAGACAGCCAGATGAGGTCAGAAGGATTGGCGGGAAGCTAATCACCCTGCCTGATTTACCGGTCAGAAATCCAGCCTTTGATGTCACCCCGGGCCGGTTCATTTCAGGCATTATCACCGAGCGCGGAGTATTAAGGCCACCTTTTTCCCGGGCCATTAAAAAATTTGCCAGGTGAAGACTGGCTGGTTTTAGATCGAAAAGGGCTTATCAGCAGCGCTTGCCTTATTGATAATAATTGAGCTCGATTGTTTACCTCCTATTGACATTACCACTCTCTTCAACACCATGGTGATCTTACCGGGCTGCGGAAAATGAAACTCACATCACGAAAGGGATAATCGAGGCGGGAAACGATATTCTTTAACTCGTTCATCTCCATGATTTTCTTACATATTTGATTTTCTTATTTCCTTTATTTTCTTAACCATGGTAATTGTCAGTTCCGGGATTTTGTCAGTTTTATAAATAATGCAGGTTGATAAGAAAAGAATCAGGTAGCCAGATTCCAGACATACCTTCTGGTGTTTGAATCAAGCTCGGGTAAAACAGGAAAGCCTGGCAAGGCTAAGAAAGCCGAGGCTGAGAAAGCAAAGGGCTTAAACCAGTCAGAAAAGAAAGCCAGCCGGGATAGAATTGGCCTCAATCTTGAGCTAAAATGTTCAAGCTGATGAATATCCAAGCTAATATTATTTGTTGGAGAAACAATGCCTGAAAAAGTTGAGGTTAAGTGGCTACTGGCCATCGAGACCTCATGTGATGAGACATCGGCGGCTGTTCTTGAGCAGGGGCAAATTAGAAGCAACATCATTTTATCTCAAGATGAACTTCATTCTCCTTATGGAGGTGTTGTTCCCGAACTGGCTTCCCGCCAGCACCTCAAATCAATTGATTATATTGTCAGTGAAAGTTTGGAGCGGGCTGGAGTAAGTTTGCCGGAAATAGATATTTATGCCGTAACTCAGGGCCCGGGACTTATTGGTTCTTTGCTGGTTGGTCTAACCTTCAGCAAAGGGCTGGCCTATTATTTTAAAAAACCGCTAATTGGCATTGATCACCTTGAGGCTCATCTTGAAGCGGCTTTTGTGGAAAATCCCGAAATTAAGTTTCCGGCCCTGGCTTTGCTGGTTTCTGGCGGGCACAGCTCTCTTTATTTTCTGCAGAGGCCATTAAGTTACCAGCTTCTGGGTAAAACCAGAGACGATGCTGCAGGTGAATGCCTGGATAAAATTGCCAAATTTCTTGGTCTGGGGTATCCAGGTGGCCCGGTCATTGAAAAGTTAGCCAGAAATGGCAACGGTAAGCGTTTTCATTTTTCTCTGCCCAGGATGAAAAAGCCTGGTTATGATTTTAGCTTTTCTGGCCTGAAGACGGCCGCCCTGAGAATCATCCGTGAAAATAGCCTTGACGGGCATCATCCTGAGCTGAGTGACTTTCTGGCCAGTTTTGAGGAGATTGTGGCCCGGAGTCTGCTGGACAATGTTAGCCGGGCAATAGTTGAATTTCAACCAGTTTCTCTGATTCTCGGCGGTGGCGTGGCCCGCAACGATAGACTTAGAACAAGATTCAGCCAGCTAGCTGAAGACAACCATTTGTCGGCCTATGTTCCCTCGCCCCGGCTTTGCACTGATAATGCCGGCATGGTTGGCGCCCTGGCCTGGAAGAAATATAAGAAGGGAGAAGCCTTAAAACTTGACCTCGAGCTCGATGCCTATCCCAGGTGATTAGAGTTTTTGCAGCCTGTCTAAAAATATCAGGGCTGAGAAAAGATGAAGACTATTTCCGTTCTTATTATATTAAGAATTAACTTTTTTGCTTGTAAAACGTTATATGTATAATAGGGCTGGCTTTGAATAGAAACAGGCAAGCCATTTGCTTTAATAAACGGGCTTTTGCTAAACTTAAGATAAAATTATCATGAAAAATTTAAGGGAATTGATGAGGAGAAGAGCGGTGAAAATAAGATCAGCTTTGCTAAGGGCGGTTATTCCAGTCCTTTTGATTTCCTGGCTGGTGCCGGTTATGGCTGCTCAGGAAAGTGCTCCTGAAGAAATATCCTTAGGACTGGAAGAAGCTATTTTCCGGGCTTTGAAGCAAAATTTGAATCTGGTGGCTGAGGTCTATTCGACTGAAAGGGCCAGCCAATCAGTTTCTCTGGCAAAAGAAATTTATTATCCACAGCTTGATTTTAAATATGGAACTGATCGTACCGAACAACCATCCACCTGGTGGATTCAGAGTGCTGGCCTCTATACTACGAAAATGCATTCCTACCAGGGGGCTCTGTCTCAGAGAATCCCTCTCGGGGGGAAATTATCCTTGAGTTTGTATAATTATGATTATGATACCAACCAGCGTGGTCAACTGCTTAATCCTTATTATCAAACCGAGTTAAGGATAGATTTTGAACAGCCCCTGCTCAAGAACTTTGGGCCGAAAATAGCCGAGAAAGAAATAGTTATAGCCCGTCAGAATTATTCTATCTCCGAAGCTCAGTTGAGGAGTCAGGTTCTTGATACTATTTATCAGGTGGAAGATGCTTATTGGAATCTTGTTCTGGCTCAAGAAAACCTTAAGGTCAGGCAGCAGTCTTTGCAACTGGCCAGAGATGAGCTGGCCAAAACTTCTAAAGAAATTGAGGTGGGCAAACAGGCCTCAATTGAGATTTTAAATGTTCAGGCAACGGTTTCTCAACGGGAAGCTGACATTGTCCAGGCTGAGGCTGATGTCAGGATAGCTGAAAACCGGCTGAAGGTTATTCTTAATCTGGCCCCTGGCACTGAGCTTCAATCCATAAAAATAAATCCGAAAGACAAGCCAGAATTTAAACCGGTTCAGATCAGCCTGGAAGAGGCAGGTCAGATAGCCCTGGCCAACCGCCCTGATTTACAGGTTAATAATCTGACCATTGACAAGAACAGGTTTAATCTGGAAGTTGCCAGAAATCAGCTTCTACCGCAACTTGATTTGAATTTTTCTTACCGGAGTCCGGGGATATCAGGTGACCTGCTGCTTTATCAGGATGATAATCCCTTTAGTGGTGTTATCATCGGCAAGATTCCTGGCAGTACCTGGAATTCTTTTAAAGATGCCATGAAATTCCTTTATAATAACTGGTCATTGAATTTTACCCTGACCATTCCCATTGCTGATCTGGCCAGCCGGTCTAATTATGCCATTGCCCAGACTGAACTTGCCCAGGCTTTGGCCAAACAAAAAGCCTCAGAACAACAGGCTTTGCTGGAGGTCAGTGAAGCAGTCAACAATATTGCCACTTACGCTAAGAGTGTCGAAGCCTACCGGGTAGCCCGTGAGTTCGCTGAAAAAAACTTAGAAGCTGAAATGAAGAAATTAGCGGTTGGTTTAAGCAGCAATTATTTTGTGCTTGAAGCTCAGGACAAGCTGGCCAATGCCCGCTCAAATGAACTCAGGGCTATGGTCAACTATAATCTGGCTCTATCTAATCTGGAAAAAGTTTTAGGTACCAGTCTGGTTAACAGGAATATTAATCTAACAGCAGTCGGGCAGAAGTAAGCATGACCCGGGCCGGATCTTCTTACTTTTTTGGGCAACCGGGCTAAAAGAAAACCGAAGGAGAGGAGAAAAGATTGTCGGTCCTACTGGCGGCGCCTGATCGGCATGACGAACGGGAAATAAAGCACCTGCTCTTTATTGCTCAGGAGCTAAAAAAAAGAGGCTATCCATTTTACTTTCTAACCAGTCAAGGAAATAAGCTAGCCTCGCAGGCCAGATTAGCCGGTTTCCCGGTCATAAATTTCAGGCCTGAAAATTCCGGCGGCTGGCTGGCCAACTGGCAGTTATCGCGGAAAATGAAAAGGAACGGAGTTAACCTTATACATTTTTTTGATGAAGTTGCTTTTACCTCTGCCCTGAAAGCCAGCCAGAAAGCAGAAGTTAAAGTCAAAGTGGCTTCGGTTAAAACCGACTGGTTAAAAAAAATGAGCAGTGGAAATATTAGACAACTTGATTCTTTAATCTGCCCGTCAGAAGAGGCCAAGCGCCAATGGCTTAAGGGTGACCTGCCCATCAAAACGATCGAGGTCATTCCGGCTGGCCTTGATTTTTCCAGATATCAGAATAAAGAGAAAAAAAACTTTCTGAGAAAGGAATTTGGTCTAAAAGAGGATGATTTTCTGGCCGGTCTGGTGACTCCACTGGAAGATTTAAAAATTTTCAGGGATCAACTTGAAGCTCTAAAAATTTTAAGCGAACAGGCGCCAAAATTAAAAGTGATTATTTTTGGGCAAGGGGATCTTCATCTTGAAAAATTGCGGCATGAGCAGCCCCTCGAAATTAATAACCTTCATTTTTATCTTGGATTTGAGGAAAAAAGAGCTGACCTCCTGACTTCGCTCGATATGTTTATTTTTGGAGCATTTTCCTTACCTGAGACCTATCTTCTTGAAGCGATGGCTTCAAACCTGCCGGTGGTTGGTGTTATGGCAGCGGGTATGACCGAGTTAATAATTAATAGAGAAACCGGTTTTCTTGTCCCGCCCAATGATCCCCAGGCTCTGGCTCAGGCTGTTCTCAAAATTTACCTTGATCGCAGCCTGGCTCAACAATTTGCCCGGCGGGCTTATAATCTTGTTTTTGATAAGCATTCTTGTGAGGCGATGGCCGAGAAGACAGTTGATCATTATAAGATTTTAGCCCTGCAGAAAGGGGTCAGGCTCGACTGAGAAGATTACCTTACTTAGATTAATAAGAAGAGAGAAGCTGAAAGACGAGATGAAAAAAGAATATGAGGATTGGAATAAAAAAACATGAAGAATCTGGTCATTCTGGGTGCAGGAACAGGTGGGACGATTATGGCCAACAAGCTGGCCGGGCCGCTGGCCAGGCGGGGGTGGAAGGTGACGATTGTTGATAAGGATGATAACCATTATTATCAGCCAGGTTTTTTGCTTGTGCCTTTCGGTCTTTATCAGCCGGAAGACCTGGTCAGGCGGCGCTCAGTCCTTCTGCCGCGTGGCGTTGAATTTTTAATAAAAGAAGTTGAGGAAATCAAACCGCAGAAAAAGACTATAAAATTGGCTGACGGTAAGGAGATAAGCTATGACTTGCTCCTTATATCCACCGGCAATCATACCTGCCCGGATGAGACACCAGGCATGCTGGATGGCTGGCGGCAGAATATCTTTGATTATTATTCTCTGGATGGAGCCACAGCTCTGGCCAGGAAACTCGAAGAGTTCAAAGAAGGCACACTGGTTGTTCACATTAATGAAATGCCCATTAAATGCAATGTTTCACCGCTTGAATTTTCTTTCCTGGCGGACTGGTATTTTAAAAAAAGGGGAGTTCGTAACAATACCAAGATTATTTATCTGACGCCAATCTCCGGAGCTTTTACCAGACCGGTAGCCACCCGCTTTCTCGGGGACCTTCAGGCTAAAAAGCAAATTGAGGTCGAAAGCTTTTTTATGACAGAAAGAGTTGAGGCAGCAGCCGGTAAGGTCATTGGCTATGACGGCCGGCAGGTGGCTTTTGATCTGATGGTCACCATACCAACCAATATGGGCTCAGAGTTAATCAAACGTTCGGGTCTGGGCGATGAGATGAATTATGTCCCGGTAGATAAAGGCGGCTTTCGCTCCGAAAAGTATGCAGATATCTTTGTCATCGGTGATGCGGCTGCCACTGGCTGGACAAAAGCCGGGGCAGTGGCTCATTTTGCCTCTGAAATTCTCGATAAAATTATCCTGGCGGAGATTGATGGAAAACCGGCTGAGGCGGAGTTTGACGGCCATGCCAATTGTTTTATCGAGACGGGCTTTGGGCGGGCGGTGGTTATTGATTATAATGAGAAAGTCGAGCCACTCCCGGGGAAATATCCGGTTCCTGGGCTCGGGCCGATGTCGCTTCTTAAAGAAACTCGAATCAACCACTGGGCGAAGCTGGCTTTTGAGTGGGTTTACTGGCACTGGCTGCTTAAAGGCCGCCCTATACCACTTGTTCCGGCCAGAATGAGTATGGCCGGGAAGAAGGATATCCGTCCCCCTCAAGATGGGGTCGGGCCTCAGTAAATTCTTTATTATCAATTATTTAATTTCTGTTGTTCCAGATCCAGTCTGATACAAACCGGGAGTCTAAAACCAAATTGTTATATCCTTCCGCCCGCCACCAGTTCCCGGGACAGGTTTAAAGTTGTCTGTACGAACTTATTGATTATAAAGAAGAGCTGCTGGCCCGATCCCATGTTATTTTTCCACGCAAAATGACGAGCTCTGGATGGCCTAAGTTATCAAATGACTTGAGCGGGTTGTCCTTTAGCACTTGAAGGTCGGCCGCTTTGCCCGCTTCGATTGTCCCCAGCTCATCTTCGAGACCCAGGATGCGGGCCCCATTTCTGGTTGCACAAACAATGACTTCCATCGGGCTCATCCCCAGGCGGACAAAATAGCGCATCTCCTCAAAATAGATGCCAGGGTACATTTCGCGATATTCGCCATTGGCATCGGTGCCGATTCCCATCAGAATATGGCGGGCATAAGCCTTTTTGAACAGTGTCTCGTGCATGGCCATTGACCAGCCGCGCTTTTCAATTAGAAAGAAGCTCAGGTCATTTCGCTGATAACTGGCATAACAGGTCATAAGAGTCGGGACGTTATAGATACCTTTCTCAGCCATCAGGGCCGTGCGTCTCACCATCCATTATGTTGAGGTGTCCGATACATTCGACACCGGCTTCGATAGCAATTTTAGTCATGGTTGGAGGAATGGTGTCAGAACCGCCTCCACCGTGAGCGGTAATGTGGAGGCCAAGTGTTCTGGCTTCTTCGACGGCGGCCCGGGCTTCTTCCAGTGTAAACTGTGGGGAAATCTTGATATGCTTGAAGCCGGCAGCATACATCTCGCGGACAGCTTTGCGCCATTCCCACGGTCCGTTGACTGCCAGTGAGCCGTGCATCCCATAGCCATGGCCTCCAGTAATGGTGATGAGATCGCCACAGGAATAAAGCCTGATGCTGTCTAAGTAGCCGTTTCTCTGGGCCCGAACGAGAGCCTGTATCGTCTCGACCGGTGAGCCAACATCACGAACGGCGGTTACCCCGCAACGAAGATAGTTATTCATGAGCTCGAGGGCGCGAAGCGTCGCCAGACTGTTTGAATCCTGGTAATACTCCAGGTGGCTGGTCTCAGTGCCAAGGTGGATATGGCAGTCAATAAAGCCGGGCAGAATGAATTTTCCGGTTGCTTCGATTTTTTGAGCCTCCTTCGGGATTTTTACCTGAGCGGCCGGACCGACCGCTTTGATTTTGCTGTCTTCGATCAGAATGACGGTGTTGGGGAAAGGCTCTTTCCCCGTGCCATCAATGAGTGTCCCGCCAACTACGGCTATGAGAGTCGGCTTAGTAAGAAATGATACTGACCAGGTTGCCTACCAGAGCTGCCGGCCTTGTAAAACTATGCACCAATCTACCTTGTAATACTATACGCCTATTGCACCCACCCGCCCTTCTCGATCGGCTGCTTCATCACGCCAGGGTCTTTACCCTGGACGGAGAATCTTACCGTATCAAAATATCAAGAAAGGAGGTTTAAATCATTCCAGCTGCCTATTGGAAGTCTGTTTACCACAGGGGTGGCAAATATCCTCACCGTCACCCTGGGAAATGTCCTTACCACAGTCATGGGAAAAGTACTTGACATTTACAGCTGTCCGAGAATGGGGAGGTCCCAGCTGCGAAGTGCCTCTTCCAGGGCTTCTGGCTCTCCGACCCTTGCCTTCTTCCCCATCTGAAGAATGATGGCTCCGGCCTCAGTTACAATCACCGGATCATGGGTGTAAATTGAGTCCAGGGTGGTTCTTTCATCAGCTGGCAAATACAGTATTTCCACTCCTTCCTGGCGGAGGATTTCTTCCAGCTGACTGAATTCCTGGCTGGCTTTGGCGAGGTCTGGCGGGGCCAGAAAGCCTAACTGCTGCCATTCCTCCTCAATTTTTTTCGGGCTCAGGAAAGCCTCAGCCGGTCTTTTCAATACCACCCGGGTCATCTTGCCGGTCATACTTTGGGCACCGAATGTTCTTGCCATGATGTGTCTATCTTAAAGCAAAGACCATCGCCTGGCAATTGTGTTTGACTTCCTGAAGGCCGCTTCTGCCGGGAAATTTATCGTTGACAGAAATTCTTTGAGGTCATATATTCCGGATTGGTGGTTAAATAGGAAGCACAAAGATAATGGCGGGAGGTGCCGGAGTGGATATATGGCGCATGGGGACCAATGTTGATTGCAGCTTTTTAGCCCGGCGTGGCCATCCATCAATCTATCCATTCATTTATTTATGCGTTTTAATGCATCATCGCGTATTGTGATTGGTCCAGGCCGGAGTAACTGGAATAACACTGGAATAACAAAAGATAATAATAAATAACGAAAATAGAAATTGACAGAAAAAAATCAGAGGAACTAGGCTGATTTAAGGAAGTTATAGCATGTCAGTTATTCTATGCAATGGATGTGACGTAATGCAGGCGAGGCGCTGATAGCGAGAAGTATTAAGTAAGAAGAACTGAGCTGGGTGATCTGAGAAGGACAAAAATAGAATAATTTGTCTAGTTCACGTTAAGGAGTCGGAGATGAAAAAATCGTGGGTGTGGGGATTGCTCCTGGTTACCATTCTTCTGGCTTTCCTCTTTGTTTCAGCCTGTAGTCGCGAGGAAAAAATTGAGATTAAAAAAGAGGATGGCGTCACGGTCGTTTATAATCCGAAAAAACCAGCTCCTCCGCAGGACCTACCTTCGACTCTGTCACTCAAAGAAGAATTATCATTTGGGAAAACGGGTAGCGAAGAATCAATATTGCTTGATCCCAGGCGCCTCGATATAGATCAAACCGGTAATATTTATATCATCGACCGGAAAGCAGTTCAGATTAAGGTCTATGATCCACAGGGCAATTTCATTAGAGCGATTGGTAAACGAGGCCAGGGACCCGGAGAATTTCAGATTCCCACCACTATCCAGATTACACCTCAGCAAAATATCTTTGTCTGTGACCTCGGCTCGCGTCGTGTTATTTTTTTCAGCCTCGATGGTCAGTTTGTCAAAGAATTGTCGGGGGCGAAGATGTGGATGTTTTCCGATGCCAAGGTAGATCCCAATGAAGATATTCTGGGTAGCCACACGATTATGGAACAGGAAGCCAGGACAGAGCTGGTAAAGTTTAATTCAAGTCTGGAGCCGCTTCTTACAGTTGCTTCTGTCCCCATTGCTAAATATCCGGTATTCAATCCCTACTTTCCCTTTATTTATTTTGGACTGACAGCTGATGGAGATATTCTCTGGGGGATTACTACTGAATATGTATTTAATGTTGTTAACCCTGAAGGAAAAACTATCAGGAAGATTATCAAAAATTATGACCCTGAAAAACTTACTAAAGAGGATCAAGAAAAAAGAGCTAAGGAAATCTGGGGCGAGGAAGGACCTTCTCCGGATATGCGCGTTGAGTGGCCAGATGATTTCCCGGCCTTCCAGGATTTTGTCATGGATGAGCGTGGCTGGCTTTACGTCAGGCCTTATACCAAGGAGAAGGTAGAAAAAGGCGTCATCTATGATGTCTTTGATCCCGAGGGGCGGTATGTGGCCAGAGTGGTGCTGCCGGATAGAGCCATGGCTGTAAAATACGGCAAGCTTTATACGATTGAAGAAGATGAAGAAGGCATGCGCCTCGTCAAACGCTATGCTCTGGAATGGAAATAACAGTTCAAAGCAGATCTTTCTCAGTGGCGCGGATCAATATAGACAGGAATCATTTTGCCCGGGACCTCTTAGATATTAATTTTTAACTTAATGAAGAGCGAGTTGCAATAACAGAGATACTGAGAAAATTTGATGCAGGTCAGCGCTTTTTTCTGTGCTCAAATGCCGCCGCTATGTTTAAGATGAATTTCAATTATGATAGGAGTTTCTGCCATATGGCTATATTATTCTTGTAGCAAAACTGGCCAGGCGGTGATTTATCTGTGGCGGCTGATCATTAATTTCTATCTTTTAAGAAAACGGCGGATAAAGGTGTCTACTTCCTTTATTCCGGACAGGCGGCAGCCAGCATAAAAAATGCCAAGAGACAGACTACCCCAGACAATAGTGGCCATGAGAACTGGCAAGAATGAGTAGCCGAATTCGCTGGCGCTTATTTTAAAACCACCAAAACCGATAGCTCCAGCTATTCCTGAAACCAGAGCCAGCTTCAAGAAATAGCGGTAAATCGGCTGAAGTTCAATCTGGCCAGTTTTTCTGGGCAGCCAGCGAATTAAAACGGCAATATTAATAATACTGGCCAAACTGGCTGAAAGAGGGAAAGCTAGAAAGCCAACTGGCTTCATTAAAGCCAGATTCAAGGCAAGATTTACTCCGATGGAGATAAAACTGGCATACATCGGTGTCTTTGAATCCTGATGAGCATAAAAAACCGAAGCCACATTGCGTAGAGCGGAAATGAAGGGAATTCCCAGGGTATAAAGAATAAGAGCCTGGCTGACAGCCAGAGTATCAGCCGCACTAAACCTCCCGTGCTGATAAATCAGACTGGTCAGTGGATAAGAGAAAAAAGCGATCAGAATGGAAGAGGGGACAGTCAGGAAGAAGACCATTTTCAGGGAATCTTTAAAAGCTAACTGGACTTCTTCTCTTTTGTTTTCCAGCACCAGCCGTGAAAAACGGGGCAAAGCCACGGCTGCTACCGCCAGGCCGAAAAGGCCCAGCGGTAGATGCATGATGCGGTAAGCATAGTTTAACCAGGTCATTGAACGTTCAGCCTGATAAGAAACCAGAATAGTATTGACGAAAACATTAAAGCGCGAACCGGCCAGCCCTATAGCCACCGGCACAAACAAAGCCATGACCTTTCTGAATTGTGGGTCATGCCAGTTAAGATAAAGACGGTAGCGAAAACCCAGCCGGAAAACACCTGGCAACTGAATCAGAAATTGCATCAGCCCGCCAATAGTTACACCAATAGCCGCTCCGAAGATGGGATCACCGCCCCTGGCCGTATACCAGCCAAACATGGCCAGAGGCACAACGATAGAAAAAACATTAAAGAAGGCAGGAGCCACTGAGGGGACAAAAAACGAACCTTCCGTATTGTGATAACTCATGGCCCAGGCAGCCAGAGAAACAAAAAGCAAAAAAGGGAAAGTAATAAAAGTCAGGTCAGCCGTCAGTGACAATTTTTCTGGAATCCGGTTGAAGCCCATGGCCACCAGAGAAGCCAGCGGCCGGCAAAAAATCATACCAAGGATAGTTACTATTCCTACTACCAGAAAGAGAGTGGTAAATATATTCGAAGCAAGAAGGTTTTCTTTAAATTTACTTTTAGACTTCTCTTCGGTCAATACCGGGACAAAAGCCGCCGAGAGCGAGGTTTCGGCAAACAGGTCCCGCAGGAGATTCGGAATCCGGAAAGCGGCATTAAAAGCGTCGGTTGAACGGCTCGATCCGAAGAGCAGAGCAAAGACCATTTCCCGGACAAGGCCCAGAACCCGGCTGATAGCCGTCCCGATAGTAAAAGACCTGACGCCACGGGCTATATCTTCCATCTGCTGTCTTTACCTTCTTCCTGTCCTGCAGGTTAAAATTTGGGCACAACCAGTTGCAAGAATAATACAAAATAGAAGATTTAGCTGCAACATTCAATATTTTATCTACTTTATCGCTTTTGGCCGGCTTCAAATGATAATTTGAAATAGTTTCTTCTCTGTTCTCCTTGACATAACCCCTGATAACTGGTAGAAGTGATTGAAAACATGATAGAGAACAGGGCCATGAGTTATTGCGACGGCGATGACCCGTATCCATCTAAGTTAGATGGAAGAAGAGTATTTAATCTGGCCATTTGGCTGGCTGCCAGGGTGGGCCAGGCGAGAGCCTGAGTCCGGCGTTCACCTCCAGCCAGTTAATGGCGGAGGTGAATGATGGTCAATCCATTACTGGCACCCGAATTAAGGGAACTATTAAACGAAAAAAGCTATGGTGAGCTGTGTGAATTTTGTGATTCGATCCATCCCGCCCAAGTAGCAGAATTTCTTTCGGCCCTTAATCCAAAGGAAATCTGGGAAATCCTGAGTCATCTCTCCCCTCATCTTCGCGGAGAAATTTTCAGCCATATTGACGAAGATGTCCAGCTCGAGATGATCCAGACCCTGGGGCGGGATGTTATGGGAAAACTGCTTTCAGATATGCCGCCAGATGACCGGGTTGACCTGGTTAAACAACTTTCTGATGAACAGCGTCAGGCCATTATTCCGGCCATGGCCCAGGCTGAACGCGAGGACCTCCGCCGTCTTTTTGCCTATCCAGAAGGCACTGCCGGTTCGGTTATGACCTCAGAATACGCTACTCTGACGGCAGACCTGACTGTTGAAGAGGCCATCCTGAAGCTAAGAAGGGAAGCACCTGATAAGGAAACTATTTACTACTGTTATGTGATTGATGAAAATCACAGGTTAACAGGATTTGTATCCTTAAAAGATTTAATTGTTGCTCCTCATGGTGCCCGGGTTAAAGACGTCATGTACGAAGATGTGATATTTGCCCGGGCCAATGATGACCAGGAAGAAGCTGCCAGAAAAATTCAGAAATATGATTTACTGGCCATTCCAGTCGTTGATGACGAGCAGCGCCTGGTCGGTATCATCACCCATGATGATGCGATGGATATCCTGCAGCAAGAACAACAGGAAGATGTCGAAAAGTTGATGGCCATCGGCGGTTCGCATGAAGTTGGAGTTTACACCAAGCTGTCTACCTGGGAGCATTTCAAAAGCCGGACACCCTGGATCCTGGTTCTGGCCATAATGGGTTTTGTCTCTGGTTTCATCATCCAGAGCTATGAAGGTATCTTACTCCAGGTAGCTATCCTGGCATCTTTTATGCCCATGCTAACCGGAACCGGCGGAAATGCGGGCAGCCAGTCGGCGACTCTGGTCATCAGAGCCCTGGCTGTCAAAGAGATAGCCGTTAAAGATGCCTTGAAAGTTTTGGTTAAGGAATTCGGAGTGGCCTTTCTGATGTCCTTAGTTCTGGCGACTATTGCTTATTTAAGAGTCCTTGTTTTTTATGACGGCGCAACTACTATGAATCACATTACTCCTCAGGCCGTTGGCCTGGCGGTAGCCGTGGCCCTGGCTCTACAGGTGATAGTCTCTACTTTAATCGGGGCTTTACTCCCTTTAGCCGCTGTCTCGGTCAAAATTGATCCAGCCGTCGTGGCCAGCCCACTTCTGGCTACCCTGGTTGATATTTTTGGGTTGCTTATCTATTTCAATGTGGCCAGGCTGATTCTGCGACTTTAAGAACTTTTAGCTGAGTAAGCCCTGGATGATCAAATCAATTGCCTCTTCTTCACTTAAACCGCGAGACATCAGAGTCTGCAGCTGTTTGGAATCAACGCTTCCGATAGCTGCTTCATGGGTCACATGGGCTTTCGGATTTCTGACTTCAACTACGGGCACGGCTCTGGCTATCCCGTCATCCTGAATGATTTCTTTGCAATCAACATGACCGCGGGCATAAGGTGCCTCGGCGATAATTTCGTTGTTTATCTCAGCCCGCGCTTTATTTTTAACAGCAATATGTGTGGTTAGAGCTGCCCGGCTGCCTTCGCCCATGAGATGAGCAGCCTCTTTAATTTTTATCCTGTCATCCTGCCGGCCAAAGATCCTGGCTTTCATTTCGGCTGAACTTCCCGCCTGACCAACTGTGAGATAATCCATATCAATCAGGCCGACCCGTCCTTTGAGGAGCTCAAATTCTGTTGAAAAATGCGCTCCCTCCTCGAGTTCGATTCTGGCTACAGGTACGACTCTGACCATGCCTTCCTCGCTGTGCCAGTGTCGCTCAAAGTAAGAATACCAGGCCCGGCGGCCAACTTTAATTTGGGCTTCCATCAGATGCTCAACATTCACTGCATTGGGAAAAGTACAGTGAGCCATAAAACTGACTTCTGCTTCATCCTCGATCTGAATATCCATAATAATATGCTGAACGCCACGCTCTGGCAGCAAGCCAAAGCACAAGTGCACCGGGCTGCCGATTTTTACTCCTTTTTTAACTCTCAGCCTGGCCCGGACTCCATCCGGTAATTCTTCTGGCTCCATAATCAGCCCATCCACCTGGTGGGAGCTAAGAACCTGATTGGCGTTGATGATGAGGTGTGGTGTATCCTTATTGAAACTGCGATGCAGATTGACCGATTCAAGAATTTCTTCAACCAGATCTTCTGTCATATTTTTCCTCCGACTATAGCTGCCGAGTTAATCTCAGGCACATTCTTATGCGGGCAGGGCAAGCACTTTCCTCTAAAATATTCCATAATTTTTGAAGTTTTTCCCTGATCGACCAGAGTCCCGTGACAAATTAGAAAGGCCTGGTCAGCCTTTTCCAGAACTTTCGGGCTATGGGTAATAAGCAAAACGGTGGTGCCATCTTTTTTAAGGTAATCTATGGCTTCAAATATCCGGTCAATGGCTTCAATATCTACGCCTGAGTCGGGCTCATCAAGCATGACCAGGCGCGGTTTCATGGCCAGGATGGACGCCAGTTCAATTCTTTTCCGCTCTCCTCCGCTCAAAGTCTTATCAACATCACGCGCGTGATAGCGAGCCGGCTCAAGGCCAACCATTTCCAGCACCCGGTCGACTTCTTTCTTGTCTTTATTCCTGGCCGAAGCCAGAATGAACTGGCTAACTTTCAGGCCTTCAAAGCGGGCGGGCTCCTGCCAGGCTAAAGTAATGCCCAGCCTGGCCCGTTCATCAACATTTAGATTTTTAATTGATTTTCCTTCAAACAGAATATCGCCTGTATACTGACGGTAATCCGGCAAGCCCATGATCAGGCTGGCCAGAGTCGATTTGCCAGCTCCATTCGGACCGACCACTGCCTGGACATAACCTGACTCAAACTCCATGGATAAGCCGTTAAGAATCAAAGTAGAATTTACCTGAAGCGAGACATCTCTGAGTTCGAGAATGGCCATCTTTCCCTCCGCCATATTCATTACTTTAAATAATACACTCTAAGATAATTCATGACAAACCGCCCTGGCCTCTAGGTGACTCAGAATATCAGGATAATTGAATGATTTCAGGCAATGTCCAGGAAACTGACAATTAGATTCCCTGGCAGAACCAGATGGACACTGATCAAAGACACTGGATAACACCCTGAACACGGAGGCAGCTGCCGTCACTTCTGAACCATATGTATTTTACTGGTTAAATGGTAAGAGGTAACTATTTCTGATGTTTTCAGCCTTTTTAGCTCTTGAAAATCTCATAAAAATATGAGCTCAGGCGGCCAATAAAAATTTTAGCTGACCTGGGGCCAGTCCAGGTATGAACAAGGACGGTTATTATATAATCCCCATTAGGGGTAAAAACAATACCGGCATCGTGGCAGACTTCCTTCTCCAGGCCCGTCTTATGAGCGATCGTTATCTCTCCTGGCAAATAACGAGGAAGACGGTCATTAATTTTTTGCCTTTTGAGAACAGCCAGGCATCTTTCAGAAATTTCTGGATCAAAACAGTCCCGGTGATAAATTCTATCCAGCAGGCCGGTTATTTCAGCTGCCGTGGTATAATTTTCCAGGCCCTCTTCCCGGGCGGTATAATCTATCATTTTGCGATTTAGCCTTGTTTTTTTTAAACCAAGCTTGGCAAAAACATGATTTATATAGTCAAAGCCAAGCTGGTCAATCAGGATATTACAGGCAATATTGTCGCTTTCTGTCACCATATAGTCTATGAGCTGGGCATAGGTAAAAGCCCGGCCATTTCTCATCCGGCGAAGAACACCCGAGCCGCCAACGCGATCTTTCCTCTTCAGAACATATTTTTCAGATAAATCAAGCTGTCCTTCACTGGCAGCTTTAAAGCCAGCTACCATGACCGGAATCTTAACCAGACTGGCCGCTGGAAAAGGCTGATCTTCATTATGGATAAATGTCCAGCCTGTCTGCAGGTCTTCAACGACAATCCCAGCCTGGCCTCTCAGGTTAGAAATCCTTTGAAGAATATTGTTGGCATTGGCCTCCCATCGAAGCTGTCTCTGGTTATAAAGAGTAAGCCTTTCTTCCAGGCTGAGGATTTTTGAACTGGCTGACAACTGGACTGACATTAAAACTGCTACTACCAGCAAACTAGTGATTGTAAGCAGCCAGAAGGAGGCTCTCAGAAAATGGTGCTTTACTCTCATGCGGCTATTCCTGTCATGGCGTTTAGCTCAAGTTTTTTATTTATATAAAGAAAATCCTTTTATGTCAACCTCTGATTTTATTCTGGATTATAACTAAAAGTTGAATTAAAAAGCCATCTGATGATAAAATTAACTTAGACCAATGACTGGAGGGCAGGTAAAAAATGAGAAAAGAGAAGATTTTAATCGCTTTTATTCTTTGTTTTTTTGCTTTTAACCAGGCATACGGGCAGGTTAACCTTAAAGCCTTAACCCTGCCCGTTAGCAAACGAGTCGAAGTTGGTTTTAACAAAACTGACCGGGCGCCAGGACGGGCCTCAATGCTAGCCGCCATTAATTATGAAAAGGGAATAGCAACCATTGAACTCAACTTCCAGCAGATGGAACCGGCTATTCTGTTTGCCGGCGATATTTCCACCTATGTTCTCTGGGCAGCCGGGCCCGATGGCACCATCGATAATCTGGGTGAAATTATAGTTGATAAAAAGGGATGTTCCGGCTCACAGAAATTCTATGTCAACCGGAAAATCCTGGCTTTGATGGTGACGGCCGAACCTTATTCTTCAGTCAGGAGGCCAACCAACCTTATTCTTTTCACCAGCGGTGAATCGAGAGAGAAGGGTGTCCAGATTGCTCCATTTACCTATAATGATTTTTCCGACAATGCCCGTCCGGCCCTCGATAGTATTGCCGCTTTTCAATTTATCAGTAATGTGCCGGTAGCTCTTAAACAGGCAGAAAAGACTCTGGAGTTTGCCAAAAAGGTGGGCGCTGACCAGATAAACCCCGAAGCAATCAATAAGGCCAATGAGGCTTTAAATAAAGCCAAGAAGCAGAAAGATAAGAAAATGGCAGCTGATGGAGCTCGCATCGCCACTCAATTTGCAGTCCAGGCAATAAATGAGACCATCAAAATGCAGGAAGAAAAAGCTGCGGCTGAAGCTGAAGCTAAGAGCCTGGCAGAAAAGGCTGCTCTGCAACAAAGGGCTTCCCAGGCTGAAAGTGAAGCTCAGCAATTGGCCCGGCAACTGGAAGAAATTAAAGCTGAACGGGCCGCCCTGGCCAAGGAAACCGAACAACTGGCCAGTGAACGTGATCAACTCGCCCGGGAAAGGGAGACCATTCAAAAGGAAAGAGATGAACTGGCTGGCAAACTTAAAACCGCTTTATCCACGGTCGCTGAAACTACCGATACAGCCAGGGGATTGATGGTCAATCTGGCCGGAGTCCTGTTTGATGTTAATAAGGCCACACTCAAGCCTGAATCTCAACTAAAATTAGCCAAGCTGGCCGGCATTTTGATGGTTTTCCCTGATATTAAACTCAGTATTGAAGGACACACTGATGCTACCGGACCGGAAGATTTAAATTTTAAGCTATCAACAGATCGGGCCAGAACCGTCTATGAATTTCTGATGTCTCAGGGGGTATCTATTGACCGGATGAGATATCAGGGTTTTGGCTCAAGCCGGCCGGTTGCACCTAATGATAATGAAATGAACCGGGCCAAAAACCGGAGGGTAGAAGTAGTTGTCCTCAAAGAGACAGAGACCTGAACTTTTATTTTCTCTCCAGCAAAAAGATGAACGTTAGCCAGAGGCAGAGAACAAGAAGAGCTGAATAAATCCGCAGTGAATTGGAGATGGTCATAATATTAAACAAGCCATGAACCAGAGCGGCAAGGGGCAGGCCAACAAGAGCGGCCAGGAATTCTGACTGGTGGCCAACTTTGGCTCTAACTATCAGATACCCCCAGATAGAGGAAAAAATAGAATGAGTCAGAGGTGAAACGAGTGCCCGCCCGAAAAAAGCCGCACCGCTCATCAGGGGCAAATAGCCAAGGTTTTCAAAGCTGGCAAAGCCAATAGCCAGAGAAGCGGCATAAACAACACCATCAGCCGGTTCATCCAGATCAAAATTCCTTAGAATAAAAAAAGCAAAAGGCAAAAATTTAAAAGATTCTTCTAACGGTCCGACGATACAGAGCGAATAAAAGAAAATATCGTGGCCGTTCCCTCCAGCCACTACCTGGTTAAAGCCGGCTGGCAGTCCGAGCAGAGGCAACTGCCTATAGAATAGAAAGCAAAGAAAGCCAAACAGAAAGCCAAGAAGAAAAGAGGCCAGGAGGTTAATCAATGGCTCGGGCTGGCGGCGGTCTTTATAATAAAAATAGGCCAGCCAGAAGATGGCTGGAGCGATGATGCTGGCCGCAACCTTCCAGAAAATAATCAATTTTTTATTACTCCGGCTACTATTCTGATTTCGCCTTGCCTGACAAACAGTACCCTGATTCCGGTCAGGTTATCAAATAAAACTTCTGTTTTGACTAAATTAACTAATCAGATAATGACTGTCAAGCCAAAGGCGACTCAGAATCACTGGAAAATTCAGATTCAATCAGTTGAAACACCGAAAAGAGAGGGACAAAAGCGACTAATGGCGGCTATTTATTATTAATGTTTCTGTCCGCCTGCTAAAAAATATCTTTCTAAAAAGTCTTTGATTTCCTGGCTGCCAAAATAGCTTGAGAATCTTCGCAGCTCTCGGTTTTCTTCATCCAGAAAGATAATGGTTGGCACTGAAAGAACCAGTCTTTGCCCCGCTTTTTCCGGTTCTTCCAATGTATCTATAACCTCAAAAGGAATTTGATATTCTTCGCAGATTTCCACCAATCTGGGGAAAAAAGCGCTGCAGACCGAACAGCTTTTATTCTTAAAATAAAGGGCTTTCATTGGCTATGCTTCTAGCCTACCAGCTTAAAATCCAAGGCCATGACTGCATAACTAATGCTCCGCAGGCAAGCCCGGCATAAAATCAATGGTTTATCTAGGCTCATTAGCGCCAGAGAAAGTACCTCTACCTAAGGCTTCTCTTAATTTCCTCAATAACTTCTGGGTTGTGTATAACCTTTTTCCTGTCTTTAGTCGTGGTAAAAATGATAAAGACCTCGCCGCCCTGTTCTTTTTTGAATTGTTCATGGGTTGAAGCTAGCTGCTGACCTAAATTTATTCATTTCCTTATGAGCCTGAGACAGGTCTGGAATGGCTAGGCCGGATTTTATCAAATAAAGGTTTATAAATATCTTGTTTTTTAAATAGACATAGCCATTAACTGTCTCGCCTTCTGAGACTTCGTTGTTGCCAATTTTTATTATCACTTCTTTACCCAGCAGCCGGTTTTTAAGATATTGAATAGTTTCATCCTTTTTTATTGTCTTAATTCCCAAAAACCTTACCTTTAAACCCGTGTTGAGCAGAATGGTGTGATCATCCATAATTCCTGCTACTTTGTAAAGCCTTGGCCCCTTGAAGTTGAACATTCCTGGATCAATTTGAGGCTTTTCATTTTTTATCGACGGAATATAGCTCCGGTCAAAATCAACACCCTGGTTTTCTTGTCGCTCGACAATCTTGACCTCTTTACCTAACCCGGGAAGTGAATTGACCAAACCCAGCTTTTCTTTTATCAATTCTAGGAAGCTGTGATTAATCTCATAGCCAAAAGCGTTCCGGCCCTGTTCTAGAGCAACCTTTACTGTTGTCCCGCTACCGAGAAATGGATCTAAAACAGTATCATCCACAAATGAAAACATTCTGATCAGTCTTCGGGGCAATTCGTCTGGAAACATGGCCTCATGATCCAGTTGTTTTGCTCCTTTAAAAACCCAGTGCCCGGCGAAATATTGTTTCCACTCTTCTTTGGTCAGTCTGGAAGCTTCTTTTATCTCTTTAGAGACCTGTTTATTTTTGCCGGGCTTTTTAAAGATATGAATATATTCATAATCAAGCTCCACAATTCCATTCGGAGGATAAGGGAACGATCCCATAACAGTCGCTCCTCCGCTCGTATTCATTGTGGTTTTCTTCTGCCAGATAATAGACCCCATAAAATCAAAGCCAATTTTCTCACTCTGTGAAATTATCTCAGCATGAAGGGGTATAACCTTATACCGGCCATAGATTATAGCCCGGGCAAATTGATCCCCGATGTTGACGCAAAGCCTGGAACCTGGCCTTAAAATCCTAAAGCACTCCTGCCAGACAAGATACAAAGAGCACAAATATTCATGAAGGCTTTGGCCATAGCCAATCTGACCCGGCATTCCATAATCTTTTAAGTGCCAGTAAGGTGGAGAGGTGATAATTAAGTCTACTTGAGAGTCGGCAATTTCGCTCATCGAGCGGCTATCGCCAAGAATAATAGTTGCTTGATTTTGCATTTCCCTCTCCTGATTTTAATCGATTCTTGAGGGTTAATAAAGCCATAAATACGAAATTTAACGCCTTGGAGAAGACGATTTAAAAGCCGGTTAAATCTCAGATTTTAAAAGATAAAAACATAAATTTTTTCTTAAAGAGCAGACCCCGGCCTTGACCTAATTCTCCCTGTCATAATTTAAGTCCATTTTTAAGGCGAGGTTAAACTTTATGCCTATAGCAGCCCAAAAAACTAGAAAACATCTTTAATTGATATCCCAATGGTAATAAGGAGAAAATATGAAGCCGATTCGTGCTTCTCAGGCGATAAGATCAGAAATATAATCTAAACCCTATTTTTTCATCACCTTATGAGCCAACAATTAAGTTTATTATCAGCTTAAAATAAACCAACTCAAGAAAATACTTGACAGATTTTACCGCAATATGTTAAAAGAATTTCAGACAAAGGAAATATCAAGGGGGCATGATGAAATTAGAAACCTTTAAAAAGCATCAGGCATTCTGTCATCTTGCAGTCATCTTACTTTTTCTGCTCATAGCTTCTTCTCCAGTTCTTTTTTCTCGAACTGTAGCCATGCGTGGAGACATCGTTCTAAAGTTAATTGACGGTGAGGGAAGGCCAGTTTCCTCGGTTAGAGTACTGTTAAAAGGAAACAGTATTAAAAAGGAAGATGTGAGCAATGTTCAGGGGCAATGCTTATTTTCTGACTTGCCATTAGGTGATTATCAGGTATTTCTTGGGAAAGAATCATCTAAAGATCAAGCTTCCTCACATTTGAAGGTTAATCTCGGCAGAAAAACGGAACTAACCTTAACTGTCGATCCGATTAATCAACGTCAGGTTGCTGATCCAGAAGAGATTCCTCTAAGTTATACTAAAGGCCAGGATGGAAAGATTCTAAAGCAAGAAATAAACGTAGAAGGTTTATATTACACTTCTGAATATTTCTATGATCAGAAAGGTCAGTTGACAAGATTCGCTGATAATTTCAATGAGTTAAGACAGTATGAATACGATGATAAGGGAAACATTGCGAGGATAAAGAGACCTGAAGGTAGCGATCTTATTTTCAAATATGATGGAAGTGGAACTTTGGAGAAGGTTAACCTACCTGCCTACAGTATTCTATATAAAATATCAGAAGGGAGTTTTACTAAATCAATTATCCGCTTCGGCCAGACGCAGATTTTTGAACTTTCCTATCAATTCGACAAAAGGGGTAAGAAGACAAGCCTGATCGAGAAGCCAGGAAAGGCGGCAAATACTTTTTATTATTTTTATGATTCCACTGGGAATCTTACCGGAATTTCAGACTCCCGGGGTAAAACAGCACAGGTTTTGAGCCGGAATGGAAGAGTCTATCCTTCTCAAACAAGACAAATTATTCAAAACAATGGGTTATATCAGGATCGCTTTTATGACTATGGATTTGATTCCAGAGGAAATCAAGTTTATCTTAAACATAAATCTGGTCTATCAGAAGTATTCAGGCATTTTAATAAGAGAAATCTCGTCAGTAAAGAAACCTATTATCAGAACGGACAGGCCGTTCTGGATATTAGATACGGTTATGACTCCAGTGGACAATTGATCTTGAAAAACGTTAATGAGATTTCCATATTTTATTTAAGAGATAAAGATGGGAACATAGTTCATAAGATAATTAATGATCTCAATACAGGAGAAACCCTGGACCTGGTTGTTTATAGCCCCTCAATGGTAAATTTTGATAAAGACGGTTTTGAACTGATCCGATATGCAGGGAAAAGAGAGGGTAAGAAAAAAGAAACTCTGCTTATTAAAGATTTTGAAGGAAATATCAGGCTGGTCATGGATATGTTTGACGCTCCTAGAATAGACGAATCATATATTCAGAGAACAGTTGCTTCTGATGGCGATTATCTTCCTGAATACGAATTTGTCCTTAATGATCTGGTAGAAAGAGCACAAAACTGGAAATCAAACCCACACGGTTTATATAACCGTCTTTATGATATTTACAGCAAGTCTCAGGATATTTCAAAAGAAGAGGACACTATCTCCATTAAATCAGCATACTCAGGCGATAAGAATTGTTGCTACTCTTATGGATGGTGCCCTCCAGAATGCTCATCATGCGGTGATTGTGGAGGGGGCGGTGGTGGCGGGGGTGACGATTCGGGCGCTGGAGGAGGCGGAGGTGGTGGAGGTTCATGGGATGAGGACTGTGCTGCCTTTATATTTGGACCTAGTTTTGTCCATACAAGATCAATAGAAACTTATAACCTTATCACCATGTGCGATAACCCTCGAGAAATTGTTTGGTATGGGGGCTATGGCTTAAATTATGGTGGATTTTCATATAGCACATTCTGGAGTTCTCCTGGGATTTACTTTGTGAGCGCTCATTTTACTATTTCGATGGACGTCCCGGTTCCTGATAGTGATCCCTTCAATCCTTCTTATGAGATAATTGTAATTGGCAAATCAACCTACCTCGCAGTCGATGTAATTGATCAAAATTCCCCAGAGCCTCCACCTCCTCCACTACCACCTGATGACCAGAATCTTTCAATCATAATAATTGATGTTTCTTCTCCTTCTGGAAATGGTTCTTTTGTAGCCAGGTGGTCTGGCAGCGGAGATACAATACAGGCTCTGGCCGAAGCTTTTTATGGAAATATAGATCTGAGTAATCAAATAGTCTGGAGCGTAGAGGATTATCCTGGTGATGGAATAGATAGCGGTACTGTTAGTCCTGCAACTTCAACTGGTTATATCTATTCTTTTGTTCCCTCTCCTCCCCCTGCACCTAATGGACGCGAGGCACCTTTAAAATATATAATTAAAGCGCAAATTAGCTATTTTGGAATTACGAAGGAGGCATCTGTCATTGTTTCTCAGGACAATCTGGATGAATTGAGACAGCAATATGAGGATTTTACTGCTTGCAGATCAATGCCCAGGTCTGTCTTTGACACCGATCCGGCAGCTTTTGCGGCACTCTTAGGAACTGCTGCTCAAACAGGTAAATTTCGATACCATATTCTTCGCAGCTTGAATCAACATGCTATTGCTTCCAACAACAAATTTTTGTTGAGCCATACCACTAACATTCTTTTCACCAGTGGCTATAGGACTCCCTGGGGTAATGCACATACTCAGAATTCTGAACCTACCTCCAATCATCAGTATGGCCGGGCTTTTGATTTTGCCTTCTCTGACAGCCAGATGAATTATGATGCCTGCCAGGCAGCAATCAGTGCAGGTGCAGCCGCTGATACCTACCTTAAGACAAACAAGAGGAAGATTTCCTGTAATAAAAATTCTCCCCCGCCGCAACCATCGGCTCTACCTGAGGGCGAATACTATGTTCAGGGGCATGCAGCTTGGCTCAATTAGAATCAATATCCGAATCCCTCCCCGCCGCTATTTCCACGACGGCCAGAGCCGCCAGGCAGGGAAATATAGGAAGGCATACTCTCTAGAATGATTATGACAATTAGGAGGAAAAAATGATTAAACGGGGTCTTAAATTAGCTTTTATTCTGATAGCTATTCTTACTCTTGGTGGTCAAGTTTTGATGTGCCAGGAGCGAGGCCAGACTCTTGAAGAAAGGATTGAATTCTACTATCAGAGGCTCAACAGTCCTGTCTTTGAGGAGAGAATGGAAGCAGTTGATTTTTTTCATCAGTTGACTAAGGAGCAAATCCCTCACCCTGTAATTATTCGGTTGATTGACTTATACAATAGAGAGCTGGCTATAGCAACAGAACTGCTGAAAATGCCTGTTCCCGAAGGCAAGACACTAGAAGATGTAGCACCAAAGGGAACTATTTATACCCAATCTGAGTCCTGGGGAATTTACGTATGTCAGATTTATGACATAATTGCCAGGTCTGGGGCACCGGAAGGTTTTGAGATAGCGGTTAGATATGCCCATTCAGTGTATGATCTGGCTGCTTATCTAGAAGTCTGCCCGGAAAGAGTAGTTGACGCTGCGCTAAAAAGGCTTGAGCCCATCCAGGCCAATGAAATTGGAAGGCTTAATGTGTGTGTCCTTCTGAGGGATTTTATCAGGCCAAAGGAAAGAGGTTTCACTGCGTCAGGAGCACTCAGAGAAAAGATAAAAGCAACATTAAAGGAAATGGCACTAAGAGATGAGGGCTTGTATGTCAGAGTTTGTGCTATTGAAGCTCTGGGGGAATCAGGCGATTCTGATGTTATACCGCTTCTGGAGAAGATAGCTGCTACTGATAACTATAAGGTAGAACTGGAGGCACGGTCTGAAGATCCTTCTCAACCAGCCAGAAAAGTGATTAAATACCCGGCGAGAGAGACAGCCAGGCAGGAGCTGGAAAAGCTGAAAAAAGGGACTCATTGCCCTTGACCATGTGAAGAAGGTAAGAGCCTGAGACCTTGGAGACAGTATGGCCAGGCATTTGATTTTGCCTTATCTGACAGCCAGATGAATTATGATGCTTACAGGGCAGCACGCGATGCAGGTGCAGCCGCTGATACCTACCTTAAGACAAACTTGAGGAAGCTATTCTGGGATGCTAACCCTTCTCCCCCACAGCCATCCGATCTACCTGAGGGCGAATACTATGTTCGGGGGCATGCAGCTTGGCTCAATTAGAATCAATATCCGAATCCCTCCCCGCCGCTATTTCCACGACGGCCAGAGCCGCCAGGCAGGGAAATATAGGAAGGCATACTCTCTAGAATGATTATGACAATTAGGAGGAAAAAATGATTAAACGGGGTCTTAAATTAGCTTTTATTCTGATAGCTATTCTTACTCTTGGTGGTCAAGTTTTGATGTGCCAGGAGCGAGGCCAGACTCTTGAAGAAAGGATTGAATTCTACTATCAGAGGCTCAACAGTCCTGTCTTTGAGGAGAGAATGGAAGCAGTTGATTTTTTTCATCAGTTGACTAAGGAGCAAATCCCTCACCCTGTAATTATTCGGTTGATTGACTTATACAATAGAGAGCAGGCTATGGCAACAGAACTGCTGAAAATGCCTGTTCCCAAAGGCAAGACACTAGAAGATGTAGCACCAAAGGGAACTATTCATACCCAATCTGGGTCCTGGGGAATTTACGCACGTCAGATTTATGACATAATTGCCAGGTCTGGGGCACCGGAAGGCTTCGAGATAGCGGTTAGAGATGCCGGTTCAGTGTATGATCTGACCGCTTATCTTGAAGTCTGCCCGGAAAGAGTGGTAGAGGCTGAGCTTAAAAGGCTTGAGTCCAAACAGGCCAATGAATCTGAAAGGCTTAATGTGTGTGTCCTTCTTAGAGATTTTATCTTGCCAAAGGAAAGAGGTTTCACTGCGTCAGGAGCACTCAGAGAAAAGATAAAAGGAACATTAAAGGAAATGGCACTAAGAGGTGAGGACTCGTATGTCAGAATTTGTGCTATTGAAGCTCTGGGGGAATCGGGCGACTCTGACGTTATACCGCTTCTGGAGAAGATAGCTGCTACTGATAACTATAAGGTAGAACTGGAGGCACAGTCTGAAGATCCTTCTCAACCAGCCAGAAAAGTGATTAAATACCCGGCGAGAGAGGCAGCCAGGCAGGAGCTGGAAAAGCTGAAAAAAGGGACTCATTGCCCTTGACCATGTGAAGAAGGTAAGAGCCTGAGACTTTGGAGACAGTATGGCCGGGCATTTGATTTTGCCTTATCTGACAGCCAGATGAATTATGATGCTTACAAGGCAGCATGCGATGCAGGTGCAGCCGCTGATACCTACCTTAAGAGGTCAGATGGCACATGTTACTTTTATCCTTCCGAGCCACCGGCACCGAATA
>JAQURD010000012.1:0-26881 GCA_028749115.1 Acidobacteriota bacterium | reverse complement strand
GTTATACCGCTTCTGGAGAAGATAGCTGCTACTGATAACTATAAGGTAGAACTGGAGGCACAGTCTGAAGATCCTTCTCAACCAGCCAGAAAAGTGATTAAATACCCGGCGAGAGAGGCAGCCAGGCAGGAGCTGGAAAAGCTGAAAAAAGGGACTCATTGCCCTTGAAGCTCTCGGGGGATGAGTGGAAAAACATTCTGATTGAATTGATATCGTAACCTCCCTCTATCCTGGATAGATTCTAGCTCCTGTATAAAATCTTTCTTAACTCGGACACATTTAGAATATAATAAAAATAGTATGAAACAAAAAGAGCAGGTTTTTGATTTTTCACCTCTTTATACTGACCTTTACCAGATTGCTATGGGCCAGGCTTATTTTCTCGACGGGACGGCTGAGAAGCCGGCTGTCTTTGATTATTTTTTCCGAACGATTCCCTTTGGTGGTGGCTATGTGATTTTTGCCGGGCTGGAGCCCTTTCTTCAGGCTCTCGAAAACCTGATGTTCTCTCAGGATGATCTTGATTATCTTAAAAAAATAAATTTCCACGAGGACTATCTTGATTATCTTGAGGGCTTCCATTTTTCACCTGATGTTTTTTCCATGAAAGAAGGGGAGGTGGTTTTTCCTCTCGAGCCAGTGATGCGGGTGGAAGGCAGGTTGCTGGAAGTCCAGTTAATCGAAACACTTCTCCTTAATCTCATTAATTATCAGAGTCTCGTCGCCACTAAAGCCTCACGTATGCGGCTGGCGGCCGGCAACCGGGTGCTGAGCGATTTTGGTCTGCGGCGGGCGCCAGCTCAAGGAGGCATTTTAGCTTCACGGTCAGCCATTATTGGCGGTTTCAACAGCACTTCCAATGTTGAGGCGGCCAGAGTGTTTCACCTCGAGCCAGCCGGGACCATGGCTCATTCACTGATTGAAAGCCATGGTGATGAACTGCAGGCCTTTATAAAATTTGTTGAGGCTAACCCGCAACGGGCAATTCTCCTCGTCGACACTTACGATACACTGCGCAGCGGCTTACCCAATGCCATTAAAGCTGCCCGCGAGCTTGAAAAACGCGGTCTGAAACTTCAGGGTATCCGCCTTGACAGTGGCGACCTGGCCTATCTCTCTAAAAAAGCCAGACAAATGCTGGATGTGGCTGGCCTCAAAGAGGTTAAAATCGTGGCTTCCAATCTGCTGGACGAACTGGTCATCAGAAGCCTCATCGAGCAGGGAGCACCCATCGACATTTTTGGCGTCGGCACCAGGCTAGTAACCGGTGCTCCTGATGCTGCCCTGGACGGTGTTTATAAGCTGGCTGTGTTTGATGGTCAGCCAAGAATGAAGTTATCTGATAATGTGACTAAAACAACTCTGCCCGGAAGAAAGCAGGTGGCCAGGTTCAGCGATGAAGAGGAGTGCTTTGTAGCTGATGCCATCCATCTCGCCGAAGAAGATTTACCGCAGGAGATGTTCCATCCTTTCGAGCCAGAAAAATTCCTCAATTTGAGTCGGTACCGGGATGAGGAGCTCCTGACCAAAGTTATGGAAAAAGGGCAAAAGCTCGAGGTCGAGGACAACGTGGCCAGGATAGCCTCTTATTGTCGAGAACGTCTTTCGCATCTTCCCCCCGAACATAAAAGATTTGAATATCCTCATATTTATAAAGTCGGTCTGAGCCAGAAACTCATCAACTGGCGAAACGATTTAATCCATGGCTATCGCCAGAGTTTTGAAGAAAGCTGAGATGAAAGCCCTGATTGTGGTCGATGTTCAAAATGATTTTATTCCAGGTGGAAGCCTGGCTGTCCCTGGCGGTCATGAAATTATCCCCATTATTAACCGACTCGAAGAGAAATTCCCGCTGGTGGTAGCTACCCAGGACTGGCATCCACCAAACCATCTAAGTTTTGCTTCCAACCATCCCGGGAAAAAAGCTTATGAGACAGTCATGATTGAGGGGATAGAACAAATCCTCTGGCCGGACCACTGCCTCCAGGGAAAAGAAGGAGCCAGACTGGTTTCGGGTTTTGACGACCGGCCCGTCGAGGCTATTTTTAGAAAAGGGACCGATCCCCGAATTGACAGCTACTCCGGTTTTTTCGACAATGGCCGGAAAAAATCCACCGGGCTGGGTGACTATTTGCGGGGTCGCGGTGTGCGACAGGTTTATCTTTGCGGGCTGGCCGCCGAATTCTGTGTGCTTTATACCGCGCTGGATGCACTTGAGCTTGGCTTTGAGACTTATTACCTGGAGGATGCTACCCGGGCTTTGAGTCACGAAGGTTTCAGACAGGCTAAAGAGCTGGTGATTGGGCGAGGTGGGAAATTGTTCACTTCAGACCGGATTGGCTAGTCGCCTGAGCCACCAGCCAGCCGAATTAACTAAAGGCTCTAACCACTCCAGATAAAGTTTTAGATAAATAAATCCATACTGCCTTTAAACTTAATAGACGATTTTACCCTCTCCATGATATCAATGACGTAGTTTTATCTTCTGGCAAGGGAGAAACACTGGATGGAGACTTAAAATATTATAAAGATATGTTTTTATATAAATGGCGGCCGGAAAGAACAAAAAGTCAGTCTGTAGATATCGTCTCCACTAAATACACGCCTCTGAACATCCTGTCCTGGCAGAAAATTTAAGCCAGAAGTAGAGCTAATGTTTATTTTTTTGATCTACTCATTTTTTATATTAGCCTGCTTAGTATTATTTTATTTTTTTGTCTGCTGATTTTTTAATTTTTTTCTGATTGGGCCGATCCGGTTTTTCACCTGATTTAAAGTGTTCACTGGATTATGCTTACCGGCCAGATTTTTTCTTACTACCCTTTCTTATTTCCTTTCCCCTTGATTTTTTGAATTTATCTTTTTCCTTATCTTTATTATTTCTATCTGGATTTCCAGCCTGCTTTTTCGCCTTTTCTGCCCTGAGCTGGTAGCTGTCTCGTCCTGTTTCTTCTGGCTTCAAATCTGAAAGCAAAAGACGCTTCTGTTCTTTTTTCTCTTCAAATGTCCGCGGGACATAGACGGCCTTTCCCGTTTCCGGATCTTTTCCTGTATGATACATGCAGGTTGAACGAGTCATGGGAGTCGGAGTGAAAATCTGCACGCCTTCGACCGGCCTTTCTCCTTGAGCTTCGAGCTTCTGAACATATTGAGCCAGTTCTCTGGCTTCTTTTATCGTCGTTCCCGGATGGGCAACCATAAAATAGTATTTGAGGTACTGCTTTTTATCGCCGCTAAGCTTCTGGAAAAGGCGTCTGAAGTCTTCAAGCAGTACCGGGCTTTTGTTCATCAGGCGAAGAACCTCAACCGAGACATGCTCCGGTGCAATTTTGAGCAACCCGGAAACATGATGACTGACGAGCTCCCGCAAATACTCGGGACTGCTTAAAGCCAGGTCATAGCGGATGCCACTGCGCACAAAGACTTTTTTGACTCCGGGAATGGCTCTTGCCCGGCGCATCAGATTTATAAGCCGGCGGTGTGAACGGTCAAGTTTCGGACAGGTCAGACAGAAACCGCGTTCACAGTCATGGCAATCCATTCCATACATATTGGCTGTCGGGCCTCCCAGGTCATCAATATAGCCTTTAAAGTCTGGATGGCGAGTAAGACGTCTGATTTCCTCCAGAATCGATTCTTCTGAACGTGAAGCGATGCGGCCTCCCTGGTGAAGCGATAACGAGCAAAATGAACAGCGGCCAAGGCAACCACGATGTGTCACCACTGAAAATTTGGCCATTTCGAGCTCATGATAATTGGCCGGAATAAAGCGGCTGAAAGGCAGGCTGTAAATCCAGTCAAGAATCTCCGGTGTGTAGGTGGCCGCTTGGTGTTGTAAAACATAGCGGTTGGCATGCTTTTGAGCCAGGTTCTTATAGTTGGCCAGAGCTTTCTGGGCTTCCAGAAATTTTTCGGGGTCAGCTGACACTTCTTCACAAGATGGGATTTCTTCAAAATCAAGTGGCGGGTCATGGCTGATGATAGCTGTTCCCGGGATGCCATCCAGAGGGCGACGTTCACTAAGACGCCGGGCAACATCAATTACCTGCAGTTCTCCTGGCCCATAGACCAGAAGATCAGCCCGCGCATCAAGGAGAATAGAGCGGCGAACCCTGTTTTCCCAGTAATCATAATGGGCGAATCGGCGGAGTGAAGCTTCAATCCCACCTATAATTATCGGAATATCGTGGAATGCCTCACGCAGCCGATGGCTATAGACAATGACTGCCCGATCAGGTCTGCCTGACCGGTAACGAGCGCTGGCATCTTTTTCCCGGTGGCGAAGAAGCGGGCTGTAGTTGGCCAGGCAGCTATCGATCGAACCTGAAGTCACTCCGAAAAAAAGACGCGGCCGTCCCAGGCGCCGAAAATCTTCAGTTGTGGTCCAGTTCGGGCGGGTAATAATGCCGACTTTATAACCTTGAGCATCGAGCACCCGGGCTATGACGCCAACTGGCGACAGGGGGTGATCGGCATAAGGATCGCCGCTGACCAGAATGATATCAAAATCTTTTCCTTCCAGGGCGATCATCGTTTTAGCTAACCCCGGTTTTACTTTGCCTCTTCAACCGGTTCGCCATTAAACGGGCTGGCTTTTATTTCATCTGAAGAAAGCCGATGGGTTACCATCCACTTATACCATTTCATAGCTGACTCGACCAGAATAATTATCGCCAGAATCATGATGGCGATGGATAAAATGACCAGCAGAACATTTCCCTGGGGCAGATAGCTGTCAACGATGTTGAGATAGGCGGCGTAAAGCGTCGTGGCACTGATGAACAAAAAGGGAATAAGGGTAATCCAGAGATAGCGGGTTTTGCCCTTTTTAATAATGATGGTTGTTCCCAGAGCCAGAGCAATTGCTCCCAGGAGCTGATTCGAGGTACCAAAAAGAGGCCAGATGGTGGAGATATTCCCGCCATAAACTAAATAGCCCCAGCAGAAAGAAATCAAAAAGCTGGTCAAAATAATTCCAGGCCACCACTTGGTGTTTTTTAGGGGCTTATAAATTAAACCGCCAGCCTCCTGGAGCAGATAACGGCCAACACGAGTGCCGGCGTCAATTGTCGTTAAAATAAACAGGGCCTCAAACAGAATAACAAAATGATATATGTAGGCGCCCAGCTTGGACAAGAAGGGAATTTTCGAAAAAATAAAGGTCATGCCGACGCCCAGGGTAACGGCTCCACCTGGCCGGCCAGCTATATTTTCTCCGACTAGCTGAGACAAAGCGGGTAGATCCACGACTTTCATACCTAACTTTTCGAAGACGGCCGGCGAGACATTAATCGCAAAATAATCAGCCGGAATTAAGCTCGTTGCTGCAATTAAAGCCATCAGAGCGACAAAACCTTCAGCCAGCATGGCTCCATATGAAATGGGCAGAATATCCTTCTCATTTTTAATCATCTTGGGCGTTGTGCCAGAGGAAATTAAAGCATGGAAGCCGGAGAGAGCACCACAGGCTATAGTTATAAATAAGAATGGCCAGACTTTGCCCGGAATAATTGGCCCGCCTCCATGGATAAAGGAAGTAAAAGCCGGCATTTTAATGGCCGGGTTGACCACAACTACACCTATGGCCAGAAGGAAAATGACCCCGAGTTTCATGTAAGTGCTGAGATAATCACGGGGGACAAGGAGCAGCCAGACCGGCAGGACAGCTGCTAAAAATCCATAAGAAGCCAGGATGACGGTCATCTGTTTGGCATCGAACATTAAAAACCGGCCGAGGGCAGTTCTGGCAATAAAGGGACCAGAGGCAACAGCTACGATAAGGAGGCTAACTCCAATGATAGTCGCACCGGCAATATCCTGCGGCCTGATCCACTTCATATAAATCGCCATAAAAAAGGCAATGGGGATGGTGATGCCAACGGTAAAAGTCGCCCAGGGGCTGTTAAATAAGGCATTGACAATCACCAGTGCCAGGCCAGCCATGGCAATGATCAGGATAAAGATGACGGCAATAGCTGTTGCCACGCCCGTTACCTTGCCAACTTCCTTCCGTGAGATGTCAATAATTGAAGCCCCATCGTATCGAACTGAGGCAAACAGAATGACCATATCGTGAACAGCCCCGGCCACTACTGCTCCAATTAAAATCCAGAGCGCCCCAGGGAGATAGCCAAACTGGGCTGCCAGCACCGGCCCGACCAGTGGCCCGGCCCCAGCGATGGCCGCAAAATGATGGCCAAATAAGACTAATTTATTAGTCGGCACATAGTCATAGCCATTTTGCAGTCGGTAAGCAGGAGTTGTTCGCGACGGATCGAGGGCCAGAACTTTGGCCGCAATAAAAGCCCCGTAAAAGCGATAAGCCAGAGCATAGACAGAGGCACCAATAATGACCAGCACCAATCCATTCATCTTATTATTCCTCTATAAGAAATAAAGAAATAAAAAATAAATAGAGGTAAGTATAGCAAAGAAAAGGGTAACGTGATACTCTAAAAAGGGACAGAGTATCACGTCACCCGCAATCTGTCCAGAAAATCAGGGATGGCAGCCACCACCCGGTTCCAGTTAGGAATATGCGGTGAATAGAGCGGATCGTCCAGAAATTTCTGGCCAGCTATTTGCAAGGCTCTGGTAAAAGCCTCAGCCATTGAGCTTTCTTTATGGAAATCAAAGACCAGGCCATTCATCTCTGATTCATCTTGATATCTTTTAACGTAATCCTTAGCCGTCCGCTGATAATTGACAATGAGAGTTTGAAGGGTGGCCTCAGACATGACAATACCCTCCATGGCCAGGTTCCTAAAAATCGCCCGGGCAATGTCAATTGACATCTTCATCAGACCGGTGGTCGGATCCTCGGCTGAAAGCGGCTGATGCTTGTGTTCATAGGTTTCGAGGATTTCTGTCTGACAGATGCGGCGCAGTGAATAATTTCTGTAAACCTCAGCTAGTGTTTCGACTTCAATGCCCCAGTCGGCTGGAATCCGGTTAATTCTGGCCAGCTCGGTGATCATAGAAAACTCACCGGCCAGTGGATAGCGGAAACTTTCGAGATATGCCAGGAACGGCAAATGGCCATAGATTCTTATCAAACTGGTCACTAAAGGAAAGTAAAACAGTCTGGTCACCCGCCCATGAAGCCGGTCTGTTACACGGGCATAATAACCCTTGCAAAAAGCATATTCAATTCGCGGCGAAGCAATTGGATAGCAAAGCCGGGCCAGAAGCTCCCTGGAATAATTGACAATATCACAATCATGAAGGGCAATAATCTTACTCTCATCGCGGGCTAAGATATAGCCGTAAGCCAACCAGACTGAACGCCCTTTGCCATCACCTCCCGGCGACAGGCCAGCCTCTTCAAGAACATTATAGAGCTCTCCGGATTTTGGCCCCGAAGCCCAGATGACGCAATGTTCCTGAGGTAGAACAGAAAAAAGTTCTTTCGTCCTGGCAAAATCTTCTTTTTTGTCTGTTCTCCCCAGGACAACGACTATTTCATGAAGGTAATCTATGTTCTTCAGATGACTGAGTATTCCAGTGAGTGCAGGTGAACCCAGCTCGGCCGGCGTGACTGGCAAGACAAGAGCAATTGGTCGGTGGCGGTTAAATTGGCGCAAATTGTCTTCCATCATCTCGAGTTTAAGTTCTCCCAGACGATGAAAAGTTGGCACCACTCCCGTTTGACAGAAATCAGCCATGATTACCTCCTTTTCGACTGAATTTATTCATTGTTTACCCATTTTATTCACTTCTATTCGCTTTCTCTGAATGAATATCTCTGTATCAATATCTGTGGCGGCTTCTGCTTAAACTTAAAAAACTTAGCCTTCAGGATCTTTCCTCAATCTGAGCTGCCTTTAGCCAGTAATTGACTGCCTCTGCCCAGCCAGCCGGACCAGTTTTTTTAGTTTTATAGATTTTTTCCGGAAAGTTTTTCAGCTCTACCAGCTGCCTCCCTGGCCTGGCCACCAGCACCGGCAGTTCTACTTCTTTTAGCATCGGCCAATCATTGGCAGCATCACCTAACCCCAGACTTATGATCCGACCAAATTTTTGGCGGTAGAGTTTTTTTAAGAGGCGGACAGCCCGACCCTTATCATTATTGGCGGTCAGATGAAAAAAGCGGCCTCCCCTGACCACCTTTAACCCGGCCTCTCTGGCCTTTTGCCGGAAGAGCCGAACTTCAGCCGGGTCTTCCAACCAGCATGGTTCATCATATTCACGCCGGGTGGCTAACCTGGCTTCCCTCAGGCTGAGCCCGGTCATCCTGGCGATTTCTTCAAGCTGGCAATCACCAAAACCCTTAACCTGCAATTTTGATTTTTCCCTGATATTAACTAAGAATCGCCTTAACTGCTGATAAGGAAAACCAAGCTCAATGGCCAGATAGTTTCCTTTTGGCTTTAGTTTATAGCCTGCAGTCTTAAGCTGCTCTGAAGTAAAGTATCTTCGGGGAATAAAGATTGCTCCGCCATTTTCCACAATAAAAGGATGCTTCAAGCCGAGCTGTCTGGATATAGCTTCGGTCTCTGCCCTGGTCTTGCTGGTGCAGAGGATAACCGGCACACCTTTCTTTTTAAGCGCATGTAAAGCCTGGTTGGCTGGCTCAAAGCCGTAGGTTTCATTATCAAGCAAAGTGCCATCCAAGTCAGTAAAGACAACAAGACTGACAGTCATCAGCTACTCTCTCCTGGTTTTATGAATAATTGCAGGCTGATTTCTTTTCTGACTTACTTTGCTTTTAAGATAGCAGTAGCCGGTTATAACTGTCAATAAAAAAATATCCTTAATCAAGTATCTGGCCAGAATGAAGCTAGAGGAAGTACTATTCTTTTTATTCCGATCACAATCATCTCCTCTCATCGTTTGCCACACTTTTGGCTGAAGAGCCAGGAAGAGTTTGACTGGGTATCAAATAATTAAGATAATTAAAACATGGCTTATGTAACGTCTTTACGAGGATATACCCTGAAGCGGCTGGAAGAAATCGGGCAGGCCAATATCATTGTCGGCATACCTTGTTTTAATAACGATAAGACTATTGCCCAGGTGATTCAGATGGTCAGCCATGGGCTGGATAAGTTTTACCGCGACCAAAAAAATCTCATTTTCATTGCCGATGGCGGCTCAACTGATGATACAAGAGAAGAGGCCAAAGAATTTCAGATCAAGCCCTGGCAGGAAAAATTGGTTTCTATCTACCGGGGCATAAGCGGTAAAGGATCGGCTCTTCGTTCTGTCTTTGAAGCTGCCTGCCGGCTAAAAGTTAAGGCTTGTGCGGTCGTTGATGCCGATTTAAGGAGCATTACTTCTGATTGGGTGTTCAATTTGCTCAATCCGATTCTGAAGGAAGGCTATGACTTTGTGGCACCGGTTTATATCCGGCACAAGTATGATGGAACGATTACCAACAACATCGTCTATAATCTCACCCGGGCTGTTTATGGAAAAAGAGTCCGTCAGCCAATCGGTGGCGATTTTGCCTTCAGCTTGCCCCTAGCCAATTTTTATATGAACCAGGAAGTCTGGGAAACCGACGTTGCCCGCTATGGGATAGATATTTGGATGACGACCAAAGCCATCATTCAGAAATTTAAGATCTGCCAGGCGAATTTGGGAGTGAAAATTCACGATGTTAAAGATCCGGCCAAACACCTCGGGCCGATGTTCAGGCAGGTGCTGTGGGTGCTATTTACTCTGATGGAACAGCATGAAAGCTACTGGAAAGTGATTAAAGGGAGCGAACCAGTGCCAGTGCTGGGAGAGATTGAAGCCAGGAAACCAGAGAGTGTGGAAGTCACCCTGCCTGAATTGATTTACAGGTTTAAGGTTGGTTACCAGCAATTTTCGCCGCTGTGGAAAGAGATATTTTCAGAGGAGGTTTTTCAGACGATAGAGAAGGCTGCCAGTTTACCGGTTGAAGAATTTTCTCTGCCAATTGAGCGCTGGGTTAAGATTTTATATGAGCTGGCAGCAACTTTTCACGCCTGGCCGAGAAACCGGTTTAAGATTATTGAACTGGTCACGCCGCTTTATTATGGTCGGCTGGCTGATTTTGTGCGGAGTACCTGGAAGATGGATTCAATAGGGGCCGAAAAAGTCGTGGAGGAGCAGGCCCAGATTTTTGAAGACAATAAAGATTATTTGCTGCAGATATGGGAAGAAAAAGCCAGACTGCCAGAAATTAACTGGCAACTGGTGACGTGATACTCTGTCCCTTTGGCAACTGATATCGGAGGGGAATATGACACCGAATGAAGAAATTCATAAGAAGGAAAAGGAATTGCAAAAGCTTCTTTCTTTGCCGTGGCGGACAGCAATAGATTATCAAAGAATTGCCAGTTTGTCGGCAGAACTTAGCCAGCAGAAGAAAGGCGTCTGGGAAAATAAGGACCGGGCAGAACTGACAGCTTTATTGGCCCAGTACGAAAGCTTGCGCAAAGAAAGCTTGCAAACGATCACTAACCGCGTGCAAACCATGTTGCTTGGTATAGCAGCCATCGGAGCTCTGGTCGGAGGCACTCTTACCATAGAAGATCCTCAACTCAGCCGTGACATAATTTATGCCGTTTTTTCTGGAGCAATTCCGCTTGTCTCGGTATTCATCCTTTTTGTCTGGATCAGTGAAGCCTTGCGATCGGCGCGCGTAGGTTATTTCCTGGCAGCTGATGTGGAATCAAGAATAAATCAGAAACTGGGTAGCTTCACTATGAATTGGGAAACCGGGTTATGGGCCGGGCTACAAAAGCGAGATGAAGTGTGGGGTCCTTCAATGATGGCTATGATGATTTTAGGCATTATCTCTGCAGCCTCTCCATGGTGTGGCTTGTTACTTGTGGGAGAGAAAAACCCGACTCTGTGCAGGGTAGCTTTTTTAGTTGGCATACCTTATCTCTTTCTAATTGTTGTTGCTGCTTGTCTTTTTCCAAAGATGAAACAACTCAGAAACAACCCTACCCTCCATTCGGTTTTCCTCAAGGAACCGGCACCGCAGGAAAAGTCTAATAGAGTTAAATAAGACTTAGAATTTTTAGTGTTATAAAATTTTTTAGGGCCATAGAATTTCTTAAGGCCTACACTTTGCCATCTGAAAAATCAAGAAGGCTATTCTTATGCCGGGGCAGAATGTGGATACCTTCAGTGATTTTCTGGCCATGGGTTTGAGTATGGGCCAATACATAATAATTCAGAAGCTGATAAACCAAATACAGGTTTTGATAAAGACCATAGGTTATTTGCCTTTATCTGCTTCCGCTAAGTCGGGTTTATAAGAGAGGAAAATAAGAAGAGAGATATAGAAGTTAGATAAGATAGGAGCAAGCCACTGACAATATTCTCGGGGAGCTATAACAATTTGACCTGTAGTTATTGCCTGAAAAGAATCTACCAGCCATGTCCATGCACTCGGTGTATGAGGGTAAGCAATTTACAGATATTTGATGCGGTCTTAAGATAGGTTTTAAATAGACTCTTATGTCAGGAGCGGGAGGAGTTGGAAGAGCTGCCAGCAGAGGTGAGGAATCGTCTAAGTTTTTTGTCCATATCGAGGAAGTGAGAGCCTTTCCAGAAAACCCGACCGCAAACCGGGCAAAGGGCAAAGGTGTCTGCTTGCTTATAAACGAATGGTGGAACTAAGTTTTTAGCACGAGCTTTGGGCAGGATTTTTAGTTGAGTATTACATACCAAGCAGCGGGAGTTAGGGTTAATTTCATCTCTAAGGTGGAAATGATCAAGGACCTGCTCAACCTGTTCTTCCCAGTGTTCGCTCTCGATGAGCAGGATTCGGTGGCTGAGGCACTCTCTCTTTCTGGCTTTATTTATTAACTCATGGTCACGGGTCAGAATGATGCGATTCTCTTCTTCGGCCAGCTTAATAAGCTTTCCGTCTTCTATTTTCGAGTAATAGCTGACATTAAAACCCAGGAGGCGCAGCCAGCGGGCCAGTTTTCCTACCATGCAATCTGCTATGAATTGGTGACGTGATACTCTGTCCCCCAATTTTTCACTTGATGGTTCGGCTAATCTATTCACAGTTAACCAATTAAATTTTTAACCAGCGATAGGATTGCCTGACATCTTTAGCAACATTCTTTTATAATAGCTTTAATTTTCTATTAGGGACAGAGTATCACGTCACCGGTTATAAACCAAGGAATTGGACTGCCAGGCCTGAAACAAAGATGACCCCACCTGCCAGTGCATGGGAATATCTTTCGAGCTTGCCCAGCCTGACGAAGCTCAATCCCCAGCTCGACAGAGCGATAATGGTGATCATGGTCAGAATAGTAGCTAATCCAAAAGCTGCTGTCACCATGATAACCCCACTCATCGAATGCTGGGCAGCCGGGTACATGACCAGTGGAATCAGCGGCTCGCATGGCCCAAAAACAAATATCAAAAACAAAACCCAGGGAGTGATATTTTCCTTTTCTTTTTCCTCATGGATATGGAGGTGCCCACCCTCATGGCTGTGCGTATGGACATGAGCTTCACCATCAGCATGGTAGTGGAAGTGAGTATGGGGCTTCGCTCTATAGGCTTTTCTTAAGCCCCAGACTAAATAAACCAGTCCAAAACCAATCAGCAACCAGGCAGCGATCGTCCCCCTGGTTGATTCAACCTTTTCCAGATGTCCAACAGCCAGCCCGAGTCCAACTCCAATGAATCCCAGAACGACTGAACTCAGCACATGCCCCAGACCACACAAAGCAGAGACAACCATGGTTTTAGACAGCTGCCAGTTTCTTGCCCGGGCAATAGCTATAAACGGCACATAATGATCAGGCCCGATGACTGTGTGGATGAAGCCAATAGTCATGGCCGTTCCAACCAGAAACCAGATATTCTGCATAAGTCATTCACCTTTCTGAAAAAGTGGACGGTAGGGGACTCGAACCCCCGACCTCAGCGTTGCGAACGCCGCGCTCTCCCAGCTGAGCTAACCGCCCATGCTTACTCGACAGATAATCAGCTGCGCACTATTCAGCTACGCATTAAATTTAACCAAATCCGCTACCAATTTACCACTTCAGGCAGTTTTTTTCTACTGGCTGCCCAGGTTCCGGCAAATATTACCTTTTTTCTCTAAAATTTAAACTTTTACCTGGTTTCCGGCGAAAAGCGACTACAACGCCTGCCGCCTTCTACACCTCAGATAGTGCGAGCCCGTCATAAAGAAAATCTGAACATTTTTGCCAGAATGACAGCTGTCTTTTGCCCGGTTACTCACAGCATCTGTTTATCCCGGACATACTGGAGATAAATGTGCTGACCCTGGTGCCAGGCTATTCGATGACCACTTCATGCGGGCCCCTCACCAGTTTACCTATGATCCAGGCTTTTTCGCCCAGCTTCTCAAAAAGCTTAACATCTGCCGCGGCCTCTTTACCGCCAACCACCACTACCATACCGATGCCCATATTCAGCGTGCGAAACATCTCTTTATCGGCTATTTCTCCGCGTCGCTGAATTTCCTTGAACAGCCGCGGTACAGGCCAGCTTCCACGCTTGATTCTTACCTGCAGCCCGTCAGGAATGACTCGCGGGATATTGTCATAAAATCCACCGCCGGTGATATGAGCCAGAGATTTGATTTCAATTTTTTTAAGGGCTTGAAGCACCACCGGTGTATAAATTTTTGTCGGCTTGAGAAGCTGTCGGCCCCATTCGCCTTTTAGCTCTTTCTCCGTAAAAACCCGCCGGGCCAGCGAATAGCCGTTGCTGTGAAGTCCGGATGAGGCCAATCCGATGACCTTATCACCAGGACGGCAGCGCTGGCCATCAATTATCTTGCCGGCATCAACCAGGCCGACACAGAAACCCGCCAGATCCCATTTGCCGGGCTCATATAATCCAGGAAGCTCAGCCGTTTCTCCGCCAATCAGGGCGCAATTGGCCTGCCGACAGCCGCGAGCAATACCCTTCACCACCTGCAACAGCTGATTCTTATCCAGCCTCCCGCAGGCAATGTAATCAAGGAAGAAAAGCGGCTCGGCTCCCAGCGCCACCACATCATCAACATTCATGGCCACCAGGTCAATCCCGATGGTGTTATATTTCTTCAGGAGATCAGCAATCATCAGCTTCGTGCCTACACCATCGGTTGACGCGACTAGAACCGGCTTCTTCATCCCTTTGAGCCGTGGGGCAAAAAGCCCGCCAAACCCGCCTATCGAGCCCAGAACTTCAGTCCTCTGAGTCATGCTGACCAGCGGCTTGAGTTTCTTTACAAAATCATTGGCCACATCTATATTGACGCCAGCTTTTTTATAAGTTAGACCGGCCATCGGCCTCTCCTTTCTTCCTTCGTCTGGCTCCTATCATCTAATTAACTTTTGAGACATTCTTTCAGTTTATCTCAATTTTGGGTTTAAATCCCCGGGTATAGATTCAGAGCGGTTTTTCTTTCAACTTCAGGTTCTGACCTTTTAGTCACAGAGTTATTTCGCTTTTTTATCTTTATTCGTGCTTATAATTATCATTCTGTGTCTTACAAGTCAATTAGTTACAGTTCTAAGAGCTTTTTAAAATGATCGGGACATGGAGTTCTTTTATGACCAATGAACTATCATTCACCCTGTCTGAGCTATAGTTTTCCGGTTTATCAGTGATGGCGTAAATGTGTATAACTGGCAGGGCAATCAAGCGTGAGGTTGTCTTATCCCAGTTTTCTGGAACGATCAACGAACCACTTTCAGCATTGTGATTTCCTGAGTTTATTTTAAACACAAATGGTTTCAGTGCTATGTCACCTTCTTTTGCGCCTTCGGGAACAACCAGACTGGATTTGCCTTTATGGCATGCCATCAACGTAATGCCGAGAACAATTAAAACGGTTATGATTACAAAACTTTTTAGTTTCCTTGATGGCATATTACTTTTTCTTGTAGTGCTCACCTGAGGATTTTCCTGGTTTTTCAACCATGATCTTAACCGCCTAACTGAGGATTTGAGTCATGGTGAAGGAAGTCTCAACCACCGGTCTGGCTACCTGCAGCAGGCGATCTACGGTCAAGCCACTGACTATAAATTCAAAGGCTACCAGTGAAATAACTGCTGCGGCCAGAAAAATTACAATTTTTGTTCTAAATTTCATCTCTTTTCTCCTTCCAGATGATCAATTTGTTCTTTCGTTTTCTTTACTTTCGCTAATTTAGACGAAGCTTGAGGAGAAAAGGTTTATAAAAATATAGAAATCACAAAGGCTGGGGAAAACTAAAACCTGTCCACCACTTAAATTTAAAAAAGTTAAAATTTTAAAAAATTAAAAAATGGCTGCTTCCCTTTCAGGAATCATTCCTCCGGATATGCACCGGGTAAGGTGGGCGCTGCATTTTCTTTGGTGGATTCTTTTTTAGCATATCCATTATCACTTCTATGGCTTTCTCTAACTGCGGGTCACGACCAGCCTGATAGTCAGCCGGTGTTATCTCAACTTCTATATCGGGGGGAACGCCAACATTTTCTATGCCGAAGCCATCTTCCTCTGTCCAGAAGGCCAGGTTGGGTGCAGTAATAAATCCGCCATCCATGAGCACCGGAAAGCCAAGAATTCCAACCAGTCCACCCCAGGTCCTTTTTCCGATCAGCGGACCCAGATTGAATTTCCTGAACATCCAGGGTAGAAGGTCGCCGCCCGAACCGGCTATTTCGTTAGTCAGCATGACTTTTGGTCCCTGAATGGAAGCACTGGGCGTCTTGAGGTCAGCCCCGTAACGCATGGCCCACATGGCAATGAAAGGCTTATTGAGCCAGTCAATGTAATAGTCGGCCACTAGACCGCCGCCATTAAAGCGTTCATCAACGATGATGGCTTCCTTATAGGCCTGAGGAAAGAAATAGCGGCGAAAATACAGGTAACCCTGGAAGGAAGTATCCGGAACGTAAACATAGGCTACCCGGCCAGCCGTTGCTTCCCCCACCTTTTTTAGATTGCCTTCCACCCAGTCGCGGTTTCTAAGGTTAAATTCATCAGCTACCGGCACGACCTGAACCGTCCTGGCTCCCTGACCATCAGGCCGTGAGCTGACCGTTATTTCCACGATTTTGTCAGCTTTGTTTTCAAAATAACGGAAAATATTGTCTGAAGGCTTGAGCTCTTGCCCATCAACAGCTAACAGATATTCGCCGGCTTTAACGTTGACTCCGGGCTCAGTCAAAGGCGAGCGTAGCTCCGGATTCCAGTTCAGCCCGCCATAGACTTTTTTGAAGCGGTAGTGGTCATTGGCTAATTCATAATCTGCACCCAGTAACCCGACCTGAATGCTTTTTCTCTCGTAAGGTATGTCGCCACCGCCGCCATAGTGGTGACCCACAGACAGTTCGCTGCACATCCACTGAATCAGGCGGTTGAGATCGTCACGGCAGGCCAGCTCCGGCAGAAATTTCTCATATTTTATTTTCATCGCCGGCCAGTTGCAGCCATGCATGTTGGGATCATAGAAGAAATCCCGGTTAATCCGCCAGACTTCGTTAAAAATTTGCCGCCATTCCTCGGCCGGATTGACTTTGACTTCAATTGCCTCCACGTTGATTTTTCCCTGCCCGGCCTGGATTTTTCCGCTGAGATTGGTAATTCCCCAGGTGTTTTGAGCAACGTAAAGAATCTTTTTTCTGTCAGCCGAAATCAGGTAGTTATTTATCCCCTCCATTATTACTTCATCTTTTCTTGATTTCAGATCAAACTTATGGAGCCTGGCATTTTGAAACCCGCTGCCCGGGCCAGCGAACATAGCACCAAGGGACATGGTTGGGAATTCAAGGTAATAAATCTGGCCTGCTTCTCCTGTCTGAAGAGTTGAGTAGTTACCGGGCGGAAGAGGCAGAGCAACCAGGCGGTATTCCAGGCCGTCAAAATCAATGATTGTTTGGCCGCTGGTGCTGGCCGGTTTTTCCTGCTGAGAAGAGGCAGCCTGTCCCTTTTCTTTCTTCTGTCTATCTTCGGTTTCTAAAGTGGCAACTGTTTCTTTCTTCTGTCCGGATTTTTCTTCATCACTTTCCTTAGCCAGCGGGTTGGGCAGATCTTTTTTCAAAACAGCCAGATAGAGTGAAAAACTGGCTCTGAGATCAGCGTTAGACATATCAAACCACTGCTTAACCGGGCCAGCATCAGTTGAAGCCAGAAAATAAAGATAATTTCCGCTGGCATCAAATCTCGGCTCGGCCACTTCACTCAAACCATCGGTAATGGCGAATGATTTATCTTTTTCAAGCGAATAGGCAAAGACTTTTTGAATGTAGGTCTGGGTGTTGAGAGTATAAGCAATCCACTTGGAATCGGGAGACCAGGAGGCACTGACGCCTGACATCTCACCTGGCCTATAAAGATATTCAGAAGCGATTTTTTTGACGGCTCCGGTTTTAAGGTCAAGCCAGTAATATGACCAGGAATTATCAGCAAAAGCTATCTTCTGGCTATCAGGTGACCAGGCCGGTGAATGGTAAAAGCCGGCTCCAGGAAGTTTAAATTTTTTAACTGCGCCTTTGCCGTCCTGAGGACGAAGATGAAGTTCGTATTCGCCGGATTCATCAGAAAAATAGGCAATCGTCTGACCGTCAGGCGACCAGACCGGGTAACGTTCGTTGATGCCTGGAGTTTGAGTTAAATTTCGATAATCACCTTTCTCTGCAGGTAGCGTGACTAGATCGCCCCGGAACTCAAAAGCGGCTCTGGCTCCTGAAGGTGATAGATCAGCATTCCTTATCCAGCGTGTACCCCTGGTCAAACGCTCCCGAAGCTCTATAAGATCCGTAGAAATTCCTATTGATAGACGGTTGCTTTTTGCAGTTTTCAGATCAAATAAGTGAAGATACCCGCCCTGTTCGTAAATAATCCGGTTCTGGCTGCCAGAGGCATCAATCACCGGAAAATCATCATAGCTGGTGAGCTGTCTGATTTCCTTTGTTTTGAGGTCATAACTGCACAGATTAAACTCGCCATTCCGGTCAGACAAAAAATACAATTTGTCTTCAGACCAGATAGGATCAATATCATTGCAGCGGCCTTCGGGTTGAGGAATTTTTTCTATACTGCTGGTCTTTTTATCATAGATGGCAATTATCGAATTGCGGCCGCCACGGTAGTTCTTCCACTGCCGGAAGGCATCGGGAAAATGGTTATAAGCAAGGTAACGCCCGTCGGGGGAGACTTTAGCCCGGTAAACATAGGGAATAGGAATTTCTTCCGGGAAGCCGCCATCAATGGCCAACGAGAAAAGATTGAAGGCGCCGCGAGAAGTTGCCTTCCTGGGCGAGACAAAGAGAATTTTTTTCCCGCACGGGCTGAAATCCTGAACTAGATCAATACCCGGATGCCAGGTGAGACGGCGGGACTGCCCTCCTTCTGCCGGAATGAGATAGACATCAACATTGCCATTACGCTGAGCACTGAAGGCCAGCCATTTTCCATCGGGTGAAAAAACAGGCAGGCTGACCACTTCTGCCTCGACAGTCAGTTGCCGCGGATTTTTGCCATCAAGGTCAGCTACCCAGAGATTCCCGGCATAGACAAAGGCGATTCTGTCAGGGCTGACAGCCGGCCGGGTAAGCATAGCTGTCTCGGTGGTGTTAATGGCCAGCAGCCCGCTGGCGGTTAGTAATAGAAAAAGCAAACAAAATAAAAATGGACAGACTTTTTTAGTAAGCATGATTACCCCTCCACTTTTAATCATTATGCTTTCATTATATATTAAAAAGGCAAACTGGAGAAAATGATGACGTAACCAGACTCAGACTTTACCAACCTCATAAACCCGGTAAAAACCAGAGGATTAATTTGATAAAATAGGCAGGTGCTGATAAATAAAAGGATAAGTGAGGAAGGAGGAAGGTGATGACTTCCGTCAAGAAAGCTTTGATCACAGGCTGCGCTCTTATTCTAATTTTATTTTTATCAGGAGTTTTTTTGATGATTGATGCACAGAATAAAACTGAAAAACCGGTTCTTCACGGGAAACACTGGGTGGCTATCACCGGTAAGCCACTGGCGGCTACAGCCGGGGCGATGATGTTCATGAAGGGAGGCAATGCAGTCGATGCAGCCTGCGCTATGCTGGGTGCAGTCTGCACCATGCATGATGTCCTGAGCTGGGGAGGCGAAACTCAGGGTTTGATTTATAACCCCAAAACCAGGAAAGTCATAGCCATTAACGGGCTGGGCGTAGCTCCAGATGGTGCCACGGCGGAATTTTATAAACAGAAGGGCTATAAATATCCTCCGGCCGATGGGCCTCTATCAGCCGTGACGCCCGGGACACCTGGTGCTCTGCTGGTCATGCTGGCTGAGTTTGGTACGCTAAAACTTAAAGATATTCTTGAGCCTGCCATTCAAATGGCTGAAGGCTATCCGATAGAAAGAGAAACAGCTGATTCCATAGAGAAAAACAAGGAAAAACTGAAAAAATGGACCTATTCCAGAAAAATTTTCCTGACCCATCCCGGTGAAAAACGAGAAACACCTTATCCAGGAGAAGTTTTCCACCAGCCAGAGCTGGCTGAAACCATGAAGAAACTGGTTGAAGCCGAGAGTCAGGCTCTTCAGGCAGGCAAGAGCAGGAAAGAAGCCATCTATGCTGCTTATGACCGCTTTTATAAAGGCGATATTGCCCTTGAATTTGTTCGCGGCTGCCAGGAAGAAGGAGCACTGATTACCATGGAGGATCTGACCAGATGGAAGGTATATATTGAGGAACCAATCATGACCACCTATAAGGGAATTGAGGTCTATAAACTCAACACCTGGGTGCAGGGGCCGGTCATGCTGCAGATGCTCAATATGCTGGAAAAGTTTGATTTAAAAGCGATGGGCTACAATAGTGTCGAATACGTTCATACTTTATATCAGGTTATGAACCTGGCTTTTGCCGACCGCGATTTTTATTATGGCGACCCATATTTCCCTCCCGAAGAACCAATAAAAGGTCTTCTCTCCAAAGACTATGCTCGGGAAAGAATTAAACTGATTAACCACCAGGCGAATGATCCGGAAAGTAAACCCGGTGATCCTTATCCTTTTGAGGGCAAAGAAAATCCATTTAAACCTTACCTGGCTAACTGGTCAAATAGGGATTGCCAGGCCAGACCAGAAGATGAAGCTAAGCTGGAGGCCAGCATCAGACAGGGGACCACCTCTATCGAGGCGGCTGATGAAGCCGGTTGGGTGGTATCGCTGACGCCCAGTGGAGCCTGGGTGCCGGCAGTGGTAGCCGGGAAAACCGGTATCGGCCTGAGCCAGCGAGCCCAGAGCTTTGTCCTGAATGAAAATGAGAATCCGTTTAATGTTATTGCTCCCGGGAAAAGGCCCAGAGCTACCCTGACTCCAGGCCTGGCTATGAAAGATGGAAAGCCCTATCTGTCCTTTGCTGTTCAGGGCGGTGATACTCAGGACCAGAATCTGTTGCAGTTTTTCCTTAATGTTGTTGAGTTCGGGATGACAGTTCAGCAGGCCTGCGAGGCGGCCAATATCACCAGTTATCAGCTACGTGATTCTTTTGATTTACATCAGTGCTTTCCCGGGAAACTTGACCTGAACGAAAAAGTTCCGCTTCAGGTCAGGGAAAAGCTGGCTGAGATGGGCTACAAAATTTCGGTTAAAAAATACACTTCCGGTCCAACTAACGCCATCTATTTTGACTGGCAGCACAGCACTTTCTGGGGTGGTTCGAGCAACTACGGCGAAGATTACGGTGTCGTCTGGTAACAGAGACTCAAAAAATTATGCTGGCCAAGCTTGAAAAATGAACTGTTATCCAGTTCAAAAGTGAATCATTGACCTCTGTTAACATGGAGGTACAAAGATACGGTTTGCTGGTAATTGCTTCATGGGCAGTCTTTGCCTGCGGCTATCAACCAGTTGTTTAGCCTGCTCGCGATTAAAACCTCGGTGGATTTGTTTTGTGCCTTACTGCGATAGATGGAATACCTCACCAAAAATTGGTTGACATCTTTCAGCCTGATATTTAAAATTATTCGTAAGTTCCAGAAAAGGGGTATAAGAATGCGACGAGTCAATTCATTTCTAACCGCGACAGCAATAGTCCTGATCGTAGTTGTTCTAAGTAGTTGCCAGAGTGTCAGCCGGGGAAAAGTGCAAAATATTCCCGCTACCAGCCAGCCTACCGGGGTAAATGTTTTGGTTGATGGGAAACTGGTTGGGCAGACGCCGATCAATCTGCAACTGGCCAGAGAAAGTGTTCACAGCGTGCGTTTTGAGGCTGAAGGCTATCGTCCGGTCGAAATCCAGATTACCCAACGCCGGCCTCCAATGGTTGAAACAATGCTAAGCAATCTCTGGCTTATACCTGTCGGTGGAGTCGTAATTGGCAGTCCTATCTATTTAATCTGGCGTGGTGCCACCGGAAAATTTGAGGAACTGGGAGAATGGGGGCGGGCTACGGCTTCTGGCGTGGCCGGAGGGCTTATAGCTTGGCTAGTGGGCTCAAACTTAGACCGTAACCGGGCTTCCAGCTCTGATCTTGAGCCTCAGACACTCCATATAGAAATGGAGAAGGCTCAGGCTGAGGGCGAATCACCTGAGGTGATTCAAATCGAAAAAGAGAATCTTCAGCAGATCCACTGGATAAGAATAGCTGCCAAATAAGACAGACAACTCATTCAAGTTGCTCCAGAGGGCCGAATATTAAACTGTCTTTCCTCTTAGCTATGACCATCTTCCAGACAAGAAGCTCCTGGTTGTGGCTTTTTCTTAAAGGAATTATCTTTTAGAGAGTGGTTTGTCGCTTCTAGCCGGACAGTAAAATTATGTCCCTCTTTTCTCTAACTGCCTGGGTTTTTTCAGGTACATCTCGTCCAGCCGCAATTCGGGCAGACAGGGCATTTTTCATCTGGCAAAGTGGCCCCACACATCGGGCAGGTATCCTTGAGAAAATCACGTTTGTTTTCTTTGACTTCCCCCAGATGACGCTCAAGGACTTTTGCCACTGCATCGGGAATAGATTGCACCAGGCCGCCTTCTGTAAAAACTGGCTCGCTGCCGCCAATACCTTTTAGCTGCAAAATGACTTCCTTAGAGTCAACACCGCTTCTTAAGGCCAGTGAAATCAGCCGGCCGATAGCTTCGGCATCAGCCATGGTCGAGTAGCCGCTTTTTCCGATGGAGGTAAAGACTTCAAAAGGCTTATTGCCAAGGTAAGTAATAGTGACATAAAGGTTTCCCAACCCGGTTTTGATTTTATCCGTGATGGAAGGTAAGCTCACCGGTCTTTCTCTTGGTGTAAGTTTTTGCTTGACCGCAGCGCCGGCATACAGCACCTGCTCGGCTTTGCTGCCATCGCGGTAGATGGTAATGCCTTTGGTGCCAAGGTCGTAGGCCAGAAGGTAGGCTTTCTCCACATCTTCAAAAGTTGCCTGGTTGGGCAGGTTGATGGTTTTAGAAACCGAATTATCCACATATTTTTGAAAAGCAGCTTGCATCCGGATATGGCCTTCATAAGGAATATCGTGAGCGGTAACAAAATAGGCCGGTAACGGCTCGTCCGGGTGTTCATTTTTCCATTCTTCATAAAGGGGATGAATGTCTTTAATTTCGCCATCAAGAATTTTACTGACAAATTCAAAAGCAAAAATAGGCTCGATAGAACTTGAACAGCCGGCGATACGAGAAATCGTGCCAGTAGGAGCAATGGTCAGAACCGTGGCATTCCGGCGCGTCTTCCCTTTATAGATGGAAAGGTTAATATTGGGAAAATTACCTTTAAGCTCGCCCAGTTTCTCACTTTCACGGTCGGCGGTCTGTCTCATAAAAGAGATAACTTTTTCAGCCAGGGCCAGAGCTTCCGGCGAATCATAACGCAATTTCTTTTTGAGCAGCAGGTCCGCCCAGCCCATAACTCCCAGGCCAATCCGGCGGTTAGCCCTGGTCATCTCAGCAATCTGAGGGAGCGGATATTTATTGACATCAATGACATTGTCCAGGAAGCGCACAGCTAGCAAAATTGTTTCGGCCAGCTTTTCCCAGTCAATTTCGTCCGGCTGCTCAGGCGAATAAAAGTTGGAGATGTTAATCGAACCGAGATTGCATGACTCATAAGGATGAAGGGGTTGTTCGCCGCAGGGATTGGTGGCACTGATCAGGCCAAGCTCACGGGTTGGGTTGAGCTGATTGATGCGGTCAATAAAAATCAATCCTGGATCGCCAACCGCCCAGGCTGATTCAACTATCAATTTAAAAATTTCACGAGCCTTCCTTTTGGCTGTTTTCTTTTTAAGATAAGGATTATAAAGCCAGTAGTCGCCATCATGTTTCAGGGCTTTCATAAAATCTTCGGTGATGGCCACCGAAATATTAAAGTTGTTGAGGGTCTTACCATCACGCTTCATGGTGACAAATTCTTCAATGTCAGGATGATCTACCCGCAGAAGGCCGATATTAGCTCCACGCCTGGTTCCACCCTGTTTGACAGCTTCGGTCGCAGCATCAATCACTTTGAGAAAAGAAACAGGTCCGGAGGCTACTCCCTGAGTTTTACGGACAAAACTCCCTTTGGGGCGAAGGAGGCTGAAGTCGAAACCTGTCCCACCTCCTTCTTTATGAACCAGGGCTGCATTTTTGACGGCATCAAAGATCGATTCCATTGAATCTTCAATGGGCAGAACAAAGCAAGCGCTCAGGCACATGTCGCGGCCCGCCCCGGTTAAAGTCGGGCTATTGGGCATAAAATTTCTGGCCATCATGGCCTCAAAAAACCTATCCGCCCATTCTTTTTGCTCTTCACTTGTTTTTTCAGCCGAAGCGATATAGTCCGCTACCCGACGGAAAAGATCGGAAGGCTTTTTATCTATGAATTCACCTTTTTCGTTTTTCATAAAATAACGGGTGCGAAGAATCTTCATAGCATTAGGCGAAAAGCCTTCATCTTTGACTTGGGCCATCCTGACCTCCTCTCCTTCAGATTTATCGGAATTTAATTCTTGACGGTTTATTTTTTACCTATAGCTTTAAGTTTGGATTCAATGGTTGCTTCCCGGTCGAGACGGTGATCAAGGTGAAGATCAACATGGATCCGTCTAGCACCCATTTCCACCAGCACTTTATCACAAGCAGAAACTAAATTTAGTATGGCCTCAAGGTCGGGTGCTTCCACAGTGGTTGACATGGCGCCGGTTTCATAATGAAGCCCGGATTGCTTGATGACTTTGATGACTTCTCTGACATAGCGACTGACTGAAGAACCTTCTGAGGTTGGAAAAATCGACAGCTCGGCGATAATCATGCCTTTCTCCGGGTGATTGAATCAGATTTACTTTTTTATTATATTCAATACTAAGAAAAAATAAAACTGTCTGTTAAAAACGGGGAATAAAAATGCGATCGGGTCGGCAGACTGGCTTTAGAGATAATGAAAACAACTTTTTTGGGTTTTTTTACTGCTAAAACGGACTTGATTAAATGTGAGCTGAAATTGGTCTGGTGTCAGATGTGCTATCATAATGTGAAAATTTTCAAGCGCAGGGGGAGGCTTTTTTATGAAAAGGAAAATCTGGTTAATGACCTGGATAATTTTTCTCTCTATTAGCTGGCTCGGGGTGAATAACAGGAAAATAGAAGCCGGAATAATCCATGGAGCAGCCGAAAGCTCATTATCATCCGGACTCTCTACTGAGATGCTGCCGCAGGAGAAAAAGAAGAGACAATTTTCAGAAAGCGAGCCCGCCCTGATAAAGGAAATAAATCTGGATGAATTAAAGAACCCGCCATATCGGATAAGCTTTTTAAAGTTTGATGAAAACGGGTCTCTTTTTATGCTCGATTACAGACAGGGCCTTATTTATAAAATTACTTTTTCCTCGGACTGGAAGAATTTTCAGCATTCTTTCTTTGGCAAGGGAATAGGCCAGGGGCCGGGTGAGGTCTCGCAGGTCTTGGACTTCAAAATATTTAATGGCGATATCTATGTGGTTGATGAAGGTAAAGGAGCAATTGAAATTTATACCACAGATGGAGCTTATAAGACGAGCCTGAAAACGAGAAATTTAGTCCCAACAAGATTGACTGTGCTTAAAGATAGTCTGGTTATGGAGAGTCGGGCTCCAGCTGATTATCTCTTTTATCTGTTTGACCTGTCAGGTAATTTCAAGTATTCATTTGGCGAATACCTTGAAAAACGTGGAAAAGAGAATACTGCCTATCAGGATAATGAGCTTTCAGAAAGTTTCTCTGAAAAATACTTTTATTACCTGCCCCGATTATTTGGCTTTGTTGCCTTATATGACGGGGACAAATTAGTTATGGTGAAAGAGACGATTGACGGTATAAAGAAGGGAAGCCGCAATATGCCCGTGGTTGAGAATATAAGCGGAATGATCATCAGGAGGGCAGATAGAAAATTTCAAACTGTTTCCGAGTATTCCCTTAGCGATAAATATCTATTGATCAGAGCCTATGACTATGAAGAAAAAGAAAGCTACTGGGATATATATGAGGCCAAAACTTTTGATTATTTGCTCAGTGTAAAAAATGAGCCTTCATCCAGTTATTTTGCTCTTTTTGGAAATATCGTAGCTACGTTGTTAGAAACGAAGGAAGGCACCAAACTTCAGATTTATGACCTCAGCCAGGTTCTAAAAGAAGCCTCCTCTTTAATACAACAATAATTAACCTACCTTGTCTATATTTACTGTTTTTAACCGTTTCAGGCAGGCATCAAAGTTACTATGGTGGCTCAAAACCATGTTATTTCCTGAAAACAGGGCTCGGTTTTGTCTCATATTAAGCCAGTTCCCGGCATAAGAGTTCAAGTAACTTAAAGCAAAACTCATTCGGATTTAAGGTTTCTTTTCCGGCAATACGGAACATAAGCAAAGATTAAAGAGGTAGGTAAGCACCTCCTTTTGCTTTCTTGATATCAAAAACGGGCTTTTTTATAATCTTTGTGGTTAGTATCCACAAACTTTCGCCAAAAGTCTGTGCCTATAACCACCGATAATTTAAAAAAGCCATGGCTATCAAGGAAGAAATAGCGAAAATACCAGACATGAAAAGAATTATAGAGAGAGAGCTGCCCACCGCTGAGCCACTGAACTATCTGGCTTAGCCGAATTAATATATCAGGGAGGGAGGGAGGTCATGAAGCATCGAGGTTGTCTGATATCGATGGCATTAGTCTTATTATTCTCATGGGCTTGCTCTCGACAGCCTAAAGTTCCTAACTCACCTCTATCCTCATCAGAACTCAACACTTTGTCCACAACCAGGAAAATGGAAGACATATTTTCGAAGACCTCTGAAATTCAGCTGGAATTGACTGAAAACAGCGCCATTAGCACCATAATTGATTTCGTCCGTGACTCTAAGGGAAATTTCATCGTGGCTGACGGGGCTCAGCAAAACAATGTCTGGATATTCAGTTCTGATGGGCATTTTATACAAAACTTAGGCCGGCACGGTCAGGGACCAGGTGAGTATTCAGCTCCGTGGAGTTTGGCTGTAAGCCCGGAAGGGGATATCCTTGTAGATGATTATCTAGGAAGTCGCCTTATCTTTTATGACCGTGATTACCAGTATAAAAAGCAGATATCAGTTAAAGAGCGGATATGGTGCTGTGTTCACGTCAATCATAAGAATGAAATATTCACCTATGAAGGAACAGTCCCTGCTCCAGTTGTCATGGGACTCCAGAAACCCTGGATTTTTGACACCATTAAAAAGCTCAATAATAATGGGGAAACAATCATGAGTTTTGCCCCGATTCCTGAAGAAGTTTTTAAGTTTTTCTTTTCCTGCGAATATGACGGAATAGCTATAGACAAGGACGATTTCATTTATGAAATGAATCCCTTATTTTATCGGATAAGGAAATATACCTCAGACGGGCAGCTGGTTAAATCATTCGTCAATCCCCATTTCCAGCAGCCTGAACTAAAGCATGGGCAGCAGGTTATTCTGAATGGCCCCTATTAC
>JAQURD010000011.1 GCA_028749115.1 Acidobacteriota bacterium | reverse complement strand
CCGCCGGCCAAGAAAAAAACTACTTCTACCAGAACAGTTAGGGCCGTTCAGACTACTTCTGCAGTCGAACCAGGCAAGCTGGTTGCACCCGTTGAGATTCCAGACCAGATCAGCCAGGAGGCTGTTTCTGATATAGGAGTTGAAGGCGGAGTTGAAGGCGGAGTTGAAGGCGGAGTTGTCGGAGGAGTTCTGGGTGGAGTTGTCGGAGGAGTTCTAGGCGGAGTTCTGGGCAGTGAACTGCAGGAAGAACCCGTCAGAGCTATTGGTGAAATTAGGCAGCCAAAGTTGATCCACCGGGTCGAGCCTGTTTATCCTGATATTGCCCTGAAGGCCAGAATTGAAGGTATAGTTATTCTGGAGGCGACCACTGATGTTTATGGACGGGTTCAGCATGTTAAAGTCCTGAGATCAGTTCCCTTACTTGATCAAGCAGCAATTGATGCCGTTAAACAATGGGTTTACGAGCCAATGGTCATCAATGGCCGTCCTCGTGGCGTTATTTTTTCTGTTACCGTCACTTTCCAACTAAAGTAAGAAAAGCTTATAATGGCTTTCGATATTTAAAAGGAGGTTTTCAACATGCAATTCGGTTTGATTGAAATGTGGCAGCAAATGGGCGCTGTGGCTAAGACAGTTGCCATAATTCTGATCGCTCTTTCTATTATCACCATTTACCTGTTTATTGAGAGACAACTGGCTTTTTCCCGGGCGAGGAAAAAATCAATGGAAGTTGCTCCAAAATTGGCTGATCTGCTAAAGAATGGACAGCTGAAAGAGGCTATGGCCCTGGCTTCCAAAAAGGAATTCAAGGACAGCCATCTGGCCAGAGTGACCGCTAGCGGGATTGAAGAGTTTTTAACCAGCAGGTTATCAAATCTGACAGTTGATGAGCAGCTCGAATCAGCCCAGAGAGGCTGTGAACGGGCTCAGTCGCTCTTCACACAGGAGCTGAGGAAAGGCCTAAGCGTTATGGCTACAATTGCCACCTCAGCACCATTCATCGGGCTGTTCGGAACTATTTTCGGCATTATCAATGCCTTCCGTGGTATGGCTCTGACTGGCTCTGGCGGCATTGGTGCTGTAGCCGGTGGTATTGCTGAAGCCCTGATTACCACCGCATTTGGTATCGCCGTAGCTATTATTGCCCTGTGGACATTCAATTCTTTGAACACCAGAATTGAAATTTATAATGCCGAAATGGAAAATACGGCTTCTCAGATTACAGACTATTTTGTCCGGATGTCAGAGTCCAGGTAAGAAAAATTTCATTAAAAAGAGAGAAAGAGAATGGCTTTTTCAGTCTCAATGGATAAAAAAGAAACCGTAAAATCCGAGCCAAATGTTGTTCCTCTTTGTGATGTTCTTCTGGTTCTGCTTATTATTTTCATGGTTGTTACCCCTCTTGTTCAAAAAGGTGTTGATGTCCAACTGCCCACAGCTCTTAATACCACCACTATGCCCGATGATCCGGAAGTAATCTTATCAATTAAAGCCGACGGAACCTTATATCTTAAAGAACAGCGAGTCATCTTAGATGGCTTGGCACCAGCCTTGGAAGAGGCTTTTATCTCTGCTAAGGAAAGAAAGCTTTATTTAAGGGCTGATCAGAATCTTCCTTTTGAAAAAGTAGTCGATGTTATTAATAAGGTTCGTGAGGCCGGGATTGAGATGGTTGGTATAATCACAGAGAAGAAAGCGACTGAGGAAACCTGATTTACTGGTTTCTGTTCTTATTAAATAAGCCACGGAAAAGGGGAAGCTTCCGGCTTCCCCTTTTTATTTTGTCCTTTGAAATCCCGCCAGACTTCACTGGATTCCATACAAAGATATAATCTGTCTCCCGAGTTATGAGTCTCAAAAATTTCTTTAATTCTTTTATAAACTTTTACCCTGACTGGCCGTGGATAGCGAAATTTACCATCCCACGATTGGATAAATTCTGCTTCATAAATCAGGCTGTGAGGAAACCTGGCTCTGGCTATTTCTTTTAGTTTAGCTGGAAAACGCAGCGTGCCAAGGCTAACCCAGGCAATAGCCTCAACCGGCACCTGTTTGAATAACTCCTCAATCACTTCTTCATAGTCTTTTTCCCAGGTTGAATAATAAATTATTGGGTCAAAATGAAAGCCTACCTTATATCCATACTTAGCAGCTCTGGCTGCAGTTGCTAATCTTTCCTCTAAGCTGGCTGAACCTGCTTCTTCAGAATTGATTATTCTTTTCGTATTTAGCGACCAGGACAGGACAAGGTTTTCTGAAGGAGAAATTTCAATCAGAGGTTCAACATAAGCAGTTTTTGTTTTAAGCTCGAGAAATGACCTCTTTCTTCCTTTTAAAAGCCCGGCCAGAAATACGGCCTGGCCAGTTAAGGAATCAAGAGCCAGAGAATCACCGAGCTCGCCTGTTCCCAGTCTAATAACGCTCTTGTTTTGCCGGCTAAAAAAAACCTCAAGCTCCTTCTTGATTTCTTCCTGATTGACAGCTATGGTCAGCGGTTGATGATTAAAATAGGCCTGCAGGATACAGTAACTGCAATCAAGTGGACAGTTAAGGTTAAGATCAAGCGTCCAGTAATCGCAGGACACGCAACCTGGAGTGCAGGGACAGGGACGAATAAAATATTTTTCTCTGGTCAGGAACAGCATTCTTTTGCTCTCGCTAACTGGATCAGGTGCCAGGCGTAATTCATCCTGAATTTCTTCCAGGCTGCTTACTATCCGAACAGGCAGGTTAGGTAGATGGTCTAATATTTTTTTAACCAGGGCAGAATTTTTGACCTGCCGGTCAACATATATTTTTTTAAGTTGTTTAAACCAGAACATGCCGCCTGCCGCCAATTAATTGATTAATTTATTTACCTAGAAGTCTAAACAAAGAACTCCACTGGTCAGTCTTTAGGCTATTGCTCAGATGGCTCACTGCTGCCACAAGTTCTTCTTCTGTCCCAGCCATTAAGTTGAGAGAAACAAAAGTCTTTTCAAGAGACTTGTCATAACTGAGGCAACATTTTTCTGGCAGATCAATCTGTTTTATTTTTTGCCGGATTTCCCTGTTAATCTGGTTGACCAGAGGGTTGACTCTCTCCCTTAAGACTGTCATCAACCTGTCACCAGCCTGAGGTTTTTTACCTCTGATCTCCTGAACCAGCGGTTCAATTTCTCTTTCAGCCAGAATGGCTGTTATTTCCTTTTCCTGCCTTTGCTGCAAAGTAAAAAGGAGATCAATAAATTCAGCTTGTTGATTGTGGTTAAAAGCACCGGCTAAATTAATGATCAGCCTTTGTCCTTCTGGCGGAAAGGCCAGAAAAAGCCTGGCCGTGGCCAGTTTCCAGCGGCCGCGATGGACCTCAGGCAAAGCCCAATCTAAATCACTCAGCCGGTTAAGGACATCTATCGTCTGCCTTTCTGGCGGCAATTCCAGCCCAGGCAGGAACTCTCTAATTAATTTTTCCGATTTAAGACCAAACTCAAGAAACTTTTTTATAATCAAAGCTTTTTCTGCTAAAGAAAAATCTTCCTGTGGATAATTTTCAAAAAAAACCAGCTTGAAAATATTTAGGTCGGTTAATCCGCCCGGAAAAATCTGAGCTGGAATCTCTTTTAACCCGGCAGCCAGGGCAGCCGCCACTCTCTTCCAGCCACTGGCCAAAATATAACCACCTTCTTCAGTTTTTACTTTAACTGGTTCTGTTATTCCTGACTCCCGGATAGAAGTCAGCAGTTTCCGGGAAGGTTCATCAAGTGTGAATTTATACCGTCTATTTTCCAGCTTGATGTCCCCCAGGTTGATTCTTCTAAGCTCCATGACTTAATTCTAAAGAACATTACCTGATTTGTAAACACGGCGAATTGACGATTGCCACTTGGCTGGAAATCTGGTAATTTTATGAGAAATGAAAAGGCAGGAATCAATCGCCAGACCTGATTTTCAGGGACCGGAAATACCTGATGGCCGTTTGATCTTTATTCCCTTTATGCCTTTCCAACGGATAATTTCAGACATAAGAAAAAAAGCCCGCCTGCTGGTTAACCTTCACCGGAACAAACTTTACTATTTAGAGCATACAGCTATCCTGGATGGACCGGTAGGGGCTTCCTCCTGTGTGAATTCAATTGAAAAAATCAGGCAGGCTAAGCTGAAAGAAATAGTTGTCCTCAGTTACTGCGGCTCCCTGTCTGAACAACTCAGTCCAGGTCAGCTCTTTGTCCCTCTCTCAGCTCTGTCTGAAGAAGGGACATCCAGTCATTACGTTAAGAGGAAAAGCAGGTTATACCAGGCTTCCCCTCAAGGCCTCGAAAAACTGCTCAGCCATCTGACCTGCAGACATTGGCCTTATACAGCAGGGCGGATGGTTTCTACCGATGCGCCATACCGTGAAACACCAGCTTGGGTAAAAAGAATGCAGAAAAAGGGAGTTCAGACTGTTGACATGGAAATCTCGGCAGTTTTTTCTTTTGCTGAATTCTACCAGCTTGAGGCTGCCGGCCTGTTTATTGTCTCAGACCAGCTTTCTACTGCCGGCTGGCAAAACCAGATGAACAGCCAGCACATCTTGTCAGCTACTGAGCATTATTTTCTACCCCTGATTTTTGAGCCTTAAAAATATATTTAGAAAAGAGGTAAATAGAATGAAGCCCAGAGTCCTTTTAACCCATCCTCTAATAAAAGAAGCGATGGATTATCTATCCAGCCAGACAGAGCTTGAACTGGGTACCAGCGGAGACTTTCTTCCACCATCTGAGCTGGCTGAAAAAATTAAGGATAAAGAGGGTCTGCTCTGTTTTCTGTCTGATACCATTGACAGAGAATTAATAGAGAAGGCACCCTTTTTAAGGGCAATTTCCAATTGTGCTGTCGGAACTAATAACATTGATCTCAAACTGGCCAGAAACCGGGGAATTACCGTCACCAACACTCCGGATATCCTGACTGAATCTACGGCCGATCTAACTCTGGCTCTGATCCTGGCCACCACCAGGCGATTAATAGAAGCCGATGATTTTTGCCGCCAGGGCCAGTTTAAAGGCTGGAAAATAGATTTGTTTCTTGGTCAGGGACTGCCGGGAAAAACTCTGGGTATCATCGGGCTTGGCCAGATTGGACAGGCCGTAGCCAGGAAAGCTCAGGCTTTCGGGCTAAAAATCATCTATTATAACCGCCATCGTTTGAGCCCGGAAAAAGAAATGAACTTAAAAGCTGAATACCGCCACCTTGATTCACTTCTGGCTGAAGCCGACATCATCTCTATTCATGCTTCACTCAATCCGGAGTCATATCATTTGATAGCGAAGGACAAGCTGGCCTTGATAAAAAAATCAGCCGTTGTGATCAATGTTGCCCGCGGTGCCATTGTAGATGAGAAGGCCCTGGCTGAAGCTTTAAAAACTGGCCGCATCTGGGCGGCAGGCTTTGATGTCTATGAGCATGAACCCCGGATTGAGCCGGAACTACTCTCGCTTAAAAATGTAGTTCTTCTTCCTCATATCGGAAGTGCCACTTATGAAACCAGATTGAAAATGAGTTTCATGGCTGTCAATAATCTTATCGAGGCCTTAGCCGGGAAAACGCCAGCTAACCTGGTTAAAGACAGTTGAGAATAAACGGCATTATTTCTTTTGTTCAACCCCTTTCCGGGTTAAGACTGCCAGTCCTGTAACCGGCCAGATCAAGAGCGACATAGCGATAGCCAAGTCCTATTAAGGAAGTGACTGCCTTTTCCCTGACCTCTGGCTTCAGCCATAACTCAAATTCTGCCTGGTCGATTTCAATCCTGGCCAGTTCACCATGATGCCTCAGTCTGACCTGGCCAAATCCCAGTGATTTAAGTATCTTTTCACCTTTTTCTATTTTGCCCAGAAGATTCCGGTCAAGTGACTGGCCATAAGGAATTCTTGAAGCTAAACAGGCTGCAGGCGGCTTAGGCCAGTTGGGCAGGCCCAGGTATTTAGCCAGATTTCTGACATCATCCTTGCTAAAGCCAGCTTCTTCCAGAGGTGAACGGATATTGAGTTCTTCCACTGCCTTTTTCCCGGGACGATAATCTTTGGCATCATCAAAGTTAGAACCTTCAATTATTTCTATTAAGCCTTTTTGCCTGGCTATTTTCTTAAGCCTGGAAAAAAGAAATAATTTGCAATGATAACAACGCTGCTCGGTATTTTTAACCACCTCAGGCACCTTCAGATTATCAACTTTAACCGTCATAAAAGGGACTTTAAGATTGCTGGCCAGATGTTGTGCGGCCAGAATTTCTTCGCGGCTGAAAACCGGAGCATCAATGATTACGGCCAGCACCCTGTCTTCCAGGACATCAGCCGCCACCCGGAGAAGGAGGCTGCTATCCACCCCGCCTGAAAAAGCTACCAGGGCACTGCCGGCTAACTTGAGTTCTTCTTTTAATCTCTCATACTTTCGGGCTAAGCCGGCTTCCAGCTGCCCGCGCGTCTTTCTGCCGGAGACTACTCGCTGTCTTTTATCTGTTTTCTCTCCTGGTGATTTAGTTCTGCCCGCTGCCACCATGATTTTCTTTATTTGTCTCTTCTTTTTTTATTCTTTTTTTCTTCTTCACTGGCCAGGATGAATATTTCTTTGACCAGTTCTTCTACAATCTTATCGACTGGCACTTTCCTCACAACTTTTCCTTTTTTAAAAATTACACCTGTCCCCTGCCCGCCAGCTACTCCCAGATCAGCCTCTTTAGCTTCACCCGGGCCATTGACCGGGCAACCCATGACAGCCACGCTCAGATGTGCTTTTAGAGTTGAAATTCTTTTCTCTATCTGAGCTGCCAGCCGCTGGATATCAACCTGACTCCGGCCACAACCCGGACAGGAAATAAAATTAATACCTGCCTTTTTTAAGCCCAGATCCTGGAGTATTAAATTAGCTACTTCTATTTCTTTTTCTGGTGGAGCAGTGAGTGAGACTCTGATCGTATCGGCCAATCCTTCTCTGATCAGCAGGCTTAAGCCGGCAGCAGATTTCAGACTCCCCTTAAATAAAGTCCCGGCTTCAGTTATTCCAGCGTGAAAAGGATAATCAACCCGGCCGGCCAGCAAGCGGTAAGCTTCAAGCGTTCTTTGAATATCAGAAGCTTTAAGGGAAATCTTGATCTCATAAAAGTCCAGATCTTCCAGCAGCTTTATTTCCCTTAGAGCGCTTTCCACCATGGCCTCAGCCGTAACTCCTCCATATTTAGCTTTTAAGTCCTTTTCGAGTGAACCTGAATTAACGCCAATTCTGATCGGGATTTTTCTCTCTTTGGACAGTTCCACGACTTCTTTTAGCTTGCTCTTTGAACCAAAAGTTCCTGGATTAATTCTCAGCCCGTCTGCCCCGGCTTCTATTGAAGCCATGGCCAGGCGCGGGTCGAAATGAATATCAGCAATGAGGGGAAGTTTTATTTTTTTCTTTATTTCCATGATAGCCAGAGCATCAGCCATCTCCGGCACAGCCAGCCGGACAAGCTGGCAGCCAGCTCTTTCCAGTCTTCTGATCTGCCTGACAGTCGGCTCGACCAGGGCTGTTCTGGTCTTGGTCATCGACTGGACAACGATGGGGGATCCACCGCCGATCTCTACCTGTCCAATTTTGATCACTCTCGTCTGCCGCCGGGGAAAAAGAGATTCGCTCATTTTTTGAATTTATCCTAAGGATTAAAAACATGATTCAGACTGCCAGCTAATTTCTTAAAAAAGCCGCCCAGGCTTTTCCAGCCAGCCGGCATAGTTTTCATTAGATCATTTAAAATCACGAAGCCCATAATAAAAATAACAAGCAAGAAGCCGATTTGCAGCCAGATTTCCCTCATCTTCTGACTGAGATCTCTTCTCCTAATGGCTTCAATCATTAAGACAAAAATCTGACCGCCATCAAAAACCGGAATAGGCAGCAGGTTCAAAATCCCGAGCTGCAAACTGATGATAGCAATCCAGGCCAGCATTTGCAGCAGCCCCATCTTCATGGCGGCATAAGAAAATTTGGCGATTTCCAGGGGACCGCCGAGCTGTTTGGCGGAAGCCTGGCCGGTAAACAAATCTTTAAGAAAATTCATAACCAGAAAGGTGTTTTTGGCATTCTCCTCAACACTGCGGGCAATGGCCGGGAAAAATGAATATTTCCGGGTAATGGATTTTGCCCCCTGCATGATGCCTATCTTACCTACATCACCTTCTTTTCTCGGAGTGACCACCAGATCAATGGTCTGTCCCTGCCGGTCAACCGTTAGCTTGACAGGCATGTCCGGACTCTTCTCTATTTTCTCCACAAAATTATATAAAAAGACTGGCTGGTCGTTGATGGCCAGAATAATGTCTCCTGCTTTAAGCCCGGCTTTTTCAGCCGGAGAACCCGGGCTCACCATGGCAATCTGAGCCAGAATCTTGGCCCGGAAGCCGGCATAACCCATCTCATATTTGGTAATTTTATCCGTTTTAATGGGGATAGTCAGAATCTCACCTTTTCTTTTAATTTCTAGATTTAACACCCGGTCAGGTTTGGAGCCAATAGTTATTTCAGCATCATTCCAGGTTCTTACCGGCCGCCCGTTTATTTTAAGAATTTCATCATCCAGCATTAAGCCCGCTTTTTCCGCTGGCGAGCCAGGATCAATATAGCCAATGACCGGCGGTTGTTCCTGATATTCTGGCACCGTCACACCAGCCAGGTTGATAATGGCCACCAGCACAATGGCCAGAATAATATTCATCACCGAGCCCATGACCAGGATCAAAAACCGCTGGAACCTGTTCTTGGCCATAAAATCATCCGGGGCCAGCTCCCGGCCTTTATCAAACATGCCTTCCCCCAGAAGTTTTACATAACCACCAAGTGGAATGAGGCAAAGCCGGTAATCAGTTCCTCCCTTTTTAAAGCCAAACAGGCGCTGGCCAAAACCAAGAGAAAAAACCTCAACTCTAACGCCGACCAGTTTGGCTGTAAAAAAATGTCCGAATTCATGGATAAAAACCAGTACCCCAAAAACAATGATAAAGGCAACTATTGTCCCGACAATGGTCATCTCTACTTTCCCTTCATATTAACCAACTGATTTAGATATTGTTTAGCCATAATTCTTGTCTTCTGATCAATGGCGAAAATATCTTCAAGAGAATTAAGTTCAGACGGCTGGTGCTGGCGGTAGCAATACTCAACTATCTGATTAATCTCTCCGAACTTAATCTTGCCTTCAAGGAAAGCCGACACCGCCAGTTCATTAGCCGCATTCAGCATAACCGGGTAGCTCTGGCCAGCCAGCAAGGCTTTCCTGGCCAGGAAGAAAAGCGGATATCTTTCTTCCTCATCTACCTGGTAGAATTCCAGCTTGTTAATTTCAGCCAGGTTCAGAGGGGGCAGGCAGGACTCCAGGCGTTCAGGATAGCTTAAAGCATATTGAATTGGAATTCTCATATCAGCCTGGCTTAACTGAGCCAGAACAGAACCATCCTGAAACTCCACCAGGGCATGGACAATGCTTTGAGGATGGATCAAGACCTGAAGCTGCTCTGGCTGTAAATCAAATAGCCATTTAGCTTCTATCAGCTCCAGTCCCTTATTCATCAGAGTAGCTGAATCTATCGTCACTTTTTTCCCCATGGCCCAGCGAGGGTGCTTTAAAGCTTCCTCGACACTTCTGTCAGCCAGGTCACTTAAAGGCAAGCGGAAAAAGGGACCGCCGGAAGCAGTCAGATAAATCCTCTTTAGAAACTTTTTCCTTGCCTGCTGCAGGCACTGGAAAATAGCTGAATGTTCACTGTCAACAGGGATAATCCTGGCTCCTGTCCGGGAAGCAGCTTTCTTTAAAAACTGGCCAGCCACTACCATTGATTCCTTATTAGCCAGGGCAACATTCTTGCCCGCCTCTAGGGCAGCCAGGGTTGGCTTGAGTCCGGCAATACCGGTAATGGCCGAAACGACCAGATCAGCCTTGAGACTGGTGACCATTTCGGCCTCCCCTTCTTCACCGGCTAAAATTTTTGTGCCGGCCGCCGAAACCTTTTTTAGCAGGCGGATTGAATCACCAGCCGCCTTGACAGCCGCCGCCTGCGGTTTAAATTCTTTAATCTGCTGGGCCAGAAGATTTATATTTTTACCCGCAGCCAGTCCGGCCACTTCAAATTTGTCCTGGTAAAGGCGGATAACATCAAGTGTGCTTTCACCGATAGAACCGGTACTGCCCAGGATAATAATTTTCTTTCTGGTTTTTTTCATCTTTAGCTAAAATTCAGGTCATTTTTTATTCGACGATCAATAGTTTCATTAAATAGTAAAAAAGAGGACAGGCCAGGGTAAAGCTATCAATCCGGTCAAGAATTCCGCCATGCCCGGGGATTAGATGTGACGAATCTTTAACTCCGACTGCTCTTTTAAAAAGCGATTCAAGAGGATCAGCCACCTGAGCACCGGCATGGACAATACAGCTTAAAGCCATAATTTCCAGCAATGGAAACCGGGGCAAAAGGACGGTTCTGGCTAGCCAGCCGCCGGCCACTGCCCAGATAATACCGCCAACAGCCCCTTCCCAGGTTTTATTGGGGCTGGCAATCGGAGTCATTTTGTGCCGGCCAAAGCGCTTGCCAACCAAAAAAGCTCCTGTGTCTCCAAGAAAAATCACTGTAAACAACAGGTAAAGCCAGAGAACACCGAAGTCCCTTCTAATCCAGTAAAAAAAGTTTATGGTCAGGCCGACATAGATTACCCCGGAGACAGTGACACTAAATGAACCGGGGAAAATAGCCAGTTTCTCCAGACTATTAGTATCGACCACAAAATAGACAAAGGCAATAATGGTAATGAGTGTAAAACCCAGTAAAAAAGGAAACCAGTCGAAGTAAAAAGTTGCTCCAATAATTAAAGCAAAGAGACAGCCAAGTAATTTTTTTGGAAAAAATTTACGCCGGTTGCTCAGGTTGTAAAATTCCAGCAGGCCACCAATAATAACTGCCTGAACGATGAGGAAAAAAATCCAGGCAGGAGTAAACTGAATAATTAAAAAAAAGATAACAATTAAGATTAAAGCTGATTTTGTTCTTTGGGCTAAACTCATCTCTATTGATCTTCTTTCTGGCTGACGCCTCCGAATCTTCTTTCTCTTTTCTGGTAATCAACTATAGCCTGAAGCAAGTCTTTTTTCCTGAAATCAGGCCAGAGGACAGGAGTAATCCAGAATTCTGTATAGGCACATTGCCAGAGAAGAAAATTCGATAGTCTTAGCTCGCCGCTTGTCCGGATTAACAGATCAGGATCGGGTAAATTGGCTGTGTCCAGATAACACGAAAAGGTTTTTTCATCCAGCTTGCCTGGCCGGATATTTCTTGTCAGCACCTGCTTGCAGGCTCTAAGTATTTCCTGACGGCCGCCATAGTTTAAGGCCAAGATTAGATCCAGCCGGCGATTATTCCTGGTTATTTTTTCCAGGCGCTTAAGTTCTTGACGGACAAAAAAAGGAATACCCTTTTTCTCGCCTATGACATGCAATTTTAAATCATTATCGATCAAAGCCTTTTCCCCACGATGAAGGTTCTCTGCCAGCAAATCCCACAGGGTTTTGACCTCATCCGGCGGCCTCTTCCAGTTCTCCCAGGAAAAAGCATAAAGGGTAAGATATTCTATTCCCAGACGGGCCGAGGTTTCGACCGTCTCCTGAACTGATTCTGTAGCTGCACGGTGGCCCTCTGACCGGGGTAAATTCCGCCTCTGAGCCCAGCGGCCATTACCATCCATAATGATAGCAATATGGACAGGCAGGCTGGAGAAATCTATCTGTTGAACCAGATCTTCCTCCTGACTCCCTGGCTCAATATAGCCCTGAAGAGTATCAAGCATGCCAAACATTATAAGTAGCCAGAGGAAATTTGTCAAAAAGAGCCGCCTTTATAGACAGGCTGACAGGTCTATGGTAGTATTTTCAAAAAGAGGATGAAATGTGTTTGGCTATTCCCGGGAAGGTCGTCAGCCTGAATGACAATGGGACAGGCCAGGTTGATTATTTAGGTAGCCAGGTCCTGGCCAATTTTTCGCTTTTACCGGATATTAAAGTTGGCGATTGGGTCATAGTCCACGCTGGCTTTGCTATCTCCAGGCTTGATCAAAAAGAAGCCCACCGTACACTCAAACTTTTTCAAGAACTGGAAAAACAATCTTAGGACGGTAGCCATGTCCCCGTCAACTCCAACTCGCCTGCCTTTTTCTAACTGGAGGACTAAAGAGACTGCCGATCGTCTGTTGCAGGCCATTGAGTTTGAAACCAGTAGTCTTCCCACACCTCTAAAGCTGATGGAAGTCTGCGGCACCCATACGATGACGCTTCATCGCTCCGGCTTAAATCCCCGCTTGCGCCAGGTAGGGATTGACATGATTTCAGGGCCCGGCTGTCCGGTCTGTATTACTCCGGATTACTTTCATGAGGCAATAATTGACCTGCTGGTAGCACGAGACGATATTCTGGTCTGTACCTTCGGAGATATGACCAGAGTACCAACCAGAAAAGGCTCTCTGCAGACAGTCGTTCCAGCGCCTGGCTCCCGACTGAAAATAGTTTATTCTCCCGAGGAAGCCGTGGCGGAAGCCCATAATCAGCCAGAAAAGCAGGTGATTTTTTTTGGGGCTGGCTTCGAAACCACTATTCCTGGTATAACTTTTACGGTTAAAAAAGCAGTTGAGGACAAGCTCCAAAATTATTCACTTTTGACGGCCTTCTGGCTCATTCCGCCTGCCCTGAAAGCCATCATTGAATCTGGAAAGCTGCTGGCCATAAACGGTTTTATATATCCCGGACATGTCAGTGCTATCATTGGTGAAAAGCCCTATGCTTTTGTCGCAGAAAAATATCATCTGCCAGGGGCGATCGCCGGTTTTGAACCAGCCGACATTCTTCTCGGTATTCTGGCCGTGGTCAAGCAGATAAAAAGTGGACGGGCCCGGGTAGCCAACGAATACCGGAGAGTGGTCAAACCGGAAGGTAATGTTAAGGCTCAGGCTATTATGGAAAAATATCTCATCAGGACAGCCGCTGACTGGCGAGGACTGGGAATCATCCCGGATAGCGGGCTTAAATTAAGACCCGAATATTCTGATTTCGATGCGGTCAGGAGATTTTCACTCAAGCTGGAGCCAGATTCCAGAGCACCAAAAACAGCCTGCCGCTGTGGAGATGTCCTCAAGGGGCTGATCAGCCCGACTGACTGTCCTTTATTTGGCCGGCAGTGCCGGCCGGATAGCCCCCAGGGGCCCTGTATGGTTTCTTATGAAGGAGCCTGTCTTATAGAATGCAAGTTTTCTGGAGCAGAAAGCCATGGCAAAAATCAGTCTTGAAATGGGCAGCGGCGGTCGGTTGATGAGGGATTTTATTGCCAGCAGAATTGTGCCACGGTTTAAGAATCCCCTTTTAGGCGAACTTCATGATGCTGCTCACCTTCCGTGGGGAATTGCCCTGACCACTGATTCTTATACGGTTGATCCACTCTTTTTCCCCGGAGGAGATATCGGGACACTCTGTGTTAACGGCACTGTTAACGATCTGGTAGTCTCAGGAGCCAGACCGTCCTATCTATCTCTCGCTCTCATTATAGAGGAGGGTCTTGAGCTCGAAGAGCTGGAAAGAATACTGGAATCCATAAAAAGAACGGCCAGGGCCACCTCAGTCGAAATTGTAACTGGTGATACCAAGGTTGTTCCCCAGGGACAGGGAGGCAAAATTTATATCAACACGGCCGGAGTCGGCCGCCTGCTGGGCAGACCGCGGCCAGATAAAATAAGACCAGGTGATAAGCTTCTGGTGACCGGCCAGATTGGAGAGCATGGATTGGCCATTCTCCTGAGCAGAAATAAATTTCCATTGAAAGCCCGGGTTAAAAGTGATTGTGCTCCTCTTCTTTTTCTGCTTCCTCTCTGGCCAGACGGTGTATTGTGGATGAGGGATATTACCCGGGGTGGGCTGGCTACTGTTCTAGCCGAACTGGCCCAGACCATTTCATTTCCACTGCTGGTAGAAGAAGAAAAAATTCCCTACTCTACCAGGCTGCAGGGAGCGGTTGAAATTCTGGGCATTGATCCTCTTTATCTGGCCTGTGAAGGCCGGGCGCTGATGGTTGTTCCTGCCCGAAAAGCAGATGAAATTCTAAAAAAACTCAGGTCCCGGCCGGAAGGGAAAAATGCCGCTATTATCGGTGAGGTTCAGAATAAGATTGGCCGGCCGGGAGAAGCTTTGCTCGAAACTCTGACTGGTGGCTTGCGGCTGCTCGAGCCTCTGACTTCAGAGCTTCTTCCCAGAATTTGCTGAAACTAATAACCTTTTAATCAGTATTACCCGATTCGCTTTTTATACCAGTCAACGGTCAGTCTCAAGCCCTGTCTGAAATCAATTTCAGGTTCAAAGCCGATAAGCTTTCTGACCTTTTCCAGGCTTGCACAGGAATCCCTGATATCGCCCGGGCGGGGTGGAGCATATTCTGGTTTGACCGGTTGCCCCAGGCAGCTGGCAATTTCTCTGGATAGATCATTGATGGTAATTCTCTCCGCAGAACCGATGTTAAAAACCTCTCCCCGGAAACGCTCGGCCTGAGCTGCCAGCAGGTTGGCTTTGACCACATTGCCAATGTAGATAAAGTCGCGGGTTTGTTCGCCATCACCATATATAACCGGTGGCTGTCCGGCCAGGAGGCGCTTGATAAAAATGGGAATGACAGCCGCATATTGAGAATTAGGGTCCTGGCGGGGGCCAAAGACGTTAAAATAACGCAGAGAAACAGCATTGAAATCGTCTAGCAGACTCATAACCTGACAGTATTTTTCAGAGCCCAGCTTCTGGGCAGCATAGGGAGAGAGAGGCTTACCTTCGCTTCCCTCTTGCTTGGGAAAGACCTGATCATCACCATAGACAGCCGAGGAAGAAGCGAAAACAAAGCTTTTGGTCCCGGCTTCGACTGCGGCCTGGAGTAAATTTAGCGTCCCGGTTAAATTTATTTCATGAGCCAGAAAAGGCTCGGAGATTGATCTGGGGACCGAGGCCAGCGCCGCTTCATGGAGAATTACCTCCATACCGGCGGCTGCTCGCCGGCAGGTTTCCCTGTCCCTGATATCACCCCTGATTATTTCTATTTTTGAGCTAAAAGAAGCCAGATTTTCTTCTTTACCGCTTGAAAAATCATCCAGGACTCTGACCTGATACTGACGTCTGACCAGTTCCTCTACCAGGTGTGAACCAATAAAGCCAGCACCACCTGTCACCAGATATTTTTTATACTCTGCCATTTTTTTTATTCCCAGGGTTAGATATGTTCTTCGAGATAGCCTGCCTGGCGGAGATAATTGAGGACCTTACTGACACTTTCTTCAATGGTTTCCCGGTCTGTTTCTAAAACCAGTTCCGGCTGGAGTGGCTCTTCATAGGGATCAGAGATACCGGTAAACTCTTTAATTTCTCCCCTTATGGCTTTCTGATACAGCCCCTTGACATCTCTGGCCATGCAGACTTCCAGCGGACATTTCACATAGACCTCAATGAAGTCACCTATTTCGCGCCTGGCTTCATCTCTTATCTCCCGGTAAGGTGAAATAAAAGATGTCAGAACAGCCACACCATTTCTGGTGAGCAGCTTGGCCACAAAAGTCACCCGCCGGATATTTTCATCTCGATCGTGGCGCGAAAAGCCAAGATCCCGGCAGAGGCTCTGGCGAACCACATCCCCGTCCAGACGCTCAACTTTTAAACCCTTCTCTTTGAGAACCTGGGCCAGGCAGTCAGCTATGGCCGTCTTGCCCGAGCAGGGCAGGCCGGTAAACCACAGGGTAAAACCCTTTTGTTCCTGACACATTCAACTACTCCTTTTTTGTCTTTTATCCTAAATCAATTTTGATTTTTCTTTCTCATTTCCTGGCGGCCAGAACATTGTATTCTGCTCCGCTTCCTTAATTTTTGGAATTGAGTTTCCCTGTTCAGACTTCCAGCCTATATCTTTCTTCTCTGTCTGTTCCATCTAAAACCATTTGATAAGATGTTCTCCATCACTGAAGCCCGGCCGATTAAACTTATCGCCGGCTCTTGTTCAGGAAATAAAAATCAGCTTATAACTTTCCCTTTTAAATCAGGTACAACCGGTCCCTCCAGAAGCTGAAGAACAGTCGGGGCAATATCAATAATATTGGCTTCTTTCTTTATCCCGCCTGGAGAATCTGGATCATAAAGAATATAGATTCCATTGTAATCATGAACAGCGTCATCCGGCCCGGTATCATTTTCTTCCAGATAGAGCGTTCCATAGCCAAGGGTGCCGGCCGAACGCCAGTATAAATCATCAAAATAAACCATGAGGTCAGGATAATCGCCATTGACCACCGGGTAATGCTCCTGAGGTTTGATGACGACCGTCTGCCATTCTTCCCCTTTTGGCCCACGGATAGCTTTCAGACGTGCAGCCAGTTCATCGCGCGCTGTTTCATAATCATCGGGCTGGATGATGCCCTGAGGTTCCCGCCCTTCGACATTTAAGAAAATGCGGGCATAGTAACCACCCCAGCCCCAGGCCCTTGTCCGCTTCCAGTCAATTTTAAGGTGATCGATGCTCTGACCACGAGCTGGCGGCTCCGAAATTTCGAGATCTCCCTGCTCAATCAGCCAGTCATTGACACAGAAAGCACCTTTCATTCCCTTCGCCCCATGATCCGAAACGACCAGGACGGCAGTGCTCTCGTCTATTTTCTTCAAGAGCTGTCCGATTTTTTCGTCAAGAAATTGATAATAATCATAGATAGCTGACTCAAAAGGATTACCGGGCTGGTAGAGGTGATGGTTTTTATCCATAAACTTCCAGAAAGCATGGTGCATACGATCCACCCCGATCTCCACCAGCCAGAACAGAGACCAATCCTGGCGGGCAAGAAGATAATCAACCACCTGAAAATGATTTTCAGTCATGCGGTAAATTTCTTTCAGGACTTCAGAGCGATCTTCTGTCCTGAAAACGACATCAAAAAGGAAAAGTCCAAAACGCTCTTCTATTTCTTTTCTGAGCTCTTCCGGATAGGTATATGATTTTTCATTGGAAGGCGTTATAAAGCAAGATATGAGCTCGCCCTTGACTGGCCTGGGGGGATAACTGGGTGGAACTCCAACCAGAATACTCTTTTTCCCCTGCTCCCCCAGATAATCCCAGACAGTCTTCTCTTTGACCGCCGTTGAGTTGGCAATCCACATCCTGTTATACTCATAACCCTTTCTATGCCGGAAGCCATACAGACCGAGTTCGCCTGGATCGCGACCGGTGGCCATGACCATCCAGGCCGGGATCGTAATTGGCGGGTCACAACTGCGCAGCGATCCATAAATCCCATTGGCCATAAGTTGCCGGAGATGAGGCAACTTTTCTGCCCGGTCAAAGATCAAAGAAGGCGGAGCACAATCGAGACCAATAATCAGAAGCCTTTTGTCTTTCAATTCAGCTACCTTTCATTATCTAACCGGTTTTAATCCTCAATCAATCATTAAAAGGCTGCTTAAAGGACAAGATCACCCTGGCCACTTCCGGCCGCATTAACTCTGGCGGTGGCACTTCTCCTTTAACCAGCATTTCTCTGATTCTGGTTCCGGAGAATTCTACATGCTCGGACTGGTCGTGAGGACAGGTTTTTTCATTTTCCACCGACTGACATTTCCGGCAGAAAAAGAAAGACTTGAAGAAAAGCGGGACAATGCCCAGGTCAGAGAACTCGTCAAAGATTTCCTGGGCAGCATAGGGCGGATAATAATTCCCGACGCCGGCATGATCCCGTCCGATGATAATATGAGTGCAGCCAAAGTTCTTTCTGATAATAGCGTGATGAATGGCCTCCCGCGGCCCGGCATAACGCATTTCCATCTTTAAGATGGCCATGACCGCCCGGTCTTTAAGGTAATAGTGCTTGATAAGCTCTTCGTAGGCAGCCAGAATGACCTCATCTTTAAAATCACCCTTTTTCTTGCGACCGATGACCGGGTTAATAAAGAGACCATCAGTAAAGGTCAAAGCAGTCTTTTGAACATATTCATGGCCCAGGTGGGGTGTATTTCGCGTTTGAAAACCGACCACTGTTTTCCAGCCTTTTTCCCGGAAAAGAATCCTCGTTTCGCGTGGTGACAGGTAATAGCGATCAAAAGGGGCTGGAGAGAGATTTATCACTTCCAGCCTGCCACCAAGTAAAATTTCTTTCATCTCCGACAATCTGGCCACTCCCGGATGTTTCAGATCAGTTGTGCCATAAATCCTGGAGGCAAATTCTTCTTTATCATAAGAATATTTGTCCTCAAGATTGAGCACCGCTGCCGGCTGGCCATCTTCTCTCACCAGGGCTACCCTCCCTCCAATTTTTAGCCGGCTAGCTGTTTCACGGTCAACATCAAGAACAATGGGAATAGTCCAGGCTAAATCATTGCCGAGTCTCATTTGTTTTAGAACACTCTCAAAATCAGAACGGGTCAAAAAGCCTTTAAGCGGCGAATAGACACCGGTAGCAATATTTTCGACATCGGATAAAAGATCAGCATCAATGGTCAGAGAAGGCAGGCGGTCAATATCATTCAGAACTTTTTGTCTTTCTCTTTCCTCCAGGAGGCAATTGGTTAGCTTACCTCCGTGTGGACTAACCATGATTTTCTCCTTAACTAGCGGGTTGGCTGGCTGAAAGCCGCTTCTCAGTCGATATAGCCGAGAGCTTTTAGCCTTTCTTTAATTTTTTCCTCTTCTTCAGGCGTAAAGACCTCTTTGTTTTCCTCTTCTTTTGTCAGGTTTTCCCTTAAAATTTTTGTCACATAGCTTGAAACCGAGCTTATTTCTGTCCCCTTTATTTTTTCTTCAATTTTTTTATAGATAGAAGTCGGAATGGAAACTGAAGTAAATTCTTTTTCCATTGTTCCTCCTGAGCAAGTTTTATATAACAGACTGAACTTTTTTTCAACTGCTTTCAGGTTTCAAGCTGGATTAAGACCGAAGGCTTCAGAAATTAATAAATAGAACCTGTCTTGCAGGCGTTCAGGTGCCAGATAAGCACCAGGCCGCGACCACCCCTCCTGGTCTGTCTTTCTCCTCCGCCCTACCGGGACTGATGCCTTCTATTTTTAGCCTCAACACCCCTTACCCCGGGCGCCTGCAAATCAAATAAATTGACGATAAAAATTCCTCCCGGTTATGCTGGCAGGCTAACTTTTTGCCTAACTCATTGTCTTTAAAAGAGTTACCACTATATTTTCTTAGCCCGAGCACCACACTTCTGGCCGAAGGGCTGAGGCTTCCTTGACAAAACCTGAGAGGCGTGATTTAATTTTTTTAGATTCGATGATATTTCTCAAATAAGATAATGCAGGAAAGAGGTAATTAACCTTTTAAGATGGAAAAAGCTACCCGCCATTTTGTCCAGGGAATTTCTTACTCCAGCAGCCTTGATAAAAGCCTTAAACGTCTGGAAAACCGCTTAGGTATCAGCCTGTCTCTCCGGGGTGATAAGCTTACCATTGAAGGCCAGGCAGAAAAAGTTCAGCTGGCCAGGAGCTTTTTTGATAAGCTTCAGGAGCTGGAAGAAAAAGGCTACAAATTGAAAGAAGAAGATTTCCAGATAGCTCTTGATCTGATGGAAGGAAACCACGGTCAACTGGAAGATTATGAGCCGGCTGATCTGCTTTATCTTCAGCGGAAATCCGTTGCTCCTAAAAGTCTTAACCAGAAAGAGTACATGGAAGCCATAAAAGAATATGATCTGGTTTTCGGTATCGGCCCGGCCGGGACAGGCAAAACTTACCTGGCCATGGCTCTCGCCCTGTCTTATTTGCAGACTAAACAGGTTAACCGCATTATCCTGACCAGGCCAGCGGTGGAAGCAGGAGAAAAATTGGGCTTTTTACCGGGCGATATGTTTCAAAAAGTCAATCCCTACCTGAGGCCATTATATGATGCCTTATTTGATTTGACTACCTCTGAGCAGGCCAGTCGTCTGCTCGAAAAGGGAATAATTGAAATTGCCCCATTAGCCTATATGAGAGGCCGGACTTTAAATAATGCTTTTATCATTCTGGACGAAGCCCAGAATACCAGCCGGGAACAGATGAAAATGATTCTCACCAGGCTGGGTTTTGATTCCAAGCTGGTGGTTACAGCCGATATCACTCAGATCGATCTTCCTCAACCCAGGAAATCTGGTGTTCTCCAGGCTATTAAAGTCCTGTCTCCAATCAAAGAGATTGCTTTCATTTACTTTACTGAAAAAGATGTGGTCCGTCACTCTCTGGTAGCCAGAATTATCAAGGCCTATGCCAGGTCAGAAGCTCAATCGCTTTAACCATAAAATCAGATGAAAATCATTCATTTCCGCCAGTTGCGCTTATTTAAAAACGATGAAATTATACCTTTCCGGAAAAAGGCGCCGCCGGATTCGAAAGAAAACCTTTCCTGGATTAAAAAAGTCGTTTCTAGTCCCTTTTTTTATATAACTATTTTTTCACTTCTGCTCTCCTTTGTCATTTCTTTTTTCCCGGCCAGACCTTTGCCTCAGATCAAGGTCGGTGAAATTGCCACTAAAGATATCACTTCTCCGGTTGAAATTACTGTAGAGGATATTCAGGCAACTGAAAAAAGAAGGAGCCAGGCAGAAAGTACCGTTCCGCCCGTATATTTCCATAACGAGAGAATTATTTCGAGTGTCCAGGAAAAAATAAAACAGATGTTTGCTCTTGGCCGGGCAGCAGCGGCCAGACCGACAGCCTCAACCATCAAAGAACTACAAAGGCAACTTTCTGAAAATTTGACTATTGATCTTGACGACCAGACTCTTGACCAGTTACTTAAGTTAAAGTTTCCGGTCGAGCTGGAAAATCTTTCCTCTCAAATTATGGCTTCAAGCCTGAACAAGGAGATAGTTTTATCGCGGGAGCTAATGAACCACGGTGAATTTGAAAAAGGACTTCTAATCATCAGAGGCAAGGAAGAAAAACTGCTTAAGGCGGGAGAAGTTATTGACATGAAAGAGGCCAGGCAGAATCTCCTGTCTGAAGTTGAAGCCCTGGAATTGCCGCCGCGAACAAAATCAATTCTAAAATCATGGCTGCCAGTTCTGCTCTCTCCAACCATCAGTTATGACCAGGCTGAAACCGAAGCCAGAAAACTCAAAATCAGAAATTCAGTTGAGTCAGTTTTTTACACCATTAAGAAAGGCAAGGTCATCATCAGAAAAGGCGATGAAGTAACTTCTGAACATCTTAGGCAAATTATACTGATTAATCAGAAGATCAGCCATCAGCCACACTGGTTATTCAATTTCTCCGGCCTGGCCATTTTATACTTCATCCTTTTCTATTTTATCTGGCTGGTTATTGAACCGGTTTCAAAAGCAGAAAACAAGTTATCCATTCTGACCATGATGGGGCTAACTCTTTTCCTGAGTTTTCTGGTCACCAAAGCCAGCCTTTTTCTGGCCGAAGCTTTAAGCCATTCAGCCACTCCTCTCATGTTGGAGAAAGAAGCTCTAATTTTTGCTTTTCCCCTGCAGTTTGGAGCTTTTCTTATCACTCTGGCCACTTCAGCTGAGACAGCCGTGGTCTATTGTGTCATCAATAGCCTGCTAACTGGTTATCTCCTCAATGGAGATTACTTCTTAATTATCTACATCCTGCTGGGTGGAGTCTCAGTAATTTATGGCCTGAAATACTTTTTCCCGCAGAGCCGGAGCACTGTCTTAAAAACCGGGCTGATGGTTGTAGCTCCTTTCCAGGTCATCCTGGTTTTAATTTTCCATTTGATAAAACAGAGTTTTGAGAACCTGTCAATCTTAAGCACTGAACTGGTGAGCAGCCTGATAGGCGGATTGCTCAGTGCAGCTATCGCTTATGTCTTAATGCCAGTTTTCGAAAGCATTTTTGGTTTTCTGACGCCCTCCAAACTGTATGAACTCAGCAATTCCGACCTGCCAGTTTTCCGGCGATTAGCCCTGGAGGCACCAGGAACCTATCATCATTCGCTAATTGTCGCCACCCTGGCTGAAAAAGCGGCTGAGGTGATCAAAGCTGATTCTGTTCTGGTCAGAGCAGCTGGCCTCTATCATGATCTGGGAAAACTCAAACGGCCAGAATATTTCAGTGAGAATCAAATCCCCGGTTATGATATTCACCGCGAGTTGACTCCCTCGCTCAGCACTTTGGTCATTGTCAATCATGTGCGGGAAGGAGTGGAAATGGCCAGAAAGGTCAGGCTGCCCAGAAGAATTATTGATATAATTTCTCAGCACCACGGCACATCAATTGTCCGCTATTTTTATCACAAAGCCAAAGAAAGATATGACCCTGAACTTCATAAAATTGAGGTTGAAGATTTCCGCTATCCAGGGCCGCTGCCCAGAAGTAAAGAAGCCGGCTTAATCATGCTGGCCGATTCAGTGGAAGCAGCCGCCAGAAGTCTTAAATCTCCGACCAGAGAAAACCTAAAACGGGTCATTACTGAGATTTTTAATACCCAGCTTCAGGACGGTCAGCTTGATGAATGCGGTTTCTCCCTCAAGGAACTGCGGGTTATTGCCAATTCTTACCTGACTACCCTTTATGCTATTTATCATCCGCGGCCAACCTACCCGGGCTTTGATTTTGAAAAGAAAACTGATAAAACTGAGAAGACAGATAAAACCGATAAGAAGGAAGAAGTAAAAAAGGACAATGGTCACAATAATAAGCAACCTGAGGAAAAATCCGGTCCCCAGGAGAAAAATTAAAATCCTGCTGGACAAGTTAAGCCGGAGATATAAAATGCCGCAGGCAGAAGTCGTGGTCAGCTTTGTCGGTACACGGGCTATGCAGAACCTTAATCGAAAATACCGCCATCAGGATAAGCCGACTGACGTCCTGAGTTTTACCATGAAAGAAAAGTGGCCGGACGGCAAATATTATTTAGGTGATATTATCATCTGTCCTCAGGTGGCCAGGCGGCAGGCCAAAAGTCACAACCACTCGCTAAGCCGTGAGCTGGAGATTCTAGCCATCCATGGTTTTCTCCATTTACTCGGCTTTGAACATTCGGCCGGCCTGGAAGAAGAGGAAGAAAAAGTCAGGCTTCTTCTGCTAAACAATTATAAATCGGAAGCAATCAGCGGGCAGGAAGCCAGATGACAGAATCTTCTCTGGAAGTAGCTGGCCTGCTAATCAGTGCCTTTTTCTGCTTTCTTATGTCGCTATTTTATACGGTTTTTTCCTACTATTCCCGGATTGGTTTCTCCCGTCTTCTGGGGAAACGACAAAGCCAGGTCAAGCAAAAAGTTCTTGATCACTATGATGAACTGAAGATAGCCGTTGACTATGCCCGGATGTTTTTCTTTCTGGCCTTTTTAGTCTATGCCTTTCTTCTCTGGCCAAAATTCAATCTGTGGCCCTTATGGCTTTTTCTGGTGCTGATTTTAATATATCTGATTCTTTTTGATTATTTACCCCGGCTGGTTCTTTTTCTCCTGGGAGAACGGGGGCTGCTCATTTTTTTGCCAGCCTTACGTGCTTTGATCTGGCTCCTGTCACCTGCTTTGATCTTGCCCCGCTTTTTATTAAAAAAAGAGGAAAAAAGGCAGGCAGATGAAAAGAACCACGAAGCCTCTGATCAGGAGATAAATACTTTCATTGATGAAGCCACCGAAGAAGGCATTATCGAAAGAGATCAGAATGAACTCCTGCGGGGAGTCGTTGAATTCGGAGACCGGACTGTGCGGGAAATTATGACGCCCAGAACGAAAATAATCGCCACTGAACGGGAGGCAACCATTGGAGAGCTAAAAGAGTTAATCAGCCGCGAAAAATATTCCAGAATTCCCGTCTATAGAGACCGCCTTGATAATATGGAAGGCATGGTCATGGCCAAAGATCTGCTTGAATTTACTGATGAGAAGGAGGCCAGCCGGAAGATTGATTTTCTGGTCAGGCCAGTCCTGTTTGTGCCCGAAACCATGCTGGTCAAAGAACTCCTGAAAGAATTCAAAAAGGTCAGGCAAAAAATGGCCGTGGTGGTTGATGAATATGGAGGAGTAGCCGGCCTGGTCACTATGGAAGACCTCCTGGAAGAAATAGTCGGTGATATTCAGGATGAATATGATCTGGAAGAACCGCAGATCATAGTTGAAAAGCCAGACACTTACCTGGTGAGCGGAGAAACTGAAATTGAAGATCTGGAAGAGATGTTGAAAATTGACCTGGCCGAAGCTGATTATCTAACGGTCAATGGATTACTCAACCAATATCTTGGCCGGCTGCCTGGCAAGGGTGAAAAAGTGAAAATGGCTGGACTGACCTTTGAGGTTCTAGAGGTAGATGAGAAGAGTATCAAAAAAGTCCGGCTGACCAGAAGTGCCGCCGAACCTCAAACTGGAACTGATCAAGAGGAATAGAAGAGTATGCCAGCCAGAAAAAAAGAGAAAGAAGAACAGTTTCGCACAGGTTATGTAGCTCTGGTCGGGCGGCCCAATAGCGGTAAATCAACTTTGCTTAACGCTCTCCTGGGACAGAAAATTGCTATCGTCTCAAACAAGCCTCAGACGACAAGAATCAGCCTGCTCGGTATCAAAACCACCAGCCGGGGACAGATTATTTTTATTGATAATCCTGGCATCCATAAACCCTTGCATCTGATGAACAGAAGGATGATGAATTATGTTTATTCCTCGCTGGAAACAGCTGATCTCATTCTGCTCCTGATCGAAGCCAATAAAAAATTCGGCCAGGGCGATAGATATGTCCTCGATATCTTGAAAAAGGTCAGGACACCGGTTTTTCTCTTAATCAACAAGATTGACCTGGTTAAAAAGGATAAATTATTGCCGGTCATTGATAAATACAAAGATCTTTTCCCTTTTCGTGAAATCATTCCCATCTCAGCTCTCAAGGGAGATAATCTCGACCTTCTGGAAAACTTAATCTATGCTTATTTGCCCCAGGCCGGAAAAATATACTCGGATGAAGAAATAACCGACCAATCAGAAAGATTCCTGCTGTCAGAAATAATCAGAGAGAAAATCTTGAATCTGGTGGAAGAAGAATTGCCCTATACCACCGCTGTGGTTATCCGCTCGATTGAGCGGCCTCGGGCGTCGGATAGTTCTCCGAAGGGAGAAGAAAGTCCCGGCTCTAGTTCATCAGGGAACCAGCCTTTGACCAGGATAAAAGCCGATATCCTGGTCGAAAAGGAAAGTCATAAAGGCATCATCATCGGGCGCCACGGCTCGATGATCAAGACCATCGGCACCCAGGCTCGAAAAGAAATAGAAGATATTCTGGAGAGCCGGGTCTTCCTCGAGTTAAGCGTCAGAGTAAGAGAAAAATGGCGTGATTCAGAAGAAGTCCTTGACCTGATTGAAGAACAAAAAGAATAAAAAGTTAACCTGGCAATCAAAGCCCTGGGCTTTAGGGCTCAGCTCTGACTTATTGACAACTCTCTCGTTTGATGAGAAAATTCTAATCCTTCCGGTGGTGAGTGTAGCTCAACGGTTAGAGCACTGGACTGTGGATCCAGTGGTTGGGGGTTCGATTCCCCTCACTCACCCCAGCTCTTTTTAACTTTTTCTAAGGCCTTTCCCATACTCAGAATACTCAGCAGGAAGTTATAGTTTATCTGATTTTTTACATTTTTATCTTCTGAGGCACCAGGCACATCCAGGTTCCAGCCAACATAATCCCGGGGAGTAAAAGCCGCAGTGGACGGAAGATAACTTTTACTTTCTAATTGGAAAATGAATATCAGTTTTTTCTTCACTGCGGTCAGTAGCTGGAGCCGGCTCTGGAGATAGACTGGAGATTTCCTGGTGAAGCTCCGGCGTCATTTCTATTTCGGCTGCCGCCAGGATATCTTTTAGCTGACCGACATTCCTGGCACCAACAATTGGGGCCGTAACAGCCGGATGACCGCCCACCCAGGCCACGGCCAGGCTTACCGGATTATACCCACGTTCTCTGGCTAATTTTGTAAATTTTTCCGCTATCTCGAAAGCCAGCTCATCCTGATATCTTGTCTGATAAATCTTATTTTCAAGCAGCCGGCCAGAAGGAGGGCGTTTATTTTTCCCATACTTACCGGAAAGTAACCCGCCAGCCAGCGGGCTGTAAGTCAGGACTCCAAGTTTTTCTACTTCGGCCATAGGTAGAATTTCCACTTCCGCCTGACGCTTGACCAGATTATACATCGGCTGAAGGCAGGCCACCGGTGCCAGACCGTAGAGAGTGGAAACCCCGATAGCCTTCTCTATCTGCCAGGCAGCCATATTGCTCAAGCCTAAATAGACAATTTTTCCCTGATGCACAAGATCATCGAGAGCTCTGAGCGTTTCTTCGAGCGGAGTAATATCATCAAAACGGTGAATAAAATAGATATCCAGGCGATCAGTCTGTAAACGCCGGAGACTGCCTTCAACGGCATACATAATATGACGGCGATTGGCTCCCATGGCGTTGATATCCGGTCCAGTTGGAAAATAAACTTTGCTGGTGACGATGACTTCTTCCCGGCAATCTTTAATCAGCCGGCCAAGTATTTCTTCTGCCTGGCCGCGGGCATAAAGATCAGCGCAATCAAAAATATTAATACCTTTATCCCGGCAGAGATTAAACATTTCAGCAGAAGCTTTCTCATCAGCTTCCGCCCCGAAAGACATCGTTCCGAAACAGAGTTCTGAAATTTTCAGCCCCGTTTGGCCGAAATTTTTATATTTCATTTTTCCTCCCATTCATTTATTTTTTCCAGAGTAAGTCCATACCCATAAGGGTAAAGGCCAGGAATGGAAACAGGCAACCTGCCGGAAATTCTGATCTCTCCGCAGATAGCCCTGGCTGCCAGTTCCTGGGTTTCCGGGGTACTGCGGTAAAGACAGAGGTAGCTATCAACTTGAGGTAAATGACGGATAAAATAAGGGCTGCCAAAAGAAAGAACTACAACTGGCCGCCCAGCTTCTTTAACTTTCTGAAGAAGCTCAATCTGAGCCGGTTCAAGATCGACACTTCCCTTACCAGCCCGCAGGCTGGAAAAAAGAGCGGCTATAATTACCTCAGCCTGACGGCAGGCAGTTAAAGCCTCTTCTAATTTTTCCCGGCCAGTATCACCATCGGCATAAAAAGTTTGAGCTGAGGGAAACCTGCTGGTCAGGGCTACCGCCAATTTTCTCCCGGCATAAAAATCTCCCGGATCACTGCTTAAAGAGAGAATAACTATTTTTTTACCAGGCCGGAGCGGCAGAAGATTATTTTCATTTCTGATCAGAGTCAGGGCTGACTCAAAAGTCTCCAGGGCTGCCTTCTTAAATTCTGGCTGGCCCAGAACCAGAGGCAACCGGTCAAGGGAAACTAAAGAGCTCCGGTTGAGGCCCAGCCTGGCCTTGGCAGCCAGTACCCGGCGCACAGATTCTTCCACCTTAGCCAGAGGCAAATCGCCCTGTTCAACAGCTTGTTTCAGATAATTGATGACTTTGACTGGCTCCGGCGGCAGAAGAAGAAGGTCAACCCCCGATTTTAGCGCCCGGAAAGCAGCCTCTTCTGGAGTAAAATAACGACTAATGCCGGCCATCTCAAGAGCATCGGTAACGATCAGACCTTTAAAACCCATTTTATTTCTGAGTAAATCAGTCAGAAGGCGCGGCGATAAGGTGGCTGGAATATTTGGTTCTGGTTCAAGAGCCGGGACATAAAGATGAGCAGTCATTATGGCTTCAACCCTCTGGTCTATAGCCTTTTGAAACGGATAAAGCTCAACTTTTTCCAGCCTCTCCAGGTCAGCCCTGATGACCGGCAGAAGGCTATGGGAATCCTGATCAGTATCGCCGTGACCCGGGAAATGCTTGGCTGTGGCCATCATACCATTTGACTGGCAGCCGCGAATAAAAGCGGCAGTCAGACGGGCGACCAGCTCCGGATCTTCACCGGCTGATCTGGTATTTATGATCGGGTTGTCCGGGTTGATATTAACATCAACGACCGGCGCATAAGTCATATGGATGCCCAGGGCCCGGCCCTCAATAGCAGTAATACGGCCCATCTCATAAGCCAGTTTTTCTGAACCGGCTGCTCCCAGGGCCATAAGCGGCGGAAAGAGCGTGGCCCCGGTCACCTGATTACCAGTTCCTCTCTCCAGATCGGAAGCAATAAGGAGAGGGACTTTAGCCAGCTGCTGAAAATGGTTAGTGATGTAAGCTGTCTCCAGTGCCTCCCCTCCGGCCAGAATCAATCCGCCCAGATGGTAATCACGCACCAGGCTTTCCAGTTGCTTAAAGTCTTCATCCTGGCGGTTATAAAATTCCCCGTGATATCGGGCCACCACTAGCTGGCCGATTTTTTCCTCCAGGCTCATCTTTCTGATCGTCTTTTCTACCCATTTTTGCTGACCGGCTGACCAGCCAGCTTCCCTGGCCGGTTTAACGGTACTCAGACAACCAGCCATAAATACTACTAATATAATAGGAATTAAGTTTTTCCACCTGTCTTTTAGCTTCATTTTAGATGCCTTCATTAAATTCTATGATAATCAGCCAGGTTATTTTTTCAACCTGTTATAGACGCAATAAATAAGGCAACCATCAATAGCCGGCAACAAAGCCTTCAGCCCGTCTCCCAAACGGAATGGAGACAGCCGTCTTTTACCACCAGGTTTACATTAATCTAAAAAATAACGCACCAGAAGCAATAAAGAAATAATATATACGAGCCAGTGAACCTTTCTTCCCTCTCCTTTAAAAACTTTTAGCAGGGAATAACTTATAAACCCGAAGGCCAGGCCATCAGTAATGCTGACCGACAGAGGTGTAACGACCAGGGCCAAAAAGGCCGGTATAGCTTCGGTTACATCTTGCCAGTCTATTCTGGTGACGGCCTTCATCATCATAAAACCGACAATGATAAGTGCCGGGGCAATCACCGGACGCAGGACCTGGCCATTATCTACATAGCTGCCGCCGATCATTTCGGCCAGCGGACTGAAGAATAAAGCCGCTAAAAAGAAAAGAGAAGTAAAAACATTAGCCAGGCCGGTTCGGGCTCCCTGGGCAATACCAGTTGAGCTTTCCACATAGCTGCCGACCGTAGAAGTTCCGAGTAAGGTTCCGGTAACTGTGCCTATGGCATCAGCCAGCATAGACTGGTTGGCGCGGGGAAGCTTTTTATTTTTGAAGAAACCAGCCGGGCTGCAGACACCAACCAGTGTCCCGACAGTATCAAAAACATCAAGAAAGAAAAAGACAAAAATAATCGGTATCAGACCACCCTTCAAAGCGCTGCTTATATCCAATTTTAAAAGCGTCGGGGAAAGAGAAGGCGGGGCAGAAAACACGCCATGGAATTTAACGACGCCCAGGGCCAGCCCGAAAAGGGCAGAAGACAGAATGCCCCAGAGTAACGCGCCTGGAATCCGCCTCGTCATGAGGATAGCTATAATTACCAGTCCGAAAAGAGCGACAATAACCGGCCGGCTGCCCAGATGGCCGAGCCCAATGAACACTCCGGGAGTAGCCACAATGATACCAGCATATTCAAGCCCAACCAGAGCAATCAGCAGGCCAATGCCCGCAGCAATAGCCTGTTTCAAAGACTCCGGGACAATATCGACGAGCTTACCGGCAACGCCTATCAAGGCCAGGAAGGTAAAGATACAACCGGATATAAAATTCGCTCCAAGAGCCACCTGCCAGGAATAACCCATTAAGCCACAGACGGTGACGGCAAAAAAAACGTTATGACCCATAGCCGGCGCCTGAGCAATGGGGTAATTAGATAGCAGCCCGGTCAGCAGGGTAGCCAAAGCACTGGCTAAACAGGTGGCCACCATGACTGCTCCTGTATTCATACCGGTCTCCCCCAGGATAGCCGGCTGGACAAAAATAATATAAGACATGGTCATGAAGGTGGTCAGGCCACCCAGGAATTCTGTTTTGAAGTCGGTCTGGTTTTCCAGCAGGTGAAAAGTCCTTTCAAACCAGGATTTCATTCTCCCTGTCTCCTTTCACCACTAGAAACTTTCAGCCAGTTCTACTGACCTCACAATTGAATCTTAGCCTGTTAGTTTCTATTTTATTTTATCGGACAACCTTTAAAATTTAATCAAGCTGAGAACAGGCACTGCCGGATGAGTTTCCTGCATCCGGCTAACTCCCTCCAGTGAAGTCAATTCCACCAGCGCTTCAAAAGCCACCACTTTTCCCCCTAACTGCTGAACCAGCTTAATGGCACTGATGCCGGAAGAGCCAGTAGCAATCAGATCATCGACAATAATGACCTTTTCATCTGGCTTGATGCTATCAAGGTGAGCCTCAAAATATTCGACCGCATACTCATTGGGAGCCAGAATAGTAATCGTCTGCCTGGGTAGTTTGCCTTTTTTCCTGATCAGGCTGAAACCAAGCCTGAGCTCCCGGGCCAGAGCGGCTCCAAAAATAAAGCCTCGCGATTCTATGGCAGCAATCCTGTCAGGCGAATATTTCCTGGCGATAGCTGCCAGTTCATCAATGGCCTGATTGAAGGCCTGCCGGTCCTGAATGACCGGTGTCAGATCCTTAAAAATTACTCCTTCCTTAGGAAAGTCGGGCACATCAACAATCATTGATTTGAGGTCTATCATTTAGCCTGTCCTTTCGCTCAAAGATTTTTTATCGAACGATTTCCTCCTGATCCTCCTCATCCAACTATTTAAGCTTAAGTAAAGCTTTTTAAGTTACCTTCAGCTTACCTTTGCCGGCTTAATTTTTACTATCCTTTTTTTCTGACACAAAATCAAGCTGGACCCTCGAGCCTGAAACTTTTATCTTACGCCGGTTTTTGCCAGGTACTTCTATGATTATTTTAATCAGCTTAACTCCTTTAATTTCAAAGGGTAATTTTTCTGCCCATTCAATGGCCAGTACGCCGTTACCCAATAAATCTTCAAGGCCAAGTTCAGTCATTTCTTCCGCCTTTTCTAGCCGGTAAAGGTCCAGATGATAAAGAGGCACGCGCCCCTCATAAATATTAATTAGAGTAAAGGAAGGGCTGCAAACATAAGTTTCATCACTGACACCCAATCCGGCAGCCAGCCCGCGCACAAAAAGAGTTTTCCCAGCGCCCAGCTCGCCAATCAATAAGATGACCTCATTTCCCTCCAGAGCTTTCCCAAGTTTTTTAGCCAGTTCAAAAGTCTCTTCTGGCGAAGCAGTAATAAATGTTAAATCAGGAGATTCAACTTTCATCATCTTTCCCACTGCGGGCGACAAAGGAAACGGCCCTGGGCAAATAGCGGATTAAATCTGTGGCCAGAAGACATCTCTCACCTATTTCCCCGGCTGCTAAATCACCGGCCAGACCATGAATAAAGACGGCATTGACTACCGCCTGGGTAAGATCCCTGGTTTGCAGTGCCTCGCCGGCAATAAAGCCGGAGAGGACATCACCGCTCCCGCCGGAAGCCATACCAGGATTGCCTGTAGGATTAACTATTACTTTCCCTGCAGGCGAAACCGTCAGGGATTTATAACCCTTAAAGACCACATGGACTCTGTATTTTCGGGCAAATTCGGGGATAACTTCCAGCCGGCGACGGAGAGCTTCTTCAGTGGAAATTCCAGACAACCTGGAAAATTCACCTGGATGAGGAGTCAGAACTGTTTTTTCAGGGAGCAAGGACAAAATTTTACGCCTGGAAGAAATAATGTTGAGACCATCAGCATCAATTATGACTGGCATCCTGGTTTTTTTAACCCGGTCTAATAAATTTAGAACCAGGGAAGTTGTCTCGGGATGAGTAGAAAGGCCAGGGCCAAGAAGCAAAGCATCTTTCCCGGAAAGAAGCTCCAGTAGCCGGCTTAATGCCCGGTCAGAGACTGTCCGGGAACTGGTTTCTGGCAACGGCTCAGTCATCAATTCAGGCATCATTCTGGCGATAATGGGCAGGCAGCTATCGGCTGTGGCCACAGTGACCAGTCCAGCTCCCATCTTCAGTGCAGCTTTTCCAGCCATAGCGGCTGCCCCAGTTTTTCCATAAGAACCGGCCAGAAGCAGTAAATGCCCGTAATTGCCCTTATGAGTGTTTTTCTCTCTCGGTTGAAAATATGGCCGGAGAGAATCAATTTCAGCCAGTTCAATAGAAAAATCCGGTCTCTCAAAAAGAGATGGCGGGAAACCGATATCAGCTACATATAGTTCACCAGCATAATCTTCCGCTGGCGGAAAAATGTGGGCAATCTTGGGAGCAGCCATAGTCACAGTAAAATCAGCTTTAACTGCCGGGCCAATAAGTTCAAAAGTATCAGCGGACAGCCCCGACGGAATATCAATGGCCACGACCAGCGCCCCGGAATTATTGACATCTTCAACCACCCGGGCAAACAGGTCAGCAAGTGGAGTGGAGAGTCCAGTGCCAAAGATGGCGTCTATAATGACCGGAGCTTCCTTTAAAAGATGGCGGTACCTGGCCCACAAAGCCAGTGTCGGGACAGCTATAATTTCTATGCCAATTTTTCTGGCCAGGGTGAGATTGACCAGGGCATCGCCTTTGACCTCTTCTTCCCGTCCAAGAAGAAGCACCCGGCAATTAATGCCGTTATTAAAAAGATGCCGGGCTGCCACGAAGCCATCTCCCCCGTTATTACCTTTCCCGGCAATAATCAAAACCGGACAGCCTGATTCAATCCCCAATCCATTTCTGACAAGATTAGCTACTTCCCGCCCGGCATTTTCCATCAACACCAGACCGGGCAAGCCCAGGCCATCAATGGCCTGGCGGTCAATCTCTCTCATTTGTCTGGCAGTCAGAACTTTCATGGCCAACCTCTTTTTCCCGGAGAAAAATTTTATCATAAAATCACCGGGCAGATAAGTTGATAATTTAAAATCCGCTCAAACCTTGATTCACTTTTTTCACTATGGTAATTTATAAAAGGCAAAATAACAAAAATTAATCTAACCATAAGGAGGTATCCCATGACTATCAGAGTTGGCATAAACGGCTTTGGCCGGATTGGCAGAAATTTGCTCCGTGCTTCAGGTCATGATCCTGAAATTGAATATCTGGCTGTTAATGATATTACCGATGCCAAAACTCTAGCTCATTTACTTAGATATGATTCAATCCTCGGTGGTTTCAAAGAAGATATCAAGGCCACTGAGGACGCCATTATTCTTAACGGTAAAAAGATCAGGGTTCTGGCTGAAAAAGATATTTCCGGCCTTAAATGGAAAGACCTGGGAGTGGAGCTGGTGGTAGAATCAACCGGTAAATATACCAAGCGGCCGGAGGCTATCAAACATCTGGAGATAGGCGGAGCTAAAAAGGTAATTATTTCTGCTCCAGCTACTGATCCGGATATAACCATCGTGATGGGAGTTAATGAAAAAGATTATGATCCGGGAAAACATCACCTCATCTCCAATGCTTCCTGCACAACTAATTGCCTGGCCCCGGTGACCAAAGTCATTCATGAAAAATTCGGGATTGAAAAAGCCTTTATGACCACGGTCCATTCCTATACCAATGACCAGAAAATTCTTGATGCCCCCCATAAAGACCTGAGGCGGGCCCGGGCGGCAGCTGTCTCTCAAATCCCGACAACCACCGGAGCGGCTAAAGCCATTGGCCTGGTCATGCCTGATTTAAAGGGAAAAATTGATGGGATTTCCATCCGGGTGCCAACTCCTAATGTTTCACTGGTTGACCTGGTAGCACTGGTCAAAAAAGAAACAACAGCCGAGGAAGTTAACGCTGCTTTGAAGACGGCCGCCACTTCTGAACTAAAAGGAATCCTTGACTATACCGAAGAACCGCTGGTTTCAGTGGATTTTATGTCCAATCCTCATTCGGCCATCGTGGACGGCCCGTCCACCAAGGTCATCGAGGGCAACCTGGTCAAAGTTTTAGCCTGGTATGATAATGAATGGGGCTATTCCTGCCGGCTGGCCGATTTGATTAAGTACGTCATGAAGGCTAAGTAACTGAAACCGGAGGAAATAATGAAATTTACCGAAGAGATAAAAGTCAAGGGACAGCTTGTTTTTCTCCGTGTGGACTTCAACGTTCCACTGGATGAAAACCTGAAGATCAGAGACGAGACCAGAATTAAGGCTTCTCTGCCGACTATCAAATATTTACTGGAAAATGGCGCCCGCCTGGTTGTAGCTTCCCATCTGGGCAGGCCAAAAGGCCAGTTCAACCCAAAAATGAGCCTGAAACCAGTAGCTGAGCGCCTGCGGGAAATGCTGCCAGGAACAACTGTCATCATGGCTCCCGATGTCATCGGCCCGGAGGTTGACCGGCTGAAAACCAGTCTAAAGGAAGGAGAATTGCTCCTTCTGGAAAATGTCAGATTCTACAATCAGGAAACAGACAACGAGGCTGATTTTTCTAAAAAGCTGGCCGCTGGTTGCCAGGTCTTTGTCAATGATGCTTTTGGCTCCTGCCACCGGGCTCATGCTTCGGTCGTTGGAATCACTGCTTATATCCCGGAAAAGGCGGCCGGCTTCCTGCTGAAGAAAGAAGTTGAGCATCTCAGCCGGATAACTCATCACCCTGAAAAACCTTATGTGGCTATTCTGGGCGGAGCGAAAATCGAAGATAAGATTCCTGTTCTGGAAAGCCTGGTCAATAAAGCTGATGTTCTGCTCATTGGTGGGGCTATGGCTTATACCTTCCTTAAAGCTCAGGGCAAGGGAGTCGGCCAATCATTAGTAGAAGAAGATAAGCTGAAGATAGCAGATAGCATTATGAAAAAGGCTGAAGATAACGGTGTAAAAATCATTCTGCCTCTGGACCATGTCCTGACCTCCTCACTTGACAGCCAGGAAATAGAGATGGTAGCTGATTCTTACCCGTTACCTGATAATCTCATGGCTGTTGATATTGGGCCTAAGACCATAGCTGAATACGAAAAATATATAAAATCAGCAAGGACTATTTTCTGGAACGGTCCGCTTGGCGTTTTCGAAGTCAAAGCCTTTTCGTCAGGGACAGTGGAAATTGCTAGAGCCGTAGCCAGTTCATCTGCCTTTTCTGTGGTTGGTGGCGGTGATTCAATTGCTGCTATTCATCAAGCCGGTGTTGCTGACCGCATCAGCCATATTTCAACCGGCGGCGGAGCTTCGCTTGAATTCATCGCTTATGGAACATTGCCGGGTATTGAGGCCCTAAAATAATAAATGGAGTCAAGTCAATGAAAGATTTGGTCAGACCAGTGGTAGCTGGCAACTGGAAAATGTACAAAACGATAAGTGAGGCCAGAAATTTAGCAGCCGAGGTGGTGAAGCAGGCCCCGGCACCAAGCCTGGCGACGATTATTCTGATACCGCCATTCACGGCTATTCAGGAAGTAAAGAAAACAGTCAGCAAAAGTGGGATTCTGGTCGGTGGACAGGATCTTTTCTGGGAAGAAGAAGGCGCCTTTACCGGTGAAATTTCTGCCATCCAGTTAAGAGAAGCCGGCTGTGATTTTGTCCTTGTCGGCCATTCAGAGAGAAGGCAATTTTTTGGCGAAACAGATGAGATGGTGCGGAAAAAAGTTCAGGCTGCCCGGCAGCATGAACTCAGGCCGATCGTCTGTATCGGAGAAAATCTTGAAGACAGGAAAAATGGACAGACACTCAACAAAATAAAAAGCCAGTTAGAAAATGGCCTGTTCAACTTGCCTGAGGAAGAATTCCGGATGGTCATTCTGGCTTATGAGCCGATCTGGGCGATTGGAACAGGACAGAATGCTACCCCCGAACAGGCAGAAGAAGTTCACAATTACATCCGGCAGTTAATTGCCAGCAGGTATGGAAAAAATGTGTCAGCCTGTGCTATAATCCTTTACGGCGGGTCGGTTAAACCGGCCAATGCCTTTTCCTTGATAAAAGAAAAAGATGTAGATGGATTTTTAGTGGGCGGGGCTTCCCTTAAGGCTGAGTCCTTTCTGGAGATAGTCAGGGAAGCCAGCCGTTCAAAAGAAGGTTAGAGGTGACAACATTACTGATTATCATTCACGTTATTATTTGTATTGTGCTGATTCTGGCTGTCTTACTTCAATCGGGCAAGGCGGCTGATCTGGCTGGCGCCTTTGGGGGAGCCGGCAGTCAGACTGCTTTTGGCCCCAGGAGCACCCAGACCATTCTGAGCAAAATTACCACTGTCTGTGCTATCTTATTTATGCTGACTTCGATAGGCTTATGGATTTTATCGGGTAAAACCTCGTCAGTAGCCAAGAGCATTCCATCTCAACCAGCCGCGACGGAAACCCAGAAGAAACCTGAAGAAAAAGCACCGGCCAGCCAGCAAGCTCCTGAGACGACAAATCAGACTGCTAACCAGACAGAGCAGACACAGCCGGATCAGACAAAAAAATAACCGCAGCAACCCATGCCGAAGTGGTGGAATTGGCAGACACGCTAGCTTGAGGGGCTAGTTCCCGCAAAAATGGGAGTAGGGGTTCGAGTCCCCTCTTCGGCATTCTTCCCATCAATACAAACTTTACGTAAAAAGATAATAACCAGGTCAGGCTAATTTGGCTACCCAGAGAGCCAGATCCGTTTCAGGCAGGACACCGGAAGTCCGTCCCCTTTCGGTCTGGCGATGAAAAACAATCAGCGTGGGAACCGCCTGAATACCAAACTGGGAGGCCAGATCAGGATATTTATCAATATCAACTTTAATGACCATAATTTCACCGGCTCGCCGTTTAGCCAGCCTGCCAAGCATTGGCGCCATCATCTGGCAGGGACGGCAGGAAGGTGAGAAAAAATCAACCAGAACAGGCAGGCTCGAGCGGGAAATCAGATTGAGGACCTGAGCCGGATTTACCTCCAGATCCTTACCCGGCCCGGGCAGAGGGCTGCGGCACTTACCACAGACGACTTTTTTCTCTCCGCTTTCTTCAGGATAATAATTCGTCTGGCCGCAATTCAAGCAACTGACTTTAATCTTTTTTCCTTCCATTTTCAATTCACCTCAATTTTTTTATATTTTAGCGGCCAGCAGGATTAAAGACAAGAAGAGGCCACGCTCAGAATAATCAGAATAGAAGTTCGCTCAGGATAGAATTAGCAATCAAAAACTGGCTGGCCTTTATCCTGATGTTTGGGCCGGCCTTTTCCAGGGAGCCCCGGGCTGTAAGTTCATGGATCCTTGCTTCATATGGACGGAAATCTAATTTTGGAAATTCTTGTCTTATTAACTCCCAGTTAATCCCCGCCGCCAGGCGCAATCCGGACATTAACTTTTCCTTTAAGGCTGCCTCCGGGCTTAAGATGAGATACTCGGCCAGATGCATCTGACCGTTCGTGATAGCTTCTGACCAGAGCTTAAGGTCCGGAACATTTTGCCAGCGGACAAAACCAAGATGAGAAGCAGCCGACGGTCCAAAGCCGACAACCGGTTTGTATTCCCAGTATTTCAGGTTGTGCTGGCAGAAATAACCTGGCCGGGCATAATTAGAAATTTCGTATTGCTGATAATTCATCTCCCACAGGCTATCTTGATACTTCTGATAAGTGGTAGCCAGATCATCCTCTGGCACAGGATTTTTCTCCCAGTTTTTTTTAAATGGAACTTCTTCTATTTCTTCCAGCATATAAACAGCCAGATGCTCCGGCTGGACAGCTTTAATCCCCTGAAGATTGGCTCTAAAGATTGATACCTCTTCCCCCGGTAGTCCAATCATCAGGTCCAGATTAATATTAGTCAGTCCGGCTCTTCTGGCCTGGCTCACCGACTCAAAAATATCACCGGCGGAATGAAGACGGCCGAGGCTCTCCAGAATCTTGTCAGAAAAAGATTGGGCTCCCAGGCTCAGGCGGTTGATGCCAGCCTGCTTAAAATCTTGAAGTTTCTCCAGAGGGTTTTCCGGATTAAATTCTAGAGTTACTTCCTTGACATCAGAGCTGAAATTTTTCTTGAGGCTTAAAAGTAACAATTCTATTTCTTCCGGTGCCAGGCTGGAAGGAGTCCCGCCGCCAAAATAGACTGTATCAATTTCTATTAGCCCGGCTAATTCACCAGCTAATAAACTGATTTCTTCCTGAATGGTTGCTAACCAGGCGTCCTGCTCCTCTTTTCCCCCTGAAAAACTATAAAAATGGCAGTAGGGACATTTCTGGGGGCAGAAAGGATAATGAAAATAAGCCCCAGCCTTCCGGCTTTTCTCTTTAATTCTAATCTTATTTTGTAACTCAACAGGATTGATAATCATTTCGACCTGAAGCTGGAAAGGTCAGCCCACGCCGGTTCACCTGGTTGCCTAAAACTCGTGATAATAGCCTATGATAGCGTAATAAAGAGCCCGGTCAAAAAAGGTGACCAGCCGGTTGTAGAGCTCAAGAGCCTGATAAAGATCAAGGGCATTATCAAAAAGACCTTCAGACTGAATCTTCTGCCAGACCTGCTGCCGTTCAAGGCAGAGAGAAAGAAAAATTTCAGGCAGGGCAAAGCCCTCTTCCCGCCTCTTCTCCCCGAGGGCCAGCCAGTGATCTTTCATTTCTTTTGAATCCAGCTTGCAGGAAATCCAGCGCCCCAGTTGGCTATAGACCGCATAGGTCCGGTCATAAACCTCCTTTTCAGGAAATGATTGATAGGTAGCCATATTTGGATTTTTCTTCACTTCACGCAGATAGGCCAACGTTAGTTCACGGGCATCTCTTTCTATTAATTCCACGAGTTTCCGGGAAAAAGGACTCAGTTGACTTTCCCTGGTTGTTAACTCATCCATTTTCCCCTCCTCTTTAAATTTAATGCCGCACCCTCCCCTTGTCAAATAATTGGCCCTTTTACCCCAGGTCTGGAATACGCGCCCGGGGAGATTCGAACTCCCGGCCTCAGGATTCGAAGTCCTTCGCTCTATCCAGCTGAGCTACGGGCGCAGTCATTTTATATTAGCTTACTTACCAGCTAACTGCAATCAGGCAGCCGGATTTTATTCCTGACATGAAGAAAAAGGTCTCTCAGAGAAGAGCTAATTAAAGACAGTAGAAACAAAGGCCCAGGTAATCCTATCAATCCTAAGCAGGAGGCAGGTCTGAAGAAGCTCCAGGTAAAACTGGCAACTTAAGGGATGGTTCGATCTTAAAAACCTGATCAGGAAATTTTTTAATTATTTTATTTCTTTTTATTTCAATTTCTGATAGAATAAGTTAAGCAACATGGCCTTTTAATAACAAGGGAGTTAGTTAAAGAAAGAACTTCCTGAATGAAACCAACTAAAAGGCGACAAAATATCAGTCGAATAGGCGGGCAAAGTTTTTTAACCAGCGGAAACTCTTTCCAGAAATTATGGGAAAATGCTCCATTTGCCTGCCATGTTTTGGATACTAAAGGTATTATCATCAGAGTTAATCAGACAGAAGCCAGATTGCTGGGTTATAAAAAAGAGGAGATGGTAGGTAAACCAATTTTTGATTTTATCCTGCCTGAGCAAAGAGCAGAAGCTAAAAAAAGATTTAAGCAAAAGTTATCCGGCCAGCAAGTGGCCAAAGCCAGCAACAGAATCTATGTCAGAAAAGATGGTTCAAAAGTCTATGTGGTTATTAATGACAGAATCAAACGTGACGCTCACGGGAAGCCAGTTGGCGTTTACAGCACTATGGTTGACATAACAGATTATAAGAAGATGGAGGCTGAGCTGAAAGCCTCCGAGGAGCGCTATAAGGACCTGGTAGAAAAAGCCGGCATTGCCATCCTGATGGATGATAAAGAAGGAAAGTTCAAATATATTAACAAAAGGTATGCTGAAATTTTCGGCTATACTGTCAAAGAGATGAAGGGCTTATCTATCTTTTCTGTAATTCATCCCGATGATCTAAACAGAGTTACCTCTTACCACCTGGGACGCATCCGGGGTAAGAAGGTACCGTCGAGATATGAGTATAAAGGCATCAAGAAGGATGGCTCTGTTGTTTATCTTGAGGTAGACAGTGCACCAATAAAAGAAGGTAAAACGATTGTTGGCACGAGATCTTATCAATGGGATATAACCGATCGCAAAAAAACAGAAGTCGCCATCCAGGAGAGTGAAGAACTGTTCCGCGCCATCGTCGAGCACTCTCATGATGGCATTCTTTTAATTGATGAGAATTTTAAGATCGTTTACTGCAATGGCGAGCTGATTCAGAATTTAGATTATCATGTTGATGAGATTCTGGGCCATGACTTCCGGGACTTTCTGGATGAAGAAAGCCGCCCGCTGGTGGCTGACCATTATCGGCGAAGACAGAGGGGGGAAAAAGTTCCACCGCGCTATGAATTTAATATAGTCAGAAAAGACGGAGTCAAACGAAGGGTAGAGATTAGCTCAGAAGTAATTAAAAATGCTGCCGGTAAAATGAGGACGGTAGCCCAGCTTCTGGACATTACCGAGCGCAAAAAAGCAGAAGAACTGAATCATGAGATGATGAGAAACCTGAGAAGATCCCTTAATAGTACGATCAATGTTATTGCTTTGACGGTTGAAGCCAGAGATCCGTTTACTTCCGGGCATCAGCGGCGAGTGGCTGATTTAGCCCGGACAATAGCCACAGAAATGGGACTGCCCAAAGATTCTGTTGAAGCTATCCGGTCAGCCGCCATAATCCATGATCTGGGCAAAATACATGTTCCGGCTGACATTCTCAACAAACCCAGTAAATTAAGTGAAATAGAATATAAATTTATTAAGTCCCATCCACGGGTAGCTTATGATATTCTCAAGGATATAGAATTCCCCTGGCCGGTGGCTAAGATTATTTATCAGCATCACGAAAGATGGAATGGTTCAGGCTATCCTCAGGGACTTTCAGGTAAGAACATCCTGCCTGAGGCCAGAATCCTGGCAGTAGCTGATGTGGTTGAGGCCATGGCTTCTCACCGTCCATACAGGCCGCCGCTGGGGATTGAAAAGGCTTTAGAAGAATTAAGAGAGAATAAAGGCAAGCTTTACGATCCAGACGTGGTCGATGCCTGTTTCAGAGTCTTCAAAGAAAAACATTATGCTTTTAGGTCTTGAAACAAACCACGCAAATATTAGTTAAAAAAGGATAGCTCATCTTTTGAAATGAGTTTATTATGAGGCTAATTGACTGTTTTTTGTAATAAAGTTTTTCTCTAAAAATCTTTATTTACACTCAAAGGGTCATGACCAGCTTTGTTGAAGGCAAAAGCAGTAATGATCCAGGTGCTTCTTGATCCGCCTCAAAAAACATAAGCTACCTGACCTGAATAAAACATTATTTCAGCTATTTCAAAAAATACTGTTCTCCTTAACATTTCCCCTTATTGAGTGGTATAGATGATTAGATGGATGAAAGAGAAAAGGAGCTGCTGGACAAAGCCCTAGCCGGAGATGGCTCTGCTTTTGAAGAGCTGGTCTGGCCTTACCGGCAGTCTCTTCTCCATCTGAGTTTTTAAAGAGCGGTGGTTGGCATCTCCAGACTGGCCTATAGCGGCTTGCCTCAAGTTGAGAATGAGGGACTTATCCTGATTATCTCCGGGAAAATTCTTGATTGAAAATTATATTGTTTGATTTTATTTGAGGCCGAAGCGCAGCAACCCCCGGCTGCAACTGCCAGTGCATCTGGTGCAGGAAAAGCAATCAGGTCTCAGAACTGAGTCCTTAACAATCTCGGCTACCGCCGGGCAGGGAGCTTTAATCACACAGGCCTGACAGTCGGTGCAGTCATCTTTCTTTTTAATCACCCGGAAAAGAGCAATCTGTTCAACCAGGTTAGTCATCAGGCCAACCGGACAGATTAAGTAACAGAAAGGCCGGTAGGTAAAAAAGGCAAAGATAATAGTTAAAATAAGCGGCAAAAAGTTGATGAGATTATCAATCAAAGCAGCTGCCCAGCTCCATTCATAGCCATGGAAAGCATTGATATAATCATAAAGCGACAGCGGCACCACCCGGCCGTTAGAAACGGTGTGGAAAACGGCCGTCCAGCTCAGAAAAATAAAGGCCAGAAAAATCAGGATTCTGACCGTCTGGGTCAGCCGGAAATTGAGCTTGTGTCTTTTTATTTTCAATTTATCGGCCAGCATGGAGATCAGTTCCTGAATGGCCCCGACCGGGCAGACCCAGCCGCAAAAAAGCTTGGGCCCGATTAAAGTCAGAAATAAAATAACCGCCAGAAAGACCATCATCGGCCGGCCAAAGCCATACAGGACGGACTTGGTCACGGTGCAGACCGGGGAGGGATGCATCGAGAAACCAGAAAAGAACTTAATCCCTAAGTTAGCAGAAACTCCATAGAGGAAAGTCGAAACCAGCAAAATCAGCACTTTCAACCGGTTATTCATTTTTCTGGAAAGGAGCAAAATTAGAACCAGTCCGGCGATGATGAGCATGGTCAGGAACTTGGGTCTCATTAAAAACTGAAGAAAAGTGGGCGCAGCCTGACGGCCCTGTCCCCCGCCACTCCCGGTTCTCTCCTGAGCCAGAGCCAGAACAGGCAAGCTCAACAGACTGGCCAGGGACAATCTCGAACCAAAAAACTTTAGCCTTTCAGTCAACATGCCGGTCTCCTCCTTTCCCCGGAATGAGTTTTCTATCATGCCAGAAGAAGGGGAAAAAGTAAAACATTATTTCTCGATGGTCATAACTAAAGTGCCAGTCAAAAATCCTTATTTCAGCCAGCCCAAAAATTTTATCTTTTTTTTCTGAGAGTTAAGTTGTAAAATTTCAAATAGGTTTTTTATGGCTAAAAATCAACCAAATCTGCCAGCTTTTTACTGGCAGCTTCAAAAGAAGCAGAAACGTATTTCTGCCTTGCTTTTTATTCTGCTTTTTATCTTTTATTTAGTTGCTTTTGGCTTGCTCCTGGCAGTTATTCTGCTCGGAGTACAGGTTTTTCTGCCTGGTTCGAATCCCTTTTCCTCTCCGCATTTTTATCTATACGCAGCCGGAATCATTTTAATAGCGGCAGCGGTCACCGTCATTAACTTTCTCCAGGCAAAAAAGACCGGGGCCAGCTATATCCTGAGTAACCTCCGGGCCTACCCGCCAGATCCTGATGACCGTTATCATCTGAGTTTTATTAATGTGGCTGATGAGATGAAGATCTCTTCCGGGCTTCTCCGCCTTAAAACTTATATTATCCCCTCGGTCAATGTCAACTCGCTGTCTCTCTTCGACCGGGACAACACCCCAGCCATAGCCGTGACTGAAGGGTTGCTGGCTGAAGCCAGTCGTGATGAACTTCAGGCCGTCGCCGCTCATGAAGTTGCTCATATTACCAAAGGTGACACTTTTCTTTTCACTCTGATTTGCTCCTTAACAGCCTTTTATGAAAACTTAATAGATTCGCTGGAAAAAGAAACAGATTACCAACAGGGCTATCAACTCTCCCGCTCCAGGCAGAGAGGGACTTCTGCCCCTTTAGCTTATGTGGCCAGCTTCATCTCCTTTCTTTTGATTAAGTTTTTTACCATGTTGATTTCACAGAACCGGGAGCTGCTGGCTGATGCCACCGCCGTTGAATTGGGACGTGATCCAGCCGCTTTAGCCAGAATTATCTATAAGGCCTGGATAGCCAACTCTTACCTTGGAGATACCTCAATCCTGACACCCCTCTTTCTGGTTCCTCCCAACTCGAAAGAAATTACTGAAAGCACCTGGGGCCAGTTATTCAATACCCATCCGCCAGTGGAAAAAAGGCTGGGCTTGCTGGCAGGGATGACTCACCAGTCAGTGGAGGAAATAAAAAATGAGGTCAGACATCAAGAAAAACTACGGGAAGAAAGCCGCCAGGTTATTAAAGCTTCTTCTGAAGGAGACAGTCTGGAAAGGGAAAAAGCCATTCTAAATCTAAAGGAACAGGCCGAGAATGAACTCCGTAAAGCTGAGGTCTGGGAAATAAAACAGGTGGGAGGGCAATGGGCCGGGCCCTTTACCCTGGGTGCCCTGGTTTCCCAGCCAGCTTTCAGCCCAGCCATCAGGGTTAGAAATCTCAAAGAAAATATTGAGGGTAGAGCACTGGAATTTCCCCAAATCAGATTTGCACTTTATCGGCAGGGAAAAAATCAGCCAGTTGACCCGGCCTTAGCCAATTGCTGCCCGGTTTGCCAGACCCAGCTCCAGGAGTCTTTCTATGAAGGGGTCCAGATTAGAATCTGCCCGGCGTGTGCCGGCCGGGTGGTCAGAATAGAGGACATTGAAAAAATCCTCGCCAGGCAGGAATATGATTTTTCAGAGAGACTCAAAGAGAAGGCAGGCCTCTATAAAGAAGCTCTTCTTGATCCAGGGAAAAGAGCCTCCGTCTTTCCAAAAAAGAAACCACTGCCTTGCCCTATTTGCGGTCTGCAACTTGTAGTTAAGCCTTTTAATTATTATTATATTTTCCCTGTCTATAAATGCTATCAATGCCAGGTCATCTGGTTTGAGCCTGACGAACTGGAGATTCTTCAGATACTCTTTAAGATCAGAGATGAATAAATATAATAAACTTATGGATTCACGGCGGAGGCAGATGACATAGCAAAATTGTGTTTTTTTATGTATAATACTACAATAATAAATATGGAGCGAAATATAGCTTTCTCTATGGGTGGAATTTCATCCGGAAAATCACCTCTAAGGGTGATTGAAGATGAGGAAGCTAAGTGAGATACATAAATTGCATGGGTAAGACCCCAGGATGGGGTAAATTTTAGGGAGAGGCTAGAACCATGGCAAAAAAGAAGATTTTGCTTATAGACTTTGACAATGAATTTCTTAAATTTCTGAGCCGGACCCTTATCCAGGAAGGTTATGACATTCAGATTGCCAATGATGGTCTGGCAGGCTTTGAAAAATTCAGTGACTTTCAGCCTGATCTGGTCATCATGGAGGCTATGCTGCCCAAATTTCATGGGTTTGAACTCTGTACTCGCATCACCTCGCACCCAACGAAGAAGGCACCGGTCATTATAGTTACCGGCATCTATAAAGACACCGTCTATAAAACTGAAGCTTTAAAAAACCTGGGAGCTTCAGCCTTTTTTGAAAAGCCTTTGAATCTTGATGATCTCCTGGCTAAAGTTTATGAACTTATCGGCAAGCCAGAAGTCAAAAAGAGGCAGGTAGATACCGGGGAAGAAAGTGTTGACCAATTATTGAAAGAAGCCCTGGCCTCTGCTTATCCCCTTGACCAGTCTAAAGAAACGGTGAAACCAGCCGAAAAGCAGCTAAAAAGGGAAGAAGTTAGAAAACCTCAACCTGCCAAGGGAGATGATGAAATAGACCAGATGTTAAAATCGAGCTTTAAAGACCTGATTTCAACTCCCGCAGCAAAAACGCCTCAAGCACCTCTCCGCCAGGCCCCGGTCGCGGCACCAGCCAAAAGCACCGAACCCATCAGACACCCGGCTTCAGGCGAAGTCAGAAAGCCTGAGCCAGCTATAAGTCAGACGCCAGGCGGTGCGGCAGCCAGCAAGAAACCATTTTCAGGTGAAACAAAAACAACTTCTTTTGATGAAATGGCGAGTCATGAGCTAAGAAGTACACACAAGCCGGAGCCCGCTAGAGCTCCATCACGGGTAATGGCCAGTCCGGATGAAACCTCCGTACCTGTTTCTTCTTCAGTTAATCCGTTTAAGACCTATATCGAGAGTGATAAAGAGAAAACCCACAAAAAATCTTCGGGCAAATATATTGGTTTAGCAGCTGTTGTTCTGGTAGCTATAGGGCTGGTTGTTGTTCTGACGGTCGGCAAGAAGAAAACTCCGGAGTTTACCGCTCAACCTGTCACCCAGACTGCTGCCATACCAACAGCAGAAGCCGATAAGACTAAAGAACTTCCGGCTGCAGAAAATCTGAATAAAGAAGAAGGTACCAATAAGGAAATTGAGAAGCAAATGGATGATTACCGCAGTCAACAGGCGAGTGCAGAAAAACCAGCTGGCTCCCCGGGAAGCCAGGTGCCCAGAACGGCAGCTAAAACTCAGCCGGCAGCAGTGGCGGCTGCACCCTTTATTCCTCAAGAAAGCCCAAAAATAGATGTAAATGTCGGTAGCGGACAGGCAATTCCAGCTCCAGCCCAACCCGCTCTCGCCACCAGTGGCCAGCCTGAAGAGAAAAAAGCCGGCAGTCAGGAAGCAGCACCGGCAGGCACCGTCCCGTCAAAACCAGAAGAACAGCCTGTTGATTTGGGCAATCAGAAAGCTAAAACAGGAGATGTTGTACCGCTTTCATCTGTTGATGTTGAACCGAAGGTAATAAAGCAGGTTGATCCTATTTATCCAAATATTGACCGTCGGGCAGGGATCAAAGGAAACATTATCGTTAACGCCCTAATTTCAGAAAATGGCGATGTCCTGGAAGCAATCGTCATCAGAGGAATCAGAGGGTCGGTGGGCATTGAAAAGGAAGCAGTTAATGCCATTAAGAAATGGAAGTTCTTGCCTGCAGAAAAAGATGGTGTTAAAGTTAAGGTCTGGAAACCAATTACTATTGGTTTTGGCTTGAATAAATAAACCTGGAAGAGGTAAGGAGTCAAAAAGGATGGGCATCTCAAAGGACCAAGAAGAGCTTTATAAGAAGACTCTGGAAGATGTGCGCGCACAACTGGCGGTTATTGATGCTGAGGTAGAAAAAGAGCTGCAGCGGGTAAGACAGAACCTGGCTCAGCTTCAGGAGCAAAAAAAATCACTAAAGATGATCTATGACGGAATGGCCAAACTCCTCGGAATAGAAAGTGATCTGGAAGATGATTCAACCGAGATTCCTAAGATGTAATTATTGACATAAAAGCAACCTGGCCAGGGCCTCAATTATTTCTATTTTCGCCATATCAATCCTTAATTAGCCAAAGGACGGGATTTAATCTTGCTAAAGTTTATATTTTAAGGTATTTTTATAATTTAAATTTTTACTCTGGAAACCTTAATGTTTGTCCTGGTAGGATTTTTGATCGGGTTTTTAGCTGCTGTGCCGGTTGGCCCGGTCAATATTTACATTATTTCGCAGACGCTGAAAAGAGATTTTTTCCATGGCATGATAGCCGGACTGTCCACTGCTCTGCTTGATCTAACTTTCTGTTTAGTTTCCCTTATCGGGTTCTTCCATATCTCTCTAAATCTTTCAGATTACAGTTTCTGGCTTAAACTGGCCGCCGGAACCATTCTGCTGTTTCTTGGCTTGAAATTATTTCATGACGCCAGGAATTTTAAGCTCAATACCGAAAAAAATGGGCCAATCGCCAAGAGTGCCCGGCCTTTGGTCGGAGTGGTTTTGCTGTATGTTTCCAATCCTTCCCTCTACGCTTTCTGGATTGGCGTAGCTGGAGCTGTGACCGCTCACGGCCTGCTTAAGAACGGATTCTGGCCAGCTATCTTCTTCGCTCTGTCCTGCGGCCTGGGTGCTCTCCTCTGGTACTTCTTTTTGGTCAGGCTGGTTTCTCATCATCAAACCAAATTCCAGGAGAATACCTTTAGAAAATTGCTTATTATCCTGGGGCTCTTTTTAATTGGCTTTGCTCTTTTTACCTTTATTTCAGCCCTGGCCAATATTAAACTGGCCAGCCAGGTATTTTGAGCTTCGGGTCTGCCTTAAAAAGCTTTATTAATTCTTTCAATTTTGTTAGTATTTGAACCTGATGTCCGGGGATCCTATTTCACCAAAAGATACTGACGTTTCCAGGCCAGAGTTTATCTTACTTAAAGCTTCAGCCGGTACCGGCAAGACTCATGCTTTGACCTTAAGGTTTGCTCAGTTTTTGCTCTCAGATAAAATCAGGAATAACCAGCTCAACCAGATTCTGGCCATCACCTTTACTCATAATGCGGCTAATGAGATGAAAGACAGGATAATTGGCTGGCTGAAGGCCACTTATTTTGGTCAGGATGCCGGGCGGCTGAAGCAGATAAAAGAGCTGGTCAGCCTGCCGGCAGAAGCTTTTTCTGGACGGGCAGAAGAAAAGCTGGAGCATCTTTTTGACCATTATAGCGATTTTCAGGTCACAACCATTGACAGCTTTATGACTGATGTTTTTAAGGCTTCGGCCATAGAGATGGGATTCAGCCCTGACTTTGAGATTACCCTTAATACTTCTCCGGTTATCAACTACGCCTTCTACCGCTATTTAAGAAACATTACAGCTGAATCAGAAGATGGAAAGTTCCTGCTCAAGATTACAAATAGCCTCGGAGAAATGAAAGGCAGCGATAAAGCCTTCCTCTGGAATCCAGGTGATGAAATTCTCCAGACCTTTGCTCAGTTCTATCGAAAACTTGAGGCTCTTTACCGTCAGCCTGAAATAAAGGATCTGAAAGAGGTTGATCTGGAGCTCAAGGCAGTTGAGAAGGAGTGGAGTGAGTGCCTGTTAAAATTGCAGAAGCTAATAAAAACTTCCAATCTTAAAACGGACAGTCGGCTAAAAGTTGTTAAAAAACTTGATTCTGACACTTCGGATAAAATTTATGATTGGTTAAAAATCCCTCTGAAAGAACCTGTGAAGCAGCCAAAACTTCCGGAGGAGTGTGTTGTTTATGAACAATTTTTCAAGCCGGTCTGGGAGAATTTTAAAGCAAAATTAAGCCAGTATAAGAAGCTCTATGCCTCTTCTTATTTTCAGCCTCATCTTCAGGTTTATCACCGGCTTCTCGACAACCTTGATTTTATAAAAAAAGACCAGGGCCTGGTTTTTCTCGACGATATCAACCGCCACCTGGCCGATTATCTCAACACCGGTGTTGTGCCTGATATCTATCTCTGCCTTGGCAGTCAGATTTACCATTTTCTGATTGACGAGTTTCAGGATACCTCCCCTATTCAATGGAAGAATCTGATCCCGCTCATTGACAATGCCCTTTCCCAGGGAGGAAGTTTATTCATTGTCGGCGACACCAAGCAGGCTATTTATGGCTTCCGGGAAGCAGATTACCAGATTATGGTCAACTTGGAAAAAAGTAAGGAAAAATTCAATTCAGTTGATGTTCATGTCGAACCGCTTGCTGCCAATCGCCGAAGCAGGAAAGCCATCCTCGATTTTGTCTCCAGGATTTTCCCCAACGGAGTTAAGGATTTGAGGCCTGACGAAAATAATAAGAAAGAGACAGCTGAAAAAATACAGGCCTGGGCAAAAGCGGCGGCCAGCAGTGGCCTGAATAATTTTGTCTGCAAAGGAGTAGATGAAAGAACAGAAGGCAAAGAAGAGATTTTCCCTGGCTATGTAGAAATGGAATTTTTCCAGCCTCCAAAAAAATCAAATAATAAGAACGAGAAAGCTGAAGGCAACGGGGAAGACCTCCAGCCCGGGCCGGAAACAGAAGAAGAGGCCGAGGCGGAAGATTCAGCCCTGAAAAAAAGAGTCCAAGAACTGGTGGCCGATCTTCATGACCATGGTTATGGGTATTCAGACATAACAATTTTAACCTATAAGAACAAGAATGTAGTCGAGGCTGCCTCCTGGTTAAATGAGAAACAAATCCCCTTTATTACCTTTTCTTCTCTTGATATCAGACAGCGGCCGATCATCAAAGAAGTTCTGGCCTTTCTCCAGTTTCTTGATTTTCCACTTGATAATCTGAGTTTCTCCACTTTTCTTCTCGGCGAGCTTTTTCAAAATAAGCTCAGGACCGATGGCCGTCTTGAAGAAGAAAGAGAAAAACTGGCAGAATTCATCCTGGAAACCAGGCTCAGCAGCAGCAAAAAAGATTATCCTCTATACACTTATTTCAGGCAAAAATATCAGGACCTCTGGGAGTCATATTTTGAGTCTCTTTATAGAACAGTTGGTTATCTGCCACTTTATGATCTGGTCTGCGAGATTTACCGCACTTTTTCTGTCTTTGATCCCGACCTCACCGGCGATGAGCAATCTGCTTTGATTAAACTTCTGGAGGTTATAAAAAAATTTGAGGGCGAGGGCGGAAGTAATCTCAGGGATTTTATCCGGTTTTCCGGGGAAGAAACACAAGACAATTCAGTCTGGACAGTTGATGTACCGGATAGTATCAAAGCTGTCAGGATTATGACTATTCATAAAGCCAAGGGACTTGAGTCCCCCGTGGTTATTTTGCTTCTCTACTCAGAAAAAGACTTGCCTATTCCTTTTTTCCTTAAAGAAGAAAAGACCGGCCAGGGACCGGCCAGGGTAACAGTTCTTAAGCTTTCTAAAGACATCATTCTCAACGATGAAGAATTAAAAGAAATATACGAAGAAGCCGCGCAGAAAGAACTGGTCAATCGTTTGAATACGTTTTATGTCGCCCTGACCAGAGCCAGAGAAGAGCTTTATATTTTAGGGCAGCGTGGCCGGAACTCAGCTTTCCCTTTTAACTTTCTAGAATCATTAGGTTTTTCACTTGATGAGAAATATCAATCGGCTAAGGAGAAGCCCGCCAAAAAAGCTGGAGAAATGGCCGGTGGCCGGCCTGGTCTGACAGAAATATCTAATCCACCTCTCAACTTTGTCCATGGAGCTCAGGATAGATTCAGCCTCGTTAAAAATCTTCCTCATTATCGCCAGGAAAGGCGCGGGGAGTTAATTCATGCCATCCTCGAGAAAATTGATTTTCTGGAAGATGAGCTCGAAAAACAATTGGAGAAAATCATCTCTGACCAGGAATTCAGAAAATATCAGCCGGAAGAAAAAGAAGAGGCCACAAGGTGTCTTCTCCAGTTTTTGATGAGACCTGAGGTGGCTGAATTTTTTAGACAGAAACCAGGGCGGGAAGTAAGAACAGAAGCCGAGATGGTGAATAGACGTGGTGAGCTTTACCGGAGTGACCGCCTGCTTATCGAGCCTGAGATCATCTCCATTGTTGATTTCAAAACAGGGCAGTTCCCTGACGAGGCTATTAGAAAAGGTCACGCCGAGCAGGTAAAAAACTATAAGGCCATTCTTGAAGAAATATATCCAGGAAGAAAAGTCAGAGGCTGGCTTCTTTATATTGATTCGGGTGAGCTGGAGGAAATTCTTTGAAAGTAACTGTTGTTGCGGCTAGCATTAATCTCGTTGATTTATTAGCCAGGCATTTATCAACATCCTCAACTGGCTTCAGCCGCACCATCGTCGTCTTCCCGGAACAAAGGCCAGGTCACTATTTGAGGAAAGCTCTCGGCGAGAGGATCGGCCATAGTTTCCTGCCGCCCTCTATTTATTCTCTGGATGAGTTTATTGATTTTCTCTACAGCCACTTTCTCCAAAGGGACGAACCTCTGCTGGAAACGGTGGAGGCAGTCAGTCTGTTATATCATTTAAATCAGGCCAGACCAGGACACTCTTTTTCCGGGCAGAAGCAGGCCAGATTGACTTTTGATGAATTTTTCGCCATTGGGAATAAGATTTTTCAGGATCTCGAAGAACTCAAAATGGGGCAAATAACCCCGGATAAGTTTCTGGCCATAGATGAGCTGGCTGGTGAAAAAATACAGGAAAAAACCAGAGCCAGGCTGCAGAAAATGTCCTATTTTTATGAAAATTTTTACCCGGAGATGGAGCGTCGCTGCTTCTCCACCCGGGCCAGCCGGCTCGAAAAGGTTCTGGAAAAAATTGAACCTGACTGGTTTAGCTCCTTTGACGAGGTCATTCTGGCTGGTTTTTACCTTCTGACTGCAGCCGAATTTGAACTGCTCAATAAAGTGCTGGAGGCAGAAAAAACCTGGCTATTTATCCTCAAAGGAACTGGTTTTGAAGAAATGCTTAAAAGAATTAGGGCTGACCGGTCAGATCTAGAAGAAATTAATGGACCGGAAGGAAATATTGAGCCTGAGCTTGAATTCTGTCAGAGCCCGGATAGCCACGGTCAGCTTTTCCATCTAAATAGCCTTCTCCATGATAAGATTGCCCGGCCCTTAGAGCTCAGCGAAAAGCGGGTCATTGTTCTGCCAGCGGTTGAAACTTTAATTCCAGTTGTCGAGCAGACGCTGGCCCGGTTGCCTGAGACTGGCTATAACATTTCTGTCGGCTATCCCCTGACGAGAACCCCACTTTATAATTTCTTTGATTCCCTTTTTAAGCTGCTGGAGACGGCCGAAGAGGATGGTTCAGATGGAGCTCCGGCTCTGCCGCCAGAGGAAAAGTTCAGGCTGTATGTCCCCGATTATCTTAATTTTGTGCTACATCCTTACACCAAAAACATCTATTTCCCGTCACAGCCCGGGACAGCGGAATATACCAGGATACTTTTTCACCTGATGGAAAATAATTTCAATCAGAAAAAAGGCCGGCTTTTCTGGTCGCTGCAGGAAATGACTGATGATCCTGACCTCAAGGACAATCTGGAGAAATACACCGGCGAAAATCCCAGGCTTCCCAGTAACTCTCAATTTATCCAGCATCTTCGTTTGATACATCAGCAGACAATTATTCCCTTCCTGAGTCTCGAAAACATCAATGATTTTGGCGTCAAGTTAATTCATCTTCTCGACTTTATTTCAGAAGAAAGCACCGCTCCTCTCCATGTTTTATTTGAGCCTTATGCACGTGCTTTTTACCGGCAGCTGGAAATCCTCCAGAGCCAGCTTCTTACCAAACAGAAATTTAGCCATCGCTCTGGTTATTTTCAGCTTTTCCGGCGTTTATTTTCTGAGGCCCGGGTTCGCTTTCCTGGTACACCACTTCGCGGCTGGCAGGTCCTTGGTTTCTGGGAAACACGCTGTCTCCAATTTGATGAAGTTTATCTTCTGGATATGAATGATGATGTCCTGCCCGGGACGAGTAAAGTTGATTCACTTCTTCCTGCGCCCTTAAGAAAGGCTCTTGGCCTCCGTTATCATGAAAGTCTGGAAAAAAGAATTGAATATCATCTCAGCCTATTAGTAGCCGGAGCCAAAAAAGTTCATTATTTCTTTGTCGAAAATGATGAAAAACAGAAAAGCCGCTATGTGGAAAAAGCTATCTGGAGAAAGCAAAAGCAAGAAAAAGAAACAGATGAAAATAAATATATTAAGAAAGTCAGCTACCGCATTGCTCTCCAGACCCAGATGCCACCTGACATCCCCAAGACAGAAAAAATCCTTCACCATCTTGAAAATATGACCTTCAGTGCTTCCAGCTTGAATACTTATCTTAAGTGTCCTGTCGGGTTTTTCTATGCTCATGTTCTCGGCCTGAGTGAAAAAGAAGAACTGGCTGAATCGCTGGAAAGAGATGAAATCGGAACGCTGGTTCATGCCATTTTAAGACAGTATTTCTGGCCTTACCGCCAGAAGAAACTGCCGGCTAAACCAGCTGCCACCAGGTTAAAAACATTAATTGACAACGAATTTAATCAGCGGCGTTATCCTTCGCCTCTGACCGGCAGCTTCTTTTTAATGAGAAAACAAATAGAGCAGCATTTAACCGAATTTCTCAACGAATACCAGCAAAAAGTGGTCACGGCACTGGCCTCTGGCCACTTGAGTCTAACTTTGCTGGATCTGGAAAAAGATCTTAAATTCGATTATGAGCTTGGTCAAAGCACCTTTCATCTGAAGGGAAAGATAGACCGGACAGAAAAGCGTGGTGAGAATATGTGCCTTCTTGATTATAAAACTTCAGCCAGCGAAAGGAACCAGTTAATTAACTTGGAGAAGCTGGAGATTGGGGATCGAAGCACCTGGCCGCAGGCTATTAAAAGTTTGCAGTTGCCTTTTTATCAGCTTCTGGCTTCAGGCGAATACAATTTGCTACCCGAAGATATTTACTCGGCGGTCATTATTCTTGGCAGAAACCGTCTCAACGAAAAGATTGAATATGCGCCGCTTAAAGCCAAAAACGGAAAGAAGCACAAAGGCAAAGAGGACAAGATTTTCCCGCTATCAGAATCAGATGAAGAGAAATCAGAGCGACAGGAAAATTTCCGGCTGACAAAACAGGTAATCGATCAACTGCTTCTCGAGGTGGTTGATGGCCGCCAGCCTTTTTCGGCCAAATTCAAGGCTGACGACAGTTGCTCTTATTGTCCTTTTACCAGTTTTTGCGGGCAGTAATTCTGGATTACTCATAAAATTGAACAAGCCTCCAGGTTTTCAATTTTTCAATTATCATTGAGAAGAAAAGCAGAGTATGAGATGATTTTCTTAAATCGGTTAGTGGCTCAGGCTTTATGCTGGAGAAGGAGAAAAAAGCAGGCTAGCAGCCATCAATTATTTGTAAATAATGCAGAAAAAGAAGAAAGATTTAAAAGCTGATGAACTTTTTCATTATGTTTTTCGTTTAAGCTTAAAATGAAGATAAATAAAGGCTAAGAAATGGTAAAATTTTTAGTGTGGATGATTTTATTTGTCTTATGCTGGCCACTGGCTCTGGCTGCCCTAATTCTATATCCAATAGTCTGGCTACTGTCGCTGCCTTTTCGTCTGCTGGGCATCACTGTTAAAGCAGTTTTTGATCTATTAAAAGCCATTCTCACCCTGCCTGCCCGCTGCTTGAACAAGCTGGCCAGGTAGGAGACAGCCCGGAGGCCGCCTGTTAAGGCCTGATTAATGCCGGGCGAGTTGAGCCGGGCTGCCCACGTCTGCTTGGCATTGATTCCCTGCCCGTCATCCATCTAAACAAAAAGCAAAAGACTCTGCTTCCTTGAACCTGACCATTAGCTTTGAACTCTTACCTGGGATAAAATTAAGACCAGTGGAAATAAAAATAGAAAAACTGGTTTACCCCGGCCGGTCACTCGGCTTCCATGAGGGGCAGGTTGTTTTTACCGATGAAGGTCTGCCCGGCGAGCTGGTCAGAGTCAAAATTCTCTCCTCAAGAAAGAATTTTATGGAAGCCACGACTCTGGAGATAATCGAGCCCTCACCCGCCAGAATAAAGCCTCGGTGTTCTCACTACCGGTCGTGTTCACCCTATCAGACTATGATTTATTCTCTCGAAACTCAGATAAAATCGCAGCAGCTAGAAGAAATCCTCAGCGGCTTCAAAATTCCGTTTCCACCGGCCAGAGACAGCCTGCCCGGCTTCGAGTTTTCACCCAAAATCTATGGCTATAGAAATAAAATCAAATTGAATATTTCCTGGGACAGGGAGAACCCGTTCTTTGCCTATCATCAGCCTGGTTCTCAGACTGTCCTCCTCCCGGTTGAAAGCTGCGCTCTGGTGAGTGACCAGGCTAACTCTCTTCTCTTCACGTTAAGCTATCTGATTCAGAACTCACCTATTCGCTCAATTGACCAGGTTGAGATCCGGGAGAGTTTTACACAGGGGGAACTCCTCGTTACCTTCTATAGTCGGGGAAAAAAGTCCCTGAATGAAGCTGCCCGGCAATGGCTGCCAGAGCTGGCTCTTAATTCGCGCTTAGCAGGAGCGACAGGAATTATTACTGGTCGTCTGGCGGCCAGCCCGGTTCCCTTCTATGGCCGGAGCCAGCTTGAAGAAAAGATTGGACAGATTGTTTTGCACTATGGTCCACAATGTTTTTTCCAGGTTAATCTGCCTATGCTGATTAAAGTTGTCGTCAGGCTTCAAAGCTGGCTCAAAGATTTGAAGCCAGCCCGGCTGCTTGATCTTTATGCCGGCGTTGGTACTTTCGGCCTTCTTCTTTCTGATTATGTTTCTGAAGTCCTGGCCGTTGAATCAGAGCGGGAAAATATTTTTTATTTTCAAGAGAACCTTAAGTTGAATCATCTGAAGAAAATCAGACTGGCAGCTGGCCGGGTAGAAGACAGGCTCAAAGAAATAGCCAGCTTCAAACCGGATGTGGCCCTGGTTGATCCACCCCGCAAGGGTCTGGATCCGGAATTAATAGCTACCTTAAAAAGGCTGCCCGTAAGATCAATCTTCTATCTTTCGTGTGATCCAGCCACTCTAGGCCGTGATTTGAATAGATTTCTGCCGGAATTTCAGCCAGTAGAAATTAGAGGCTTTGATTTTTTCCCGAGAACTCCGCATCTGGAAGTTCTAACCCGCCTTGAACGGGCAAATTAAAGCTCACTGAAATTTGCCGGCCAACTGGCCGCAGGCAGCCGCGATATCTAGTCCCCTGGACTGTCTAACCGTCACTCGCACTTTTCTCTCTTCCAGCCATTTTTGAAACCGCTCAACCTCTTCCCTGGCTGGTGGCTGCCATTTAAAGCCCGTGACCGGACTGTAGGCAATGAGATTTACCTTGGCCTTGAGCCGGCGCGAAATAGCAGTCAGTGCTTCGGCGTCATAAAGCAAATCATTAAAGCCACCAATGACAATATACTCCAGAGTAAGCTGCCGGCCACCAGCTTTTAGATAGTCCTGGCCTGCTTTGATCAGCTCTTCTAAAGGATATTTCTTATTAACAGGCATTAACTGGCTTCTTTTTTCTTCAAGGGCGCTGTGAATGGACAGTGACAGATTGATTTGCAGATCAAAATTCATCAGCTTTCTTAAAGCAGGTATAAGACCCACTGTCGAAACGGTCATCCGCCTGGCACCAATAGCCAGTCCATACTGGTCGTTTAAAATTCTTATAGCTTTGAGGACATTGTCCAGATTATCCAGAGGCTCACCCATGCCCATCAGGACGAGGTTGGTTGGCTGATGGCCATAAACGAATTTTAGATTCAGAACTTCGGAGACAATTTCCCCTGCTTCCAGATTCCGCTTAAAACCATGGAGCCCGCTGGCACAAAAAGCACAGTGGAACTTACAGCCAACCTGGGTGGAAAGGCAAAAAGTCTTCCGGCCAGCAGCCGGAATCATGACGGTCTCAATAAAATTACCGTCTGGCAGCTCAAAAAGATATTTAATACTCCCATCTTTTGAGCTGGCCGTTTCCTTTAATTTTAATGGATTAATTATAAATTCTTTCTGAAGCCTCTGCCTTAACCCCAGCGGTAGATCAGTGAATTCGGGCAACTGGCTTTTCCCTGAATGATAAATCCATTTAAATATCTGTCCGGCGCGGTAAGCTGGCTGACCAATTTTAGCCAGATAAGCTTTGAGCTCTGACTGACTGAGAGAAGTTAAGATTTCCTGGCGGGTCATGTTATCAATCCTGCTTAAATTCAATTTGCCCGGCTGCGCGGCCAGCCTGCCTTAAGAACTGGCTGGCCTTATGTTTTTTGCCAGGCGAAAAAAGGGGCTGACTACTGCCTGAGCCAGCCCCCGGTAAACTCTACTAATCGACCTGGCCTGGAACTAAAATCTTACTTAGCCTATTTAGTCCTGGCCTCAAATTTAGCCAGCAAGTCTATTACGGCGTCTTTATGAACCATAAAAGTCAACATTTTTAACCGGACAAAATCATCCCGGAAAAACTCATAGCCTTTATAAGGTCCACGGTGAGCACCTGCTCCGGAATCCTTAATTAAAAACCAGGTGTGGTCACCCTGTCTGGCCAGGCCAACAGCATGAATAGCATGGTCGTCAGTGGAGGTCTGATTGTAAAATCTGAATTCACGGCTGTCCTGATTGACCAGTGCAGGCAGGAGATCAAACGTCGGGACAATGGCCAGGCCCTGGTCACCGCTAATCCCTGGCTCAGAGACATCTCCCCCAAAAACCACCGAATAACCTTTTTCAAGTGAATTGACTATGGCCTGATAAAATTCATCAAGGGGAACATTATAATAATCCTGACTGTGCCACCAGTTATCAGGAGCCTTGTATTCACCCTTAGTGTAAAAAGGAACATACTTAAATGACATGAGGCAAACATAATCATCAAGCGGGAGTTGCAGAACCTGACCAAGGTACTCTTTCGGAGTCATTTCCTGACCATTGATTTCAACGGTAGCTGGCGGCTCGCCCAGATACTTATTTAAAATCAGCTTGACATAATTAACTGCTTTTTCCTCATCCCAGTATTCATTTTTCTTGCAGAAATCGAGATAATTCTCGATTTCTTGAAAAAGCTTACCATGATCATGCTCAGTCTGTCCTGGCAAAAGTCCGGTATAAGCACTGGCCGGAACTGCTCCATACTGCTTCATCATGGTGGTGACGGCATTTGACTCTGAGCCTTCTCCCAGGAAAGAGTTCCCTTTTTCCCGGATAAAACGGCGGGCTTTTTCTACATACTGCCAGTAAACGGTGTACATTTCAGACAGCTTAATTTCTCCCTGTCCAAGCCTTTTCAGCTCAGATTCTAGAAAGGAAGTAGTAGCAAAACACCAGCAGGTTCCTGTCCGGTATTGTCTGACGGGTGGGAGATGAAAGATCTGCTGAAAATCGGTGATGGCGGCTGGATGGCTGACAGTGGAAAAATCAATGGACAGATATTCCCTTTTCCGGCCATTAAATTCCCTTGTTTTGTAAATAGCTTCATCCAGAGTCTGGACTTCCTGCTGGCCAATCTGTAAAACTGTTTTTTGAACTGGTGGGGCTTCCTGTTTTTGCGGCTGGCAGGCTGATAACCACAGAAGAGAAAAAACGATTAGAAAGGAAAAGACGAGGCGATATAATTTTTTATTCATCTAATCCTCCAAAAAAATATTATTTGTTCATAGCATACTTCAATTACCCGGAATAATTCAAATTAAAAATGTCTTTAAATTACTGTGTTAGGTCAGACACATTCTTGACACATGCAAATTTTTTTTTTTAGAATGATTACAAATTTTCAACTAAGGGGGCAGGAATGAGAGTAATGAAAACATGCCTAGTGCTTTTGAGCATTGGATTATTATCTTTTTTCTTATTACCGCGTTTCCTTCATTCTAATATGAGTGTTTCGGGCCATTGGGCATGCAGCGGGTATATAATTACTACCTTTGATGGAAGAGATTATCATGTTTATGACCATGATGATTGCTACTATGTCATAGACTATATAATTTTTTCTGACCAGGGAGGTGGCTCCAGCAATGGGCAACCGATAGATCCTGATGATCCATCATCTGGCTGGGGAGGATCTGGTGGCACAGTAGGACCGTCAACCCCTAATCCTTACGATAACAACAATGATGGAATTATTGATTGTTACAAAACTGGTATAATGCGAAAAGAAGGTTTATATATCAGTTCAGATTGCAATGAAATAAGGCAAAAAGCGGACGGAACTACTTATACTCATGGTGCCTGGGACATCACCGGTCCAGGAATTGATGGAGCGAAAATCTATCCGGCAGCCAGTGGGACGGTCATATCGGTCACCAAACAAACAGTAAAGGTAGAAGATCCAGAGACAGGAGAAGCAGGATATATGCTTACCGGCTATGGATATTATGTCAGGATTAAAGACAGTGATGGTAATATCTGGTTATATGCACATCTTAAAGGAACAGGCACTGACCCATCAGGAGTAGGCCTTAAAGTTGGGGATAAGGTAATAGCGGGGACCACACCAATTGGCTTAGGTGATAGCTCCGGGAATTCAACAGGGCCTCATTTACACTTGGAATATCTGCTTAACGGTACCAAGACCTGTCCAGATGAAAAAATTGGAAATTGCTAATTCATAAGGAGACACCAATGAAAAGAATAAAAATATTTGTTTTAATCATGTCATTAAGCCTGCTTCTGGCTTCAGGCCAGGAATTAGTGTTTGAACAGAAGCTGCCACCAGGTTGGAAGTTTAAACAATATTATCCGCGGGCTTTATACCTTATTCAGGACATTTCCGAAGAACAACTGGTAAAAGGCAATACAGCTCGCCGGTTAATGATTTTTGATAATCGGCATAATATTATTGCCGATTTCATTATTCCCGATAACTACTGGTTTAATGGTTTTATCGGTGAAAATATACTCCTGGCTGACCAGGACGAGTCAGGAGTCTCTGTAGTCAGGCTGGTGGATCTTAACCAGAAGGAAATATATAGAGTAGAGACCCAGGGGAGATGGCCACAGCCAGCTCTGCTGGGCCACGATTTTGCCCTGGTTCCAGATCGTGACCATCTTCAAACCGGATCCATTTCTATCATGGATGGCGAAACCGGCCAGGAGAAGTTCAGGTTCGGTCCATTTAGCAGCCCTAAAGGCCCGATTATTCCTGATTCTTTTGAGCTGATTGGTGAAGGTTTTTATCTGGTTGGTATGGGAGCAAGTCTTTTTCTTAAAAGTTACTCTGAACCCAGAAAGACCATCTGGCAGATTCAGAATATCGGAGGCAACATCCGTGACGCCAGGGCTTTGAATAAAGAACTCATAGTCGTGGGCTACGGATTTGAAGATGTTGAAAAAGGAAAGTTTATGGTGGGTGCAGCCATAATTGATTGGAAAACAGGAGAAATCCTATTTGACAGGAAAGCCTTCAGACGAGGGCACAATCAGGATCCCTGGTATGACAGCCTGGAATATTTGTATCTTACTTTAGATGAAGAAGGAGGACTTATCCTTATGGAGGACGAAGACGGAGGAACCAGATTTGAGCTAAAATCTAACAGCAAGAAAGGCTGGGATGAAAAAAGAACTAAAAAAATAAAATTATGGCCGCCAAGGAAAGAAATAAAAAGTTCAGTAACAGGCAAAGGTCGGGTAGAAATTCATGGGAAGACAGTAATAAAAGATTTTGGCTCATATATCAGGGTAGAAAAAAGAAAATACATAAAAGATTAATTTTTCAAATAGAAAACTTATCCGCATGTTGGCTACCAGGGATCAAAAGTAGATCTTATTAAGAAAACAACTTACTGTTGTAGCATCAGATAAATAACAGAGTGGCTTTGATCCAGCCTGACAAAATTTCAGGCCTTCAATGTTAATTTAAAATTTATTTTTTAAAGTTTTTAACAGCAACAAAGGGCCAGGGCGGGTTTATGGTCACAATGCAGTCAGGGCAGAGGTTTGCCAGGGGAGCGGTTTGACGGCTGGCTGCTTATCTGCTATAAAGCATTATTCACCTGGCCTGTTTAGCCTGAGTGGCCTGTCCGGTTCAGAAGAAGAATAAAATGGAAACAATTCAATATTCGGGCGAATGGTTAGCCTTGGCTTCTGCCACCGTCTGGGCGGTGGCAGTTATCTTGTTCAGAAAGAGCAGCCTGACTATCCATCCTATCGGCTTAAATCTGGGCAAGAACCTTCTGGCTCTCGTCCTGATCATTCTGACCAGTCTTATAACTGGCGCCAGTCTGTGGCCCCAGGTGCCTCCCAGAACCACCTGGCTGCTGCTCTTAAGCGGATTTTTGGGCATTGCTCTATCCGATACTCTTTTCCTCTGGGTCTTAAGGCTAATCGGTGCCAGCCTGACAGCCATAGTTGATAGTGTTTACACTCCTTTTGTCATTATTTTATCTTTTATTTTCTTAGGAGAGCGGCTTAACTGGCACCAGCTTGTCGGGGTAGGCCTCATCGTTCTGGCCATTATCGTCATTACCAGAAATCAATCAGCCAGCTCGGACGGGCCAGTCTCCCGTCGGCATCTTATACTAGGTATAATCATGGGAAATGCAGCCATGGCTCTGGTAGCAGTGGCCGTCATTATTATCAAGCCGGCCCTAAGCGATGTGCCAGTACTCTGGGCGACGGGTATCAGACTGGCTGGTGGAACTCTTCCCCTAATGATCTTGCCCTTCATCCCCCGCTGCCGGAACATGTTTACTCCTCTTCTAAAGCTGGCCAGCTGGAAAAACCTGGCTCCGGCCTCTTTCCTCGGGACTTATTTATCGCTCCTTTTCTGGATTGGCGGAATAAAATATGCTTTTGCCTCTATTACCGCCGCCCTGAGCCAGCTTAGCACAATATTTGTCTTTGTTCTGGCTGCACTTTTCCTCAAGGAAAAAGTTACCAGGGCCAAAATCATAGCTGTCATCACTGCCTTTGTGGGCGCTTTTCTGGCTATTTATTAGAATTCAAGAGGAAGCAGGCTGCCGGCAGCCGCTTTAAACCACCCGGGTTGCTGGGGTAATTTTATTATTCTATAATTTAAAAAAGCCAAAAGGACTAAAAGCTGAAGCTTGAGTTTAAAAGAATAAGGGCTAATATAATTAATCAAAAACTTGAATTAAAAAGATAGAAGGAGCAAAAAGATGCCCATCGTAAAAAATAAAAAAGGCGTAATTGGAATACTGACCGGCGGAGGGGACGTCCCGGGCTTAAACCCAGCCATCAGAGCTATAACGATCAGAGCTATAAAAGAGGGTTACAGGGTGATTGGCATCCGCCGCGGTTGGGCCGGCTTAATTGAAATGGCCCATGATAAAGAAGCCGACAACCAGGAATACTACACGGAGCTGACTGAAGAAATTGTGGACAGAACCGGACGGAGCGGCGGGACTTTTCTCCATACTTCCCGCACCAGGCCAAGCAGTATCCCTGATGTCAATGTGCCTCTTCATCTGCGAAATAAATATAACCAGAAAAGCAACGATCTGACCGAAGAAGTTCTTAAGAATCTTGATTATTTAGGGATAGATTATTTGATTCCCATTGGCGGTGACGACACTTTAAGTTATGCCCTTCACCTCCAGCAGCTGGGCGTCAAAGTTCTGGCCATTCCTAAAACTATGGATAACGACGTTCCCGGGACTGATTATTGCATCGGTTATTCCACCTGCCTGACCAGAATCATCAGCCTGACGCATGCCCTACGCACTACAGCCGGCTCACATGAACGTTTTCTGGTCATTGAAGTTTTTGGCCGTTATGCCGGTTATACGGCTCTGCTGCCAACCATGGCCGGAGCAGCTGATCGTTGTGTTATTCCCGAATTTAAATTTAATGTAGACAGGCTGTGTGAATTGCTCAGCCAGGACCGCCGTGATAATCCCAGCCACTATGCCGTTGTTCTCGTCTCGGAAGGAGCAGCCTTTGAAGGAGAAGACATGATTTTTGAAAGCGAAGAAACCGATATGTATGGCCATAAGAAACTGGGCGGGATTGGCGACAGGATTTCTTCCATGCTAAGAGAATTATCTCCCAAATATAACAACGGGCGCCGAATTAACGTCATCAATCAAAAATTGGGTTACCTCGTTCGCTGCGGCGATCCGGATGCCATTGACTCCATCGTGCCCATGGCCTACGGTAACCTGGCTCTGGATCTGGTCATGGAGAACAAGACTGGCCGGATGGTCTGTTTGAGAAATGGTGAATACGACCACATTCCGCTGGAGATAGTTTCCAGCTATAAAAAGCGGATAGATCTCGACAAATACTATGATCAGGAGCGGCTACGGCCACTTTATAAAAATTTCTATCAGAAACCATTCCTGATATTGACTGCCGATTGAATTGGTGAAGCTGAAAAAATTAGTGGCAAAAAATCCTGGCTTATGCTATAGCTTAAATGGCTATGGAACAAGATCAAAAAAGAGAAAAAACTGCCAACCGGGTACGGGAAAGGCAGGTTTTCTGGGGTCTGTTTTTAATTATTATCGGGATTCTTTTTCTGCTCGAACAGCTTAATATTATTGATTTTGGCCAGACGCTGGCTGACTACTGGCCTGCCATCTTCATCCTGATTGGCCTCTTAATCTATATTTCCCGGGGATTCAGAAAATCAGCTTCTGCCCTGTTTCTTATCCTGCTGGGTGTTTTTATGATCCTGATTAAGATGGAAAGAATCGAGCGTTATCTCTGGCCTTCCCTGCTTATCCTGGTTGGGCTCTGGATACTTTTCAGGCCAGCTTTTAAAAAGAAAGTTTAATTTTCCCATGGAAGAAAAGATCCAAAGCAATCGCCATCTTAAGACCTCAGGCCTTTTCTGGTTTCTGGCTGTCATGCTAACCATCGGTCTGGTTATCTACCAGAGGATGACCGGCCCGTCTTATCCGGTTAAGGGTGAGGTTAGCTTTCTTGGTGAGAAAATTAGTTTTAGATTACCAAGAAGCGCTGACAATCTGAATGATTGCCCGGTCGCCGTCAACCTCCCGGCCAGTCTGGCTGGCCAGGTTCAGGGATATCTACAGTTCAGGTGGCTGAAGGAAGATAAGCCCTGGAATATCCTCTTGATGAAAACTGATGGCCAGCAGCTTACCGGTTTTTTGCCCAAACAGCCGGCGGCCGGCAAGCTTGAATATTTTGTCCATCTAGTTAAAGACAGCCAGGAAATCTCACTCACCGGGGAAAAACCAGTCGTCATCAGGTTTAAGGGGAAAGTCTCGACTCCGGTTTTACTGGCCCACATTTTAGTCATGTTTCTTGGCATGTTATTTTCGATGCGGGCTGGTCTGGCTGCCCTTAGCCCGACAGAAAAAACAGGCACTTATTCTAAATGGGCTGCAGTGACGATTTTCATTGGCGGATTTATTCTTGGGCCCGTTATTCAAAAAATGGCCTTTGGCTATTTCTGGACAGGCTTCCCGCTAGGCCGGGATCTGACTGACACCAAAACCCTGGTCATCATGATCGGCTGGCTGGTTGCCCTGCTTTCTGGCCGGAAAGCTGAACCGAAAAGAAGCTGGGTCCTGGGAGCTTCACTTCTGACCCTGGTTCTTTATCTAATTCCCCACTCCCTTTTCGGTTCTTAAGGCGGATCTTAAATCAGTTTAACCAGCTATAATTATAAATTTTTGATTAACTGCCCGTCACCCCTGTTATCCTTATTGAAATCAGGCTGCCGCCTCCGAAACTTAATCTGGAAATTACCAGGCGGCATGTTTCTTCCAGGCCGGTAATATTTAAAACTCTTGCCTGAACCAGTCGATGAAAACAGGATCAGGAAGAAGAAGGAGAAAAGTTGATATTCTGGCCCTTAATCTCCAGGTTAACCTCAACGACATCTTATCATTATTCAATAAACGATTTATTTTTTACCAACCAGGCTGGAGAACTAACCTGTTCAAAATGTCAGGCTTATAAAAAGGCTGGCTGGTGAGGAGCCAAGGTTTCAAAGGAAAAGGAAGCGGGGCTAAGGAGGATCCCTCTCCAGCCAGCAATTTGATTATAGTCAATAAATTTCAAGGCTGTCAATATTTCAAATGACCTCATTTAAAATTTAGATGAAATTGATTCTCAGCCTCTCCATAAAATCTTGCAGCGATAAAATTCAGACCTTCTTCGCTGCCCGTCAGCCTGCCGCTCTAGCTATCTGTTTTAGAACGCTCAGCAACTCTTCAGCCTTATTAACTCTGAAATCAGCCTCAACCTGCTGGTTAAACTGATGTTCAAACAGGATAAAAATGACATTCTTATTTTCTTCTCTTTCATAATTTTTAACCATTAACCGGTCCGCTTCAGTATCGCCAACATGACAGACAGGGGGAGAATAACCGGTAAAGTTCAAAAGCCGCCGTAATGGATAGGCTGCCGGCTTGCGGCCATCAACTGAAGGCAGATCATCTTCTGTAATAAAATAATCGAAATACCGGTGCAGCCCGTGCTGCTTAAAAGTCAGGTTAAGATCTTCTCCTGTCCGGCCAGTGATAACCGCCATAATTCTGGCTATTTTTCTTATTTCAGCCAGAAGGTCAGCGTTAATTCTCAAATTTTCACCTGGTTGATAACAGTGATAGATATTTTCAAAAATTAACTTCACCTCTGAATAATCAGGCAAGTTAACATTCAACCCTCTGGCTAGCTGGTAAAACTTACGATAATCAGGCGGACCAGGCAAAGCCAGACTGATAAAATCATTCAGAGCAAAACCACTTTGATAAAAAACCAGACCGGCCACGGTCGCATCCCAGTCATTATTCAGCTTTAAAGCAGCTTTCAGGTTAAGAATCTCTTTCTCTGAAACTGGCCGGTCTATTAACTTGCCAACCGTTTCAGCTAAAGCACGATGATAGGTCTGACTGACCTCAACCAGAACGCCATCAACATCAAAAGAAACAATCACCATCTTCCTCCCCGGCCTGGTTGCCCCTTTACCTGAAGCACATCAAGCCGCCTGGAACCCGGCAAAACTGACCTGATTGAAGATGTTCTCCATCTTTGATTAACATCTTAAAGATAGAAGCTTATAATAGCCACAGTTTGAAGACAAGATGAACTGGAATAAATTTTTTTATCCCGCCGATTTTGATAAGGCCCGGCAGATTCAGAAAGAACTTCTCGGTAGATTAAAGCTTCAACCTCTCCAGAAAGAGCCAGAATTCCTGGCGGCGGCTGATGCCGCTTTTACCGGGACTGAAGTTCTGGCTGCAGTTCTCCTATTTACTTTTCCAGAGCTACGGCTCATCGAGACTCAGAGAGTTCGCCAGCCAATAACTTTTCCCTACCGCCCTGGCTATTTATCCTTCAGAGAAGGACCAGCTATTATGGCCGGTTTATCAAAATTAGCCGGGAGGCCTGATCTTATCCTCCTTGATGGTCAGGGAATAGCTCATCCTAAAAAGATGGGTCTGGCCACTTTTATCGGCATTATCTCTGGTCTGCCTTCCGCCGGCTGTGCTAAATCTCACCTCGTTGGCCGCTACCAGGAGCCAGGCCGGGAAAAAGGCCGGTTCAGCCCCCTGGAATTAAAAGGAGAAATTGTCGGCTATTGCCTCCGAAGCCGGACAGGAGTTAAGCCGGTCTTTGTTTCACCCGGCCATTTGATTAACCTTGAGGATACCCTGAGAATCATTCAAGCCTGTCTCCAGGGCTACCGCCTGCCTGAGCCTTTAAGGCAGGCCCATCAGGTAACAGTCAAACTGAGCCAGGGTGCCTGGTCATTCTAGTCTGGGGCCACAGCCGGCAGCTAATCGCCTGGTAACCTGGTTATAACCCATCTGGTTAACCCTCCAGCCTGTTTTAGCCTTCCCCCGGCCACTCAACTCATTCTTTATCTAAAAAAACTACTTGATTTTTTGCCTAATTGGCTTATATTTATATTAATCTTATCGGATTTATCGGATATAAGGAGAAAATAATGGCTGAGCCTGAAATCAATAGAGAATCAAAACTCTACCGGTTGGCGGATTGGCCAGTCAGTCTAGAGGCTGAGCTGGCCGGGGCAGAAGGCCAGGATTCTTTAAATTCCTTCTCACCTTCTTCCCGCCAGTCCGTAAGCCAGGTTGATAATGAGGACAACCTGGCTTTTCCCTCTGACCTCATTAAGGTTTATTTACAGGATATGGGCCATATTTCTCTTCTGTCTAAGAAAAAAGAGCTCAAACTGGCCCGGCAGATAGAAAGAGGCGAGATGGCCATGGTAACAGCCCTTCTGCAGACAGACCTGGCTTTGTCCGAGCTTGAATCTCTTTACCGGGAAGTAAAAAACAGGCCGGACCAGGTGGGCCACTGGTTTAATCTGCCGGAAAATGATTACAGCCCGGGAAACATAAAAAAAACAGCCAGACAGGCACTGGCCCGGTTAACCTCTATCCGGCGGTTGGCTCTCAGACTTATGTCTCTACCCGCTAACAGGAAGAACAGGCTCACCCGGGTCAGACTTGGGGTCAGAATCAGGCAGCAAGCCATAGAACTTGACCTCCGCTGGGACAAAAAATATGAGCTGGTAAAGAAAATAATTCAGCACTTAAGAGATAAAGCCCGTTCGAGCCCCAGGGCCGAACAGCTAAAATTAGAAAGAATTGAAAAGCAAATCACCAGGGCAGCACAGTTGAGGCGGGAGGCGATGGATGAGCTGATTGCTGCCAATCTAAGGCTGGTGGTTTCGATCGTCAAAAAATTTCAGCATCATGGCTTAAGCCTTCTCGATCTGATTCAAGAAGGCAATCTTGGCTTGATCAGGGCTGCCGAGAAATTTGACTATCACCGTGGACATAAATTCTCTACCTATGCCACCTGGTGGATCAGACAAGCCATCACCAGGGCGATAGCCGATCAGGCCCGAACTGTCCGCCTGCCCGTTCACCTGGTAGAAACCATCTACCGGATGAAAAAGCTGGCCCGACAGCATCTTCAGAAAGAAGGAAAAGAGCCAACGGAAAAGGAGCTGGCCTCTAAGATGGGACTGAGGGCCAGCCAGATACCTGACCTGGTCACTCTCTCCCAGGAGGAAATTTCCTTAGAGACACCGGTTAATGACCTGGCTGACTCGGTTTTATCTGATTTTATCGAAGACAGCCGGGCAGTTAGCCCGTTCGAGTCTTGTCTCCAGGCCAGTCTAAAAGAAAACCTGCTCCGGGCCATGAACAGCCTTTCGGACAGAGAAAAAGACATTATCACCATGCGCTATGGATTAAAGGACGGGCATGAATATACTCTCTCAGAAATCGGTCAGCATTTTCATCTTACCCGGGAAAGAATCAGGCAGATAGAGCTTCGGGCCTTAAGAAGAATAAGAGAGTCACAAACAGGAGATGTTTTAAAGTCTTTTCAGGCCTCTTAAGTTCTTTATTCTCTATCAGTTAACTGCTTTTGGGGCCTGGCTGCCCGCCCGGTTAATCTCCAGCCGTCTTGCCAAAGGCTGCTTTTTCTGTTAGTCTTACTAAACAATCTTATCTCTTGACGGGTACTTTTCAACATGACCGGGGTTCAAATAAAAAGAGTCAGTCTGATTGCTCCCTCGACCTGTTTGCCGAGATCTGAGAAAAGCCGGGTCAGCCAGACCATCCGGTATCTGACCGGTATTCTGGGCCAGGTTGAAATTGACGTCAGCCCCTATCTTTTTTCCAGTGATGAATTGATAGATCATGTGACTGCTCCGCTTGATGACCGGGCTGAAAGCTTTAAGGAAGCGATCAGGCAATCAGATCTGATTATCTCGGTTGCCGGCGGGACGGGAGCTGAAGACATTCTGTTTAAAATTGACAAAAAAGATTACAGGATGTTAAAAGAAAGGAGACCGCTCTTAGTAGGCTTTTCTGATTTCACTTTTCTTTTAAATGAAATTTATTATAATTCCGGCATACCAGCTGTTTACTTCCCAACCCTCCACCTGGGGCGCGGAAATTTGAAGAAAATAGAAGATTTGTTTTTTGACCGGCCAATTCAATATCATGGGAGGGCCTGGCTGACTGATCCCCCGAAAAGAAGATTATCAGGCATACCTCTGGGCGGCAACCTCTCCACCTTTGTCAATTTTCTAAATAGAAAAGAGCCGCCAGCCTTTAACTGGAAAAAATATATCCTGTTTTTTGAAGATATTCAGATTGATGTGGAAGACCTGCATCGCCTGCTGGCCGCCCTCCGCCGTCATAGGGTTTTCAAGGAAATTAAAGGCCTGGTTATTGGTTCCCTAGCCAGTTACAGTAAAAATGGAAATTACCGGGCAATTCAGAAAGAAAATTTGCGCTTTGTCAGAAATTATCTAAGCGATATCATTCAAAAAAGGAAGGCCAGGAAAAACCCACTGCCCATCCTGTCAGTTTCAAACTTTGGACACAATGTCCCGGGAGGCATGATGGCTGTACCAATCGGAGGGCTGGCCACCATTGACCGCTATAAAAACGTGACTTTCAGGCTCCATCGCCAGCATAAAATTAGCTAATCTTAATTAATTGTCTTCTTTTTTTGCTTCGAGTTGATCGAGATATTGCTTAACAGAATAAGCAGCCAGAGCTCCGTCACCGACGGCAGTAGTGATTTGCCTCAAGGTTTTAGCCCTGATATCGCCAGCAGCATAAATCCCAGCCAGGTTAGTTCGAAGAGTTTTCTCCTCTGTCAGGATAAAGCCGGAGCGATCTTTGTCTATCTCTTTAAACATCTCAGAATTTGGGGCTAAGCCAACAAAGATAAAAACTCCATCAGCTTTGATATCTCTGACTGTGCCCGTCTTGACATCTTCAACTTTAACTCCCCTGACAGTCCGTTCTCCATATATTTCTAATAGTCGGTGCTGAAAAAGGAAGTTCACATTTTTTTGCCTTTTTATTCTCTCCTGCAAAATAGGCTCGGCTGTCATGTGCGGCAAGAATTCAACCAGGGTAATAGAGTTGACAAACTGCAGAAGATGCAAGCTTTCTTGAATGCCTGAGCTGCCGCAGCCGATGACAATAATATCCTTGCCTCTGAATAAAGGAGCATCACAGGTAGCACAGTATGATACCCCTCTGCCCTTGTATTCATTTTCGCCTTTTATGCCGATCTCTTTATACCTCGTGCCGGCGGCAATAATCAGAGCTCTGCCTTTGAACGTGCCTCCACCAGTCAACACTCTTTTTTCTGGATCAGAAAGCTCAACTGAATTGACAGGCATGGTTTCGATTATTTCTGCTTGAAATTTTTTAGCTTGTTGCCGGAAAGAGGCCATGAGCAAGTGACCTTTGATTCCCTCCGGAAAGCCAGGATAATTCTCAACCAGGTCTGTGATTGAAGCCAGTCCTCCAGCCGGGGCAGGATCTATGACCA
>JAQURD010000019.1 GCA_028749115.1 Acidobacteriota bacterium | reverse complement strand
GTGGCTCCTAATTGAACTCTAAATATACACTCCAGACTTCCAAGTCTATCTTTGATATTTGAGCCACTTCTTGTGGTGAAATATACATAATTATAAACTGGTTGTCAAGTGTCACTAATGTATCTGACCTAACACAGTAAAATATCGACCAGAACATAAGGTTGTCAAGTAGCAAGAAAACAATCAGTGGACAGGTGAAATAGCTAATGAATTTTGATAAAATTGAGCAAGAAGGCCAGGCTGTAATAAACTAAGTAAAAAATTTATTTAAAATATTTGATTTTTTGATAATTATGCCTGAGATTTGAAGCTGATGCCATAAAATAGTTGGCGGTTTGCCCCAATGAAGTGGGTTGGAGTATAAGTTAATATGTGGTTGTTTGCCAGTGGCAGAAAGGGAGTAAGCCATAGCAAAAAACATTTTTAAGTCTGGCTGTTATCGGATGTCAAAAAAAAAGTGGTGGATGGGTTTTAGCTCTTATGCTGTTAGGGCCATTCTTATCTTATTGACATTTATTTTTTCGGCCCTGTGGCTTTTGCCCTGGAATCTCCAGAGCCAGCTAATTCAGGGACAGGAAAAAAGGCAAGGGCAAATGCAGCAACAGCAGCAAGAACTGCAAGAGCAAAGGCAAGAACAGCAGAAAAAGCAGGAACAAGAGCAACTGAAAGAGCAACAGGAAGTGAAAGAACCGGAGCAGAGAGAGGGGCAAATAGAAGACAATTCTTCCCCGGTGGGGATTCCGGATTTTGGGCCAGATGGGCTAAAGGGCCTGACAGAGGATCAGCTCTGGATGGTCAAAGCCGATAAAATTGTTTTGACTGCCTCGCCTGAAGTTACCCCTGATGGGCATTCAGTCATAGCGGCAGCGGTGAGGTTCAGGGTTCCGGTAGAGCAGGTCTGGCAAATTCTTTCCGCCACCGAGAGGCAAATTGAATACCTGGATGAGATAAAAAGGTTAAAGCTGGTGGAGCAGGGAGAAGGTTTTAATCGGATGGAATTTGAAGTTAAAACGGCTGGCCAGAACCTCCGATATACTGTCATCCACCATTTTATGCCTGATAAATATTATTTCTGGTGGGAGCTGGATGAGAAGGCACCCCATGATTTAAAGGCTCTGTCTGGTTTCTGGAGGCTATATCCGGATGGTAAAAACAGAACAATTGGCCGCTATGGCAGCCGGGTGGTGCCAGGATTTCCTCTTCCCGGGTTTATCAGGACGTCAATCTTTAAAAATGGTGTCCACTCCTCCCTCGAGAAAGTCAAAGCCTATGTAGAAAAAAATGCCAGCTCGGAGTAAGGCCTATGTGCATTGCCTAATTCTTCCAGGACTGCTGTTTTGTCCGCTTAAATCCATAAGAAAAAACCTCTGGCAATAGCCTGGTCTATGATGATATCTGCCTGCTATATTTAATTTTTAGTCAAGAAACTATTTATAAGGTTATTCAGTGTCTGGTATTGGCGAACGCATTAGGTTAACTACATTATTGACTTTTGAGTCTGTAAATAAGAAATTAGAATTAGGCTGCAAAAAGGAAAGAGCCTGATCATGGGCAAGGAAATAAAGAAAGAAACGGATTTCTTTGGAAGAGAAAAACTGGTCATCTACGAAGATGGGAAAAAAGTCGGCGAAACGAGACAAGAAACAGACATTTTCGGCAGAGAAAAGCAAGTAACCTATGATACCAAGGGGAGAAAGGTTAGCGAGACGCGAGAAGAAACTGGTGCGCTTGGTGGCAAGAAGTTAGTAACTTATGGTACCGACGGGAAGAAAATTAGCGAAACGAGATATGAAAAAGATATTCTCGGGCCGAAGGAAGTTATTTATCAAAATCAAGAAAAAATTGGGGAATTAAGAGAAGAAAAGGCGATTTTTGGTTTAGAGAAAGAAGTCCTACTTGAGAAACACGGTCATAACGTGGATTTAACAACAAGACGTGTCAGAACAGAAACAGCGGAGAATAAATTAATACAGGAGACAGAAACAGCTTGTTATCAAGATAGCGCCTATGAGGAAATATCATCTTTAAGCCATTCCGCAGATAGGGCTGGTAGAAATACTCCTAATGAAAAAGCATTTAAGAAATTTAAGAATCTATTTTTAACAGCATTAATACTGCTTCTGATCGGAGCCGGCATTCTCAGCTATGATTTGAGCCAGGTAATTTTGGTGTTGGGAGCGGTAGCCTGCATTATAAGCATATTCATATTCTATGTAAGAGCAGAAGGAACTGGTGGAATTGTGGCTGGGCTTTTGGTGGGCCTGATAGCTGGAGTAATAATAAAAGCGATATCAAGAGCTTTGGTTTCAGAGAATTATTTTTTTGGCGTTGCAATACTGGGTAGCATTCTTTTTGTAACTTTTGTTGGAAGATATCTTACCAGATGGTTGTATAACTTAGGTGGAAAAAGAAGGGGAACAATTATAATCCCGATTTGGGTTTTGACAACTCTAGTAGTGATATTAGCCGTAGATAGAATGATAGCAATTAATAAGAATGAAAATAGAGAGCGTAACCAAATTAATTTAGGACTTAGTCAAAATCGACAAAATGTGACAGCGACTGTTTCTGTTAGTGCGGCGAATATAAGACAGGAGCCAGATCTGACCTCAAAAATTATAATGACCGTCCAAAGAGGAAGGAAGGTTTTAGTTATTAAAGAAAATGATAATGGAGATTGGGTTCTAATTGCCTGGCCTGAGAATCCGACTCAACCAGTGGGTTGGGTTTTCAAGAATTTAATAAAATTTACTGATGGCCGGAATAATCTAAAATGAATTTTTATAATGCAGAATAATCATTTTGAGAGCGGAATGGCTCCTTGGCCTAAGGCTAATGAGGTCAAAAAGTGGAAGAAATAAAGAAAATAATCAAAGAGGAGGTGGAAAAAAGGGGTGTTAAAATATTAAGGACGCTTCTCTTTGGTAGCCGGGCGAGAGGCAACTATAAGCCTGATAGTGATTGGGATATATTGTTGATTATTGATAAGAAACTTAGCTTCGCTGAAAAATGGGACATAATAGACGACATAAAAATAAGACTGGCCAGGCTATATATTCCCAACGATATCATTTTGAAATCAGAAGAAGAAGTGAAAGAATCAGAGGACAATATGGGCGCAGCAACTTATTATGCTCTTAAAGATGGTATTGAAGTATAAGGTAGAATGTTGACCGCTATTTAGGTGAATAAGTCTCTCAGAACCATGATGCTCTCCGCTGCAAAATCAAATCTAGGGTGGCCCTTGGTACAACATTGGGCTTAAAAGAGGCTTACTTCATATCTGAAATCCAGCAGGCTTCCGTTGGAATCTATCGTCATTCCGGACCTTACTCCGAATTAGTTTAACCAATTCGGAGTTTATTCCGAAATAGTTTGAGTGTGAAGCCATATTTTTATCAGGGCAGACGTGCCGGCTTTTTGTCAGGGTTGACGCACCGGCTGACACACTGACGGTCCTGTTTGAGGAAAATATTATGTTCAAGAACCTTTTTTGCTTATAATACGTATAATTATAAAATGAAGTTTTTATTTTGTCAGAAAACTGGCTATTTGATGATATCTGACCTATATCTATAAAATTTTTGAGGAGGGATTAATGACGAACATGAGCAGGCGGTCTTTTATTAAAACAGGTGCGGCCGCTGTAGCCGGGACGATTGCCGCCTCGAGCTTTTTGCCAAAAGGCTGGCCGGCGCTGGCCGACGAAAAAAACGGTGGCTATTTTGAACAGGGGTTTGGCATCAGCGACGAGCTCTGCCGAAAAGTTCTAAGTGAAGCACTGTCTAAAGGCGGCGATTTTGCTGATCTTTTCTTCGAGCACACCATCAGCAATTTCCTTATTCTGGAGGATGGAAAAGTCAACCGGGCTTCCTGTGAGGTCGCCCTGGGCGTGGGCATCCGGACGGTTAAAGGTGATCAGGTCGGTTATGGTTTCACTCAGGACCTGAGCGAAAAAGCTATGCTGGCCGCGGCTTCAACGGCTGCCACCATTGCCAGTGGCTCTGGCCAGAAGCCCGCCGCTAAGTTTGTTCCTCTCAAAACGAAAAACTACTATCCGGTGACCACTCTTCTCTCCTCTGTTCCGCTCGAGTCCAAGCTCCCACTCGTGCAGTCGCTTAACGAAAAATGCTTCAGCCTGTCGCCTATGGTTCGCAAGGTCAATATTATGTTTCATGATCAGGAAAAGAGGCTCCTGATTGTTACCAGCGACGGATTGAAAGCAGAGGACCATCGGCCACTGAGCTTTCTGCAATCGACAGTCGTGGCCGAGAAAAATGGTCGCTGGGAAAGGTCAGGCTGGAACTTCGGTGGCCGGCGAGAATTCTCCTATTATACGCCGGCACTTGTCCAGGAACTGGCTCAGAAATCGGTCGACCGGGCACTGGTCCTTTTTGAGGCTATTCAGCCTCCGGCGGGCGAAATGCCAGTTGTTCTCGGTCCAGGTGTGACTGGCGTCTTGCTGCACGAAGCTATCGGCCATGGTATGGAGGCGGATTTCAACCGTAAGAAAATCTCAACCTATTGCACCATGCTTGGTAAAAAGGTGGCCGAGCCCTTTGTTACCATCATTGATGATGGCACCGTTCCTTATCTTACCGGCTCAATTAATTTTGATGATGAGGGAACACCGGCCCAGAAGACGATTCTGGTTGACAAGGGGATACTCACCAGTTATCTCCATGACCGGATTTCGGCTCGCTCCTATGGTGTGAAATCGACCGGAAATGGCCGCCGCGAAAGTTATCAGCACTATCCCATACCGCGCATGCGCAACACTTACATGCTGGCCGGCGAAGCCAGTCCCGAAGATGTCATCAAAGCTGCGGGCAACGGCATCTATGTCCAGGACGTGGCCAACGGTCAGGTGAAAATAGGGGAGGGCGACTTTGCCTTTTACGTCTCTCAGGGACGTCTCATCGAAAATGGAAAGCTCGGAGCTCCAATTAAGGATGTCAATATTATTGGCAATGGCCCCAAAATGCTGGCCAATATCATCATGGTGGCTAAGGACTTTGAGTTTGCTCAAGGCGGTGGCGGAAGCTGTGGCAAGGGCGGGCAGGGTGTGCCGGTTGGTTTCGGCCAACCGACCTGCCTGGTAAAGTCGCTGACCGTGGGCGGAGTCAGGGGCTAAGGGAAGAATGAAGAATAAAGGATAGAGAAGAAAAGGAGAACGACGATGAAACAAGAACTGTATGATCTGGCTGATAAAGCAATAAAAATAGCCAAAGCTGCCGGGGCAGACGATTGCCGGGTGTCCATCAACGGCGAGCGATTTGTCGAGATTAGTTACCGGGAGCGCCGGCCTGAAGGCATCAAGGAAGCTACGAGCCGAGGACTGCAGGTAGAAATTTTCGTCAATAAACGCTATTCGGTTCAGACTACTTCCGACCTTCGCCCGCAGGCTTTGAAAAGCTTTATAGAGAAGGCTGTCGCCTCGACCAGGCTGCTCGAAGAGGACCCGCTCCGGACTCTGCCTGACCCGAGATATTATCAGGGCCGACAAAACATTGACCTCAAGCAGTATGACCCCGAATATAAGAAACTGACTCCGGAAAGCAGGCACAACTTCGTCCGGGCAATTGAGGAAAGCTGTCTGGCTAAGGGAGGCGATAAGGTCATTTCGGTGACGGCCAGTGGCTACGATAGTTATTCCGAGCAGGCCCATATGGCCAGCAACGGTTTTGACGGCTATGTTGAATACACGGCTTTTTATGGGGCAGCTGAAATGACGGCCAGAGATGAAGGTAATCGGCGGCCAGCCGAGTATAACGTGGCCATAGCTATAAACCGGAAAGATTTGCCGCGAGCGGAAGAGATCGGGGCCGAGGCTGCTGCCCGGGCTTTAAGCCTCCTAGGGGCGAAGAAAATTAAAACTGAGACACTGCCGATTATCATTGAAAACCGGGTCGCTGGCCAGGTGGCGGGAGGACTTCTTCAGGCGATGTCTGGTCGCAGCATCCAGCAGAAGCAGTCTTTTTTAGCGGACAAAAAAGGCCAGAAAGTTGGGAGCGAAAGGCTGACGCTGATTGATGACCCTTTCATTCCGAGCGGTCTGGGCAGCCGGACTTTTGATGGCGAAGGGATAGCAGCGAAAAAAATGACCATGATCGATGCTGGAGTGTTGAGGGAGTTCTATATAGACTGGTATTACGGACGGAAACTGGGCTGGGAGCCAACGAGTGGGAGTCCTTCCAACTTGGTGATTCCGCCAGGGATACGGTCGGTCAAGGAAATTATGAAAGACCTGGGCCGTGGAATTTTTGTCACCGGATTTATCGGCGGGAACTCCAACTCAACGACAGGGGATTTCTCCATTGGCATCATCGGGCAACTTTTTGATAAGGGGGAGATTGTTCATCCTGTCTCTGAGATGAATATTGCTGATAACCATTTGAAATTCTGGCCGAGACTGGTCGAAGCAGCCAACGATCCATACACTTACTCCCAGATGCGTTTTCCAAGCTTGGTGTTTGACAGTGTGGTTGTCTCCGGCATCTGAAGACTGAGGGATGGATAAAGCAGGCTTCCTCTGAATAGCAGAAACGTAGCTTGATCGCAGGTTGATCAGACTAACCTGTCGACGCTCGCGTGTAAGCAGGATAAATTATGTCTTTGATATCTGATTTATTGAGAGATATTTTTTGAGCCAGGCCTCATATTTTTATTGGAAAACAGCCTAAATAACTAAATGATCGACATGTCCGGTCCTCTCCAGTCCAATGATTGGGGACAATGAGCGGACGCCATTATTGACATTTTTGAGACGGAAAGCTTGATGCAAAATAGAATATTGACATCGGCAGGTGGCCATACTATCTTACTTAGCAAAGCAGGAAATATATGATGATTTGCAAAACGGGACAATTTGGCATGGCTGATGTAGGACCTACGCCCATAGCAGCTACATAGGCGTGTCCAGCCTAGCTCTTAGTTAGTCTTGTTCAGAGGGGCTAATATTTATGAAGTTACAACGATTACCGAGCAAACTGCAACGAATTACTTTATGGGGAGCACATGGCAAGTATCATTTGCTAAGTATTGTATGTATTATAATTACAGTTCTTTATTTGATAAAGTTATTACGGTTTTTCCCCGATATTGTTGCGCTGATGATGACTCTAACTGGACTCTTAATAATATTGCGACAGCAAGTAAAAGACGCCATGAAATTTGGATCACAGAAACCTAATACCTTTATGGGTTGGTTAAAGACATTTCCAACAGGTGAGCAGGCCCCTGTATCCGGGGATATCGCGCTAAGTGCACCAGTTTCCATGAAGATTCATGGTAAAGCTTCAATCTCTGCCGATGCTAAGATTGAAGATAAAGTCGATTTTCTTTTAAGAAGAGACAAAGCTATCGATTCAGCAATTGAAAAGGTCGATAGTAGAGTTGACGAAATCAATTCGTTATTGAAGGACGTTAGCCGAGAATTACACACATCTATTGATACCTTATCGACGGCTTTAAACAATACTGTTGCCAGTCATGCCGTTGGTTCGTATGATGTGAATCTGTTGGGTATAATTCTAACTATCTGCGGGATAATTATCCAGTTTTTCTGTGTGTATAGGATAGTTTGCAAATTGCAGTAAAGAAGTGAGTCATAGTAAAATTCTTTCTTGAGGGCTTAATATTAAGAAAGGTTCGTATTTTGTTTGTTGGAGGAGTAAAAATGGGACCAAAGTTTAAGGCAATGGTGGGGCGGGCCAGAATGGCTATCCTGGTCATTGTCTGCCTTATATCCTTAGTGCGAGGTAATTCCTTTGCATGCCTTTGAGCGATGCCTGACAAGACAAAGAACAGCCAGGGGTGGACCTCAGGTTGAAAGGCTATTTTCCATCAAAGAATCTAGAAAAAGAGAATATTTGATACACAATGCCACTATAATCAGGGAAAAAGCAGAAGTAATTTCTAAAAGAGGCCGGGCTGTTTAAATGCTATTTCATTACGAACTTCAGGCGGTAGAATTTGCGCTTGCCGATTTTGAGAATCTGCTCGGGTTTGCTGCCGTCAAGCCGGTACTCGATGTCGTCAATCCGCTGGCCGTCCAGATAAACTCCGCCCTGCCGGATAAGCCGCTTGGCTTCTCCGCGGGATGGGACAATTCCCAGGTTGACCAGCACATCAACCAGGCCAACGGTCGGCCCACTCTCCCCCCACTCTCCCTGCTCGGTTTTCTTCGCCGACTCTTCTGAAACTGACACTCCCCCCGAACCAGACACTTCAGCTCCGCCTTCCTTACTGAGCTCAATCACTTTCTCTTCCATCTCGCTCGGCAGATCCTTGTGCTTGAAGATGCGGTCAAACTCTTCGGCTGCCTTTTTGGCTTCTTCCTCGCCCCAGAAATCAGCCACAATCATCCTGGCCAGCTGGGCCTTCAGATCTCTTGGATTAACCTTGCCTTCTCTCGCCTCTCTTTTCCACTTTTCAATCTGTGCCATCTCGACATCAGTTAAAAGCTCATAGTAGCGGAACATCAGCTCATCGGAGATAGACATGAGCTTCCCGAACATCTCCTCCGACGGCTCGTTAATGCCAACGTAATTACCGAGTGACTTGGACATTTTTTCCGCACCATCCAGCCCCTCGAGAAGCGGCATGGTCAGCACGACCTGCGGCTCCTGGCCATATTCCCGCTGAATTTCTCTCCCGACCAGGAGATTAAAGGTCTGGTCAGTTCCGCCCAGCTCGACGTCGGCCCGCAGGGCCACTGAGTCATAAGCCTGCATCAGGGGATAGAGCAGCTCATGGACAGAAATCGGCAGGCCAGCCTTAAATCTTTTGGTAAAATCGTCTCTCTCTAAGATCCTGGCCACGGTGTATTTGGAGGTCAGTTTGATAATCTCAAAGCTCGACAGCTCACCCAGCCAGCGCGAATTAAAATCTATAATAGTTTTTTGCGGATCTAAAATCTTAAAAACCTGCTGTTTGTAGGTTTCGGCGTTTTTGTTGATTTCTTCCCGGCTCATAGCTGGCCTGGTAGCCGATCGCCCGCTCGGGTCACCAATCAGCCCGGTAAAATCGCCGATGAGAAACACTACCTCATGCCCCAGCTCCTGAAAATGCTTCATTTTCCGCAGGAGAACCGTATGCCCGAGATGAATATCGGGAGCAGTCGGGTCAAATCCGGCTTTAACCTTGAGTGGCTTATTTTCTTTTCTTGATTTTTCGAGCTTTTTTCTCAGGTCTTCTTCCTGAATAATATCAACCGCTCCTTTTTTAAGAAGCTTCATCTGTTCTTCGACAGGCTTGAACATGGACCTAACCTCGCCTTATCGTCTTATCTTTTTGATTTGAACTATAAATATGACTTAATCAGGTCTGAATTGCAAGAGTTGACAAATCTTCTCTTCGGCGTAAGCCCTGGATTTAGCTCTAAATTGGAATCAAACTTCAAATTATCGCCATCTCCAGCAGGCTGTCTTGCTATCCATAAAAATCAGTGCTGGCCCTTCTTAATCACTGGTCTTAACTACTGGCAGGATGCAGGCCCAGGATGAAGAGCCAGCATACACGCTGGCCCGGGTGAATGATTACGCCGCAAATAGGATGTGGGAAACAAAGAATAAAGAGACGCCCGCACTCCACACTGACTAATAATTAATAAAGGTGGGCTGAGCCCTGACCGATGAGCCGTCCGAGCCGTCCGCTGCCGACTCGTTGGCGACCGCCGCTAATCGAGGATATAGACTTTTCTACCCCTGACCTCAAGCTTCCCCTCAAAGTAAAGCCGCACTGCCTCGGGATAGATTTTATGTTCCCAGACCAGGATTCTGTCGGCCAATGTCTCTTCGGTGTCATCCTGGTAAACGGGCACGACCTGCTGGAGAATAATCGGCCCGCCATCCACTTCTTCGGAGACGAAATGAACCGTCGCCCCTGAGTAGCGAACGCCATAATCAACAGCCTGTTTCTGAGCATGGAGCCCCGGAAAAGAAGGCAGCAGCGCCGGATGAATATTCATAATTTGATTCCGGAAAGCCTGGCAGAAAAGCGGCGTGACTATTTTCATGTAACCAGCTAAACAAACCAGATCAACTGCCCGCTTCTGAAGTTCTTCAATGATGGCTTCATCATAAGCTTCCTTCGAGGAATAAGCTTTCGGGTCAAGATAAAGAGCCTCCAGCCCTCGCTCTTTGGCTGTTTGGAGGCCAGGCGCCTCGGCCCGGTTGCTGACCACCAGAACTATGTCTGCGCTTATTTTGCTCTCAACCATTGCATCGTGAATCGCCCTAAAATTTGAGCCACGCCCGGACAGAAGCACGGCCACCCGGCCTCTCTTTTTTGGGCTCCTGAAAATTTTCTCTTCCGACATCTTTTCCCCTCTTTCCTATTTCTTTTTCTTCCTTCTATTTTTTCCTGCTTATCTTGTTTCTTTTTCGCTTTCTTTCTTGTATTTCTCTTTACCTTCTTTTATTTCTGTCTTTTCTTTATTTCTGCTTGCCTTTCTTTCTTCTTCTTTCCTTTTTTCCTTCCTTATCTCGCTTGTTTCATTAACTGATCATTTTCTGGTTTCCTGCCAGTTTTATTTCTTGCCAGCTTTCAAGCTGCTCTCCTTACCGCACCGCCACTCAGACTCTAAAACAGGCCTTCAAACCTTAAAATTGGCGGTCAAATCTTAAAATAGCGGGGAATAGAGTTTTTGAAGGCGTCCCTCATCAGCTCCACCGGTTGCTCAACAACTTTTTTCTTCCTGTGCCAGATGACCATTTTCTTTCCGCCTGTTTTGCCGATGACCTTGGCTTTGACTTTCATCTTTCTGGCCAGCGCCAGAATTTTACCGGCGTTCTTTTCCTTAGCCACCAGAATTATTCGGGACTGGCTTTCACCGAAGAGAAGGGCGTCTGTCCTTATCGGGCCGTTTAGCTTAACTTCAAAGCCGATTCCCTTTTTGCTCTTAATTGAGCATTCAGCCAGGGCGACAGCCAGTCCGCCTTCGGATATATCATGGGCGGTCCTCACCAGCTTCTGCTTTATTGCCTGGCGGCAGACTTCCTGAACGCTTTTTTCCTTGTTAAAGTCGAGCTCTGGCGCCTGGCCTTTTTCTTGATCAAAGACGAGCCGCAGATATTCCGAACCGCCCAGCTCTTCTTTATTTTCCCCAAGAAGAACAATAGCTTCTCTTTCGCCTCTAAAACCGGCCGCAGGAATCGTGGCGACATCATCCACCAGCCCGACGATTCCCAGAACTGGCGTCGGAAAGACTGCCTGGCCTTCAGTCTCATTGTAAAAGCTGACGTTGCCGCCGGTCACTGGGATGTCAAATTCCCGGCACGCTCTGGCAATACCTTCCACCGCTTCCTTAAACTGCCACATAATCTCGGGCTTTTCCGGATTGCCAAAATTGAGGCAATTAGTCACACCCATCGGTGCGGCTCCGACGCAGGCTAAATTGCGGCAGGCCTCAGCCACCACGATTTCTCCGCCGCGCTTCGGGTTTAGATAGGCATAAAGAGAATTGCCATCAAGGGTCATGGCCAGGCCCTTTTTCGTCCCTTTAAGTCTCAAGACAGCGGCATCTCCTCCAGGCAGAACAATCGTATTAATCTGCACCATGTGGTCATATTGCCGGAAAACCCACTTCTTGTCGGCTATGTCCGGGTAGGCAACCAGCTGCAAAAAGACTTGATTTAAATCTAAATCCGCTGGCATTTCAGGTATCTTATAACGCGCCAGCTTTCTGACAAAAGCTGGTGCTTCAACCGGCCGCCGGTAAGCCGGGCAGAGATCAACGACGGCCTTGACTGGAATATCAATAACCAGTTCACCGTGAAAATGAGCTTTTAGCTGCCTATCGTCAGTCACTTTGCCAATAACCACTGCCTCCAGATCCCACTTACTGAAAACAGCCTGAAGCGGCTTGACCTTATCCTGGCTGGTGACGATGAGCATTCTTTCCTGCGACTCGGACAGCATGATTTCATAAGGATTCATGCCCTCTTCCCGCTGCGGGACTAAATCAAGGTCAATTTCCATGCCGGTATCTGACTTGGCCGCCATCTCCGTGGTGGAGCAGGTCAATCCAGCCGCCCCCATGTCCTGGATGCCGATAATGAGTCCTTTAGCCATCGCTTCCAGGCAGGCCTCGAGCAGCAACTTTTCCTTAAAAGGATCTCCAACCTGAACGTTAGGTCTTTTCTGCTCGGTGTCTTTGCCAAATTCGGCCGAAGCCATAGTCGCGCCGTGGATGCCATCACGCCCCGTTTTGGCTCCAACATAGATAACAGCATTACCCACGCCCTGTGCTCTGGCTAAGAAAATTTTATCTTTCTCAGCCAGTCCGACGCAGCAGACGTTGACTAAGGGATTCTGCGAGTAGCAATCATGGAAATAAACTTCGCCGCCGACGGTCGGCACGCCAAAAGCATTGCCATAGCCGGAGATGCCGCTCACCACACCTTCAGCCACCGAGCGGTTCTGGGGCTTATCGAGTGGGCCAAAGCGCAGCGAATCGAGGACAGCTACCGGTCTGGCGCCCATGGTAAAAATATCACGCAGAATTCCGCCGACGCCAGTGGCTGCACCCTGGTAAGGCTCGATATAAGAGGGATGGTTATGCGATTCAATTTTAAAAACGACGGCCAGCCCATCGCCGATATCCATCACACCAGCATTTTCGCCTGGCCCCTGAATCAGATATTTCCCTCTGGTCGGGAACTTTTTTAAATAGACTTTGGAGCTTTTATAGCCACAGTGCTCCGACCACATGACCGAGAAAATACCCAGCTCGGTCAGATTTGGCTCACGTCCGATAAGCCTGACGATTGAATCATATTCTTCTCGGGTCAAATTATGGGCAGCCAGAGCTATATCGTCAATCATGGTCATATCCTTATAAGCCTTCTATTAAGCTTTATAAATTTCCAATGAGCGGCGGCAAAGGCGAAACAACCGGTCTCACTTTTTTGGCAGCTTTCTTCTTCTGGCTGCCTGCTCTTTTCTCTAAATAATCTATAATTGATTGGAAAATCACCTGCCCATCGTCACTGCCAACAATTTTTTCCGAAGCTCTTTCCGGATGAGGCATCATCCCCAGGACGTTGCCCTGTTCATTAATCACGCCTGCAATATGATGAAGCGAGCCATTGACATTGGCTTCTTCCGTCAGCTGACCACGCTCATCGCAATAGCGAAAGACAATTTGCCTCTTCCTTTCCAGCTCGGTCAGCACCCCGGGAGGTGCATAGTAATTTCCGTCAAAGTGAGCAATGGGAATATTCAACACCTGGTCTTTCCTTCCTGCCTGACTGAAAGGTGTCCGGCTATTGTCTATCTTGACATAGACAGGCTGGCAGAGGAATTTCAGGTGTTTATTTCTCAGCATGGCTCCAGGCAGAAGTCCTGATTCCTGCAGAATCTGAAATCCATTGCAAATGCCGAGCACCAAACCGCCACCAGCGGCAAATTTCTTAACCTCAGCCATGACGGGAGAGAAGCGGGCAATGGCTCCAGAACGCAGATAGTCCCCGTAGGAAAACCCGCCAGGCAAAACTACACAGTCCACATTTTGCAGATCGCTCGCCTTATGCCACAGAAAGACGGTCTCCTGCCCCATGACATTCTGTAAGGCGTGGAAAGTATCATAATCGCAATTTGAACCAGGGAAAACAACCACCCCAAATTTCATGGTTTCATTCATCCCTTCTACCGGGATTTTTCATTTGATGCTTACCCTTCAATAATTTCCCAGGTAAAATTTTCAATAATCGGGTTGGCCAGCACTTTATCAGCCATTTCGGGCACAAGTTTTTCAACTACCTGGCGGTCTGTGTTTTCCAGTTCAATCTCAAAGATTTTGCCCTGGCGCACATCTTTGACCGTCTGGTAACCAAGAGTGTGCAGGGCATTTTTTACCACCTGCCCCTGCGGATCAAGAACACTTGGTTTTAAAGAGACTAGAATTCTGACTTTCATGATAAAACCCTCTTAAAAATGAAATCAATTTTTTGAAGGAAAGGCTCTATGGCAAAACATCCTTCTATTTCCTTTTCATTCATATATTTGGTTATTTCTGGATCAGCCTTGAGCAACTCCATAAAACTGAGATTTTCATGCCAGGCCTTCAGGCTGTTAGTCTGCACCAGTTTGTAGGCTTCTTCTCTGGTTAAACCTTTGTGAATTAAAGCCAGCAGGACGACCTGAGAAAAAATCAAGCCTCTAGTCGCATTGATATTTTGCCTCATTTTCCTGGGATAAACCTGCCAGTTCGAAATGACGTCAGTCATTTCAGTTAAAAGATAATCGGTCAGCATGAAAGAATCAGGAAAGATAATTCTTTCTGCTGAGGAGTGAGAAATATCGCGTTCATGCCACAGCGGAATATTTTCCAGAGCAACCTGGAGATTTCCCCGGATGATTCTAGCCAGGCCGGCGGCCCTTTCACAGCGCACAGGATTTCTCTTGTGAGGCATGGAGGAGGAACCTTTCTGGCCTCTGGTAAATGGTTCCTCAACTTCGAGAACCTCCGTCTTTTGCAAGTGCCTTATTTCCAGGGCAAATTTTTCAAGAGAAGTGGTGATGAGAGCTAAGACGCTCATGACTTCAGCATGGCGATCGCGCTGCAGGACCTGGTTGGAGATTTTGGCTGGTTCCAAGCCGAGCGATTTCAGAGCATATTTTTCGACTCTTGGATCAAGATGGATATAGGTGCCAACCGAACCGGAAATTCTGCCGACACTCATGACTTTTCTGGCCTGCTTTATTCTTTCCAAATGGCGGTTAAGCTCTTCATACCAGACCAGGATTTTAAAACCAAAAGTAATTGGTTCGGCATGGACACCATGAGTCCGGCCAATGCAGGGCGTCATCTTGTACTTAAGCGCCATCTTTTTAATGACTTTCCGCAGTTCAAGAAGTTTTTTCTCAATCAGGTCAAGCGATTGAACCATGAGGAGAGAAAGGGCTGTATCCACGATGTCATAAGAGGTCAGACCCATATGGATAAAACGCGAATCTTCCCCGACATACTCGGCGACCGAGGTCAGAAAGGCAATGACATCATGCTTGACCACCTTTTCTATTTCTTCAATTCGATCGACATCAAAATTGGCTTTCTTTTTTATATTGTCGAGAGACCTTTTTGGAATCTGGCCCAACCGTGCCCAGGCCTCGCAGACAGCAATTTCAACTTCGAGCCACTTCCTGTATTTATTCTCTTCCGACCAGACAGCTCCCATTTCGGGCAGGGTATACCTTTCAATCATCGCCTGTTCCTTTCCTGGAAAACTAAGTTAGTAATTATCTTATCAATTAAGAAGATAGCCGTCAATTAATACGGCTTGATTGATGTTAGATTTTTTATTTTTTTCGGCCGCTAAAAAATTTCCAAGAATTCTCAAAAAAATATGTCTAAACAATTGAAGGTGTAAAAGGCATTTGCCAACAGAGAGTAGAGCCGGGTATATTAAAGATTAAGCAAGACACATGAGACCGGAAGAGGAGCGCCAGCTAATTGAGTTAGCCCGTCTGGGTGACGTAGAGGTCTTCATGAGACTGACCAGAGAATATGAACATCAGATTTTTCAATTAACCTTCCATCTGACCGGTAACCGGGAAGATGCAGCTGACCTGACTCAGGAAACTTTTCTTCAGGCTTTCAGAGCTATGAAAAAGTTTCGAGGGGAGGCGAGCTTTCATACCTGGCTCTACCGGATAGCCATTAACCTGAGTCTAAATTTTTTAAAAAAGAGCCGCCGGGAAAAAAATGGGCAGGAGAGTGTGGAAGAAATAGAAGAAAATCGCGGTGGAGCACAGCTTGAATACAACTTCAGCCAGGACTCGCCTGAAGATTCATCTCTCTCAGCAGAATTCGTGGCCAGCCTGAAGAAAGCTATAGATGAGCTCCCGCCAGCTTACCGGGTCACTTTTTCCCTGGTGGTTCTGGAAGAGATGAGCCATAAAGAAGCGGCTGGTGTCTTAGGTTGTTCTGAAAAGACTGTTTCCTGGAGGGTGCATGAAGCCAGAAAAATGCTCAAGAAGAAATTGCAGTCTTTCCTGACTTTAAAACAAGAGGTATGAAATGAACTGCGAAAAGTATCAAAAAATGATTTCCGACCGGCTCGATGGCCGGCTTAGCAGGCGGAAGGAAAAGAAACTTGACCGGCACCTGGCAGGCTGCCCGCTTTGTCGGGATTATCTTGAGGCCCAGGAAATAATCCAGCGGGAAGCTTTTAAGATAGGAGAGATAGATTATCCCCCGGAGTGGTGGCCACAGTTCGAACAGAACCTCAAAGAGAAGCTTATTCTGGAAGGAGGGTTGGATGGGCTTCAAGCCGTCGAAGGAAATAAGAATAAAGGAAATAAGAATGATAGTAAGAAGGCGAATCGGCTGGTTCTTCGGCCTGTTGCTGTTCGGGCCTTAAGTCTTGTTCTGGTGGTGGCAACCGTGGTAACCATTGCCTTCCTTATAATATATAAGGAGAAGGGCAGACCGGAAGAGCTACCTCTGGCGATGATGCTTTCCTATGAGGAATCATACCTTAATCTCAATCAGATGCTGGCTGATGATGAGGCCATAGCCAGTGAGTTTGTTAATAGTCTGGAGGAGAGCATTATTGGAGATACAATCCAGAGCGGAAGCGAAAATGCGATCATTGATTTTGACAATAACTTGCCGGCTAATGATTTTAAGATTGAACTAAACAAGCTACAAAAAGAAAATCATAATCCTGAGGAGGGTGTCTGATGAAAAAGAGAGAATTGGTTTCATTTTTGTTTATATTTATCCTTTTTGGCCTGATTTCTGGGGTCTGGGGCCAGGAGCATCTACCGAGAGAGAAAAAAAATGTTAGAGAAAATATATTTGTCCTGAGAACCTTAAGGATGACCCAGGCTCTGGATTTGACTGAGGCCCAGACGGCTGTTATCTTTCCTGAATTAAACAGGGCAGAGAAGGAAAAGGCTGCTCTTCAAGCAGAGCTGGGCAGAGAGATAAAGGAGTTAAGGCAATTAATCAAAAACGAGAAAGTGGAAGACAAAGAGTTTGAAAACCGGGTAACAAAAATTATGAATTGTAGAGAGAAAATACGTCTGAGGGAAGAAGACTTTGAAAAATTTTTGTTCGGGCAGTTGACATCCAATCAGAAGGCCAGATATATTGTATTTAATCTTGATTTTAACCGTGGAATGATGGAGCGGATGGGCCGGGCCAGAATGGCCGGTCAAAAAAATAAATAAATTAGCTTCATATCTTGACAAAAAGCAAAAAGTAGTTTAGTATTACGAAGGTCATTTTTTATCTTTATTAAGCTTTTTATCAATAAAAAAGAGAAAGTATTATAAAAAATCTTAGCTTTTTGAAAGAAAATTATTAATATGTTGGCCAGCGTAGCTCAGCCGGTAGAGCAGCTGATTTGTAATCAGCGGGTCGGGGGTTCGAATCCCTTCGCTGGCTCTGGATTAGAACGCAGGCCTGGCCTGAGAGGAATGGCTATAGCGGGCAGGTACCAAAGTGGCCAAATGGGGCGGGCTGTAAACCCGCTGCGGGAACGCTTCGGAGGTTCGAATCCTTCCCTGCCCATATTTAAAGCGGGAATAGCTCAGTTGGTAGAGCGTCAGCCTTCCAAGCTGAATGTCGCGGGTTCGAGCCCCGTTTCCCGCTCTTTAAGAAAAGAGGTCAAGCCCAAGTAGCTCAGTTGGTAGAGCACGTCCTTGGTAAGGACGGGGTCACCAGTTCAAGTCTGGTCTTGGGCTTTTATAAAAAATTGCCTGACTCCGAGGAGGTAAAAAGACATGGCAAAGGAAAAGTTTGCGAGGACGAAGCCGCATGTAAACATAGGGACGATAGGGCACATAGATCACGGGAAGACGACGTTAACGGCGGCGATTACGAAGGTGTTATC
>JAQURD010000010.1 GCA_028749115.1 Acidobacteriota bacterium | reverse complement strand
TCAGATACATTAGTGACACTTGACAACCAGTTTATAATTATGTATATTTCACCACAAGAAGTGGCTCAAATATCAAAGATAGACTTGGAAGTCTGGAGTGTATATTTAGAGTTCAATTAGGAGCCACAAGGAAGCGGAATTTATGTCTGTGCGGGGCTTGTTCATAAGCCATAGTACAGGCTAAATTTAAATTTAAAAAAAGGAGCTTTTAATGAAAAAAGCAGTTGTTAGCTTGGCGGTCATTCTTTTCTTCTGCACTCTTGTCGCCTCGGCCCAGCCAGTCGGCAAGAAATGGGAAGTTGGATTTGGTCTTTCTTATTCAAATTTCAAGCTGGGAGATGAGTCCATTTATATTTTTAACATCCCCTTCAGAGTTGGTTATTATGTCTGGAAAGGGCTGGAGATTGAACCAGAGGTAATGTTAACCAAGATTAAAGACATGGATTTTGGTTATAACCTTGCCGCTAATGTGTTATACAATTTTCAGTTACAAGGCAATCTAAGACCGTTCATTCTGGCTGGAATTGGCTACGGTAATGGTTTTGCTCCACATGATAGCTTATATATTGGAGAATCAGACACTAATTCTCTACTTATCAACGCTGGAGCTGGAGTGAAATATCTCTTCGGCGATCGCGCTGCTATTCGTGTTGAATACCGGTATTCCTATAACCATCTGACATGGGATGATGATTATTCCGAAAATGTAAACGTCCATAAGGTCCTGACTGGCATTTCCCTTTTCTTCTAATTTTTAAGCAGAAGAAAACAGACTTAACTTTAAATTAATCTGAAAATTAAGCCAGAAAGGGGAGCCAAAAGGCTCCCCTTTTTTGTTTTGTATTTTGATTTTGCCTGTTAATGCTTTATCTTATGCCAGTCCTACCAGCCAGCCGCCTTGCTCTCAACCACACACCTTAAGCGAAGACGGGCAAAAAGACAAGTTTGACTGATCCCCAGAATAACCTCAATATCCACCCTATCTTCCAGCCCTTTAATATAACCTTTAAGCATCAATTGTTAAACCTCCACGGAACTAAAACTGTTCTGTATTTGTTCCATGCATTTTCTTCCCATAGATGAGCGGGCATATCAACAGTTCATTTTTCAAGTTTAAGTATAAATGAGGCTAACAGTTATTGACCGGCCAGCCTGATTGTGTTTAAATTATCAGGTGCCGCCGGGGTGGCGGAAGTGGTAGACGCAAGGGACTTAAAATCCCTCGGGGTGTAAACTCCGTGCCGGTTCGAGTCCGGCCCTCGGCATTCCTCATCTCTTTCTGATCTATTTGATATTTATCAGCTGGCCGGATGAATAAGCGGTAAACTCCGGCGCATACATGGATTGAAGGACAGCCGGCCCGGTCTTAAATGTCCCGGCCGTCGCACAGCGCAGCCGGTACGTGAGTGTATATTCTCCTTGAGGCAGCCACTCGATGAAGAAATTCGTCCCGCTGTCCCTTATCTCCTCATAGCGCGGTAAGCCGAGTTCATATCTCCAGCTCGAGGTCAACCTTACCGGTTCACAGCCGGCCGGTCGCGGGTCACGGAGATGAACATATTCAGCGGGATGCCTGGATTTAATGGTCAGCCGGACTTCTATTTCATCGCCGACCGCCAGCACCGCGCCTTGAGCTATGGGCTGAAGCACAGTCTCTTTCCCTTTTTGAACCCGCCGAAAATAGCTGCGCTCGACACCAAACAAATCGCTGTCGCTTCTGGCCGGTAACTGCTCGGTGCTGAAATGCCAGGTAGCACTGGCCAGCGCCAGGGCTTTCCCCTGCTTTTCAAACTTCACCGTGGCACATGGCGGGCCGAGTTTTTCGCCTGAAATAACCACCTGATTCTTCTGGCCGGTGTATCTATCAGGCTCAAAGACAAAGGTTGTTTTCTGGCCGCACATTTCTGCCGTCACCATCTCGCGCCCGGCCAGAGCACCCATCTTTTTTAGATATGAAGCTACAGAATAAAGAACCTCAGCTGTCGCCCGGGTTGACTTCCAGTGGTTTAGCTTTTTATTAAGGAAAAGCCACTGGACAATTCCCGCCGCCCGGCTATCGGCCGGGTTAAGCTCGAGTAAGGTGCGCAGGGCAAAAGCCTGGCTCTCAACGGTATCGTTATACCAGAGCCAGCTTCTCTCCTCAGGCATCCAGCTTGTCCCCTCCTCTTCGGTGGTGCGGGCTCTATCCATAACGCTTTCCCAGACAAGAGTAGCGTCGCCCACCCGGCCAGCCCTCTTTAGAGTTAGAGCCTGAAGCCCTCTAAGATAGAGTGAACACTCGCGCCAGTGCTTAAAGGAATAGTCAAGCATCCGGGATCTTTCGTCCTGATTGAAAGCCTCGCCCGTCCAGCTTTTATCGGGGAAATTGGTCAGAACATAATTAAGGAAAACGATTAGCCCCGGGCTCTCGCCGTCTTTTTTATCTTCTTTCATCTCTAAGGAGAGTCTCTCTATATAGTGTTTATGCAAATACTCTATAGCCTTAGAGACAGGCTCTTTGGGCACCTCCACTCCAAACTCTATTGCCCTCGACAAGCCGTTGACAATATATAGAGTCATATAGGGTGATTCCGGGCCGCCCGGCCACCACGGGAAGGCACCAGAGGCGAGCTGTGCATCGAGAAGCTTTTTAAGATTGGCTTTCCGCTCGGCCTCAGCTACCTGCGGGTTAAGAACCCTGGCCAGCTCTGGATCCGGGCCAGCCTGATCACCGGCTCCTGCCTTATCCCTGACGCCACCCCGCGCCTCTTCCAGCCAGGGAGTTTCCTCGAGCACCATCTTACGGTTTGGATCGCTCCGGTCAAAAGCCTCATAAGCCGTTTCTCTTTTGCTCAACTCTTTGGCCAGACGCACCACTCCCGGATACTGACCGTAGAGGCTGGTCAGGATGCCCGTTGCCAGGAAGCGGTTAAGGGTTTGTTCGGTACACTCATAAGGATAATTAATGAGGTAAGGCAAAGACTCAAGCAGGCTATAAAAGAGCTGCCCATCAACGGTTATAACCAGCTGTTCATTGAGACGCGTCGTGTCGCTGTCGGAAGCCATCTCCTCAAAAGCCACCTGACGCGGCTTCTCATCCTTAAGAGCGACAAAGCGTGATTGCGAAAGATGCATCCTGCCAGGAAGTATGGGCAAAGGACGCAGCTCGCCATCAGACAGATTACCGGCAGTCGCCACAACCTTAAAAGCCACCGTGCCCGGGCGGGCCGGCGTCTTGAGTGGAAAAGTAACAACGCTCCCCTGCCCTGGTTTAACCGTAAAGGGTTTTCTGTCGCTTCCGGGCGCAAGTCCAAAAGCCGTCAGCAGATTTTCGTCCGTTTGAGGATCGGTGACTTCGAGTGTGACCTGTCCTGAAAGCTCGCCCCTGGAAGAGTTCTGGACCATGACCTGAAGCGCCGCCACATCACCTTCACGTAAGAAGCGCGGCAGGTATGGCCTCACCATGAGTTCCTTGACTGACCGGGCTTCAGCCTCGAGCGAACCAGCCGCCAGCTCGCGGGTCACAGCTTCGACCAACACCTTCCAGGCAGTGACCGAATCGGGCACGGTAAATTCGATAGTGACCGAACCGTCGCTTCCCGTGAGAAGATGCGGCTGCCAGAAGGCCGTTTCTGAAAAATCCGACCTGAGCTCCACAGCCTTTTCAGCTTCAGTCTTCATTTTGTATTTTTTCTCATCAAAATTCTCACTGACCCGGGCCTGGGCCATTATTGTGCTTTTAGCATCAAAGATTGGGGCCTCAGCCTCGACTATCACCTCGTTTCCACGGCTGGTGGCCACTCCTCTCCCGCCTGCTTTTTTTAAAGCACCAAAACCTCTGAACGGATATCCATAGCGGAAGAGAGAAAAGAATTTGTCCTCTTTTAAATGTTCAGAATCGGGCCTAAATCCCCAGTCTGCTGATGACACTTCGAGCACTCTGTCTGGATTTTCCAGCTCTATCTTCCAGGAATTGGAGGCGGTCAGCTCTGGATAAAGAGCTAAAACCGAAGGCGAATGGTGCGCGGCCAGGAGGTCAAGGCTTTTGTCATACATATAAGCCAGAACTTCAGCTGCCCCCTTTTCCGCTGGCCTGTTGTCTGCACTTTCCACCTTCACCTTCCAGGTTTCGGCTTCACCTGGTTTGAGTTTGTCCCGGAAAGTGGCGAAAGACAGCTTCAACTGCTTGTTATCCCAGGGCACAAAGACCGAGGCCTCTTCACTCATAAATTGAAAATCGCAGAGAGCCGTAGCCCGAACACTGAATCCGCCCCTGAGCTCCTCGGTGACAGGTACCTCGATAATTATTTTATCCTTACCGGCGGTCAGCCAACGGCTTTCTTTGAGGCGATTGCCACTCCAGAATTCAAACCGGATAGGTTGGCCCTCAATACCACTCGAAACTAAAAAATGAGCTGTCTCGCCAACCCGAATGCTTGGTTTTTCAGCCTTTACCACCAAGGGGAGTTTAAGTTGCGGGCCTGAGTCCCCACCGGCTACCAAAAAGCAGATATCATCCCGCACAGTCACCCCAAAATCGTCTTTGGTTTCGTAGATGAATTTATAGGCTCCAGAGGAAAGGCCCGGGACCTCGGCCATAGCCTGCCCTTTAGCGTCATGCTCTGCCGTCCCGCCCGCTACTTCCTTCCCTTCAGCCCACTGTTCCAGAACCTCTTCCGGGCTGATTTTTTCCCAGCGCGGCCGTTGAAGATCTCCGGTAGTTGGTGGGAAATCCGGGTCAACGGTACCAGGTTCCGGAGACAAAGGCTGCTCAGCTGGCAGAAGTGTTTTTTCGGGCTGAACAAGCTCAACAACCCGCCAGGTCCCCCGGCCAGGCTTCGGAATCCCATTTAGGTCAGTCCGGCTGATAGAGAAAGACGCTTTCTCACCGGTCAGATAGAAGCCGTTAGCAGCTTTAACTCTGGCTTCAACATCTATGAAACCAAGATTGAAGCTACGCTCAGCCGAACGAGTTTCGCCGCCCTCGTCTGTAATATCCGCTGATAATCTATATGAATAGAACAGACCGCTCTCTTTAGCTTCTTCTGATTCTTTGGCTTCAGGCGTGAACTCAAGTTCAAAAGTTCCATCGTTAGCCAGATGGCCTTCACCTCCAGCTATGGTCTCGATCTCGAGGCGGCCTCTGATTGAAGACCAGGATCGCACCAGATAAACCGGCTGGCGTTCTACTTTCCAGATAACTTTTCCTCCGGACACAGGCAGCCCAAAATAATAGCGGGCGTTGAGCTTGAGCTTAGCGGGACGTTTAAGGCGGAGTGGTTTTTCGGGGTCATTAATACTGACCTCGAAAGTCGGCCGCTTATATTCCTCGACCTGGATATAGGCGGCGCCATCGAGTGAAGAACGCAGTTGCCAGATACCGAGCGGCCGCCCGGCTGCCGGAATGATGAATTCGCCGCTGGCCGTACCAAAACTATTGGTGACAACTGTTTTCTGGGCCACTTTCTCCCGGTTCTCATCCTCAAGCCAGACAGTGATGTTAGCTCTGGCCTCAGAAGATATTCGACCTGATTCTGTTTTGCCTTTATAGCCGAGAACTTTCCACAGGATTTTCTGGCCGGGACGATAGACTGAACGGTCAGTATAAATAAGTGATGACCTTGTCTCCCGGTCATCACTTTCCCAGATAGTAAATGTCTGGCGGGAGGAAAGGCTAAAGTCCTCATCTTTTTTTACCGTCTGGATGTAAACCAATCTTGTTCCTTCTTTAAGTTCGAAGCGGGCCAGCCCGCTGTTATCAGTCGTCCTGGAATCTAACTTTTTAAAGTTTGACTCTTCACCCAGGTTCCAATCGGAGCCATAAAGTTCAACTGTGGCTCCAGAAACTGGTTGGCCCGTTTCTCCAGAAAGAACCATTACCTCTTCTACTCTGGCTTCCTCATTAAGGCGCGCCAGAACTGCCAGGTTGCTCAAACTGACTAAAAAGCCGATTATATTGTTGGTGTCAAGAGCAAAGTCTTCTCTGGCTGAGGCCACTATGAGGTAAAAGCCTGTTTTAAGATCGGCGGGCAAGCCTGAGTAAGTAGTGTGGTTTCTGTAATCACCCCGCTTTTCAAGGTTAACCACCCAGGAAGCATCGGGACGGCGAGCAGCCAGTATTTTGGCTCTCTCCTTGCCTTTTATCCGTGAAGAAAAATCCCAGGGGACACTGTTCATAAACTTCTGAAGTACACTCTCCCGGTCGATGGCGAAGGCCCGGAAGTAAAGATGTTCAAGATTGCAGTGGGTAATACGGATCGAACGACGTCCGGGCAGGTCTGTCCGCATGGTTTCAATCCAGAATTCCGGTCGCTCGATGCTTTTGACCAGCTGGAGGCAAGAGTTGCCACCCCAGGAAAGTGGGAAACGTTTCGCCCCCTTAAGAGCTATTTCCCTGGCTCTGAAGCGAGCATCCGGTAAGTCTTCATTCATAACCCACTGAGCTAGCTTAGCTTGCCCCATCGCCCACCAGGGTAAGCGGGAATTGGCCGGGGATGCCAGATAATTTTCAAGGTGACGCCTGATGGCAGCCTGATGTTCCTCTCCTTCAAAAAATATATAAAGAGACTGGACAAGTTCAAAGCGAGCTTCTAGAGAAGCTTCCAGGCGCCCCGAGCGCCGGCACCAGTTCTCATGCTCGCTGAGAATAGCCACAGCCTTCTCGATGGGGTGACTGGCGGAAGAAGTAATAATTCTGAGAGCTTCCTTGCCACTGGTTTTCCCGGCCGAGGAAAGTAGCCGATTGAGATCAAGGCACCAGATGCCATTTGCCTGGCCTGGTGTCCAGAAACGAGAGTTAATCAGGAAATCATTTAACTCGTAAACAAGGTCATCCTGCAGGGTATCGCGGACGCCTGACGGGTAATTGCCAGCTTCCCAGAAATCAGGAAAATCCGAGACCTGGGCCGGGGCCAGCCGGTTACGATCCTTCCAGGCTCTAAGAAAGGCCTGCCAGATTTCAGCTGAGAATTCATCCTTAGTCCAGGTGCTCAGGTCTGTAGAATGACGGTTAATGCCGCCAAGCCGCTCTCGCCGGTTTATCTCCCAGTCATTGGCGTGATAATAGTCAGCCAGAGCTTTGCCGTAAAACAGGCTGAGCAGATCGCGTTCAAGAGGAGATGCGGGCCAGGGCTCGGTCATCAGGAGGTCAACTGCTTTTTCTATCTCGCCCACTGCGGCCCGGAGCTGAGCTTCAGTTATAAGCGCCCACGTCCAGAGTGAAGGGTCGTTGGCCTTTTGAGCTTCCTGGCGAAGAGCGGCACACTCCCCGGCTGCAGATTGTAATTTTTCTTCAGCTATGAGTTGCTCAATTTTCTTCCGGCCGGTAAGTTCCTGGCTGGAATCTGGTTTAGTGTTGACGCCTGACGAGGTTGTCCGGAAAGAATCTTCCGAACTCTTCTCAACCAAGGTATAAGCTGAAGATGTTGTCTCATTATTTATACTGGAACTTAAAGAAGAACCAAAATCTACTGCCAGGAAATCTGGCGTTAGGACATCATACCCGGGAAAGCCGCTTTCCTTTGTTTGACGGCTGAGATAGCTGAGCTGCTTGATTAGAAAACTATGAGAACATTCTGCTCCAAATGATTGGCCTGGAGAAGTAAATACGTTATGTTCCTGGCCAGCAGAATTCTGACCTTTATATTTCAGGCTGGAAGAAAAATGTTCGTCGGCTGTTGCAGCAAGAAATAATAAAACCAAAAAGAAAACGCCTAGAAAAGTTGCCAGCCGAACAGTCAGCCCGCTCCTCTTTCTGGATTTCCACCTGTTCAAATCTCTATGATGACGCTGGACAAACATCACAACCTCTTGCCTTGAGATTTTAAAAAGCCCCGCTGGTTCTCAGATTCTAAAGTCTAAGTCTTTACAGGCTTTCTGTTAGGATATCAACTCCGCCTTCTGCCTGGCCCCTCCATTATAAAACTCAGCCAGGAAATTAGTCAAAGCAAATAATCTATTGCAATTTATGGCAGCTTTAAATGCAGCTTCGTGCTTCAGCCCTAAAAAAGAAAAACAGTAGACACATTCTATATTTTCTTTTTTTCAGTTCTGATCGCTATGAATTATCTGTACGGCGACCAAATGATGGGAGGGTTTTTAAAGGCGGCGGTTTCGGCCCGGTCAAGTCCAAGCACTAAACACCAGTAATTGACCGCCATTTTTCTGAGATTTCGCCGAGTCATTAGAACAGCTACAAATTTCTGCAGTCCGTATTTTTCTTGAACTTCTTTAATATAATCAAAGCCACCAAAGTTTATAGCCCTTTCAATCTCAATCTCCAGCGTGATTTTTTCTTCAAATCTGTCCCAGAATAACTCTTTTCTCACCGGTTAAACTCTATAAAAAAATCCTTGATGTCTTGCCATTCTTTATCCTTAATCGGTCGAAATTCTCCCGATTTATCAATCATAATAATCGACTCAAGCTCTGGCTCTGCGTCATCAAAGTAAACCATCGATATCTTTAAATTATAATCGTACTTTTCATCGACCCCGAACTTGAGCCGCACCAGACGCGATAAGTCGCCAAAGGCTGGAAGCAAGAGTTTATATGGGAAATAAAAGAGAGAAAACTTCAGCTTTTCGGATGAAGGGAAAAGAGTTATTGTATCTTTTTCCATAAGCTCGATACCAAGGTGTTCAAATTTCTCTCCTACGTCTTATACCCTATATCATGTATCATGAAATCGACAATAAAATTGGGAAGACTAACTTGTGTTCTCTATTTCCTGTGTCCTCTATTTTTAGCTATTTCTTTTGCTCTTCCAGAAGAAATTCCCACTTTATTATTTTATCCATTAAGGCCCTGGCATCAGGGGCATCAGGACATAGCTCTAGGTAGGCGTTCAAGCTTTTTATCGCCTGATTGTAAGCCTTAAGCTCTTCATAGGTAAGAGCTATTGCTCTATAAGTTTCGGAATAGAATGGAGCAATTTTCAGAGCTTCATTATACTCAGCTACCGCCCGGGTAAAATTCTTATCACCATTTAGAACCTCAGCCCGTAAAATGTGTTTCCTGGCCTCCTCGGGCAGACTGACCAGATCGGGTGTGGTTTTCATTAATTGGCCTACATGTTTTCTTATCTGGCTCGCCTCCTTATCTGAAGAAATCTTGACTAACTGCGCATATTCATTCAAAGCTTCTTTATACCGACCCTTTTCTTCAAGAGTTTTAATCAATTCTTTTTCCTTCTCGGTGTATGGCTCTAAGGCTTCTAAAACAGCAGCAACAAACTCATGGCGAAAGACATTTATTGACTCGATATACTCTCCGGGAACCGAAGCATAAGTTTCGGCTGCCTGGCTAAAGTTCCCTGTTCGGCAATAAGCCAGGGCCAGCAATAAATGGTCAAAATCTTCAGCCATTCCAGACAGCATTTTTATTGTTTCGGCCAGATTCTCGCCTCCAGTTTTCTGGCTGTTCCAGCCAATCTGAGTAAGACTTATCGCTCTTTTTGTCCAAAGATTGTTTGGATCAAGACCAAAGGCGTTTTTAGCATCCTTATCAGCTTCCTCCACCCTGCCAGTTATGAATTCGAGCATACTCCTCATCCCGAAACTGGTGGCAGCATTAGTGTTAATCCTAAATTCACTGGTCAGAATAACATTTAGCGGTGTTTTCTCACTTTTTCTTTCGATAACTAAGGTCACCTGGGTACCTTCCTCAGGACCCAAAAGTTGTTTAATTTTCTCTACTTCCAGACCACGAGCGGATATCCCATTGATACTAACTATCTTATCTCCAGCTTGAATTTTCGCCCTCTCTGCAGCAAAGGACGGCATGACTGCTGTCACTACTGGATATTTATCAACCAGGGCTATCTCGATTCCGACGCCTGTCATCGTCCATTTTTTGATTTCATCGCCGCAAGCTGAAATGGCTTCATCATATTTCCCAGCGCCCATCAGGCTTAAGCACAGGTTAAGACCGACCTTAGGAGAAGATGGAGCTTTCTTCAAAATATCTGCTGCCTCACTGTATTTCTCATCTGACATGTAGAGACTGGCTATGTTGACATAGGCATCAACGTTATCTGGCTTGAGCCCAATTGCCTTTTGATAAGTAGAAATTGCAGCTTGATTTTCTCCCTGGTCACGATAAATTGAGGCCAGAACCATATATGTAAAGTCATCAGGTTGGAGGTTGATCGCATCTTGAGCGGTTTTAATAGCTTCTTCATATTTTTTTAATTCACGAAAAGAAGCAGCCACCATGGTGCGGCAATAGCCTGAGCCTTTTGGATTTAATTCAATGGCTTTATTTAATGCGCCTATAGCTTCTTCATATTGACCATCGGAATACAAAGCATTCCCGAGCCATAAATAGCAAGCATACTTTGGAGGGGATAAAGGAATATAATATTCCTTCCCGAACCGGACTTCCGGGATATTTGGTGCGTCATCGTATTTTTTAGCAGGCATAAGGAACGCTACGTCACTGGCTTTCCTAAAACAAGGGATGGCCTCTTTATATTGCCCATTGTCATAGTAAGCTTTACCCAGCCAGAAATACCAGGCATCACCGAGGATGTAAGCATGCATGCCCTCTCTATATATTTTTATGGCGCGGTCCAAATACTTAATAGCTTCCGGATATTGTCGATTATTATAATATGAGAGTCCAAGTAAAAACGAACTATGGGAAGCTAACTCGCCTGAATCTTTCTCCTTTTCAACCTGTTTCTGGAAAAAGGCAATGGCTTCATTGTATTTACCGGCATTTAAAGCATCAAGACCTTCTTTATATTTTTTTTCAGCTGCTAATGGCAAGACTATGACTATAGCCAGAAATAAACACAAACAGGCCTTTGGGACAAAGCTTCTTTTCATTTCTTTCCTCCTTCTTAAAACTTATTCAGGCCTCTTGGCTACACCTCAAATGGCATAAAAAACTCTTCTTACGACGATAAAAGCATCAACACTATCATCAATACCTGCCTGTGTGAGAAATTATAAATTAGCCACAAAACGAAAGTCAACGGGACTGAGGCCTTTCCTATGAGAAACAAGGGAGAAACAGTGGGCATAATCTATATTTCTTATTTTTCAATCTCGCCATCGAAGACTAAGGTTTTCCCATTTTTACAGGAAATACGTGATCTTGTGCTTCATACCCAGCCTTTACCCCGAATATTTCAGTTCCTTAGCCCTGATAATACCATGGTAGCCGACTTTTTCCGGGACTATCTTAATGGTGATCAAACAGTAGAAATGTTTTTGAAAGCGACGGCTTTTTCCACTCAAGACCAAGCACCAAACACCAGTAATTGACCGGCATTTTCCTGAGATTCTGCCGAGTCATAAGAACATCTATAAACTTCTCCATTCCGTATTTTCCCTGGACTTCTTTAATATAATCAAAACCGCCAAAGTTTATGGCTCTTTCAATTTCGATCTCGGACGGGAGCTTTTCCTCAAAACTGGCCGGTAATGATTCCTTTCTCAAGCGCTGATCTCATGAGTCTAGGAAATAAATCAAATTTGTCATGGTATATCTAAATTTATAATGTTCTCCGACGCTTCAGCTCAGTTTGCCTAGAGAGACAAGACAATTGCTGCCGGTAAGTAAGCTTACAATTAAAGAAGTTTCCCGTCCCCTATAAAATTTAAAATGACCTTTTCTCCTCATGCAAAAAATAGGAAATATAGATTATATTGCCTATTTTATCCCCTTTTTTACCAACCTCAGCAGGTCAGGTGGAAGGCGGCGGCCTTTTTTCTGTCGGTGATTTGATTGAAGGTCTCCGCGGCCTCACCTGTCGGCTGTGAAATGACTTCGATGCCGGCCTCTTCTAAATACTTTAGGGTTTCGGCCGGCACGGACATAATGCCATGAGCGCCTGTCCCTATCACCAGAACCTCAGGCTGCCTTTCGGTGATAGTCTTTAGGTCCTCAGGCTGCAGGCGGTGTCCCTCTTTTCTCCACCAGTTGGGAAAAACCTCGCCGCCGACGATAATAAGGTCAGAGGTATAAGCCCGGCCGTCAATAACCATCCGGCCAAATGAATAGCTTTCAATCTTTATCTACCCCTCCTCAAAGGAAAGATTCTTACTTCGCTCTGCCCTGAATTAAAGGCAAGTTTATTTTAAACAGAATGGTCGAAAATTCCAAATCCACTTTCTAAATTGTTATCTTTCAAGGAATTCTCGCCACATTATTTTTGCCCGACAGTTTTGGCTAAAAGACCCTTCAAATCTTGACAAAAAATTACCTTGTACTATATATTTTTTTTATAGGAAGACAGAAGGGAGGTAATATTGTCCAAAATAAGAGAAAAAAGCTGGCTTGCCTTCTTCATTTTTCTCTCTTTTTTTATAGGGTTAGTTTATGTGTTATGGCCAAACATGCGGGCTGACACTGATTTTGTTTGTTACACCACTATAGCCGTTATAACTACATCTGTAGGTGGAAATTCTGTTACCACATACACTCCTTATACCGATTGCTACTATGTAACCTATTATTACTGGGAAGATTATGGATATGGCGGCAGTGAAACTGATGCTGATTGGCCACCTGGAGGAGGTGGTGGCAGCAGCGATGTAACAGTTAATCCCCATAATTCCTACGACAACAATTCTGATGGATTTGTCGATTGCTATGAGCAGTCTATCTTCCATACATCAGGGCTGACAATCACTGCCGACTGCAATGATCCCCGTTCTTCCAGTAAGACCGGAACCCATGATGCATTGGATCTCTGGATCGAAGGAATTGATGGTAAAGAAGCGTATTCGGTTTGCGATGGAGAGGTAGTCTATGTTGGGAGTCAAGTCGATAGTACAGGAAAATTAACGGGATATGGTTATTACGTCAAAATAAGAGACCCTGAAGGTAATTACTGGGTATATGCCCACTTAAAAGGATCTGCCGATGATCCTTCAGGGGTTGGATTGACTGTAGGGACTAAGGTTACTGGCGGTCTGACCGAAGTCGGCAAATGTGATAATTCTGGCACCTCAACCGGAGCTCATCTTCATCTAGAATATAGCGTCAATGGTATAAAGACATGTCCTACCAACAAGCTAAATGAATGTTAATTTGGAGGAATCAGATGAAAAAAATTATTCCTTTTGCAGTTTTATTTTTGGGCATCATGCTAAGCTATTCTCTGGCTCAGGTTGAAACCGTTTTAGAAAAGCCGGTACCGCCGGGATGGAAATATAAAGCTTTTTCGATCTCGTCATCGAAGGCTAAAGCTCTCTCCTTTTTACAGGATGTGCCAGATCTCGTGCTGCTTACCCAGCACTTACCCCGAAGATTCCAGTTCTTTAGCTCTGACAATACCCTGACAGCCGACTTTTTCCTTGAAGACAATTATTACCTTGGCCATATGACAAAAGATAATAAGGTTATTCTTGTCGACTCAGATGGAGGTGATTGTTATCGCCTCAAAGCCCTGGACATCTCGGGAAAGGAACTTTATGTAGTGGATACTGAGGGAAGATGGCCTTGCCCGTCACCGGATGGCAAAGATATTGCCTTGATCCCGGGTCCTTCACAGATCGGTCCCGTCTCCATTATCGATAGTCATACCGGCCGGGAAAAAGCAATCATTGACCTGCCAGCTATGAAAGACAAAAGCGTCAAGATTGGCACGCTGTTGCCATTGGGCGAAGGTGGTTTATATGTCATCGGAATTGGTGCTACTCTTTGCCTGAAAAGCTACTCTGAGCCCAATAAAACTTACTGGCAAATACAAGACATAGGCGGAAACATTGACAAAAGTTTTTTCCTGGACGATCAGGATGACCAGTATATAGCAGTTGGCTATCGTTTAGATGATTTTAAAGAACACAAGTTTATGGCTGGTGTAGCTGTCGTCGAGTGGAAAAGTGGAAATATTTTGTTTAACAAAAGAGGTTTCCAGGTCAACGGCCGTCAGGATGAGTGGTATGCTTTGTTGAATTCCATGAGCATTTCCATTAGTAATGGCGATCTGATGCTGGGCAAGGATCCTGAAAATCTTATTTGTTTTCCCCGGCTTTCAGGTCAGAAAAAGGGATGGGGCCATAATCATGCCGTCAAATTTAGAATAAATCCTGAACAAACTAAAGAAATCAATATTAATGGCAAAGTTATTAAACCTGAGGTTCATGCCGCCAAATATATAGTGGTAGACTATGGAGACAGGATACGAATTGAGAAATGCAGGTATGTTAAGATTCCCGAAGGGAAAAACTAAGCCTGAATATTTAATAGGAAGACAGTTAAGCCATATAGCATATACTCGCAAGATTTTCCTAGCGATTATCTGAATGGCAACCAGATGATGGAGATGTTTTTAAAAGGTGCAGTCTTTTCCCGATCAAGTCTCAGCACCAAACATCAGTAATTGACCGCCATTTTTCTGAGATTCTGGCACTTTATAAGAGCATCCCAGAATAACTCTTTTCCATTGGGCAAAGCTCATGATTAGCAGACTTCAGCAAGTCAGATGGAAGGCGGCGGCCTTTTTTCTGTCGGTGATTTGATTGAAGGTCTCCGCGGCCTCACCTGTCGGCTGTGAAATGACTTCGATGCCGGCCTCTTCTAAATAATTTAGAGTCTCAGCCGGTACAGTCATCACGCCATAAGCACCGGTTCCAATGACCAGGACATCGGGCTTCTTGTCGATGACGGTCTTTAAATCATCTGGCTGGAGATGATGCCCCTCTTTTCTCCACCAGTTGGGAAAAACCTCGCCGCCGACGATAATAAGGTCAGAGGTATAAGCCCGGCCGTCTATGACCATCCGGCCAAATGAATAACTGTCAATAGTCATGACTCACTGTCTATATTATAAAAACAGCAGACATAGAAAACAAACTGTTTTTTTTGCCTGCTCAAGACTTCAGGGCTACTTGCCGGTTCGTTTTTTGATCATTTGCCTCTTTTTGCTAAAAAAGTCTATTTTCCCTTTGACTCAAGCTATCCTTTTAAGAAATAATATAGACAGAGTTTGCGAAGTTGCTGCCATAAAGGCAGTTCCGATAGCAAAAATAAAAACAATTAAAGGAGGAGCAATGAAGCGGAAATATTCATTATTTTTTGTCCTGACAGCTTTTCTGGCCGTTATTCTAATGATGACAGGTTGTGCTTCTACATCTAAGAAACAGCTGGTAACTACAGAAGAACAGCTAGGAGAAGCGAACGCCCGCCTGTCAACACTGGAAGCCCAGAAAGCTGAGCTGGAACAATCTCTGGCCGAAGCTCAAAAGGCTCTGGAAGAGGCTAAAGCTGAGAATGCCAAACTAAATGCCAGCCTGGACTCTTTAAAGGCAAAGATAAATGACCTGGAAAAAGAAAAAGCTGATCTCATCACCGCCAGTGATAAATCCCAGGCTGATTCATCCAAAAGGGTGAGGGCCCTTAACAACACTATTGCCAGACTACGGAATGAAGTAAAAGAGAAGGAAGCTGAAATTGAGGCTAAGAACTCTGAAATCAACAACCTGAAGGAGAGCGAAGAAGCCCTTAAAAAGACGGATGAGGAGAATAAATCTAAAATCGCCTCACTGAATAAGGAAATAGAAGAACTGAATACCAGGATGAATGAGGGGCTGGCTTCCAAGAACAGCACTATAACCATTCTGGCCATTCTGCTGGCCATTGCCGTAATTCTGGCTATCATTGGCTTTACCAGAAAGAGAAAAGTGACTTCAGTTTAAAAGAGGCTGTCAGTCCTTAATCAAATGGCCAGGACTGCAGGACAAAAGTAAAAGGCGGGATTCTAATCCCAACTAAAATTAGTGGTTCAGTCAAAGAATAAAGGCGGAGGTTGCATTTTAGGCAGTCGGTCAAATAGCTTTTTGTAAAGCCGGGGATAACTGTCTTTGCCACCCAGCAGCCTGGCCGTCACCGGGAAAACTTTTTTTGCCAGTGCTGACATCCCGGCCGAGACTTGCCTTATCTCCCACTGAGCCGTGGCATCTTCCCGCAGCCTCGACAGATGATAAAGCTCTCTGACGCAGGCTTTGACGGTTACCCGCCGGCGATGAGCATTGGTCAGAATATAATCAGCGGCCGGTCCGACTCCCTTCTTAAGAATCTGCCAGGTTTTATCTGTTTTTCTGATTATTTCCATAAATTTTTTCTGTTCTTTTATTTCTTTGATGGAAGGCGGAACCGTCACACTCAGAGCCGGGTCATAAGGCTGAGCCAGCAGCGTCATCATTCTATGACGTTTAAGCTGGGCAAAGCAGGAAGCGGAAACGATCAGATCATAGGTCAGCCCGGCCAGCTCGAATTCCCGTGGGGGAACATCATAAAATTCCATATTCTCAAAGACGCGCTTCACCAGCTCAAGCTTTTGCTGCTGGCTGAAGCGGCTAACTTTCTTTAGAGCTTCTTTGTAGGACAAACCAGCCGTCGAAAAGAGCAATCCGGCCAGAATGAGTTCATCGCCATTTTCAGAATATTCTGCCAGTTCAATCTCTTTTAAGGCTGATCTAGCTGCCTGTTTCCGAGCACTTTTTTCTTTAGCCAGAAGACACTGAGCTTCCCGGCCAACACTGGCCATCATTTCGGCTTCATAAGGTGAAGCCTCGGTAAAAAGAATAATGGATGGCGCCACTTTCTTGGCCAGTTCATAGAGCTGGCGTCTTAGCTCTTGCAGCTCGGCATTTTTCTTAGCAGCGAGACGCCTGATGATCAGTTCCAGATTGCGAGCATTGGCCGTCAGTCCCAGCTGCCCTTTGGTCGCCAGACCTACCACATAACGGGCATCTTCTTTAGCCCAGCCATCAAGAATTGGCTCGTTTTTAGGATTAGCAGCCTGCTTCTCGTATTTTTTAAAAAAATGCTCCCGCAGCCGTCTATAAAAATAGCGATAGGCTTCATTCTGGGCTTCAATTGTCTCGACAAAAAGTTCCTCCAATTCTGGCCCGGCCTGTTTTATTTCCTCCGGTAAAACATAATCGCCGTCAAGGGTGATGTAGCGCTGGGATTTTTCGGTGTAGGAACAGAGGCGGAAATGCTCGACCTCCTCGATGGCCAGGCGGCTCAATCCAATGAGGTCAAAATTGAAGACAGCATGCTCGGCCACCGAATGATGGCCCATTTTGAAGATGATATTTTGATTCGAGCGGCGGGCCCTCTCCACCTCGGCTCTGGCTACAGCTCTGAGTTCATTAACCGGTCGTGGGTCGCGCGAAATGCGGGCATAGGCAGCCGAGACGGTTTCAGGTGTGATATCCTGCCTCTCCGGTGAATTTTTCTTGAGTTCCTCGATGACTTCCGAATCAAAGTTATATCCAGCCAGAATAATTTTCATGCCTTTAAGATAAAAGGAACCCTCCTGATTGTCAATTAGCTGATTGCTGTATACCGACTTGTCTATATATGCAGCCGTATAATGATAAAAATACACCTTAAAACTGGGCTAGACACGGTGTTGACCACTTCGTCTTCTTCTTCTCACCTCAGAAGGCCATATTCCTATTTTTTCATGAAATCTCATGCTAAAAGATAGTGGTTTATATCCGAAATCAATAGCAATTGATTTGATAGGACTATAAGTGGAGATAAGTTCCCAAAGGGAATGACAAAGCCTTATCTTGTTTGCATATGTTTTCAACGGAATCCCCGACATTTCTTTAAATTTCGTTGAAAACCAAGAAACCGAAAGACCCACATTTCTCGATAGCTCCGAGACTTCAAAAACCTTACCTTTAGATTCGACAATTTGTTTCTGAACCTGAATGATTTTAAAGAGAGTTTCGATTTTAGAAATTGATGGATTACTTGAATAGGCACATGTTGCTAATTTTTCCGATAGTGTTTTTATATGTGTCACATTCTCGCCTCTTAAAAACGAAATCAAAAAATCACTCTGTCCTTCTTTAAAGTTTTTCAAATGAATTGGTCGGGCTACAGCAAGAGGAATCTCAGGAAACTGAGCAGCGGTAAAGAATTTATTTGAACATTTCCCATATTGGCAAAGATAGTTACAAGATAGAAGAATCAGCGCGGGCTTGGCATTGCCGTTATTAATGCCTTCATTGATCTTAAGATTTAAATTTGACCCATTAACAGCTTTTGATATCCAACTAAGGAAACTTTTATCTTCAGATATAATAGAAATTTGGCTAGCCACTTATTCCCCCTTTCTTTCAGGAAAAAAATCTTCGAATAAAATATTATTATCATTCGAACTAATAAATCAAGTGGCAAAATTGCACTTCACCCCGAAAAGCAACACACTTTTTCTCACATTGAGAGATAGAGTTCTTTTCAAATGAGTCGTCTATCTGGTTTGACTTACCGACTTTTGTCTCGACCCAGCTCATGCTTGAACTCCCTTACCGCCAGCTCAGACTTATCTTCAGAGCTTCACAAGCTGATTTCAGGCTCATCCCTTCCTCCCTCATCAGCTTCGTCTTCTTCTCCGAGATTAACTCTTGAGTTTTTTTAAAGCCTCGATGGCAATCGTCTGTCGCCCTATTATCTTCTCCAGTTTCTCTATCTGGGTTTGAAGCGCCTTCGTCTCATCCTCACTGCCCCCATTGCTTAACCCCTTCTGACCAGCCTCCAAAAACCTGTCCCGCCACCGATAATACAATGCCTGGCTTATCTGATGTTCCCGACATATCTCAGCCACCGATTTTTTCCCCTTTAACCCCTCCAGCACAATCGCCATCTTCTCCTCTGAACTCCATTTCCTTAGCTTCATCCTGACGCCTCCTTATTCAGTATAATTTCTATTCCTCAGAGGTTTAAAATACCCCTTCCATCTGAGATTACCCAACACACCGCTATGCTTCTAACCCATCCTGGCCACTTATTCCAATCACTGCGCTAAAAGCTGCTGCCTTCCCCTCAGAATGGCTAGCTAATTTGCAGTGGAATCTTCCGAATAGTAAGGGTGGGGGGAAAATAGTCTTTTTATTATTATTTTGCGCTAAAGACATGGATTTATGCCGAATCTGAATTTATAAGAAACGAAAAAAACCATACCAAAACGAAAAAAAAAAGATATCAATTTGATTGACATTAAGTCTCATGAATATTAGCTTGACTCTTGCAGCTAAAATAAGGAGGTAACTACGGGCAAAAAAGAAGAACTAATATATAAATCACTATTAGAAGAAATTATAGCCAATGGTGTGGCTTTGTTGTAAGTCAAGGTATAAGAGGAATATATAGGCTTTGCATTCATAGCTATAGAGGCCGCCAAGCTGAGGGTCCTTAGCATAATGGCTAAGCATGAACTATAAAAAATGGATGTTGGGACAAACAAAGTAGAGGCGGTAGCAAGGATAGTTATGTATTTTAGGCAGGAGGCTATAACGGCATTTAAGATAGAAGGCCAGGTGCTGAGCTGTAAGGCAATATATCCTCTATCTAGTTTCATGCTTCTTCAAGCAGAAAAAAATTTGAAAAGTATGCAGAATAATGCTAATCGTAGGAATTTTTCCAAATGATGATGAAATATCGAGCAATCGATACCATTGCTCTTCATGTAAATGTTGAATAAAAACTTTGTGTAGTTAAATTCCCTATTTTATAACGGGAAACGTGTTTTGATTCAAGAGAAGGAGAATAAGCATATGGAGAGTCCTAACCAATTAAAAGGTAAACCTAAAATTGAAAAACTTAATTTTAATTTATCTTCTGACCTCAATATTAAAAAGAAAGGAAATGAGTACCTAATAGTTAACGGGAAGCATATGGGTTGGATGAGATCTAACCGTGTTGGAATGGACATAATCAAATCTTATTTTGAAAATCCTCTATTTACAGAAATAGTTGATAAAATAGCTAAGTGCTGGGATGTTCCTGCACGATTGATTGAAGAAGATGTAAGAACATTTTTAGAAAAGGCAAAAGACGCTCGAATAATTGGCGATAAAACAGCGCCGATGCCAGGTATTGTTGATTTGAAATTTGTATGGATCCATTTAAAAAAATTATCATATCGTCAATGTCAATATGGCTATGCATGCAACGATTCGGAAGAATCAGAACATATTATGACATCTGACGAGTTAGCTAGGCTATTTCACCAGTTAAATAATTATCAATTAACCCAGTTATTAATATCCTCCGATTTAGAAACATTACAAAAAGAACATTTAATTGACTGTATGAAAATAGCCACCAATCCTCTAAATCTTATTTTAGACTCAGCTCCTATTGGGATTGATATGGCCAACATATTAGTATCTTGTTTTAAAAGTATTCAAATCAATATTGAAATAGAAAATTCTTCATCAGTGGATTTGGCTATCGAAAATGTCAAAATGCTCAAGAAGGCTGGATTAAAAAGCATATTGATTTCCGCCCTGGTAAATGAGCAAAATATATCTAAGCTCTCAAATATACTTGAACCTATAAATGATAGTAAATGTACTTTAGAAATAAAGTGCTTGATACCGGCTATTGAAACTGAAACAAATGATTTTTCAAAAAGATGTAATTTCATTTCCGTTTTTCAACAAAGCAGGGAACTATTCTATTCATTTCTTCTAAAGAAAAAGAAAGTTCAAATTACGCTTAAGACTGCTGGCGATATGGTGTATTCTCCATTTAATACTCATAAATACCTAAACTGCGGATTAGGCATAAATACATTGAGTATAAGTCCAGACGGTTCAGTATATCCATGTCCTTTATTACACGATCATAAATATAAAATTGGAAATACTTACGTTGAAGACTTTTCAGAAATAAATAAAAAAGCTTCTGAGATTTATCAAGAGGTTACAGTTGATAAATTTAAGAACTGTTCAGCTTGTGAGTATAGATATTATTGCGGCGGCGGATGTAGAGTTTTGGCTCTGGAGTTTGGTTCATTGACAGAAAATAACCCTTGTTGTGACTGTTACAAGAATGTTATAGAAGAAGTAATGTGGACTCTAGGTAAGTAGGCAGGCGAGGATAATCAATGCAATCTGCAATTGAAATGAAGGCTATCACTAAGAAATATGGGGAATTGATAGCAGTAGACAATATAAGTATAAGTGTGAAAGAAGGAGAAATTTTTGGGTTGCTTGGTCCAAATGGAGCAGGTAAGAGCACAATATTAAAAATGCTATGTGGATTAATTGAGCCAAGTAGTGGGCAAATTCTGATTAGAAATCTTGACCTAAAAAAATACCAGAAACGTATAAAAAGAATTATCGGTGTAGTTTTCGAAAATCAGAATCTTTATGAAAACCTTTCAGGTTTTTATAATCTATATTTGTTTGCGCAGCTATATGGATTGCCTCAGCCCAAACAATCTGCTGAAAATATGCTTAAACTGATGAAATTGGAAGACAGAGCAAACGAAAACGTATATAAATATTCAAAAGGAATGAAACAAAAACTTCTTATAGGAAGAGCGTTGATCCACGATCCTGAAGTTCTTTTCCTCGATGAACCGACGGTTGGCCTAGATCCTCAAACTGATCAATTTGTAAGAAGATTGATATCAAATTTGAATAACCGGGGCAAAACTATATTTATTACCACCCATTATCTTGACGAGGCAGAAATATTGTGTAATAGGATAGCCATCCTTCATCATGGGAAAATAACCGCTAGTGGATCTACTGAACAATTATGTTCTGAAGCTTCACTTGAAAACTTATATAGAGTATGTTTTAGTGCCAGGATCAATCCTAAACAGTTTAGCTCATTTAGTGTTTTAGAAAATGAGAGCTGCGATGTCTTAACCTTTAATAAAGTCTCGACAGATATTGTCTCTTTTATTGGGTCTTTAAATGACATCATAAAGGAAAGTGGCGTCGAGATTAAAACAATTGAAAAAGTCAGACCTTCTCTACAAGAAGCTTTTATGAAGATAATTGGTGAAAGACATAATGAAGAATATTTTGTTCTTAATACAAAAAGAAATTAAATTATTTTTAAAAAATAAGTTTAATTTTATTATAATATTGTCTCCTTTATCTATCCTTTTAATTTTTAGTTATTTTGGCAATGTTAAGGGAAACAAATTCCCACTAGCCATTGTTCAATCTAAACAAGCTGTCCATAAGACCATAGCTGAGGAAATAGAACGATATCCCGCCTTTAAAATAATAGAAATAAGCGATTTTTCAAAAGCAGAACAATTAATAATGAAAGGGCAAGTAATAGCAGCAATAGATTTTATTAAAGGAGAATCCGGATTACCAGCCCTTCAAATAATTATCAGTGATAATAATCCTATAGTTCAAGAACTATCATCGGCATTGATATCAGAGGCTATTTCTAAAGATAAAAGCAAAGCGATAAATATTTATATCAGTAACCTAAGGAGCGTAAGAATCCCAACACGTATTTTTCTAATCTTATTGCAGGTCATGCTGCCACTTTTAGGCCTGAATATGTTTGTTCACAATATTATCTACGAGAAAGATAAGGGACTACTGGATGCTATAAACATGAGTGGTGCTAGGAAAATCCAAATAATAATCTCTAAATTGATATTTTATGCATTAATAATATTACCTGTTATCTCTATATCATTATCCTTTTTACAAGAACCATTCAGCTATAAATTAAAAGCTTTAGTGATTTTCTTAATCTTAAGTATATTTTATGCTTACCTAGGATTAGAAATTGCTATGTCGGCCAGAACTGCAATTTCTGTATATACTTATTCATCGATAGCAGCAATTATTTTTATTACACCTTCCGTGTTTGTTGATCGTTTAGAATTGATTGCAAAATATAATTACATCCTTCCATCTTCTGCATCTCAGCAAATACTCTTAAATGTATCAAGCCTGAGCTGGAATATTGTGTTTTTTTTCTTTTTTGGAACAATAGTCACTGCCTTTCTATTTAAATTTATTTTAGGTGCCTTCTCAGCTACAAGCAAAAGGATCATTCCAAAATTTCACCGGATACCAACAGTTAGGTTAAATTTCAAATATAGAAATAGAGTTCTAACTATGGTTTCGAAGAATATAAAGGAATTACTAAGTTTTAAGATAATATTAGTGCTTGTGCTCTTTTTCCTATTTATAACTATAGTTTTATTAATAAATATGCAGTTACCTTATCTTGAGAGAAGCAAAGTTGCATTATATTCTACTAATGATGAGTTATCAAACCAGGTGTTAATAAACTTAACTAAAAAAACTCCTTATTCTTATCATCAGGTGAAAAGTGTTAATGAGGCCAGAGCCCTGATTCAGAAAAAACTAGTCTTAAGTGCAATCTTAATATCTTCCCGGGATAATAGTCCCTTTATCGAAATAATTATGGACGACGCCAGGCAACCACAGTCTTTTATTGTAGCTAATATAATAAGAAGAATAATCTTAGAAGAAGCTGGAGAAAAAGGAAAATACTCATTAATATTTAAGAAAATAAAAGGAATGAATTTAAGTTTTTTTCTATTCACGATTTTTATTGTCATACAAATAGTGGTTATCAGTATGGGCCTATCTTCTGTTATGGCTAAAGAGAAACAGATGGAAACATTAGATGCCTTACGATTGACTCCATTAAGCCATTTCGATTTTCTAACAAGTATCATGTTAACAGCTATTTTTGCCTCTATAGTAGTTGCCTCCCTGATGATAGGTATAAGTTTTATTAGTGGCTTTGAAATAAGTATATTTCTGATCTGCAAACTTTTATTAATATGTGTTCTTTTAGGATTATCTATTAGCTGTCTATCGATTATTATTTTCCCTTCCATAACATCCGGAGTAAGCATAACATTAGCAGTTCTAGAGTTATTTCTAATCTTACCTGTGGCTATTTCAGGAGCGGTAAATATTCCTGATACATCTATATTGTTCAAGCTAAACCCAGCCTGCATTGCTCAGAGGGGTATTCTGGCACAACTTATTGACTCAACTGAAACCTTAGTATGGCTAAAGAGGCTTGTCTCGTTAGATCTAATATTGGCAATAGTAGCAATTTTTGTATGGTTTGTTTTCTTTAAATTAGAGAGAGGTGAAAAAGTTCTATAGGTTGATATTTGACTGCACCTTTTGGTCTCATTAGAGAGCACTAATTTGCCATTAGAAGAAGCAGGTATGAGCAAATGAACAGTTGTCAAGGATCTACTAGGTGAGGTTCTCCCCAAAAACTGGACAGGGCAATAAGGTGGGAAATGACCTGCCATAACTCTGGAGGAGGTATGGTAAAATGGCCAGTATGAAAAGACGACAGTATGAAGCGGCCTTTAAGGCCAGGGTGGCGCTGGAGGCGGTCAAAGGGGAGAAGACTGTTGCCCAGGTAGCCAGTGAGTATGGGGTTCATCCTAACCAGGTTAGTCAATGGAAGGAACATCTGCTGAATGCATTACCTGAGTTGTTTTCGGACCGGAGGAAGAGAACAGATGAGGAACGAGACCAGAAGGAGGCGGAGCTTTACCAGCAGATAGGGCAGCTCAAGGTAGAGAACGATTGGCTTAAAAAAAAATTTCGGCAGCTTCAGTAGAGGAGAAGAGGCAGTTGGTGGAGAGGAATAACGAGGAGATAGCGGTGGTCCGGCAGTGTGAGCTATTAAATCTTCTGAGGTCCTCATACTATTACAGCTCAGTGGTCAATGATGACTGTAATCTTGAGTTGATGAGGCTCATAGATGAAGAGTTTACCAGAACACCGTTTTATGGGGTAAGGAGGATGACCGCCTGGTTAAGGGCTCAGGGCTATGGGGTAAATGCCAAGCGGGTGAGGAAGCTTTTCAGACGTTTAGGACTTCAGGCCATCTATCCCCATAGGAGGATAGGTTTTTCCTCTCCTGGTCATAAGCTTTACCCTTATCTACTGGAGGGGGTGAACGTAGACCAACCTAATCAGGTCATTTTGAGTCTTATCGCGCTGCCCAGCACATGGGAAACGCTCCCGTCTATAAACTATTCCTTCTCTCTGTCATTTTTTGAAATTTATAAAATACATCTTCGTCTGACACTCTTGCCAGGAGCCTTATCCATCCTCAGGGGATTAGCATAAACCGTCTTACCTACCCAATCGATCTGGCCATTCACTACCATATAATTCACGATTCTTCTCTTTAGCAAGATCAATGACTGTCGGCATACATAATTCAATTGCTTCAAATACATAACGTCTAAGTTTTTCATATGAAAGGTACTTAGTTGGCGTAACTGTATGCCCCATTATATTGGCACTCCAAGATTTTAGTTGAAAGTCTAATCCTAAAGACTCTCTATGTGCATACTGATACGTGCCAGGAAATATGACATTCGGGCCACAAAATAAAGCCACATTATATTTGTCTTTTAAATATTTCATTAGTGCAATTGTTTCTTGAATTGTTTCATCTGTATCATCGAAGTGTCCTATTATGAAAGAACAAGCTACTTTGATGCCAGCTTCAGTTGCACATTTAACGGCATTTTCGACCTCTGTTAAAGTCGTTTCCTTTTTGATAGCATCTAAAATCTGTTGAGAGCCAGATTCTATTCCGAATTGAATATATCTACAGCCAGATTCATAAAATATCCTTAGTAATTCTTCGTTTACAGCATCAACTCGTGATTCACAGAACCATCTTATATCCGAGTTTTTTAAGTAAGCGCAGATCTCTTTTGCACGATCAGGAATAATAGTAAAGGCATCATCTACAATATAAATCTCCTCTGGTTTATAATCTCTAATTATCTCTTCTATTTCTTGTGCAACCTTATCAGGATGTCTAAATCTATATCGTCTCCCCATTGTAGTCCCTGCACAAAATTTACATTTACCTGTGCAGCCTCTGCTAGTGATCATAAACATAGGCTTTGTATACTTTGAGAAATCTATCAGATGGCGGGCTGGAAATGGTAATTCATCTAATTCTTTTATAAAGGCTCTACTTCGATTACGTACGACAGAACCTGTTTTCTGCTCACGATATGTTATGCCTAAAATATCTTGCAAAGAACCCTTTTTCCATTTATAGAAATCCATTAACTCTATCATACTGTATTCACCTTCATGCCGGCAAACTACGTCAACATAATCATTTTCTTTAAAACATTCGTCAGCCATGAAGGTAACATGTGGACCGCCTAAGATGACAGCTATTTCAGGATTATATTCTTTGGTTGTTTTGGCTAATTCTAAAGCATTTTCCATAAATTCAGACCAACAAGTAATTCCAACAGCTTTTGGCCTGTTTTTGTCAAGATAATCATGAAAACTATCTTTTGAAAGTTTTGTCTTGTCACTTAGATCTAATATCTTAACCTTATATCCATTTAAAATTAAATTTGAAGCGATATACATCAATCCTAATGGAGGTGCTAGGCTGATCGCTCCAAGCGAAAAACACCTTATAGACTGTGGAGGCACTATCAAAATCAAATCAGCACCAGTATCAGAACCCATTGGATCTTCAATTATGTCTATCTTTTTATTATTATCGGAGATATCACCCCAAAAAGAATTTTTAATATCTTTCATTCTTGCTATGTTTTTGTATTCAAATTCTTTAAATGCTGCCCTGATAACATTAATATCCATATCATGATGTAAAATACTGGCTATATCATTAACAGTATTGAATCCATCAACATGTTTCCAAATCATAGACTGAGCTTTTCCTAATATTAGCCTTTTAGGGTAAACTAAAATAACAACACGACCTGTTTTTTCATCAAAATACCAAGATGCTTCTCGTAAGGGAACTGGAGTTAATGCCAAAAAATTGCCACTGACATTATTGCCCAAACCCAATTTCGTGTCATCAAACATTTTTTACTTCTTATTCAAAAAGAAACTGCCCTTCCTTCTATTTACTCTAAAAATTCCAGACACGTTCTAATGCACATGATCTCCGACATATTTCCTAAAAAGGCGAGGCTTATCTTAGCCCAGCTAAACTGCACTCTGCTGAGTGCAGAAAAAAAGATTTTTTCTAGTATGCCGCCGGTACTGCAACAGTGGCAACAACAGCCACAACGGCAACAACAGCAACAACAGCCACTACCGCCACGACAGCCACAACGGCCACTGCCGCAGCCTCACTTCCCGCTTCGACTGAAAATAGAAACACATCATTTGCTGTAATTGCTAAAGGTGATTCATATATTAGCTCTTCTCTTTCGTCCATATCAGCCTCCTTCTTTGCATTAAGATAATAAAATTAATATTCCTACGGTTTATTGTCAATTGAATTGATATCTCTTTTTTTTTGTTTTAATACGGTTTTTCCTTTCTTAAAAATCAAACTTCGCATAAACCATCTCTTTAGCCCCAAACAATATAAAAAGGCCATCCGATAATTATTATCACTCTGTAAAGGTGGAAAGTCTGCTGACTATTTCTTATACACCAGCTCAGCAAATTCTCGTTAGAAAACAACATAAATGTTTTCATAGGGTATCTCAGTACTTGGCCAGACAAAATAATTTGGCTCCGGAAATTAACAGAAAGCTTAACAGCTAGCAACTTTATTGTCATCCAGAAAAATAGAAACTCGAACTAAAATATTTTGCTATCATTTTCTTATAGAATTCAATAAAGTCAATCTTGAATGGAATTAAATCCTCTGGTGATATTTTTGAATATATAGGCGGTATTGACACAATATAACACATATAAAATTTTATTATTATTTCTAATATTTCATTGTCACTACCGCTGTCTTTTATTATTTCGCTTATAGAATGTGTACCAGTTATTTTCCTTCCAACTTCCGCTTCCTTTCCCCTAATATAAAAATGATTTGTACTATCTAAATTAATTTTTATGGTTTTTTGATCTTCGATATTATAAGGAAAATTAAAAACAGGTTTCAATTCTAACAACTTTTTTATATTGATTGTTCCTTTCCCTCTCGTATAATTGATAATGCTTATTAAAACCGAGATTAAATCGTTAAATTTTACTGGCGGTAAACCCATAAGATTAAGCATTTTTAACCTGCTGTAGTCTCCTCCCTCCTGTGATGGCTTTGATATCACATAAGACAGTATGATTTGAAAAATCGGCACAACAAAAATTATACCTAATATAATTAACTTATTGCTCCACGTCAACAATCCTGGCCTAAGCATAGTCTCGCTTAAAAGAAGCGCTCCCAAGCAAAATAGTACCGGATCAAAAATAAGAGAAAGAGCCGGACCGCTCATATAGAATGCCGCCCGGCTGGAAAGATTTAAGGGTGGACAATATGAATAGCAAACAGTGAAACCTAAAGGCCCTCCTCTTCTGAGGTTTAATGAAACCAATCCTTTATTTTCACTAATCGCAACGGCTAGATGTCCGTATTCGTGAATTGCTATCTTAATTAAAACAATCAGAGTTAAAATAAACGCTAATATGCTTGCCATCAAAAGAGATGTCTTATATGACACCAGTATGAAAAAAAAACAAAACATACACATCAATTGCCACAATAACCAAGTAAAAACTATCTTAAATGTTGTAAACATAACCTTAAGAGGCTGAAATACGAGATTAACATTTATTGGAAATATTTTGTTCATAGCTTTTTCTCCTTCTTGTGCTAATAGATTAAGTTTATAATTTTTTTAGTCTGAGTAGAATACATCATAGTATCTTGAGTCTTAAAATTAGTTCAAACAACACTAAAGTTGACGAGTGTCGGGGCCTCCATTAAATTCCCGGGCTAAATTATTTGTCTATCGAGCTCTATTCCAGCAATAAACGTTTCCATCGGTGTCCGACTCTGGCACCGTTTCCCTTGATGCGTGCGCTGATTATTATATATCTTCAAGCTGGCGTCAAGGTCCTTCTGTAACTCATCCAGCATAGTATAGATCTTCTAGTGAAAGACAACTTTATAAAACTCTTTCAAAAGGATGTTTATCTGCTACCCCGCAGTATTCTGTCTCTCTGTCAGTCAGGACGCACAGCACCGTCAAATCCTGATCTCTAAAAAACAAAAGAACGCGGTCATTCAACAGATCAGCCGCCGTCAATGGCACCTTAGCTGTGTAAACCTTAGCGAAAGCTACACTGGAGTAAGTATCAAGAACAGTCTGCTGATAAATTCGCCACGCACTCTTAATATCTAGTCCACAAAGTAAGTGTCCTGGGCTATTAGATACCCAGGATGGTAAGTCTCAATCTCTTCCAGACTTTCCTCTCGCTCCCTCTCAAATTCTCTAAGGACTGAAGCTGCCTCTCAGTATATGGACTAGGCCTCCTTTCGCTGCTTTCTCCTTTAGTACCTTCAACCTCTTCTTAACTGTTTCCAGATTACGCCTCTGCCGAATTGAGCATACTCCTCCCCCCTGAAACTAGTATCCCTTTCTTACTTAGCTAATTAGATACCCTCAATAACCCATGACCCAGAATAGAAGGATGCACCTTGCCGTCTCAATCTAAAGAATAACAATCAGCATGAATAGATTCCAAGACATAGCCATCATTCCCAGCAGACACTGTAGATCTTTAATGTTTGAAATCCGCTCTCATCTTCCTCCATAGCATATAGTTTGTTTCCTCTCCAGGCCCGGGGCTCTCCTTTGAAGGAGAATTTCGCTATGTACTTTCCTTCTTCATCGAACACATCCAGGTAGTACTCTCCTTTGTTTTTTCCTTTCTCGAATGTCCTGACAAATAACCTCCACTGCTCGTCCATGGTAAAATTCTGATAAGCAGGAAAATATTCTGAAAACTTTATTCTCCCTTTAGCTTGAGGGTCTATTTCCGGCATTCGGCCAAAAAATTCTTCTTTATCTTTTTCCCTTAGTTTAACGGGAACATAGTCTTTCAATATTCTTTTGATCAGTTTCCCTTCTGGACTGAAGATCTCAATTTCATATTTATCCAAGTCACTGCAATAGATGATATTATCCTTTCCAAACTGATAAGAAAATACCATGCGGAAAGGATCGATTTTCCCCTGTATAACACCTGTAATATCCACCGAAGCCATGGTAAAGAGCGAATTCAACTCGTGGTCATATTTTCTGACTTCACGGATAATCTTTCCCTCAGCTTGCACAATCTGCTGTCCAATGATATTTCCCTGAGAATCAAATAAAGGGAGAACCAGACCCCGAGCCTTTGTAGCCGTAGACATTTCTCTCAAGAACTTCCCCTCAAGAGAAAAAAACATCAATTTCTGGTTTGAGGCATCACCAATGACTATTTCTCTGGCAGGAGTTATTTGAAGAGACACAGGTAAGTTCAGCTCACCTGGCCCCTGGCCTTCCTTCCCAAATTTATTTATAATCTTCCCGGCACTGTCAAAGACCTTTATCCTTTTCTCCTTGCCGTCCAGAATATATATGTTTCCATCACTATCTACATCCATAGAGGTCAACTCTCCAAACCTATCCTCATCAAACCTTCCCACTCCAATTGAGAATTCCTGTCTAAGTACAATCTTGGCCGCTGAGCCCTTGGGAGGAACGGGCTTTTCTGGGTTATAAATAACCTCTATGCCGTTTTCGATCCTGATCTTTATATCATCAGCTTTTAGCAAAACTGAAGAAAAAATCAAAAAAATAACAGCCGACTCAACCAAGAAGAGTCTCAACACAAATTTTTTCATTTTACCCCCCTTTAATCTTTGTTATTTCTATATAGAATTTTAATACTACCAAACAAATTAAGGCTCTGTGTTTGCAGTTTCCTTTGGCCTCTCTGATAACTGCATTTCTTTGCTTTTCCCCTCATGTTCCGATTTTCTTATAATTTATTCTATCAAGCTTGTCAATAGTATGTACAGGATTGTTAGCAATAGTTGAAAAGTGGACTCTCGGAAAGTCTGATAAGGTCAGGTAACAGGGTTAATGAACTGGTTATTCCACCAGAGGCAGAAGTTCAAGTAAGCCACATTTAAGGTCAGAGACTAAATGGATATCCACTTGCTCACGATGGGGACTTCAGGAGAGGAATTTGATGGTTGTAGAACTCTATACGCCGGTAAAAATTGACAGTTCTTCTTTCACTAAGGCAAAAGAGATTTCTGGGCCAACATGCTCGTGTGTCCTTTCCATTTATTACTCCTATAGATGGAATGCTCCATTAACAGTTCACTTTTCAACTGTAAATAACAAAGAGCCGTCGAAAGCTTGACAGCACTATCAAAGGCTGCTAATATCATCCTGCTATGCAGACCAAAAATAAATATTACATCAAGTATTGTCTCACCAATACCTGTCTGCATTGAACCTAACCTTCCTTTTTCCCTCATCTCTTTCCTGGACGATTTAAGGATGAGTGAATAATTCTGCCGCTCGTTTTTGTCCGGCCTCACCTTAATTTCAGCCCTGGAATTCGATGAGTGGAAAATCCGGATTTAAATATTCCTGTCTTTCTGTCTTTTTGTCCTTATCAGGAGACGAAAAAGGAGGTTAAGTTGGCAGATAGGGTTAATCAAAAATTAAAACTATTAATACCCAAGGGTAAGATTTTCCCGGCCGTGGCCAATCTTCTTCTTGAAGCTGGCCTCTTTCTCGAAGTAGATGACCGTGCTTATTATCCTCGCACAGGCGACCCGCAAATTGAAGCCAAGTTGATGAAACCGCAGAATATTGCTCAACTGGTGGAGATAGGCTCTCATGACGCTGGTTTTACCGGCTATGACTGGATAGTAGAAACGGGCAGCCGCGTCGAAGAAATCCTGGACACCGGTTTTGACCCGGTGGAAATTGTCTCGGCGGCTCAAACGGCCATTACCAAACAACAGCTAAGAACCAGGCGCCTCATCGTCGCTTCCGAATATGAAAACATTTCGAGAAAATATTTAGAGAAGGAAACTTTTGACTATGTCTTCATCAGAACCTATGGTGCGACTGAAGCTTTCCCGCCTCAGGATGCTGATCTGATTATTGATAATACCTCTACCGGCAAAACTCTTAAAGAAAACGGGCTCAAGATAATAGATAGAATTCTTTCCTCTTCGACCCGCTTTATTGCCAATCCGGTGTCGCTTCAGGACACCTGGAAAAAAGAAAAAATCGGGGAGCTTAACATGCTTTTTGAATCTGTTCTTAATGCCCGGGAACGGGTCATGCTGGAGATGAATCTTCCCAAAGATAAACTGGAGGAAATTGTTCCTGTCTTACCCTGCATGAGAGCTCCAACCGTTTCCCTTCTCTATGACGAAAAAGGCTATGCCGTCAAGGTTGCTGTCCGCAAAAAAGAGGCGACAAAATTGATTCCTCTCCTCAAAAAAATGGGAGCCACAGATATTCTCGAATATGAAATTAAAAAGGTGATCATATGAGCTACATCAAAAACAGCATCCTGAAACTTGAACCATATTCTGTTCCAGGCCGGCCCGCCGCCGTTAAGCTCAATCAGAATGAATCCCCTTTTGATTGGCCGCCGGCCATTAAAGAAAAGATTTTTAAAAAATTAGACAGGACTAACTGGAACCGCTATCCACGGGAAGAAAATACCGAGCTTCTTACCAGGCTGGCCGATTATGCCGGCCACTCTTCAGAGGGCATTCTTCTGGGGAACGGCTCAAATGAATTAATCCAGACCATCATCTGCAGCTTCGCCAGCAAGGGAGACAGGATTTTAACCGTCAGGCCAGGCTTTTCTATTTATAAAAGAGTAGCCACAATTCTTGATATAGAAATAATAGAAATAAACCTTAAGCCCGACTTCAGTTTCGACCTTCAGAAAATCATCGAGCAGGCACAGGCCGCCGGCCTCATTTTTCTCACTTCTCCTAATAATCCCACCGGCTCGATGATGGGCCTTGAAGATATTGACTATCTTTTGCAGAAAGTGGACTTGCCAGTCATTCTGGATGAAGCTTATGTTGAATTCTCCGGAATTACCGGCCAGCCATTACTTAAAAACTATGAGAATCTAATAATTCTACGCACCTTTTCCAAAGCTTTTGGCCTGGCCGGAGCCCGTCTTGGTTACCTTCTGGGAGCACCATCGGTAGTTAATCAGCTGAAAAAAGCCAGGCTGCCTTTTTCTGTTGGACTTTTTCAACAGACTGCGGCCGAAATTCTCCTCGCTGAAAATGAATTAGTCACCGATCTGGTTGAAAAAATCAAAGCAGAAAGAAAAAGGATTTACGAGGAGCTCCTGAGCTTTAAGGTATTTAAAGCTCTTCCCTCCTCTGCCAATTTTTTTCTCCTCGAATCTTCCACTTTAAATGCCCGTGAAGTCTTTAATAGGCTTCTTGAACGAGATGTTCTTGTCCGCTGGTTTGACCTGCCAGAATTTCAAAATAAGGTCCGGGTAACTGTTGGCAGTCCCGCCGAGAATGACTTTTTAATCAACAAATTGAGGGACATCGAAAAAGAGGTTACTGGCTGTCGGTAACCAGAGACATTTTACATTTTAAGGATATATTTTAAGGAGGTTTGAAATGAACCGCTTGGCAGACTTAGCCAGAAAGACTTCTGAAACTGAAATTAAGGCTTCTCTCCTCATTGATGGATCGGGTAAACATGACATCGTGACACCGGTTGGTTTTCTCACTCATATGCTTGAGACGATGTCATTTCATGGCCGGTTCGACCTGACACTTTCTGCCCGGGGAGATGTCAAAGTTGACGAGCACCATCTGGTTGAGGATACCGGACTGGTGCTGGGGAAAATTTTTCTTCAGGCTCTGGGAGAGGCCAAAGGAATAAACCGCGCTGGCCAGGCCATAATTCCTATGGATGAGGCTCTGGCTATGGTAGCGGTGGACCTGGGGGGCCGGCCATATCTTCAATACCGGACAACTTTTAGAAAAGGCTGGGGTGGAGGTTTCGACTTTAATTTGCTTGAGGATTTTTTCCAGGCTTTTTCCACCGGGCTTATGGCTAATGTTGCCATTGTCGCTCCATCTGCCCGGAGCAATCATCACCAGGCTGAAGCTATATTTAAAGCCTTTGGCCGGGCACTCCACATGGCCTGTTCCATTACCTGGAACAAAGAGGTTATACCCAGTCTCAAAGGAGTAATTGACCGATGATCGGCCTCATTGATTATGGAGCAGGCAACTTAAATTCTGTCCGGAGAGCCTTTGAAACCTTAGGTTTCAAAAACAGGCTTATTACAAGTGAGGAACAGATGGACAATAGCCTGGATAAGCTGGTGGTCCCGGGTGTCGGTGCTTTTGGTTATGCTGTTCGTGAGCTTAAAAGAAGAGGACTGTGGCCGGCTATCAAAAACTGGCTGAAAGAAAACCGGCCATTTCTGGGTATCTGCCTGGGGCTTCAGCTTCTTTTCGAAGGAAGTGAAGAATCGCCTGAAGAACCTGGCCTGGGATTTTTCATAGGGAAATGCCTTAAATTACCCTCTGTTAAAGTGCCTCATACCGGCTGGAATGAAATTGAGCTTAGCCAGAGCGATTCTTTGTTTGAGGGGATAAAAAACCGCGAATATTTTTATTTTGTTCACAGCTACGCCGTTCTGGATAAAAGCGATAACGATAAAGTGCTGGCTTTAACCTCTTACGGTGGAAATTTTATCTCAGCCATCAAGCAAGGCAATATCTACGGTGTGCAATTTCATCCCGAAAAAAGCGGCCCGGCTGGTCTCAAACTGCTGTTAAATTGGAGTGCAAAATGTTAGCCACCAGAATCATTCCCTGTCTTGATGTAGATGAGGGAGGAGTTTTTAAGGGTATCAGGTTTAAGAATCTGGTTCCGGCCGGCGACCCCGTAAGATTGGCTCAACGCTACTATGAGGAGGGAGCAGATGAATTAACTTTTCTCGATATTGGTGCTTCCTGGAAAAGCCGTAAGACATTAATTGAAATCGTGGAAAAAGTCTCCAGAGTTATCTTTATTCCACTTTGTGCTGGGGGCGGGGTCAAAAGTCTTTCCGATATTAAAGAACTCTTAAGAGCCGGAGCTGATAAAGTTTCTATCTGCACAGCCGCCCTGGAGAATCCATCCCTGTTAAGAGAGGCCTCTTTAGCTTTTGGCTCGCAATCTGTTGTTCTCTCCATTGATGCTGGCCGCACTGGTCAGGGCTGGCATGCCTTTATGAAGGGGGGAAGAATTGATTCGGGCCTTGAGGCTGTTGACTGGGCCAGAAAAGGAATAGAACTCGGGGCTGGTGAAATCCTCCTTAATTCTATTGACCGTGACGGCACTAAAGAAGGCTACGACCTTGAACTTCTCCGCATCATTTCAGACAAAGTCAGCGTGCCGGTCATTGCTTCGGGAGGAGCAGGCCGTCTTGAAGATATTTATGAGGCCATAAATACCGGTAAGGCTGATGCTGTCCTCCTGGCCAGCCTCCTCCACTTCGGCCAGTTAACTATCTCGAAAATAAAAAACTATCTAAAAAGTAAAGGAGTAAAAGTCCGATGATTATTTCCTCCGTAGATTTATCAGAGGGCCGAGCTGTTCAGCTCAGGCAGGGTAAAGACAGAGTATTAGAAGTTGACTCACCTGTCAAAATAGCTGAAGAGTTCTCCCGCTTCGGTCCTTTAGCCGTTATTGACCTTGACGCCGCCAAGGGGACAGGAAATAACAGTCAGATCATAACTGAAATCTGTGCCTTAGCCGAATGCCGGGTTGGCGGCGGCATCAGAAGTATAGACAAAGCTCAAAAAATTATTGAGCTTGGAGCCAGCCAGATAATAGTCGGGACAGGCCTCTGGGAAAACAGCCAGATAAATCATAATTTTTTGCAGCAGCTTCAAGCCGTGGCCGGGCGGGAAAAAATTATTTTGGCCCTTGATTGCCTCGACGGTCAGGTCATGATTAATGGCTGGAAAAAGGCGGCCGGTATTGGACTCGTCGAAGCTATAAAACAGGTAGAAGAATATGGCTCTGAATTACTGATTACCTGCATAGATAAAGAAGGCTGCCTTCAGGGAATCGACCTTGATTTCTTTCAGAAGATCAGAAAAGAAACAGCCCGGCCAATAACCGCTTCGGGCGGTGTTACTACTCTGACTGATATCGAAAACCTGAGCCGCCTGGATTTTAATGTTCAGATAGGACTGGCCGTTTATTCAGGAAAAATCAGGCTGGAAGAAGCCTTCGTCGCCGGACTTAACTGGAAGAGTGATCTCCTGCCGACCATCGTCTCAGATGAGGAAGGACGAACTTTGATGCTGGCCTGGAGCTCTAAGGAATCATTAAGGAAAACCCTGCAGACAGGCGAAGCCTGGTATTTTTCCAGGTCTCGAAACCGCCTGTGGCGAAAAGGCGAATCGTCAGGAAATAAGCAACTATTAAGAAGCGTCCGCAGCGATTGTGATGGAGACACGGTTAAATTGACTGTCAAACAGACCGGAAGTGGTGCCTGTCACCGCGGTAGCTACTCTTGCTTTGGCGACCGGGAATTCAGGCTGGAAGATCTTTATCAGGTAGTGAAAGACAGGCTGCAAAGCCCCCGAGCCGGCTCTTACACAGCTCAGCTTGATGAGCGGAAAGTTAGAGAAAAAATTCTCGAAGAAGCACAGGAATTGATTACGGCCGGAAGCCGTCCGGAAGTTATCTGGGAAGCGGCTGATCTTATTTATTTTATAACTGTTCTTCTGGCTAAAGAAAAAATCGATCTTAAAGCTGTAAGCGGAGAGCTGGCCAGACGCAGAAGAAAGAAATCAAAAGGAGGCCAGGATGCTTAAAATTTGCCGGGGGAAAGAAATTCAAAAAACTTTTTTTGATTATGCTGAGCCAGAGTGCCTGGTAGATGTCCGCCAGATAATTGAGGAAGTAAGACAGAAAGGCGATGAGGCTCTGAAAAAATTTACTCTTTTGTATGATGGCGTAAACCTTAACGATTTTAGGCTAAGCCAGCAGGAAATAAAAAGTGCAGGAAAAAAAGTGGGGAGCAGCCTGAAAAAAGCTATGGCTCAAGCGGCCAAAAATCTAAAAGTTATGAGCCGGTCGCAACTGTCCAGTCTGAAAAGCCTGAACGTTAAAATCAAGCCTGGAGTCACAGCCGAGCAAAAGATTATTCCTGTTAACCGGGTCGGGATTTATGTCCCCGGCGGAAGATACCCGCTGTTTTCATCACTATTAATGGCTGCCATTCCAGCCAGGTTGGCCGGGGTGAAAAAAATCATAGTCTGCTCTCCCCCATCGTTTGAAGGCAGTCTCCACCCGGCTCTTCTTTATGCTGCCCGGCTCAGCCAGGTAGATGAGGTTTACAGACTGGGCGGAGCTCAAGCTATAGCCGCCATGGCTCTGGGAACAGAATCAATTAAAAAAGTTGATAAAATCGTCGGCCCGGGAAATCTTTATGTCACCGCAGCTAAAAAAGAACTTTTTGGCCAGGTGGGAATAGATTTTATTGCCGGCCCAACAGAGCTGCTAATCATCGCTGATGAAAAAGCCAATCCTGCTTTTATCGCTGCTGACCTTATCGCTCAGGCTGAGCATGACTTCCGGGCCAGGCCGGTTTTAATTACAACAGATTTAGTGCTGGCCAGAAAAGTCAACAAGAAAATTGAGAAAGAGGTCGAAAAAATCTCAACTCGAGAGACGGTAAGAACATCACTGACGAAAAATGGCCTGATAATTATTGTCAAAAATGTGGAAGAGGCGGTTACTCTGGCTAACAGAATGGCACCAGAACATCTGGCTGTTTTCATGGAAAGACCGGAGCGAATTATAGACAGACTGCAAAATTACGGTTCACTGTTTGTTGGCGAATATGCTTCTGAGGTTCTCGGGGATTATAGCTCGGGGTTAAATCACATTTTGCCTACCAATTCTGCTTCGCGTTACACCGGCGGGTTGAGCGTCAGGGATTTTTTAAAAGTCCAGACAGCGCTTAGGGTTTCAAAAAAGGGGTTAATGGAAATAGGCCCGGCTGCCCGGCACTTAGCTCAGGCAGAAGGCTTAGAAGGCCACGCTAATTCAATTAAGATCAGGCTGGAGGGAAAAAGCGGCTGATTGGCCTCGATTACTCACCAACAATTAAAACCAGGCCAGCTAGTCTCTGTAAATAAAGAAAAATCAGGGCGCAGAAAGTGGAAATTAAGAATATAACCTGAGACAGGGATTTGTTTAAATCGGGAATGTAATATAAAATCATATCAAAGAGGTCAGGATGGAGAACAAAAATAAAGAAATTGCCAATCTTTTTTACCGTATTGCTGACGCCCTGGAAATCAAGGGAGAAACAGGCTTTAAGGTGGTAGCATACCAGAAGGCGGCCAGGGTTCTCGAGGACTTGACCGCAGATGTGGCCGAGCTGGTAGCCCAGGGGAAACTGTCGGAGATTTCTGGCATCGGCAAGGGCATGGCTGAGAAAATCGAAGAGTATCTCCAGACGGGCAAAATGACCAGGTATGAAGAAGTGATGAAAGAGGTGCCTGAAAGCTTGCTGCGGCTTCTGGAAATTCCAGGCCTGGGTGGCAGAACTATCCACCTGATGCACCAGGAACTAAAGGTTAACAACCTGGATGACTTAAAGCGCATAATTGATGATGGCAGCCTGGAAAAACTTTACGGGATGGGAGAAAAGAAAGTTGAAAATATTAAAAAGGGCATCGAGCTTTTTGAGCATGCCCAGGAAAGAATGCCGATTTATGAGGCTATGACCATTGCCGAGGAAGTTATCGAATACCTAAAAAAGTTTGAAGGCTTGAGCCATATCTCGACGGCCGGCTCGCTGCGGCGAATGAAAGAAACAGTTGGCGATATTGATATTCTGGCTACTGGCCGCGATGGGCAAAAAATTATAAAGCACTTTGTGGCGTTTCCGAAGACGATCAGGGTTCTGGCTGAAGGTGAAACCAAGGGTTCAATTTTAATTCAAACTGAGCTGGGAGAGCGTCAGGTAGATTTAAGAATTGTCGAACAGGATGAATACGGGGCCGCTCTGCAGTATTTTACCGGCTCCAAGGCTCATAACATCAAGCTGCGCGGACTGGCTAAGGATAAGGGACTCAAAATTTCAGAATATGGAGTTTTTCGCGGAGAGAAAAAAATCGCCGGGAAAAGCGAAGAGGAAGTTTATGGAGTTTTTGGCCTGCCGGTTTTCCCCCCGGAGATGCGTGAGGATCGTGGAGAAATAGAACTGGCCATCGAGGGAAAGCTGCCGGTCATTGTCGAGGCAGCAGACATCAAAGGCGATCTCCATGTTCACAGCAACTGGAGCGACGGAATGATGAGCCTCGAAGAGGTGGCCGAGCACGGGAAAAAGCTGGGTTATAGCTATATCGCCATCTGTGATCATTCTCAGGCAGCGAGATATGCCCACGGTTTGAGCCCGGACCGCCTGGCCGAGCAAATCGAAGAGATAGATAAGCTCAATAGCCAGCTTAAAGGAATTAAACTCCTCAAAGGAATAGAAGTGGACATTCTGGGCGATGGCACAATTAACTGCCCGGAAGAACTGCTGAAGAAGCTCGATATCGTGGTGGCTTCCATTCATTCTGGCTTTAAGAAAAATGTTACCGAAAGAATTATCGCTGCCGTAAAGCATCCGTCAGTCAATATCATCGGTCATCCGACGGGCAGACTTATTTCCGGGCGAGAGGGCTACGATGTTGATGTGGATAAAATTATCGAAGCGGCAGCTGAACATAAGAAAATCCTTGAACTTAATGCCTATTATGATCGCCTGGACCTGGATGAATTTAATTTGAAAAAAGCTAAAGAGAAGGGCGTTTTGATTTCGATTGGCACCGATACTCACTATGCCCATGGATTTGGCATGATGCGCTATGGGCTGGGGATTGCCCGCCGGGCCTGGCTGACCAGGCAGGATGTTGTCAACACCCTGCCTCTTAACAGGCTTCTGTCACTCTTATGATAATTGTCGCCCGTTTTCCCGGTTGTCGAATCAGTCCGTTTTCTCCATTATTCCCGAGCTGTCCTCATCTGCCAGCTGGAAGAGGTCTTCGACCTTGACGCCGAAAACCCTGGCCAGCTTGAGAGCCAGCACAGTGGAGGGCACAAAGACGCAGTTTTCGATAGTGTTAATGGTCTTGCGAGTAACGCCTACCCGGCTCGCCAGTTCTTCCTGTGTCCAGTCCAGCCGGGCACGATGGACTTTCAGGGTATTGTGGAGTTTATCCCCTGGCATGGTTAATCCCTTTCCAGAATGTAGAATTTCAACACGTAAGCAAAAGCCCCTAACAACAGAAGCCCTATGAAAATGGCGTTAACGTCCTTGATGGGAGAAAAGAAGTTAAAAACAGCAAAAAAGATCAACCCGGCCAGGATGGCAAAAAAACCGAACTTAAAGGCCAGAAGAATGTTTATCCTGACCCGCTCGTCATCCAGAGCTTCCATGAACTCAGGATTTTTCTCCATTGCCCGTCGAACCTGAAGCACCCTGACAAATGAATAAAGCAAGATAATCACGCCAATGGCAAAGGGCACAGCAATGGCATAATCGAGAGCGTCGGTTAGATGTCCTGTTTCCCGTAATATAAACCTGAAAATCCAGGCGCCATAGAAAAGCAAGCCACCAAGCACGTAGGTCTTCAGAGCTCCTTTCCGTTTCTGATCAAGGCGTTCAATGCTTTCGTTCATGTTTTTTTCCTTTCATTATTACCTAATTACCTACGGGTATCAAAATGTTACCCATACGACTCATAATGTAATGTATTCGTTACTATTTGTCAAGTACTAATTTAAAAATATATTTTTTTCGTTTTGTTTACCCTGGTAATTGACACTGCGGAGACATAACAGCCTTATCTGGCACAGCTGATCCCCGTTGATAATCAGCAGCGGTTGATGTAAAAAAGGAAAAAGGAAAGATCCATGCTAACTGCGATGAAAAAATCCCATATCCCAGAGCCAACCTCATCCAGCCTGGCTTTATTTACCCGGACATCATTATTGATTTTAATCTCACTAATTATTCATGGTTGTATAAGAAGTGGTTATGATCCTGTCCGCAGCCTGGATAAATACAACATCGTCTGGACTTCCCCCAGCGCGAATACCTGGGGAACAATGTCGGCCGGAAATGAAGATATCAGTCTCAACGTCTGGGTGGAAGAAAGCGGCGACCTCCTTTTTTATATTGGCAAAACCGATTCCTGGGATGATAACTGCCGCCTGCTTAAACTCGGCCGGGTAAGAGTGCATCTCAATCCCAATCCCCTCCTCCAATCAAAAGCCTTCAGTCAGACTCTCCGCTTAAGCCAGGCCGCTATCGAAATTCAGGCCGGCGAGGGAGATGGTAAAGTCGTGACGAGGGTTTGGGCGGATGCCAATCATCCGGTAGTCTATGTCGCTATCGACAGAAAAAGGCCGGTTGAAGCCACCGCCTCTATTGAGCTGTGGCGAACGGCGCCTCTGGAACTACCGTCAATTGAAGTCAGCGATGTCTATAAACAGGGGACAACTATGTGCGCCCCTGTCTTTAGCCTTTCATCACGCCGACCGGGACGAGACGCGCGACTAATTTCCCCAGGCCAGTCTCATGCGAGACTTTGACCACTTCGTCCACATCCTTGTAAGCTGCCGCTGCCTCCTCGGCCACACCTTTCCAGCTCGCCGCTTTTAGCTCGATGCCTTTTCTGGCCAGTTCATCCCTGATCTGCTCGCCGCGAAAACGACGCAAAGCTTCGTTGCGGCTCATCACCCGACCTGCTCCGTGAGCGGTTGAGCTAAAACTTTTCTCCTCGGCTTCCTCTGTCCCAACCAGAACATATGAGGCGGTACCCATACTTCCCGGGATTAAAACCGGCTGCCCGACCTGGCGATAAACGGCTGGAATCTCCGGCCGCCCCTGACCAAAACTCCGCGTGGCACCTTTGCGGTGGACACAGAGGAGCTTCTCCTTTCCACTAACTGTATGCTTTTCAACCTTAGCCACATTATGACAGACATCATAAATCTGCCGTATCCCTCTAGCTTCACCCATCACCTTCTCAAAGACATTTCTCACCCAGTGAGCAATCATCTGCCGGTTGGCAAAGGCATAATTGACGGCGGCACACATTGACCGATAATACTGCTGGCCGAGTCTGGACTTAAAGGGCGCGTTGATCAGTTCGCGATCCGGCAGGTCTTTAAAACCAAACTCGTTTTCCATGAGCTCAATATAATCGGTAGCAATTTGATGGCCGAGTCCACGGCTCCCACAGTGAATCATAACCAGAATCTGATCCTTATCCTCAATGCCAAACACCCTGGCGACTTTTTCATCATAAATTTCGTCAACTTTCTGAACCTCCAGGAAATGATTACCTGCGCCGAGCGTCCCCAGCTGTGGAAGGCCTCTCTCCATCGCCCTGTCTGAAATAAATTCGCAGGAGGCCTCCTTCATCTGCCCGCCTTCTTCTGTCCGGTCGAGGTCTTCGGCCGAGCCATAGCCCTGCTCAACCGCCCATCTGGCGCCTTTGATCAAAATTTCTTTGAGGACACGGCTGTTGAGCCTGGTAACTCCACCCTTCCCTACGCCGGCCGGAACTTCTTTAAAGATTTCGGCCAGCAGCTCTTTTTTTCTGGCAATAAGGTCACTCTCCTTAAGATCTGTTCGCAGCAGCCTGACCCCACAGTTAATGTCATAACCAACTCCACCCGGAGAAATAATTCCTTCATCAAGGTCAAAAGCCGCCACCCCGCCAATCGGAAAACCATAGCCCTGATGGGCATCCGGCATGACGTAGGACATGGTCTGAATGCCTGAGAGACAGGCTACATTCTTAGCCTGCTGTAAAGTCTGGTCCCGCCCGGCTAAGTCAATAAGCCGCCGGGAAGCATAAATCCTGGCCGGAACTCGCATCTGACCAGACTTTGGTATTTCCCAGACATACTCGCTCACTTTAACTAAATCCATTTTTCCCTCACATATCAACGACGACTTCTAACCTCCAGCCTTCTTCAATTTTCTCGATTTTCATTTCATTATAAGTTACAGCCTTAACCAGCCCGTAAACTTCATATCCAGGAGGAGTGTCATCTCCTACCACCTCCGCCTCCAGGCGGAAAAGCTCCCCCGTATCTCTTTTAACTTCCTCAATTTTTATAGATTCCACATTCGTCAACAGAAACGATTTGACTTCAAAAAGATAGAGGAATTCAGTTAAAAACTTGACGGTTAGCTGCTCGAGGTTTGAGGCCTCAACTCTTATTGATTCTCTCCTGAGCGGCCTTATTTTGTCTGCCTCCCACATCAAAGAGACCATGGCCTCGGCCGCATTGGCCAGCACTTCCTCCAGCGAATGCCCATAGGCACGGAATTTGGCATCGGCCATATGAGGCAAAAATTCATACTTTAAAATAGGGACACAATTTATATTTCCTATTTTTTTGTTCATTTGCTTTTAAAAACTTATAATTGCCTCGCTTTTACCAGGAGCAAAAGCAGAAGTCACTGTCTTCACCTCCAATAAGGCTGAGAGGTAATCGTTCATTTTTTCTGATTCCTTTTTAGAAAGTAATGGCTTCGAGCTCTGATTCTTTATATTATCAAATTAAGCCGATAGAAATTCACTCTTGTTATTTATTATTTCACCGGAAATGAACATAATCAAGCCAGAATCGCTGGTGCTCATCTCAGGTGTCTTATAAAAAATAGGAAATATAGATTGCGTCCCCTGTTTTTAGAAAACACCGGCGATGCGGCGGCCGCAATCGGGGCAATGACCGGCCTTAATTCTGTTCTCCCTGACCGCAAAACCTTCCCTCTCAATGAGCAGCGCCCCGCATTGCGGACAAATCGTATCTTCTCCCTCGCCCCAGACATTCCCCACATAAATATAATTCAGCCCGGCCTCCCGGCCAATGTCACGGGCCATCCTCAGCGTCTCCACAGGTGTAGCCTCGTTGTCAAGGTATTTATAGTCAGGATGAAAGCGGCTCAGATGCCAGGGAATATCGGGATCAATACTGGCTAAAAACCTGGCCATATCCTGAAGCTCTTGCCGCGAATCATTTTCCCCGGGGATAACGAGCGTCGTGACCTCCACCCAGATGTTCAATTCTTTCATCTTCTTTATTGAGTCCAGAACGGGCTGAAGCCTGGCTTTGCAGATTTTCTGATATTTTTCTTCCCGGAAGAATTTCAAATCAACATTGGCGGCATCTAAATAAGGCTTGATGGTCTCCAGAGCCTCGGGCGTTATAAAACCGTTGGTCACAAAATTATTTCTAATCCCGGCTTCCTTAGCCAGTCTGGCCACATCAAAGGCATATTCGAAAAAGATAGTTGGTTCAGTATAGGTATAAGAAATGCTAGCACAGTGATTAATTTTTGCCCGTCTGATTACTTCCTTAACCGGCAGATAACTCCCTCCTGTCCCCTCTCTTCCATCCGAAGTTCTGGCTTGAGAAATTTCCCAGTTCTGGCAGAAGGGGCACTGAAAATTGCAGCCGATGGTAGCTAAAGACAAAGCCTCGCTTCCGGGCAAAAAGTGGAAAAATGGCTTTTTCTCGATCGGATCAATGTGGGCAGCAATAACCTCTTCATAGGCATATGTATAAAGCACACCTTCCACATTCTGCCTGACCCCACAAATACCAAACTGACCAGCCTTAAGCACGCAGCGGTGGGCACACAGATGGCACTCAGCCCGCTGACCTTCGAGCCGGTCATAAAGCATCGCCTCACGCCGTGGCATTTATCTCTCCTTCTTCCCTGTCCCAGCCAGTTTCTCAAAAGAAGGACAAATTTCCTGGAGTATGCATTCCAGACAGCGCGGTTTTCTCGCCCGGCAGACTTTCCGCCCGTGCTCGACCAGCAGAAAATTAAAATCCAGCCAGTCGGCCTTCGGCACAATCGCCATAAGATCCTTTTCTATTTTTTCTGGCTGCGTCTCCTGACTGAGTTCAAATCTTCCGGCCAGCCTCTTTACATGAGTATCAACAGCAATGCCTTCAGCCTTTTTAAAAGCTGAAGCCAGCACAATATTGGCCGTCTTTCTGGCCACACCCGGCAGTTTTATCAGCTCCTCCATCGAATCTGGTACCTTCCCGCCGTATTCCTCTACCAGCTTTTTCGATAGGGCAATTATATTCCTGGCCTTATTCCGGAAAAAGCCGGCCGAACGGATATCATTTTCTAATTCTTCCTGTTTTGCCCGGGCAAAATCTTCAACTGCCGGATATTTCTTAAAAAGGCCGGGTGTGATCTTATTGACCCGTTCATCGGTGCACTGAGCAGCCAGAATGGTGGCAATTAATAGCTCCAGCGGTGTCCGGTAGTGAAGAGCTGTCCGGGGTGATGGATATTCCTGCCTGAGAATTTTTATTATTTTTACAACTCTGGCTGCCCGTTCAGTATGGGGAAACTCATGCGGAGAACTTTTTGATATCTTCCGTGATAGGCCAGCTTCTTTTCTCCCTTTTTGGTTTTTCCCTGCCTCGCCCATGGTATTTTTCACCTCATTCTAGACATCTAAGATCAGATACCAAGATCAGTCCGGAGTTGAAGAATACGGAGCAAATCAGTCCGGCTGATAATTCCCACCACCCGGCCGTTTTCCAGCACCGGCAATTGATTGACCTCGTTATTAACCAGGCTGTTCAAGACCTCATCTCCATTAGCTTCCGGCCTGATAGAAACAATTTTTTCGACCGGTGTCATGATCTGGCTGACCCTGAGTTCCGGCCAGCGCGAGCGTGGAAATTTTTTGACATCTTCCAGACAGACCAGACCGAGAAAGATATCATCATCTGTGACCAGAAATACCCTTTCATGCTTTTTAAGGATGTAATCATGAACAAGGGTTTCAACCGGCAGCTCGGGATTAACCGAAATAAAGTTTCTTTCCATTAAATCAGCGGCTCTAAAACCCTGCAGAACCGATCTTAATACTACCTGCGAATAGCCCTGAACTGAAGCACTGTGGAGGAACCAGCCAATCAGCACCATCCATAACCCACCCAGGTTTCCGCGGAAAAACTGCACCAGGCCAATGAAAATCAGGAAAAAGGCAATGCCCTGCCCGACGCCGGAAGCTATTCTGGTGGCTTTCTTCAAGTCGCCGGTTGCCCGCCAAAGGACAGCCCTAAGTACACGCCCACCATCCATCGGGAAACCAGGCAGCAGATTAAATCCCCCCAGCACTAGATTAACGTAAGCCAGATAAGCCGAGGCAATCTGCAGCGGATGGGAAATATTTTTTAAACCAAATGATAAGAGCAGAAAAAAACCACCCAGTACAAAACTGGAGGCAGGACCCGCTAAGGCTAAATAAAATTCCTTTTTTGGCTCTTTGAGCTCCTCGCTTATGCGAGCCACACCACCAAGAATAAAAAGAGTAATGTCCTCAACTTTTTCCCCCTGCCTCCGGGCTACCACAGAGTGAGCCAATTCATGAAACAAGACCGAGGCAAAGACCAGCAAGCTGGTAACAAGGCCAAGAAGCCAGTAATAGCCATGGTTAACCAACAGGAAAGTATGAGGAAAATAAAAAGCAGCTAAGGAAAAAGTAAATAGTAGAAAGATAATTATCCAGCTCGAGTCAATCTTAATCTCGATGCCAGCGATACGGCCAACTTTCCAAGCGTTTTTCATTTTAACTCCCTTTGTATTTTATCAGCTTTTCTCACCTAAAAAAAGCCAGATAACAGGCAAATGTAACCTGGCCGGTTCCTGAAGCCAGAGTCATGTCGCTTCCGGAAGAAATATAATATCCAGTATTTTACACCCATTGGCTTTAGAACTTTCTTAAGAGCAGTAACCCAGGGGGGGAAGGGAGAGAAGAACAGGATTTGATTTTCTGGCAGGGACAGGGATTAGTATTGGGCATTTTTATTAATCTGACAGCCCGGCAACAAGCTTAAAAAAAATACTTGACCCATTGATGGCTATTAGGTAGAATTTTAACGAAGAAGGGTATAATTTGGTAGATATAAAAAAATTAAAGGAGGTTTATCTATGAAAACAAATGCTCCTAAGTCTTTTGTCTGGTGGATCTCCATTATCATTGGCCTTCTCGGAGTTGTGGGGAAATTCGTTGCCATTCCCTTTCTAACACCTAATTCCTGGTGGCTGGTATTAGTCGGCTTTATAATCCTGGGCCTAGCCTCAATCATTAAAGGCCTTTAGTTTCTAAGCCTGAACAAACCACCAAGAAATTCTAAAGATTTAGCCTGATTTTTTAGACAGAAAATTTAACCTGTATTATTAAGAAGGGTAAGTTTGTCTCTGGATTTTTAATCATAATTGAGAAAAAATCAGGGGAGACAAAGGGTAAGTTGTAAGACATAAGCGATTTAAGAAAATCGTATTACGTATTATGTGCTGATTTTATGTCCTGTAGTTTTCTTTATCCAGACTGATAATGCAAACTGGCCCATCTTATTTTGAGCAATTCAGGTTAATTATCTATCCCTGTAGCCAGAGGCTCTCAAAAAGCTACAAATTTATTTTTAGGGGCACCACAGACCGGGCAGCGTTCAGGCGACTCGCCCTCCATAGTAAAACCACATACCGGGCAGACATAAATCTCTGGAAGTTCTACATCTTTTCCCTGAGCCGCCGCTTCTTTTGCCCGGCTGTAAAGGCTGGCATGAACTTGCTCCGCTGCCAGGGCAAATTGATAGAAGGTAGCCGCCTTATTTTCGCCCTGTTCTTTAGCCATTGCTAAGTAAGCCGGATACATCTCTTCAACTTCAAAAGTTTCCCCCTGCACAGCTTTATCCAGATTATCTGCCGTCTTCCCTTCCCCGTCGAGAACTTTTAAATAGTTAGTGGCATGAACTTGCTCTGACCAGGAAGCAGCTTCAAACAGCCTGGCAATGTTTGACAAGTTTTCTTTTCTGGCCTGTTCAGCATAGAACTTATATCTTAGATGAGCCTGACTTTCACCGGACAGAGCCTCTTTGAGAGTATTTTCAGTGATTTTTTTCATTTCTTCTCCTTGTCCTCCTTTAGATTTACATACGTTTATTTTTGATAAATCTAGTCAGATGGCGGGCTACTCCTGGTCTGGCTTCATCAGACAAACTCTATCATCCGGTTAATGGCCGCCCTGGCTTTAGCTGCCACCTCTTCATCAACTACAACTTCTGTCTTTTCCTCCAGCAAAGCCCGGTAAACTTTCTCCGGACTGATTTTTTTCATCTCCTGGCAGATGGCTTCTGCCCTGGCTGGATAAAATTTTTTGCCGGGATTTTCCTGGCTTAGCCGGTGTAGAAGTCCTGTTTCGGTAGCCACAATGATTTCCCGGGCAGCCGTTAGCCTGGCTTCTTTCATCATCTGTCCGGTGGACAGAATCCGGTCTGCCTTTTCCAGGACTTCAGGCCGGCATTCAGGATGGGCCCAGATTTCTGCTTCGGGATGAGACGTCTTCGCTTCCAGAAGATGAGTAACTCTAATCTCTTCATGAACCGGGCAATAGCCATTCCAGGCGATAAGGCGCTTACCAGTTTTTAATCTGACATAACTGGCTAAGTTGCGGTCGGGCACAAATATTATTTCTTCATCAGGCAGACAACTAACCAGTTTGACCGCATTGGCTGATGTACAGCAGATATCTGTCTCTGCTTTTACTCCGGCTGTCGTATTGACATAAGATATCACTTTCCGTCCAGGGAATTTTTTCTTCATCTCACACAGGTCAGGCCGGTTGGCCATGTCAGCCAGGGGACAGCCAGCTTCTGGTTCAGGCAAGATAACCTTTTTATCAGGAGCGAGAATTTTGGCGGTTTCGGCCATAAAATAAACACCAGCGAAAATAATCATCCTGGCCTTGACCTGAGCCGCCAGGCGGCTTAGCTCTAAGGAATCACCAACCACATCAGCTATGTCCTGAATCTCAGCTGGCTGGTAATTATGGGCAAAAATAATCGCCTGTTTCGCTTGTTTCAGGTCTTCAATCTTTTTTTTCAATTGATCTTGTCCCACATGGTTTACCGGCATTAAAATCTTCCTGCCCTCTGGCCAGAACAGGCTTTTAAACAGCCTGCTGCTTCTTTCTTCCTCTTTTCAGCCTTGTTAAAAATAAGGCTGCAAACGGCCAGAAAGCAGCCACCATTAGACCGAAACCACACTCTTAATTTCTGGAATTTCTTTTTTGAGCAACCGCTCAATACCCATCTTCAGAGTCATCTGGGACATGGGGCAGCCGCCGCAGACTCCGACCAGACGAACAGAGACTACGCCATCAACCACATCTACCAGTTCAACATCCCCGCCATCAGCTTGAAGAGACGGTCTTATCTTGTTAAGTACTTCCTCAACTTTTTCTTTCATCGTTCTCTCTCCTTAATCTCAAAGCAGTGTTTATGCCTTGAGCTTTTATTAGTTTAAACTATTTAGCCTTCAGTTTCAATCTATATACTACCATTTTAGTAGGAATTAGGCAAGCTTTAATGATCCGGTTGAACCTCAACCGTCAGCCCATCATAAGCAGCTCTAACTTCAACACCTGTGATCTCACTCAGCCTTTCAGCCACTTTCCCCGGATCAGCCCTGAGCATGGTCATCCCGAAGTGAGTCAAATAAGCTCGCCTGGGCTTTATATCACTGATAATCTCAGCTGCCTCATCAGCCCCCATGTGCAGGATATGATCATCTTCCTGAGCTTTTATCCTGACAAGATTAATAACCAGAAAATCAACATCGCCATAGGCTTCGATCAAGCCAGGGAAAAATTTTGTATCAGTTAAAAATCCAACTGTTCCCGCTGGCAGATAAAATTTTAAGCCATAGGTTTCGGCTTCATGATGATGTGCCACTGACGTTTTAAATTTAACCTCTCCCAGCCGGTATTCCTTTTCAGCCTGGAGAATTTCAATCCGCTCCAGATAACCTTTGAGGTAATTAAGGATCACCGCCTCTTTTCCCTCCAGGCATTCTTCAGGAGCAAACAGCACTCCTCTCCTTTTCAGCCCGCCGGAAGTTATAGCCTCAATTAGTATATTGACATCATTTGAGTGGTCAATATGCTTGTGGGTGAGGAAAAGAGCTTCCAGGGTAGTGGGGTCGATCGGCGGACGGCTGCGAACCAGTCTGACCAGGGCCCCCGGCCCGGGATCAAATATCATTTTTTTGCCGGCAAAATTTAGATAAATGCCGCCCGAGGCCCGGAGTTGTTTGGCCACAACAAACCGCGCACCGCCTGTCCCTAAAAACTTAAAATAATCACCAGTCCGGCGTTCAGTCGTTTCCGTCCTGACCATGTTTTTCTGGTTCGACATGAATGGTTACATCCCCTTCGAATTCTTTTTTCATCATTTCTTCGACTTTGGTCGCCATAGCATGAGCCTGATCCACACGCATGGCCCCAGGCACTTTAAGATGAGCCGTCACCTCACTATGTTCACCGTAACTATGGACATGGAGATGATGAATACCCTCGAGTTGAGGAAATTCTGCCTCAACTAAGGCCTTAACACGTTTCACCACATCATCAGACGGGCTTTCACCAATTAAATAGCTGGCTGAATTCCGGATGATGGTAAAGCCCGCATTCAGTATCAAAAGGGAAACCCCTATCCCCAGAACCCCATCCAGCCACCAGAACCTCTGGCCGAAAAGGGCACCAACCACGATTATAAGAGAAGCCACGGCATCGCTCCGGTGATGCCAGCCGTCTGCCCGGAGGGAAGAGGAATCAACCTTTTTCCCTGCCCAGAAAGCAAACTGAGCCAGTGCCTCCTTAAGAACAGCCGAGATAGCAAAGACTGCAATGGCCAGCAGGCTGAAGCTCATCGCCTGGCGATGAATTAATTTAAAGACAGATTCGTAACAGAAATAACCGCCGACGACGCCTAACAGGGTAGCAATAACAATGGAAGCTACAGATTCAGCTTTACCGTGGCCAAAAACATGCTCTTTATCAGCCGGCCTGGAAGCCAGCCAGAAACCAACAATGACCACCATTGAGGTCAGCGTATCTGACAGCGTATGCCAGGCATCAGCCATCATGGCCACTGAACCGACTCTCTGACCGACTATAAATTTTAGAATAAAAAGCGCGATATTAAGGAAAATAGAAATATAGCCTTCGACGTAACCTAGTTTCTTTTTTTGAAAAACATCTACACTCACCCTTTCCTCCGCACAAGATTACTTAGAAAAGAAAGCTACCTGACCAACCAGGCTAGCTTTCTGCTAGCAGATAAAACAATTACCTGGCGATTTTCACATTTTTCATCGGCTGACCGCAGCAAAGAATAACGTGTTCTTCACCGCAATTACAATCTCTGTCGATGACCAGCCGGTAGCCACAGGCTTTGCATTCGAAGCCCTTTTTATAAGCGGCCGCCTTTTTAGTCACAGACTTTTTGGCAGTTGCCTGATTTCTGGCTGGTGTCTTTTTCTTTTTTCCGGTCATTTTTTCCCTCCTCATTTTAACCCGTCTTCATTGACTATAATTAGTTTACATGCTTAAAAGACAACCTGTCAATGACCTGCTTCTTACGAGGTATTTTGAGCTACCGCTTACTTTTTAATCGCCGACTGACTGGATTTGCTCCAATGATTGCAATTGTGATATAAGTAATATAAGTCTGATTGAAGATAATTCTGCTTATCTTAAGATTAGAGATTAAATAGGAGGAATCAATGAAGAAAACAAATGAGGCTGCTTATTTAAGACTTTTTGTTTTCATCCTGGCTATTTTCTTCCTGGGTCAAATGGCTGTTGCTCAGACCAGCCAATTAGACAGGCTAAAATCTGGCATCGCCCTTTTTGAAGGCGGACAGACAGATCAGGCAAAGGCTATCTTTGATAAACTCATTACCGAAAATTATGTCAATAACGATCTTTACTATTATCTCGGTTCAGTTTTAATCAAGAAGAACAATCCTGAAGCAGCCCTGACTTATTTTAATAAGATTGTGCAGAGCGATCCCAATTCTCCCTATGGTTATATCGGTAAAGGACAGTATTATATAAGAAAGTCTAATTATGCCAGTGCTGAAACCCAGCTCAATCTGGCTATTCAAAAAGACCCGAACTGCGCTGAGGCCTATTTTCACCGGGGGCTCCTCCGCGGCTACCAGAAGAAACTTGACCTGGCCATTGCTGACCTGGAAAAATGCCTGCAGCTTAGAGGCACTCACGCTTATGGCCATTATCAGTTAGCGCTGGCTTATAACCAGAAAGGCCGGAAGGACTTGATGATTGTCCACTTCAACAACTTTGTCCAGCTGGCTCCCAATGCACCCGAAGCAGCTCAGGTTAAAAGCCTGCTCAGCAAGATTGGTTGAAAAACCTTAAAAAGCCTGCCCCAGACTGAAGAAGATAGTAGTACGAGGTTCTCCTGATCTCGGTTTCAGATTGAAGCCATAATCAACCCGGAGAAGACCAACCGGAGTGTTTATTCTCAACCCGAGTCCGGCTCCAGTCCTCAGCCGAAGTGGATTAAAATCCCGGAGAGTTGAATAGACATTGCCAGCATCAAGAAAAATCACACCGCGAAACATTTTATAAATCGGGAAGCGCAATTCCTGGTTAATGATAATAGTAGCTTCCCCGCCAGCTGGCAGGCCTGTCCAGAAATCGAGTGGCCCAACGGCATCCAGCTTGAAACCCCTGATACTTGTTCCACCACCAGCAAAAAATCTTTTGCTGGGAATCAAGGTGTCGCCAAAAGCACTGGCTAAACCCAGCCGGTAGCAGGAAGCCCAGATAAAGTCCGGCCAGATATCTCTGTACATGGTATATTGAGAAAAAGAGCGAAAATAAGAAAGGGTCGAGCCAAGAAACCGGGGGGAATAACTCAAACTGACTGACAGCAGGGAGCCACCGTGCGGGTCAAAGCGGTCATCTCTGGTATCCCGGCCAAGCAAAAGAGATAGTTCAGAACTGGTCACTTTCACATCATAAGGAAACGGCCAACTTGGTTCTTTTTCGTAATCATGTATTTTTGATAATTTGTAAACCCAACTGAGGTCAAAACCTTTAATCATCATAATTTTCTGCTGTAAACTGGCTCCAATTTCCTCAGTTATATACAGGTCTTTGGTATATTTTGAATAATAAGTGGACAGCAGAAAATCAGTCTTTCTGGAAAAGGTGTAGGGCACCTTCAAAGAAAATCTGGCTTCCTGCAGTCTGGAGTTAGCCCTGAAATAAATGAGGCTGTTCCAGCCGCGGCCGAAAAGGTTATTAATATCAACCTGGCCAAAGCCCTCAAAATAGGTTTCAGAATTATATTGAAGGCCATAAGTCAAGCTTAGCCAGGGAGCTTCTCTGAGCCTCAGGGTCACTTTTTCTTGATAATTTTTCTCCTCCTCTGGTGTCGAACTGACGTTAACTGCCTGGAAGACAGAGGTGTCATATAAATTTTTCTGGGCCTCAGCCAGCCTTTCCAGGCTGAGCGCTTCACCCGTTCTAAGACCGGCAGCCTTCAAGATGAAAGCTGGCTTTGTCCGTCTGGAACCGGCTATTTCAATCTGTGAAATTCTATATATCTGGCCTTCATTGATGACGAAATTTACTTCATAATCGGGGCTGTCTTTTCTGGCCTCTGCCCTGGCTTCAACGGTGACCTCTTTGAAACCAGCTCCGCGGTATTTATTAATGATAGTCACCCGGGACTGGCTTAAAGCTGGCCAGCTAAAGATACTGCCTGGTTTTAACTCCAGATCAGGCAGTAACTCGTCCTCTTTAAAATAACTATTGCCGGCCATGTCCAGGGAAGCTACCCGGCTTTGAGCCCCGGCTTCAATTTTTAATCTAATAGATAAAAGCCTTTTTGCTTCATTTTCTTCGATAACGGGATTGCCTATCCTGGCCTTCAAATAGCCGTTTTCCAGGTAAAAGTACTGAAGAAGCTCAATGGCTACCCTTCGGTCATAAACCAGGTTCCATATGCCTCTAGCTTTAGCTCCAAAATAATTAGCAAAGACCCGTTTCAGGAGAGAGGGATCAAAGACAGGCTGGCCCTCAAGCTCGAATGAGGCTATTTTCCACCTGCCATTTTTCTTGATATCAATGACATATTCAGTGCTGTCAATTTTTTGATTTTTGCTGATCTGGACTTCAGCCCGGTAAAACTCCTGACGGTTTAATTCCCCTAAGAGATTTGACCGAAGCTGATAAAGGTTGGCTTCTTCTGGCAGCCGGCTTACCCAGGAGTTTAAAACCTTCTTTCTAATTTTTCTCGATATTTTATCACCACCGAATTTAAAATTAACTGGTTGATTGGCCTGAATGTTTAATTTGATGATATCAGTCTCCTGGTCAGTAGATTCTGACTCAGTGGTTACTTTATAATTGACATAGCCTTTTTTCCGGTAGAAAGCATCCAGCCGGCTGAGAGCTTTTGCCCGGTCTGAAGAATTATATTTTTTCCCGGCCTTTAATTTAAGCACTTTTTCCAGGTGGTCCGGCGGAAAGGCAGTATCACCAGTAATTTCTATTCTTTCCAGCTTTTTCCCGGCAGTAGCTGGCCTCGACGATTTCCTACCGGATTTACCTCCAATCGGAATTCTATGTCTGAGGTTGGCCCCAACCACACCATTATCCTGGCGAAATCCTCTTAAGGAAAAATTGCGCTTCAACTGGTAATCAAAAATCCAGGTTTGATTCTGGCTGTTAGTTAGATCGATCGAATAAGTTATAGCCGCCTCTCTGGTCATTCTTTTCTTGATAGTCAGCCGGGCACCTGGATCCTGCAAAGTGGCAATATTCAATGGCTCCAGAACAACATCTTCCGCTTTGAGCCACTTCTCAAGAGTCTTGGTTACAGGTGAAGTCAGAGGGCTCGAGAAAAACTGGACGAGCTGGCCGCTAATGGTATTGAGAGCTGAGCCCTGTACCTCCTTTAAGCTTTTGCCGGTAAGAAGCAGCGAAGCCAAATCTTCAGTTGATCTGGACGGATTGGAAGTCAGCGAAAATTTTAAATCTGAAGGAGTTCCAGCCAGAACCAGGCTAACCTCCAGCTCTTCCTGCTGATCATAAACCGTACTCTTGAGAAGAATGTCCAGATTAGGCTCCAGATCCTCACGGCCAAGAAAATCAACCCGCAGCCTTTCGACCGTATATTTTCTATCACCAATAATAATTTCGCCAGGATAAGCATTCTCAGCCCGGCCAGACAGAACTGGAGCAGGAACCGTTCCTTTTAAATTCAAATTGGCTTTGAGCTCGAGATCCGCCAGGTTATTTTTGACAATGATGTTATTAATAGTCCTGAGATTAACATCCAGAGCCAGATCATAAAGAAAAGGAGGCAGTTCACTACCGGCAGGTGAAACCGGAGTAAAAACCATTTTTAATCCCTGAGTACTGGGATAAAAATCCTGAAGATAACTGGCATTAACCACCGTCAGGCTGCCCGACGCAAGCCAGCGGTTCTCCCTTTTAGTCAGGCTCAGGTTGGCCCTGGACAGGCTGTTCAGCCCGGGAGGATAATTAAGATCAAAATCATACAGCTTAAAGTCCAGTCTGGCTCCAGGAATAGAAAAAGACGGTCCAATATCCGCCTGGCCCGAAGCGGTAAACCTGCCTGAATTTGCTTCGCCCGTCAGCTTATCAACTTTTAATTGTGAATTGTCTATGGTCACCCGGCCTTGAACTCCGCTGACCACCAGTGGTAAATCCTGAAGGCGTAAGAATACCTGTTGAAGCTCCACCTGCCCGTCAATCACCGGCTGTTGCAGGCTGCCTTTTAAGCCGACCCGGAGGTCTGTTCTCCCGCCAGCCGACATTCCGGACAGGAGCGGATTGATATCTTCCATACCAAGCTGGCCAATTAAAGAAAAATCAAGACCGGGGTTATTAAGTTCTTTAATTTCAGACCGCCCCGATAATTCAATCCGGGAATGAGGGGCTAACAAGGTGAAACTATCTATTTCCAGGACTCTGTCTTTTACATGAAGACTCAATGACCCATCACTTTTGACCGGAATGTTATTAAGTGTAAGATTAAGTTCAGGAATTTCCAGGTCAAGGCTGGTAGCAGCCAGATCAGGTGAAAATCCATTTAATCTTATTGAGCCATTGGCACCACCGCCTGGATTCATATCTTTAAGAGCTGGCAGGAAAGCAGATAGGCCGGCAAAATCAAAATTTTCAAATCTAAACTCAGCCTGAACTTCCTCCGGCCTGGTCAGAGGAAGAGAGAAATTCAGCCTGGCGGTGACAGCTACCTCTGGCACCTCCTCTTCGACAGTCGGCAGAATACCGGCCAGATTGGCCAACGCCAGATCTTTAATCATCATCTCACCAGTCAACCGGTAAGGCTGAGCCAGTTCAAGCTGGCTGGCCAGATTGAGATTAAAGCGGGGAACACTGAAATTGGCCAGTGCTTTCTGGCCATCAGATTTAACTCCTAACTCGAAATAAGGAAACCAGAACTGCCCGATCATAAAACCCTGACCGACAATCTTTAAATCGGCGATGGGAGCAAGATAGGGACCGGAAGCAGTCAGTTTAAAATCAAGCTCTCCAGCCGAAAGAGCAGGCAGTAAAGAGCTAAAATAACTGGCTTTTAACTTCTCGCCGCTTAAATCCGCCATAATTTCACCGGTGGCCAGTCTGAAGCCTAAACGGCCAGCAATTTGACCTCCCGGCCAGACAAGCAGCATCTCCTCCAGTTTAATTTCCTCATTGATATATTCACCCCTGAGTTGCAGCAAATCAATTTTCAGATTTTGAATCTGAGGATGATCAACTGTCAAATTAAAATTCGATTGAAGAAAGTTGACAGGGCCAGAGGCTGAAACTGTGCCAGACAGCCAGCCATTCATATAGTTTTTATAGCTTTCACCGAGAAAATCGGCTATCTGGCTTAAATCAATTTTATTCAGTTCAACCTGGCCATTCAGGCTGAAGGGTGAGACTGAACGACCAGAATTCCTGGCCAGCCGCCCTGAGGCAGTCATCTGACCATCCCTGAAAACCACTTCAAACTGACGAAGGTTAACACCATTTAAATTACCATCAGCTTTTATCTTAATCCCGGGCACAGTCAGATTATTTAAAGATAGATTTTCTACTCCCAGATTCAATTCAAGTTCAGGCCGGCTAAAAGAACCTGACACCCTGGCTTCGAGGCCCAATGATCCTTTTAGCTCCGGCAGGCTTTTTAAGCTGGCACCTAATTCAGGGAGGCTCTGTTCCAGGCCTGAAGACTTTAAAGAATTAATCATCCGGTTAAGATCATCAACTTTAAGCCTCAACCGGCCTGAAATGTGTTTCTTTTCCGTTGCTCTGCCTTCAAGACTTAGACTGGTGTCCAGCGTCTGAAGATTTAACTCAGAAATGATTATTTCCCCTTTATCCAGGGAAGCTATTACCTTTCCTGATAAAGGGACAAGAGGCCGACTTCCTGGCTTAGTTTCATTTTCTCCCTTTCCAGCCTGAAGACTTAACTGGCTTTGTGCCTTAATTTCCTGAAGGTTAAGGTTCTGTCCAGACAGTTCAACATAGCCATTAAGTAAAGAGTCAGATGCTACAGGTAAATCAGGGAGAAAAGCAAAAATATCATTAAGGGGAAGCTGGCTAAAATCAACCCTCCCCGTAAAATCACCTTTTAAAGCCCGGGGAATCATCGCCTCAATAGCCATTGAACCCGGTGTTAGATTAATTCCGGCTTTAATCCGGGTAGAAGAATCACTTTCTGGTTCGAGGTCCGCCTTTAGCTCGACGCTGGTCAAATTCATGACCTTTAAATTCTGGCCGGTTATTTCCCCTGAAATCAGCGGCCAGTCAATTGACCCATGAGCTTTTAATTTCCAGCCGACCAGGCCAGAAAAAGAATCAGGCGGACCAATTAAAGCACTGACTTCAGACAGATTAATTTTACCTGAACTCAAAAGTGCCAGATCTGGCTTATTTAGATAATCATTAATTTCACCTGATATAAAGAATTCTGAGCCAATGGCCTTGATGTTTAAGTTTTCTATTTTAATTTTATCGTCTGTGAGTGAGGCTTTTAATTTTAAAGAATCCAGATTAACCTGTCTCCCACCAAAAACAAAGCTGCCCTGGCCTGTTTGAATTTCGGCCAGGTGGGAGTTACCTGCTTCATCAAATTTAATAGCTGCTTGCAGATCAGAAAGACTCATTGTCAACCGGCCGGGCTTGTCTTTATAGGAAAACTCTCCGTCTTCCAGTAGAAAATGATCGAGACGAAAAGCTAAAGGTTTGGCTGCCTCGTGGCTAGTACTTAGCGGGGCTTCTTCAGGTGATTTAGCCTCCGAACTTTTAGCAGCCGGCCTTAAATAAGCTACGGGTTTTTTAATTTCAAGATTTTTTATTCTAATTGACCCACCGGTCAGGGTTGACCAGGCAACTTGAAGAGAGAGGCGATCGCAGGTCAAAGAGCCTGACGGCAACTGGCCTGGAGTAACCGACTCAAGGCGAAGGCCAGACAGGCTGGCCTTAAGGCGGAAGAGATTTAGACGCAAGCCGCCGGCTTCCAGCTGGTAACCGGTTTTGTCTTTCAGCCATTTTCCAGTCTGGTTTAAAATTAGCCGGCTACCCGGTGGCGTGCTGGCCAGCAAGGTCAGCAGTATGATTAAGGCTACTATCCCGCCTGCCAGCCAGACAGTAACTCTTAGCCATCGCCGCCGCTTGCCCTTCTTTTCATTCTCTTTGCCTCGCTCCATGTATTTATTTTAAGCTCAGGTTAAAATTTAATGCAACCTAAATCGTTGCCGCCTTATTCCCAGTCAAGCAGGCGGTGCTGGCCCGTGAGCTGTCTTATTTCTGTGACATCCTGGCTGACTTCCAGACAGCCCATATATTTTCCAGCTTCATCACGAACAGCAAAATATCTGATATGAATAAAGCGGCCTTCAGTTTCCAGCCAGAACTCAGCCGTCTCTTTTTCTCCCGATTTAAAGGCTTTTAAGATTTTCTCAACTATCCCGACACTTTTGGCCGGATGGCAGTTCTGAACTTTACGGCCGATGACGGCTGGAACCCGCGTAAATATTCTTTTTTTCTCAGAATAATAGACAACAGTATCGCTCTGATCCACAAAGGAAATATCTACTGGCAGGGTTCTCAGGATAAGATCAACCTGTCCGGGTGTCAACCTGCCCGTTTTTAAATTTAATAAACTTTCCATTCCGTTTACCTCCTCCTTTAGACAATAACTCTGGGAACCAGTGGATTAATCCGGGTGATGATTTCATAATTAATTGTCCCGGCCAGACTGGCTAATTGCTCGGCTGTAATTTTTTCCTGGCCATCAGACCCGAGCAGCGTCACCCGGTCTTCAAGTTTGACACCTGGAATATCAGTTACATCGGCCATAATAAAATCCATACAAATCCGGCCTCTGATTTGAGCCCTGTGCCCTTTAATCAAGACATAAGCAGTATTGGAGAGTGAACGGTCATAACCATCATAATAGCCAACCGGGATAACAGCCAGCTTACTGGCCCTGGTTGTCCGGTAGGTGCAGCCATAGCCAACATAAGAGCCAGAGGAAACTGGCTTAACCTGAGCCACTCTTGTTCGCCAGCTCAGGACTGGCTTCAGTTTTAAAGGCTCCTGGCCTCTTTGCTGGCAGGAAATCAAAGTTTCTCTTGATGACCAGAGCCCGTAGAGCCCGAGGCCAACCCTGGCCAGATCAAAATAAGTCTCAGGAAACAGGATAGCCGCAGCCGAACAGGCCAAATGCTTGATGGGAATGACCAGTCCATTCTTTTCTAAAAAATTAACAGCTTCTAAAAAATTGGCCAGTTGACGTTTAGGATAAAAATCATCAGTCGTATCTTCAATATTGGCAAAATGAGAGCTTACCCCCTCAACTTCTATTTCCGGCAGCTTTTTAAGCTCCCTGACAATTTCCCCAAGTTTTTTGCCTGGAATTCCCTGCCGGTTTGTGCCAGTTTCTATTTTCAGATGAACGATGGCCTTCTTTCTCAGGCAGCGGGCGGCTCTGGCTAAAGCCCTGATACTTTCCAGATTATAGACAACACTTCTCAGATCAGCCTGGACAACTTCTTTTGCTTGATCAAGGCCGGTATAACCGAGAATGAGGATTTTTTGGTTGAAACCAGCTTGCCTGAGAACCAGTCCTTCTTCCAGGTTGTTCACCCCCAGCCAGCCGAGGCCTGCTTCCTGCGCCAGGCGGGCCATCGGCAACAGGCCATGACCATAGGCATTCGCTTTAATGACCGCCATCAAAGCTGTGCGGCCGAGGCGTTTCTTAAACTCTCCCACATTGTTCAGAAAAGCCTTTCTGTCTATCTCTACCCATTGAATCATCCTGTGGCCACTTTCCATTTATCTTCCAGCTTTCTTTTTTAGAATCTCGCCTGGAGCCAGGTCAGGCTAAAGTCCTTCCAACAACTGTTCAGCCTTAGTTCCCAGGAGGCGGCTGCATTTCTCTTTAAAACAAATAATATCTTCTCTGGCTACACCGGTGGAAATAATCCCGACTGGAGTTTCCAGCTCATCTTCCAGCCAGTGAAAGTAATCAACAAACCCGGCAGGCAGCTTCTCCTGATCTCTCAAACAGTGAATCGAACCTGACCAGACAGGAAAAGTCCGGTAAACAGGTTGCGCCCTGTCCAGAACATAAGGATCAGACAGAAAATCCTTCAATTTTGAACCCTTGTATTCATAAGCATAGCAGGCCTTGATTTCAGTTAGCCCTTCCAGAACATCAGGTTTGGTCAGAGCCAGCAGGTCAATGCCATTAATTCTGCAGGCATAACGGGCAGCCACGGTGTCAAACCAGCCGCACCGTCTTGGCCGGCCAGTTGTCGCTCCAAATTCGTCGCCTTTCCTGGCAATGAGTTCCCCGGTTTCATCCTTAAGTTCGGTAGGAAACGGGCCGCTGCCTACCCTGGTGGTATAGGCTTTAGCGATGCCCAGAATCCCGCTTATTTGTTTCGGGCTGATGCCCAGGCCGGTAGCTACACCCCCGGCGGTGCAGCTTGATGAGGTAACATAGGGATAAGTGCCGTGGTCCAGGTCAAGCAGAACGCCCTGAGCCCCTTCAAATAAAATTGATTTTCCAGCTTTGCTCTGTTGATAAAGATAGGCAGAAACATCTTTAATAAACGGGGCCAGTTTTTCGCCGAATCTCTGATATTGCTCAAAAATCGGGCCGACCTGAAAAACTGGCTGTCCGAAGGCTTCTAGAATTTTGTTCTTGATGGCCAGATTCTCTTCAATCTTTTCCCGGAGAATTTCAGGTTCCAGAAGATCAGCCAGGCGAATTCCCCAGCGGGCAGCTTTATCTTCATAGCAAGGGCCAATACCACGGCAGGTGGTGCCAATCATTTTTTTCCCGCGTTGTGCTTCGCTTACTCTTTCCATCTGCGGATGATAAGGCATGATAACCTGGGCTGAGCGGCTGACCATCAACCTTTTTTCATTAACCTCAACACCGATCGATTTTAAATCTTCCAGTTCCTTAAAAAAGGCGGCCGGATCGATCACCAGTCCATTGCCAATAATGCCAATCTTGTCAGCATGGAGAATGCCGGATGGTATTAAATGCAAAACAATTTTCTTACCTTTAAGATAAACCGTATGGCCGGCATTATGACCACCCTGATATCTGGCAACGATGTCAAAGGCTGGAGATAAAAAATCAACTATCTTTCCTTTCCCTTCGTCTCCCCATTGGGCGCCAATAACCAGCAGATTACTCATTTTAATTAACCGTCCTCGGTTTGATCTGTCCGCTTAGCCGGATGGCAGCTAAACAAAATGCATTCTACCAGATTTAAAGACAACCTTGAAGCGCTCAGAAAACAAATCCGATTTGAATAGAATAGGCATTATCTTTTAACTGAGATGGGCCATCAAGACTTTTTTCCTTATTCCAGTCAAATTCGAATTTGGCATAAAAATTTTCTAAAAAATCAAACTTGCAACCTATGGCTTTTCTATCCTTCTTGACCATCGTTTCAATCAGTACATTTAAAGGCGGGGCATGTTCATCGTCCAGGCGCGAGTTGGGCAACATCGAATATTGATAGCTGAAATAAGGCTTAAAGTTTCTAAAAATAATAGCCACTGTAAAGTAGTAACCGTCGAAGTCGAGTGTCTCATTTAAAAAAGGATGCTTCACTTCTGTTCTGACATACTCACCCTTGATTTCCCAGCCAGTAGTTACCCAGGTGAGATCGAATCCCTCAAATCTGATATTTTTTGAGTTGGAGGTGTCATATCTTCCACTATAAAATGACCCGCCCGCTTCAAACCCCTCGCCCACTCTCAGGGCCAGCCGGCCGCCCAGACCTTTGTTTTTATTAATATCGGTAGCCGGGGTTTCAAGATAGCCATCATCATCAACCGACAGTCCGTTGATAGCATAAACTGAATAGTAGATAGAATGGTGGTAATTTCCTTCCCAGGCAAAGCCAATATCTGCCCAGCGATAAGGGAAAAAGTGAAAAGGCAATGGCCGGAAAACAGTTTCGTTTTTATCCGGCTGGGCGTAAAGGTTATAATGGCCGAAAGGCACTTCAAACCGGCCGATTTTAAAAATAAAGGCTTCGCTGACTTGCAGATTTATATAAGCCTGATGCAGATCAAATTTTTCATCCTGGTCAAAAAGGGCTTCCAGTTTAAAGGTTAGCGGGCCAGAAATTGATCCGGAGAGAAGCATCCCACCATTAAGATTGTCAAAAGTGCCGGTAGGATAGAAGCCATCTTTCTGGCTTTTTAAATATTCATAAGAAAAATAACCATTAAACTTAAGCTGGGCTGGCAGAGAAACGGCAAGAAACAAGATAAACATCAAGACGAGAACAGTTTTAGGCACTCTCATAGTAATCTCCTTTCACTTCTAATCAGCTTAAATGACTATAAATTGTTTAATCTGGAAAAATCAAAATTATCAGCCAGTAAATTAGATTTATATTGGCCGGGATCTTTCCTGGCTTGAACCAGACGGCTGATTTCCTGGCCTCCCTTCTTAACGCCCAGCCAGATAGCTCCAACCAGTTGGTTGTCTTTAAAAACAAGTTTTTTATAAACGCCCTGTTCTTCATCCAGCCTGGACAGAATCTCAAAGCCTTCCCCTTCAGGTAAAATCAGGCCAGCCGTTGTCAGGAAAACACCTGCCACTTTAAGCGTATTAGCCGGGACTGTGCCCTCATATTTTTTCTCCTGTCCGGCCAGGTTATAAGCCACAGTTCTGGCCTGGTCAAAAGCAGCCGGTATCAGACCATAAATACGCCCCCGGTGTTCAGCCACATCACCGGCAGCATAAATCCCCGCCTGGCTTGTTTGCAGGTAATCATCAACCAGAAGGCCGCGATTACAACTCAGGCCGGCCTTCAAAGCCAGTTCTATCCTGGGTTTAACGCCAGCAGCAACGATGATTGCTCCAGCCGGCAACTGGCTGCCGTCTTTAAACTTTATCTGGCTGACCTTCCCCTCACCTTCTATTTCAGCCGCTTCTTTCCCCAGAAGAAACTTCAGGCCCATCTTTTCGAGCTGCACCCGAAGAAGCCGGGCACCGGTTTCATCCAGTTGCCTGGGCAGAAGCCGGTTAAAATACTCAACAACTGTTACTGTTTTTAAACCCCTTTTAAGGATAGCCCTGGCAATTTCCAGTCCAAGCAAGCCTCCGCCCAGAACAACTACTTCTGGCTCTGGCCCAGCCGTCAGAAACTCGAGTAGAGATTGTGCATCATCAATTGTCCTGAGGCTGAAGACCCCCTTTTTTTCTACACCCGGAATGCCCGGAAGAAGAGGAGCCGCCCCGGTAGCTAAAACTAAATTATCACCTTTGATCCATTCCTGGCCATCAATCTCGACTGCCATCTTCTCCTTATCGAGACCGGTAATCCTGCGGCCATAATTTACCTGAATCTTCTGTTTTTCCGCCCAATCCGGCGGAAAGGCAAACATCCGGTTCAGAGGTAAATCACCAGCTATGAAATCAATTAGATTTGGACGCGGATAATAGGGATACTTTTCTTCACCAATAATAATAATTTCAGCCGGAGATCCAAGTTCCCTCAATGTCTTGCCGGCCATAGTTCCAGCCAGGCCATGGCCCAGAATAATAGTTCTCATTTCTCCTGCTCCTGGTTTTCGGACACACCTGGCATTCGGATTTCAAGCCTCAATCTATCTTTTGAAAGAATTCTTTGCTCACCCCGCACTGGGGGCAAACCCAATCATCAGGTAGAGATTCAAATGGCGTGCCTGGCGGAATATCATGTTCAGGATCCCCTGCCTCGGGATCATAGATATAGCCACAAGCCGTGCATTCCCATTTTTCCATAGTCATCTCTCCTTTCCTTCCTACCTTATTTAATTATTATAATGGACTCAGCCGTTAATACAAACTAAAATTTGCCGGCGGGGCTTTGACCAGGCTCTGCATTTTTTCTTTCAGGCAGCAATTCCTGTTTACCGGACGGTTATTTTTAATCGCTATATGCATGGCCCGGTAAGAGCCTATGATGATACTCAATTTTTTGGCTCTGGTTAGAGCGGTATAAAAGAGATTCCTCTGAAGCATAATATAATGCTGGGTCAAAAGCGGCATAACGACTGCCTGATATTCATTGCCCTGAGCTTTGTGGACAGAAACAGCATAGGCCAGAACAATTTCAGACAATTCATCTTTTTCATAGGAGAGAATTCGTCCATCAAAATCAACCAGCAGGCTCAGCCGGCGGGGATCAATCTGAGCCACTGTCCCCACATCCCCGTTGAAAATTTCTTTCTCATAATTGTTTCTGGTCTGCATGACTTTATCACCTGTCCGGAATTCTTTCGACCCTAATCTGAAGGAAGCTGAGTTTGCATTTAGAGCCTTCTGCAACTCAATATTTAACCGGTCAACGCCAGCCAGGCCACGGTACATGGGACTGATGACCTGAATTTGGGTGGATAGCGGGCTAATTCCGAGACGCCGCGGCAGGTTGTAACGGCACAATTTTAAAATTAAACCCAAGACTTTTTCCTCATTTTCCTGATGAAGAAAATAAAAGTCAGACTGGGGGTCTCCCCGGGGTGGATACAGAAGAGGCTGCCCCTGGTTGATGCGGTGAGCATTGATCACAATCAGGCTTTCTTTGGCCTGCCGGAAAATTTCGTTGAGCTTGATAACTTCGACCAGGCCGGAACCAATCAGATCCCTCAAAAGATTACCAGGGCCAACTGATGGCAGCTGATCCTGATCTCCGACCAGGATTAACCTCATATCAGGCGACAGCGCCTGCAGCAAATTATACATTAAAGGCAAATCAACCATAGAGACTTCGTCAACAATCAGGGCATCAGCTCGCAGAGGATGATGGAGCCCCCTTTTGAACCGGCTTTCTTTTGGCCGATATTCAAGCAGGCGATGAATGGTCTTAGCTTCCCGGCCAGTAGCCTCTGATAATCTTTTAGCTGCCCTTCCGGTGGGAGCGGCCAGCAGAACTTTTTTTAGCCAGCTATCAAAAATATCAACCACCGCCCGGATGATGGTCGTCTTACCGGTCCCCGGGCCGCCGGTAATAATCAGAATTTTTTTCTGCAGGCTGCTCTTAATAGCCTTTTTCTGGAGAGCCGAAAAGACCAGGCCGGACTTTTTTTCTATCTCTTCAATTTTTCTATCAACATCAAAGTCAGGCACCGGGCAATCCTGACTGGCCAGACCGGCCATTCTTCTGGCTACTTCTTCTTCAGCCTGATAGAAAAAAGGCCGGTAAAGACAAATGCCAGAAGCTGTCTTTTCCTGAACGAGAGCTTGATCCCGGGCCAGAGCCGATAGAGCCAATTCGGCCAGCTCGCTTGCTGTCTCCAGTTCTTCCTGACATCTTCTGACCACTTCTGTCTTTAGAGAAAAAACGTGGCCTTCATCATTATCCTTTTCGAGAAGATAAAGTATAAAAGCCTTCACCCGGTCCTGAGAATCTGGCGGCAGGCCGAGTTTAAGTGCAATCTGATCGGCCGTTTTAAAGCCGATCCCCCAGATATCAAGGCAGAGTTGATAAGGATTCTTTTTAAGAATATCAAAAGAAGACCGGCCATAAGTCCGGTAAATCTTATAAGCCATGGTCGCCGATATCCCGTGTTCCTGAAGAAAAATCATCAGATCTCTTATCTCCCGGTGCTCTTCCCAGGATTTCAAAATCTCAGCGAGTTTTTTCTGACCGATGCCTTCTACCCCGGTCAATTTTTCTGGCTGAGCATCCAGAATCCTGGCCGTTTCCACACCAAACTTTTTTACAATTCTTTTAGCCAGAACCGGGCCCAGCCCTTTAATTAGCCCCGAAGCCAGGAATTTTTCCAGTCCAACCGTCGAATGAGGTAAAGCCAGGCTGAAGGACTCCATCTGAAATTGACGGCCAAATTTCTGATTTACTTCGAAATGACCGGAAAGCTTAAGATGTTCACCAGGAGACAGGGGCGGGAAGATACCGACCACCGTGATCTCTTCCTTCTCAGCCTCTAGTTTAAAAACCGAATAACCATTTTCAGGGTTGTAATATACAATCTGTTCAATCGTCCCTTCAAGTTGTTCCATAGATTATCCTGAAGTTTGTATTTACAGACCGGTATTTAGTTTCATTCAAGTTTCAAAACAACCTCATCGCCCGGTCCGAGACCGAGGGCACCGGCTGCTGAACTGGCAAAAATGGCGATTTCGAGCAGGCCGAGACTGTTTATCATGAAAAAGGCCTTATTCTTGGGAGCCATAGAATAGGTAGCCGCCATTTCCGAAATCCTTTTCCTGGCAGCCAGAATGACAAGGCTCGAACTGTGATTTGAATTGAGAAAGCTAGCAATGATTCCCTGGGAAATATCGGTGATCAGATTGCCAAACTTATCCTGATAAATGATATGTCCCCGGATCTCCCGGTCAGTTATCTGAGGCTGAGGCCAGTTTAACCTTTCAAAAGACTTAACTGGCCTGGCCAGCTCTGATAGCTCTACTCCCAGGCTGAGCCAGGCAGCAACTGGTGCTATCTTATCCCGGGCTTCAAAACTCGTTCTTCTGCCCGTTAGAAAATAATTCTGGCCTGTCACTTCCAGGACCTCGGCTTTTTCTGCCTCGATTACCGGTGACAAAAGCCCATTATCTGGCCCAATAAAATAATAGCGGTTGCTTTTAGCCAGTAATAAACGCCTCTCACTTCCTACTCCAGGATCAACTACCGTCAAAAAAATTGTCTGGCCGGGGAAAAAACGGTAGCAGGCCAGAAGAATAAAAGCCCCGGCCAGCAGGCTGTAATCCGGCAGATCATGAGTAATATCTACGATCTGAGCCTCAGGATTTATAGAAAAGATAACTCCCTTAAGAGAAGCTACAAAATAATCTTTAAGCCCAAAATCAGTTAAAAGCCCTATGACCTTATTGCCCATCCGGTTGAGACTCCACTCGCCCCCATCTTATTTCAGATGTTCCGGTCAATCAACAAAAATCAACTAAAGGCTTGAAATTACATAACGACTTTCAATAGCCGCCGCCAGCGAGTTTTAAAAACAAAGCGAAATAATTTTTTAAGCCGATCGTTCACACCATTTTTCAAATAGGCGTCCTTTTCGGCTTGATAAGAAAAATATATAACCCAGGGGCGGCCTTTTAAATAGGAAAAAGGCACAAAGCCCCAGTAACGGCTATCATAGCTATTATCACGGTTATCCCCCATAGCAAAAATGTGACCGGGAGGAACCACTACCGGGCCATAATTGTCTCTAATCGCATCATTATACTGGTAATAGTTGCTCTTTTCATAAGTCTGGGAATCAATATGCACTTTATAAGGTTCGTCAATTGGCTTATCATTTATATAAACTTGCTTGTTTTTGATTTCTACTTTCTCTCCTTCCAGAGCGATAACTCGCTTGACAAAGTCCTGTTTTAGCTCAATCGGGTATTTAAAAACGATAATATCCTTTCTATGAAGCTGGCGACAGGGCATGATAGCCGCTTCGAATGAATCCACCGGCCGGGCATAGACGAACTTATTAACCAGTAGAAAATCTCCAACCAGCAGAGTCGGCTCCATTGAACCGCTGGGAATCTGAAAAGCTTGGACAACATAAGTCAGAACAAAAAAGACAAAGACAGCAGTTTCAGCAATGAGCTCAAAGTATTCACGGAAAAGACTTTTTTCTCTTTTTTTCTTGCCTTCCTGTTTATCTTTGGCTTTAGCTTTCTCTTCTTTTTTCTTCTTACCAGGCATGGTCATTATTTCATCCTCTTATTTCTTGTTAATATAGCCTAAAGAAGCTCTCCTTTCAAATATATTTTAACAATAAAAAGTGAATTCAATTATCTTGACAGACAGGTTGATTAGGAATTTACTTAAAATATGGTTATTGCACTTTTTGGCTATGCTGGTTCTGGGCAGACTACTCTATTTGAGATTTTGACTCAAAAAAAGGTCAGCCCTGTCTATCACCGGGAGGAAACCAGACTGGAAGTTTCAAGGGCGTCAGTGGCCGTCATCGACGAACGTCTTGACGCTCTGGCCGCTCTCTACCCCCAGAAAAAAAAAGTAGCTGCCCATCTTGAGATTGAAGATTTTCCGGGAATGGCGGCTGGCCAGATTTCCGCTTCCATCTATCTGGCCAGGCTAAGAAAAGCCGATAGCCTGGTTCAGGTTGTCAGGGCTTTCCGTCAGCCAGCTATCCCTCACCCGAAGGGGAAAGTTGACCCTGTTGATGATATCAATTCGATGATGAATGAACTTATCCTATCTGATCTGATCATGATTACAAGCAGGCTGGAGAAACTGGAAAAAGACCTGCACAAGATGAAAGACCCTGAAGCTCAAAAGGAAAAGGAACTGCTCAGCAGGCTCAAACCTCTCCTGGAAAATGGAGAAATGATAAAGAAGTCAGCTTTAACTCCATCTGAAGAAAAAATGATCAGAGGCTTTTGTCTTCTTTCATTGAAACCAGTTTTAACGGCCATCAATCTGGATGAAGGCGATCTGACCTACCTTAACTGCCTGCCCGAAAGATTTGCCGGTCTCAACCTGGCCACTAAGCTGCTGGGTTTTTGTGGCCAGATTGAAAAGGAAATCATGGAGCTTGAAGAAGAAGAGAAAGCGATATTTATGGCTGGCTATGGATTGACCGAGCCTTTTCCCTCCAGATTTTTTCCAAAAGTCAAAGAAGCTATGAACCTTCTGACTTTCTATACGATTGGCCAGGAGGAAGTCAGGGCCTGGCTGATTAAAAAGAATACTCCCGCCATCAAGGCTGCTGGAGAAATACATACTGATCTGGAAAAAGGGTTCATCCGGGCTGAAGTCATTTCTTTTGAAGAATTAATAAAAGCTGGCTCGTGGCAGAAAGCAAAAGAAGCCGGAGCGATTCGTCTGGAAGGTAAAGATTATCAGTTGCAGGATGGAGATATTATCTATTTTAGATTTTCATCATGAGAAATTTTTTTACTATTACTGCCCGCGACTCATCCTGCCAGGCACGGACGGGACTCCTGGAGACTGGTCATGGCCTGGTGGAGACACCAGTCTTCATACCCGTGGCCAGCCAGGGAACAGTTAAAGCCTTGCCCCATAATCTTCTTCAGGAAATTGGGGCTCAAATTATCCTGGTCAATTCTTATCATCTCTCTCTCCGGCCGGGAGTAGAAATCATCCGGCAGCTGGGCGGCCTTCATAAATTTATTTCCTGGCCGTCAGCTATTCTATCTGACAGCGGCGGGTTTCAGGTTTATAGCCTCTCACCCCTGGTCAAGATCAACCAGGAAGGAGTTAGCTTCTCTTCCCATCTTGACGGGACAAAAATATTTCTGACGCCGGAAGAGGCAGTCAGAATTCAGGCCGGTCTAGGAACTGATATTATGATGTGCCTTGATTATTTTCCTTCTTATCCTTACACGGAGAATCAGGCTGAGCAATCTGTCAGGTTAACCAGCCTCTGGGCCAGACGCAGCCGGGAAGAATTTGATCGTCTCGGGTTAATGAGCCAGTTGTGGGGAATTACCCAGGGAGGAGTTTTCTGGCCGCAAAGAGAAAAAAGCATTGAAGAACTCGTCAAACTGAATTTCAACGGCTATGCCCTGGGTGGACTGGGTATTGGCGAGCCCAAGTCTCAACTGTATGAAATTCTGGACAGGGCCAATAGCCTTCTCCCGGCTGACAGGCCAAGATATCTGATGGGCATGGGCTATATTGAAGATATGCTAGAAGCAATAGAAAGGGGCATCGATGTCTTTGACTGTGTCCTGCCGACGAGAAATGCCAGAAATGGCACCTTATTCACGAGTCAGGGACGGCTGTCAATTAAAAATAAAAAATATGAAGCTGATCCCGCACCAATTGATGAAAACTGCCATTGCTATACCTGCAGAAATTTCTCCCGGGCCTATCTCCGGCACCTTTATGAAAGAGGAGAAATTGCTTCTGCTATTTTAAACACCATTCATAATCTTTATTATTACCTTGACATCTTTAAAAAAATAAGGCAAGCTATTCAATCTAATTCATTTCAGCCATTTAAGAAAAAAATCTTAAAAAAAATTTAAACATATAGGGAGAAAAGATGAGCCTAGTAACGATGTTTAATGTTTCAGAACAACAGGCAGCTACTCCTGCCCAGGGTAATCTTCTGGTCACACTTCTGCCTCTGATCCTGGTTTTTGTTATCTTTTATGTATTAATCATTCTCCCCCAGAGAAAGAAACAAAAGCAGCATCAAAAGATGGTTGACAATCTGAGGGCCGGCGACAGGATCATTACCAGCGGTGGAATATTCGGGACAGTGATGGATGTTCATCCTGACCGGATTGAGTTGAAAATTGCTTCTAATGTAAAAGTTGATATTTTAAAAAGCGCTGTCGGTATTGTTCTGTCTGAAAAGGAAAAGGCTGAAAACAAAGAAAGCAGTTAAGCTTTTTTAGCAGGTATAATCTACCTAAAAGAGAGTTAGCTCAAATGAAAAAGAATCTAAAGTGGAAAATAGGTTTAACTCTGGTCGTCATCGGTCTATGCATCTTTTTGATTTATCCGCCAAAAGATAAAATCAAGCTCGGTCTTGACCTTAAAGGCGGGACTCACCTGCTGATGCAGGTCATAACTGAAGATGCAGTTAATGTAGAAACAGATCAGCAGATTGCCCGCTTTGAAGACGTCTTTAAGAAAAACAATATTGCTTATACCCGGAGCGCTAAAGAAAAGCCGGGAAAATTTTATTTTGAGGGGACAAGAGCTGACCAGGAAGAGAAAATCAGGGATCTAATTGATCAGTACACAAGAGACTGGGATTATTATTTTACCGGTGACAGGATTAACTTTAAATTAAAACAAGCAGCCGAGCAGTTTCTAAGGGAACAAGCTGTTGCTCAGACTCTGGAAACAATTAGAAATAGAGTTGACCAGTTTGGCGTGGCTGAACCAGTCATTCAGAAGCAAGGCTCTGATCGAATCGTGGTTGAACTCCCTGGCATAGATGATCCGGAAAGAGTAAAAAATCTGATTAAAGTGACCGCGGTACTCGAGTTTAAACTTGTCAAAGCTGGTCCGGCACCGGACGAGCAAACTCTTCTGCAAGAAGTTGGAGGGCAGATACCTGAGGAGGCTGAAATAGTTAAGGGAGATGCGAGGAGAGGCTTGCAGGGTTATTATCTGGTAAACAAAGTAGCCTCAATCACTGGAAAAGATCTGAGGAGCGTCAGGCGTGGAACTGATGAATGGAATAATCCGGCTGTAAGTTTTACATTGACGCCGGATGGAGCCAGAAGGTTCGAACAGGTAACGGGACAGAATGTCGGGAAGCAACTGGCCATCATTCTTGATGGAAAAATCCAGTCGGCGCCGGTTATAAATTCCCGCATTTCTGACTCCGGCATCATTCAAGGAAGATTTACTCCCCAGGAGGCTGATGACCTGGTAGTCATCTTAAAAGCTGGAGCTCTGCCAGCTGGTATCAAATATCTTGAAGAAAGAACGGTTGGCCCTTCGCTTGGCACTGATTCCATCCGTCAGGGTCTAATAAGCGGGCTGGTAGCCATTTTTGGAGTCATGGTTTTTATGATTTTTTATTACCAGCTATCCGGAATCAATGCTGTTATTGCCCTGCTGCTCAATACTCTTCTTACTTTTGGTGCTCTGGGCTATTTTAAAGCCACTCTTACGCTGCCAGGCATTGCCGGTATCATCCTGAGCATTGGTATGGCCGTTGACGCTAATATTCTAATCTTTGAACGGATTAAAGAAGAGCTGGCCATGGGGAAGAATATAGCCAGTTCAATCAGCACGGGTTTCAGCCGGGCTTTTACCGCCATCTTTGATTCCAACCTGACCACCATCATTTCTGGTGTCTTCCTTTTTCAATTTGGCACTGGTCCAATAAAAGGTTATGCCGTCACCTTGATCTGCGGCCTGGTGGCCAATCTGTTTACAGCTGTTTTTGTTTCCCGGCTTATATTTGATTTAGCCGTACCAACAAATGCTAAAAAGTTGAGTATCTAACATGCAAATCTTCAAAAAAACAACCAATATCGATTTTCTCAAATTTAAATGGTTGGCCCTTGGGCTGACGATTGCCATCATTCTGGCGGGCGTTCTGAATATTATCTGGGGTCATGGATTGAAACTGGGCGTTGACTTTGGCGAGGGAACTCTGATCAGGGTTATGTTTAAAGAACCAGTCTCAATCTCTTCTATAAGACAACTGTTGGACGATGTCGGACTGGGCAACAGTGTCATTCAAGAAGCAGGAAGAAGCGGCCGTGAATTTCAGATCCGGACAGTTGAAACCAGAACAACCGGTCAACCAACTGAGGAAATTGAAAACCACCAAGTACTGGCTAACAAAGTCATTACTTCTCTCCAGAGTACAAAAGACAAGCAGCAGGCATCTCAGGGACTGATTGATTTGAATAATATCGACAACCGGTCTTTAACAGCCCTGTTAACTGAAATTTCACCTGAACAGGGCGAGCAACTGGCCGGCCGGATGATGAAATACCGCAATGAGCAGGGTATTATTGTTGATTGGAGCGAACTTCAAAAAGAACCTATTTCCCTACCAGAAGAAGTTCTTGGCAAGCTTCAAACTAAGGCCTTCCTCGGGCAGATGACCGTCCTGAGCAAAGAAACCGTCGGCCCGCAGGCCGGGAAGGAATTGAGGAAAAAAGCCACTCAGGCCGTTACCTGGGCCATCATCGCCATGCTGGTTTATATCGCTTTTAGATTTAAGGGCGTTGAATATGGAGCTTCAGCTATTTTTACCCTGGCCCAGGATGTTTTAATTTGCCTCAGCATCTATACTTTTACTAACCGGGAAATTAATCTTCCGATTATTGCTGCTTTTCTGACGATTGTCGGTTATTCTATTAATGACACCATAGTTATCTTTGACCGAATTCGTGAACTGAAAAAAACCAGGCGCAAAGAGCCGCTGCAAAATATCATGAACCTTTCCCTCAACATCAACCTGACCAGAACAATTATTACTTCCGGAGCCGTCTTCATTGCCGTTTTGGCTCTTTTCCTTTTCGGCGGGAAGGTCATTAACGATTTTGCTTTTATCATGCTGGTTGGCATAATTGAAGGTGTTTACTCGACGGTTTTTATGTCCTGCCCTGTTGTTCTCTTCTGGACTCAGCTCTTTAAAACGCAAAAAAAAAGGTAAAAAATAGTTAAAATTTTGACTTGTAAAAAGGACAAAATTAACTTATAATTTAATCTGATTTAATTTTATCAGCGTGAGGTTTAACATGCCAAAAGCAAAAAGGCCTAACCAAGGAGAAAAGATACCGGAATTCTTCAAAGATTCCTTCTTTCAGGCCGAATCGGGCATTAAGAGAAAAGCTTTGGCTTTGCCGATTGCTATTGTTCTCCATGTCGTTTTCGTCGCCGCTATAATTGTTATTCCTCTCCTTTCTGTTGATGAGCTACCGAAGGTGGAAGTCTATAGTGCCTTCCTAGCACCACCACCGCCGCCACCACCGCCGCCACCGCCGCCGGCCAAGAAAAAAACTACTTCTACCAGAACAGTTAGGGCCGTTCAGACTACTTCTGCAGTCGAACCAGGCAAGCTGGTTGCACCCGTTGAGATTCCAGACCAGATCAGCCAGGAGGCTGTTT
>JAQURD010000009.1 GCA_028749115.1 Acidobacteriota bacterium | reverse complement strand
ATTATAAAAGAACAAGTACAATGAAAATATTAATTGCTGGTGATTTATTCATATCCGAATCATTTAAGAATAGACAATTGATTGACCAATCGGTTGAAGAATTATTTGCTTCTGCCGATTATAGGATAGTAAACCTTGAATCGCCAATAACTGCGAATGAACCCAAGAACAAAATACTCAAAACCGGGCCACATTTGCGTTCTTCGGAAGATACAGCAATTCCGTATCTGAAGCAATTACATATTGATATGGTTACCCTTGCCAACAATCATATATTGGATTACGGAGAACAAGGATTAATAGACACATTGCATGCATTAGAGAAAAACAATATTGCCTGGGTTGGGGCCGGAAATAATTTAAAAGAAGCACGGCGGCCATTTACTATCGAAAATGAAGGATTGAAAATTGCCATTCTAAACTTTTGCGAACACGAATGGTCAATAGCCGAAAAGAACAAAGCCGGTGCCAATCCTCTCGATATTATCGATAATGTAAAACAAATACAAGCTGCTAAAGCCAGCCACGATAAAGTGATCTGCATCATTCACGGAGGACACGAATATTACAATTTGCCAAGCCCTCGTATGCAGAAGCAATATCGTTTTTACGCCGACAACGGTACCGATGCCATTGTAGGACACCACACCCATTGCCCCAGTGGGTGTGAGATATATAATGGCGTTCCCATCATTTACAGCCTGGGAAATTTCATCTCTGATTGGAAGGATGTAAAGTTTAAATCCTGGTATGAAGGATATTTTATCAAATTAACGATAGCAAATAATGGGGTTACAAATATTTCCTTATCCCCTTACTTTCAATGCAAAAATGACATTCCATGCTTGCAATTGATGAATGATGACGAATCAACTGAATTTTTGAAAAGAATAAAAGAATACTCAAACATCATTCAGAATCCTGATTTGCTTGAGAAAAAATGGGTTTCTTTCTGTAAATCACATAGGGCGGGTTATTTATCAATGCTTTTATCCTTAAACAGAGTTCAGGGACAGTTATTGAAAAGAAATCTTTTACCTGAGTTTTTTCTCAAGAAGAAACGACTCCCTATACTATTAAATCTGTTTAGATGTGAGGCGCATAAAGATGTTACGGTGGAAATAGTTAAGCAGGAATTGGGGGATGAAATTTATGAGTAAAGCCATGAAAAACAAATATTATGATCGATCTCGAAACAGATTTCTAAGTGAAGCTGATGGATGCAAATATGAGGATTGGGGAAAATCAGATGACTTTTCATTTGCGATACATCCTAAAGGATTCAAGGTATTTCTTTCCCCTTCCCAGATAGAAAAGAGTGATGAGTATTCAGAAGATGACCCATATACCGTTGAAGAGAATATTGATAGCGAATTTCATAAGCGGCGGGTTGATGCGACTATATACTTATTGAAACTGGCATTAGATGAGTCCATATCAAGTCCGAAAATACTTGATATGGGTTGCGGAGAGGGATATATTACAGCCGAGATCCAAAAAACTTTTTTAGACGCTGAGATTTCCGGGCTTGATTATTCAATATCAGCAATCAACTATGCGGTTGAAAATTTTCCCGGCATTGATTTTTGTGTAGCTGATGCCCATAACCCGCCATACTGTGATAATTATTTCGATGTTGTGGTCTTAAACAACCTGTGGGAGCATATTCCCGATCCATTGGTTTTACTTAAGGGCATAAGTCGGATTTTAAAAGACCGAGGCTATTTGATCCTGTCCACACCCAGTCGTTACCATCTTTCTAATCTTTTAAATGTCCTGAGAGGAAGACAAGCCGTTTTTATGTCAAATCATCATGTAACAGAATATTCGGTTGGGCAGGTTATTGAGCAGCTAAGGTGGGGCGGAATTGAGGTTAAAAAGGTTTATAGCAAACCTATCTGCAACCGATCAAAGGGAATAAAATCTATGATAGCATATCAGGTAATATTGCCGATTTTGAGGACTTATCTGAAAATGATAAATTCACATCATAGTCTTGAAAGCACAGTTTTCTTCCTGGCTGAAAAGAAAAAAATATAAAGTATAAATATGCCTGTAAAACTTGCTATTCATCATCGTCCGGGATTTTTTTCGGATCGTTGGATTGAATACTGTAAAGAAAACAACATTCCTTATAAAATTGTGAATGCATACGACACCGATATCGTTCAACAAGTATCTGACTGCACCGCTTTCATGTGGCATCATACTCAATGCGATTACAGAGATAAACTCTTTGCAAAACAATTGATATATTCATTGGAAGCAATGGGATTAAAAGTTTTTCCTAATTTTAATACTTGCTGGCATTTTGATGATAAAGTTGGACAAAAATATCTACTGGAAGCAATTGGCGCACCCTTAGTTCCTACTTATATATTTTATAATAAAAAAAAGGCGTTAGAGTGGATTAAAACAACCACTTTCCCAAAAGTATACAAATTACGAGGGGGAGCCGGTTCGGCGAATGTCCAATTAGTTCCTACAAAAAAAGATGCAATTCGTTTGGTAAATAGGGCTTTTGGAAAAGGATTCCCTCAATTTAAGCGTCGAGGAAATTTAAAAGAAAGAATTCGTAAATACAAAGAAGGAAAAGACACCTTATGGGGCGTTTACAAAAGCATGGGCAGATTATTCATTCCTACAGAATTGGCAAAGATGGTAGGTCCCGAAAAGGGATATGTATATTTTCAGGATTTCATACCCAATAATACATTTGACATTAGAATAATAATTGTAGCTGATAAAGCGTTCGCCATTAAACGGTTAACACGTAAAAACGATTTTAGGGCTTCCGGAAGTGGAATGATTATATATAGCAAAGAAGAAATAGACGAACGATGCGTGAAAATGGCTTTCGAGGTGAATGAAAAAATAAAAAGCCAAAGCATTGCATTCGATTTCGTTTTCGATAGCAACAAAAATCCTTTAATTGTAGAAATTAGTTATGGATTTGCAAAAGAAGGATATGATCCTTGCGAGGGTTATTGGGATAAAGATTTAAATTGGCATAAAGGTGCGTTTAATCCCTATGGCTGGATGGTGGAGTTAGTTCTAAACAAAAATTAAAAATATTTTTCTTTCAATGAATATCTCAATTGCAATTGCAACGTTTATTTTATTAATTCTTTTAATTTTCAATCAAATAATTACTTGGAAATGGAGGGTATTATCATCACCCGGATTTTACTTTGGTCTTATTTGGTCTTTAGGAGTATTAGGAACATTATTATTCAACTCTATTGATTTATTATTAGAACCTTATCCTGAATATATAAACGAATTAAATATTCTAATTGGATTTACTGCTTTATGTTTTATTTTTTTAACGAAAAAAGGCAGAAATAAAGTGAATGAATCTGGAATTGATATTCAATACTTTGCAAATTATCGTATATATCATTTATTATCATTAATTTTATTAATTATAATTATTATTGAATTTTTTAAGAACGGAGCAAGTTTTAATATGGGGAGATCTAGAGATAGATCACATGAAATTCAAATTTCTCTTATAACTAATTATATAATTTCTTTATCATGTCCTTTATCAATATTTGCAGGCTATATGATTGGTTTTTACTTAACTAATAGAAATAAATTAATTTATATTATAAAAAAAATCTCTTTATTCTTTCCTTTAATAGGAAATTTATTTTTTTCAATTACTATCGGTGGACGTGTAAATATTATTTATTCACTTATTCATTACGCAATTGGAGCAAGTGTGTGTTTCCCAATTCGATTAAAAATTAAAATAGAAAAAAATATAATATTTGTATTTATTCTTAGTTTTTTATTAGTAAATATGTTCATAACGGCAGTTTCATTACAGAGAGATGAATACTATCAATCCGAAAGCATAGAATATATTATGTTAAAAACGAAAAATCCTCTTTTAGCTATTATTTACGGACCTATTGAATATGTAGTGTCTTCCTATAATGGTTATCAATTTCGACGTGTTGATGCAGTGGATAAGTCCAGTTTAGGGTTGGGAAAATATACTTTTAATGGATTTATTAACTGGACACTTCCTTTTTCTTCTCAGATCGGAATGGGTGATTTCTCTATAGCAAAAAAGTTAAATATATATTACTATAATCAAGAAACTTATGATTATCAAAGGCCTTTGTATTATACTACCCACTCGTGCTATTTAACATTAATAAAAGATTTTGGATTTTATGGTTCATTTATTTTTATTATGCTGTTAACATACATAGCTCATAGTTTATTTGTTAAAATTCAGAATAAAAAACCAATTAGATATTCTGTTCAGTTTTACTGGTATATTCTATTCTTTCAATATTGGGCTCAATCAAATTTTTATGGTTCATTATCACAATCGATTTTGTTGCCACTCTATGGTTTTCTTATTGTCGATATTTTAAATTATTTTGTGAAAAGCAAAAGATAAGATTTATTAATCATACGTAAATTATTTATTAAAAATTAAATGAAAACACTTGCATTTATCATCCCTTCTGTTGCCGGTGGCGGAATGGAAAGAGTAATGAGCCATTTAATATCTTATATTGCTGTTAATAAAGATTGTGAATGTCATTTAATTCTCTATGGAAAATCAAGAGAAATCTTTTATAACATTCCAAAACAAGTGTTTATTCACAAACCAAATTTTAATTTTAATGACCGCTATAGAACGTTTTTTACATTCAGAACAATGTTGTATTTACGAGAGACTGTAAAAAAAGTTCATCCGTTTTCAATTTTGAGTTTTGGAGAACTTTGGAATAGTCTTGTCCTTTTGTCATTATTAGGATTGAAATTTCCTATATATATTTCAGATCGCTCTTGCCCTAATAAGTCATTTGGTTATTTCCATGACTTAATAAGGAAAATATTATATCCAAAAGCATCAACAATAATTGTTCAAACAAATATTGCGAAAAGAATTTATGCTTCTAAATTTAAGCAAAAAAACATATCAGTGATAGGAAATCCTTTAAAAATACATAATGAAATAAATATGAATAAACGTCAGAATATCGTAATATCCATAGGTCGTCTAATCGACACTAAACACTTTGATAGATTAATCAATATCTTTTACAGTATTAATTTGAAAGATTGGAAATTAATTATTATTGGTGGCGATTCAAATAAACAAAATAATAGTACAAAGTTACAGGCACAAATAGAAAATATTGGAATGGAAAATAGAATTTTACTTGCAGGTAAGCAAAAAAATATAGAAAATATTTTATTGAAAGCAAAAATTTTTGCTTTCACTTCAAGCAGTGAAGGATTCCCAAATGTAATCGGTGAAGCAATGAGCGCAGGGTTACCTGTTGTGGCTTATGATTGTGTAGCAGGTCCGTCGGAAATAATAGAAGATGGTAAAAACGGCTTCTTGATACCTTTATTCGATGACAAGATGTTCGAAGAAAAATTGAAATTTTTAATGAGTCATGAAGAAGAAACAAAAATAATGGGTGATTATGCGAGAGAAAGTATTAAGCGTTTCTCTGTGGAATTAATAGCTGAAAAATTTTATAAAACATTAACATCATCATGAATACTCTTCTTCAAAACAAATTTGTTATAAATTCTGGTTCTACAGGTCGGATTGCAAAAAAAATCGGACAAGAGGCTATGAAAAACGGTTGGAAAAGTTATATCGCACATGGTAGAAACGATCGGCCAAGCCAATCGGAGACGATTAAAATCGAAAATGATTGGAATATCAAATGGCATGGCTTACAAACCCATTTGTTTTATTGGCAGGGATTGGCATTCACGAAAGCAATAAAAACGGGTAGAGAAAATATAAAAATTCAACCCAATATCATTCATCTTCATAATCTGCATGGTTATTATCTGAATATCGAAATATTGTTTCATTATCTGGCAACTGCCGATATTCCCGTGGTATGGACATTGCACGAATGCTGGCCGATGACAGGGCATTGCGCCTATTTTTCTTTCATTGGTTGTGACAAATGGAAAATGCAATGCAATCATTGTCCGGAAAAAAGAAATTATTCCAACTTTATAGAAAAAATGAAAGCATTTATTACAAAATTAAATTGATTTGGAATGAAAAAACTGCTCGTTTCTTGCGATGAATATGTCCATTTATTTAATGGACAATATTTCTTGAGAGAATTTGGCAATGTCCTTCTTTCGAGATATTTAGAAGTTTTTGATAAAATTAGGTTTGCAGTTAGAACCAAAATTGTTTATTCTGAAACAGAATTAGGAATATACAACATCCCTGTTATAGATGATCGAATTGAAATTTACCCTATTCCTTTTTTCCAAGGGCCAAAAGAGTACGCTAAAAGATTTTTTCAAGTAAAAAAAACAGCAAAAAGAACCGTAGAAAAATGTGATGCAGCTATTATAAGAGTTCCTTCCACTATTGGATTTGTAATACTCAATGAGGTTAGAAAGAAAAAAATACCTTATGCAGTTGAAGTGGTTGCAAATCCGAGTATAGAAATAGCTAATAGTAATAATAATATTCTTGTTAAATTTTTAATGAAGATCATTCACCACCAACAAATAATTGCCTGCAAATATGCTGATGGTGCTTCTTATGTAACCCAAAATGCATTACAGAAAATATATCCTGCAAAAAAAGGAGACCATTTCGAATCATATTATTCCTCAGTTGAGTTGCCAAATATTATTTTTAAAGGTTCAAGAAAATATCCTAAACATAATCCCTTTATTATTTGCCATGTTACTAATCCAATCAAAACATATAATAAGGGGCATATCACAGTAATAGATACTATTAAATTATTAACTGAAAATGGCTTTGATGTTATCGCTAAATTTGCAGGAGAAGGAGAATTTATTTCGCGTTTCCAGGAGTATGCTGAACAGAAAAGAATTCAAGATAGAATTTATTTTGTTGGTTTATTAAAACAAAACGAACTAATAAATTTTCTTGAAGAGTCTGACATAATGTTATTTCCTACTTCTTCTGAAGGTCTTCCTAGAGTATTAATTGAAGCAATGGCTACCGGTCTGCCCTGTTTATCGACAAATATTAGTGGAATCCCCGAATTACTTCCCAAGGAACAAATTTATGCCCCAAACGATTCTCTGGGTTTTGCAACACGAATTAAAGAGATAATACAATCTCCTAATCTGTATGAAAAATTAAGTAAAACTGCTTTTAAAAAAGCAAAAGAACATCAGTCTGAGATTTTACAAGCTCGTAGAATTCAATTTTATCAAAAGCTTAAGGACCTTTCATAAACACACTTCTATTATCTCTATTTTGAGATTTATTGTAATTAACAAACTTTCGACTATTAATAAATAGAATATTAAAAATCATGCTTCCCAATAAAATCTTATTAATTACCGGCGGCACGGGGTCGTTCGGCAATGCCGTGCTGCGGCGGTTTCTCGATACGGAGATCAAAGAGATCGGGATCTTCAGCCGCGACGAAAAGAAACAGGACGATATGAGGCATCAATACCAGAACCCGAAAATCAAATTTTACATCGGTGACGTGCGCGACAAATGTTCGGTGGACGATGTGATGATCGGGGTGGATTATATCTTTCATGCCGCTGCTCTGAAACAGGTGACTTCCGGCGAATGTTTCCCCATCCATGCGGTGCAAACCAACATTGATGCACCCCGTAAAAAGGACCAGACAATGAGGTGCGAAATGGCTTGTCATAACTCTAGAGGAGGTATGGTAAAATGGTCAGTATGACAAGGAAACAACATGAAACGGTCTTTAAAGCACGGGTAGAGCTGGGGGTGGTCAAGGGGGGAGAAGCGAGATGATCTCGACTCCTAGGCCATCTCCGTCTTTCAAATGATATCATCTCTCGGAGATGAAAAATAATAGCCTAAGATAGAGCTCCAAAACACGTTGTTTGTCCTGCATTTAGCCGAATGCACAAACAAAAAGAAAACTGAGGTGAAAAATGAATTATTTCGAAGGTAAATGCATTCTCATCACAGGCGGCACGGGGACATTTGGGAATGCTGCCTTAAAGAGATTCCTCAATAGTGAGGTTGAGCAGATCAGAATTTTCAGCCGGGATGAAAAAAAGCAAGAAGATATGAGAATTTATTATAAAGACCCAAGGTTGAAATTTTATATCGGTGACGTTAGGTCTCTGTCATCAGTAACGAGGGCAACGGAAGGTGTCAATTATGTTTTTCATGCGGCAGCTCTTAAGCAGGTTCCTTCCTGCGAATTTTATCCAATGGAGGCAATTAAGACTAATGCCATTGGGGCTGACAATGTGCTGACCGCTGCCATAACAACCGGGGTTAAAAAAGTCGTTATTCTAAGTACGGATAAGGCCGTCTACCCGATTAATGCTATGGGAATGTCCAAAGCTTTAATGGAAAAGATTATGGTAGCCAAAGCCAGGTTGGCTGACCCGGCCAAAACAGTTTTTTGTGGAACGAGATATGGGAATGTAATGGCTTCTCGTGGATCTGTTATTCCACTTTTTATCTCGCAAATAAAGGAAGGTAAACCATTTACAATCACTGACCCGACAATGACCAGATTCATGATGACCATTGATGATGCTATCGATTTGGTCCTTTATGCCTTCGAAAATGGCAAGCCTGGGGATATGTTCGTTCAGAAGGCGCCAGCTGCAACAATTGAAATGCTGGCTTCTGCTTTAAAAAAGCTGTTTAAGGCTGACAATCCGATTAAAATAATAGGAACAAGGCACGGAGAAAAGCTATTTGAAACTCTGTTAACTCGGGAAGAGATGGCAAAAGCGGAAGATTTAGGCAAATATTATCGTATTCCGATGGATGACCGTGATTTGAATTATGGTCTCTATTTTACAGAAGGCAAAAAGGAGGTTTCATTAAAGGAAGATTACAATTCACATAATACCTATCGTTTGAATGACGATGAGCTCACCGAACTCTTATTAAAAGTGGATTATGTCAGAGAAGAGCTAAAAACCTGGAAAAAGAGTTAGAGAAAATGAAAAATATAATAGTCACCGGCAGCGATGGATTCATCGGTAAAAATCTTATCCTGGCTTTAAGGCGGCTGGAGGGGATTAACGTTTATAGTTATGACATTAATGATGATATAAGTTCTCTGAAGGAGGCTGTTAGAAGGGCGGATATTATATTTCATTTAGCTGGAGTAAATAGGCCAGAAAAAACAGAAGAATACGAAACGGGAAATGTTGGATTTACCAGGATGCTTATTTCGATGGTAGAAGAATCTAAAGTTAAGCCGCTAATTATTTTTTCCTCTTCAATCCAGGCAACGCTTGATAACCCCTATGGCCTGAGCAAAAGGAGAGCTGAAGAAGAGCTGATAGATTGGGCAAAAAGAAATGAGTCAGCAGTAGTGATTTACAGGCTGCCTAACGTATTTGGCAAATGGTGCAGACCCAACTATAATTCAGCGGTTGCTACCTTTTGTCATAATATCGCTCGAGATCTTGAGGTGCATATCATAGATTCCGAAAGAGTTGTAGAATTAGTTTATATTGACGATGTTGTAAAGGCCTTCCTTGATAATATAAAGGATAAGCTGGAAAATGGAGTTTATTATAATAACGTGACGCCGGTTTTCAAGGTTACAGTCAAAAAGCTTGTGGAAATAATTAAGGGGTTTAAAAATACGCGATCCGATTTAACCATCCCAGATTTTAGCGACCCTTTTATAAAGAGACTTTATGCAACATACCTGAGTTATTTGCCTCAAGATAAATTTTCTTACCAACCCGAAATTAAGGTCGACAATCGGGGCATATTGGCCGAGCTATTAAAGTCGCAGGCCTCTGGTCAGATATTCGTTTCGAGAACAAAGCCCGGGATTACCAGGGGAAACCACTTCCACGATACAAAAGTGGAAAAATTTTGTGTTCTTGATGGCCAAGCAATAATACGTTTTCGCGATGTAAGAGGCAAGGATGTAATTGAGTATAAGGTATCAGGAGAGACAATTACAATAGTAGACATACCACCAGGATATACGCATTCAATAGAAAATATCGGTCAAAAAGAACTTATAGTTCTTTTCTGGGCGAATGAGATTTTTGATCCCGAAAATCCGGATACCTATCGGCTTGAGGTAAAACATGAACAAACTTAAGGTAATGACTGTGGTTGGAACCAGGCCGGAGATAATCAGATTATCTCGCGTCATAGCTAAGCTTGACCAATACACTGAGCATGTCCTTGTTCATACTGGCCAGAATTATGATTACGAATTAAACGAGATATTCTTTGAGGACCTGGAAATTAGAAAACCGGACTATTATCTTGAAGCGGCCGGTAAAACCCCTGCTGAAACTGTTGGTATGGTTATTGCCAGATCTTACGATGTTATGAATAAGGAAAAGCCTGATGCCATTTTAATTCTGGGAGATACCAATAGCTGTCTGGCTGCTTATTCTGCAAAAAGGCTTAAAATACCAGTCTTTCACATGGAGGCAGGCAACAGGTGCTTCGACGAAAGAGTCCCTGAAGAGATTAACAGGCGACTGGTTGACCATATCGCCGATATAAATCTGCCATACAGCCAGATCTCAAGAGAGTATCTTTTGATGGAGGGTATCCCAGCTGATAGGATTATCAAAACCGGAAGCCCGATGTATGAGGTTCTGCATTATTATATGCCTAAAATCAAATCGTCAAACATACTGGAGCGATTAAATCTAAAAGAAAATGATTATTACCTTGTCAGTTGCCACCGAGAAGAAAATGTGGATGACCCAGAGAAGTTCAAGAAGCTGATAGATGTGCTTAACGGCCTGACAGATGAGTTTAAGAAAAGGATTATCTTTTCAACTCACCCTCGAACTCGAAAAAGAATAGAGGCTGAGCGCGTTTCATTAAGTCCACTTGTTGAAATACATAAGCCATTTTCCTTTTCAGATTATGTAAGGCTTGAGCTTGGAGCGATAGCTGTTCTTTCAGACAGTGGCACAATTACAGAAGAATCCTCAATATTAAATTTCCCCGCACTAAATATAAGAGAGTCCCACGAGAGACCAGAGGGAATGGAAGAAGGCGCAGTGATGATGGTAGGCTTTGACTTGGAAAAAATAATCCAGGCTCTTAATGTGACCAGAAATCAACCAAAGGGTGATAGTAGAATATTAAAAATGATCAACGACTATGATGCCCCGAATGTTTCAGAAAAGGTATTAAGAATAATAATTAGCTATATAGCTTATATAAAACGTAATGTATGGAAAAAATCCTGAAGTGTAGGTCTTTTCATAAGCTTCATGGGTTAGATGAATATTCTTTTTGTTACCCAATGGTTTCAGCCCGAGCCGATGTTTAAGGGCTTGCCATTGGCGAAGGCACTTAAATTAAAAGGTCATAGGGTTGAGGTTTTAACCGGTTTCCCCAATTACCCGCATGGGAAACTCTATCCAGGATATAAAATAAAGCTGGTAAAAGAAGAGATTATTGATGGAATTAAAGTTATCCGAACGGCCTTATACCCTAGTCATGATTTATCAAAAATTAAAAGGATCGTAAATTACCTCAGCTGGTCCTTATCAGCTTCGATTCTCGGGTCAATAAACGTGACTCGCCCCGACGTTATTTATGTATATCATCCGCCAATAACAGCTATGATCCCTGCAGTTTGCATAAAGCTGCTTTATAATTCTCAGATCATATTAGATATAGAGGATTTTTGGCCGGATACGTTAAAGGCTACCGATATGATAAATAATAATCACATCATAAAGCTGATAGGCAATATCAGTAGATTGTTTTATAGGATGGCAGATAAGATAATTGTTTTGTCCCCAGGATTTAAAAAGAAGTTAGTGGAGTTAGGTTTGGACTCGAAAGAAATAGAAACAATTTACAATTGGTGCGATGAAGACAGTATATTATCTAAGGATCATTTCAATAAATCAGAAATTCCTTGGGACTTAAAAAAATTTACTGTTTTATATGCCGGAAATCTAGGTAGAGCTCAGGCTTTAGACACAGTCCTGTATGCAGCAAAAATAATAAGAGATAAATATTTAAATATTCAATTTGTATTTGTCGGCGCGGGAGTAGAAGCCGATCGTCTCAAAAAAAAGGCAGAAAAGATGAATTTAGATAATGTAATGTTCTTACCCTATAGACCTGCCAGCGAAATTAAACGATATATGCAGGCTGCAGATGTCCTGTTGGTTCATCTTAAGGACGATCCTTTGTTTTCCATTACAATACCATCAAAAATACAAACTTACTTGGCTGCAGGAAGGCCTATAATAGCTGGAGTCCGTGGTGATGCAGCAGACCTTATAAAAGAGTCTGGCGCAGGTGTTATTGTGCCCCCCGAAAATCCTGAAGAACTGGCAAAGGGAATTATTAAAATTGCTAATCTCAAATTTGAGGATAGAGAAAGAATGGGTAAGAATGGTAGTGTCTATTATAAAAACAATCTTTCATTTGACATAGCAGTAAATAAATTCGAAAGAGTCTTTGTTTCCGCTGTTCAAGATAAAAGCTAATATAAATCTACCCTCAGGAATACGTTCTGGTGTTTGATCATGAAAGAAAAAGCGAAGAGAACAGTTGATGTTGTCTTTTCTATTATAGCTCTGACAATTAGCTTGCCCATAATATGCCTGATCTCAATTTTGATTTACCTCACCATGGGCAGGCCAATATTGTTTAAGCAGGTTCGTCCGGGACTTGGCTACTAGAACATCTCTGGCTACTAAAAGCTTAGGACTGGGGAGAGACGCCGAATCTTTTAACATTGACGACCGCGATAGCTTATTAGTTTGGAAGTTACTTCGATTCTCAAGAAGGAAAAGATAGAGGTTAGGTAGGATAAAGAGATCTTGTTATTGACTATGTTTTTGTTAGAGGAATCTTACAGATCCTAACGCATGACGAGGTTTAAGCCAAGTTATATGTGATAACGCTTGAACATAAAGCAAGATTAGCCGAGTTAATAAGAAAACATGATCAAGAGATAATATTTAGATTCGAGAGCGAGCGGCGTGCCAACAGAACTATACTGACCCCCTGAGGAGGTAGACGCCTCAAAGAGATAGGGTTTATACTGATTAAGGAGGTGTCAGGATGAAGCTAAGGAAATGGCGTTCAGAGGAGAAGATGGCCATAGCGCTGGAGGGATTAAGGGGTCAGAAGTCGGTAGCTGAGATCTGCCCGGAGCATCAGATAAGCCAGGCAGGGGTTCTAAAAATATGAATTCTTTGATCTAACCAGGTCAGATAATGAGAGATAGGTTATTCAGAATATATAAAAAACGACCTTCTGAAATCAGTCCTGTTACAAACTTTATGGATAAGTCATTTGAGTACGAAATGTGGTGGCCATCTTTTTTTAAGGTATTTCCAGACCGATTTTTCAGGGCCAAGTTGATTATTTGGTATATCTTTTATGTATTGAGGATATTTAAATCAAATTATTATGGCATATATCTGGTTCGATATAACAAAAAAATTATCCATCATACGTTTATTTTCCCAGCTTTCTTTAGATTCCCTTTTATGGGTAAAAACGATTTGCAAATTGGTGACGTTTGGACTGATCCATCATTCAGAGGAAGAGGAATTGCTTCACTTGCTATTATGAGTGTTCTTTCCAGATTTTCTAAAGAAGGTAAAATCTTCTGGTACGTAGTAGAAGATACAAATAAATCCTCTATTAAGGTCGTAGAAAAATTGGGTTTTCAATTGGTTGGATATGGGAAAAAATTTTCAAGATGGGGATCATTTCTATTAGGATTCTATGATTTTGTAAAAACGAATGGATATGAACCCAAAAAGACTGTTTGATATAGCTATTTCATTGCTGGGTTTAATATTATTGGTTCCTCTAATGGTTTTTATATGTCTATTTATAAAGAAAGAAGACGATGGCCCTATTTTATACCGAGGAATCCGAGTGGGCAAAGATGGGAAATTATTTAATATTTATAAATTCAGGACTATGGTAGTAGATGCCGATAAAAAGGGAGGGCCTTCTACTTCTGACGATGACCCTAGAATTACAAAGATAGGTAGGATTCTGCGGAAGTATAAATTGGATGAAGTTCCTCAGCTGATAAATGTTTTAAAAGATGAGATGAGTATAGTAGGTCCAAGGCCCGAAGTTCCTCAAGAAGTAGCAACTTATACGGATGAAGAAAAAAGGATTTTATCAGTAAAACCAGGTATGACGGATTATGCTTCTATACTATTTAATAATGAAGGAGAAATTCTTAAGGGCAGTTCTAATCCTCATCAAACATACCGAGAAAAAATACGACCCGAGAAGCTCAGATTAGCCTTACAATATGTTGATGATCATTCTTTTTTAATTGATCTCAATATAATAATTCAGACTATCTTAATTATAATTAAAACTAGAAGTACAAAAGGTAGCGCCAATGTTGACTGATGATGAAAGAGACTTTTATGACTCGTTATCAAGAAAAATAAGAAAAAAGACTCTTCAATTAATTTACCGGACGAAAAGTCCTCACATAGGCTCATCTTTTTCAATCGTCGAATTATTAATTGCTTTATATTTCAAAGTTCTTAATATAGACCCCATAAACCCGTTTTATCCTAATAGAGATAGATTTATTTTAAGTAAAGGACATGGCTGTCCTGCTCTTTATTCGATTTTAGAAGAAAGAGGTTTTTTAAGCCCAGAATATCTTCTAAGGTTTGCGGTCAATGATGGAGTTTTAGAACAGCATCCTAACATAGATATAAAGAGAGGTATTGAAGTTACTACTGGTTCACTTGGTCATGGACTCTCGATTGGTGTTGGCATAGCTCTTGCCGCTATGAAAGATTGTAAAGGTTATAAGGTGTATGTGTTGCTAAGTGATGGAGAACTAAATGAAGGCTCTGTCTGGGAGGCAGCTATGTTTGCCGCAAAACATAAGCTAGATAATTTAGTGGCAATAATAGATTATAACAAGATTCAGGCCTTGGGTTATACAAAAGATATAGTTCAATTGGAGCCATTAACTCAGAAATGGACATCTTTTGGTTGGTCAGCTATGGAGATAGATGGCCATAATTTTGGACAGATATTCAAGACGTTCGGAAATGTACCTTTTGAGTCTCATAAGCCGAATGTTATTATTGCGCATACTATAAAAGGCAAAGGAGTTTCTTTTATGGAAGATAAACTAATTTGGCACTACCGTTGTCCAGATGATAATGAATATAAAAAGGCAATAGAGGAGCTTTCTTAATGAGAGATAGGTTTTTTAAAGTTATTGAGGATCTCGCGATTGAAAGAGACGATATATATATACTTACCGCTGACTTAGGATTTGGACTATTTGACAATTTTAGAAATAAATATCCTGAAAGATTCTATGATATTGGAGTTGCCGAAGCTAACATGATAGGCATAGCATCGGGATTAGCTCTTTCTGCAAAGAACGTTTATTGTTATTCAATTATTCCGTTTCTCATTATGAGGGCTTATGAGCAGATTAGAATAGATATAGCTTATCAAAATTTAAATGTGAAATTGATCGGAGCTGGTGGAGGCTTTACATATGGGTTAGAAGGATTCACCCATTTTGCTTTGGAGGATTTAGCATTAATGAGAGCTTTGCCGAATATGACGGTTATTGTGCCATGTGATCCTTCGGAGGCCCAAGAATTTGCGCGATTATCTTATGACTATAATTCCCCCATTTATATAAGATTAGGAAGAAATAACAAGCCTAATATTCATCAACAAAAGCCTAATATTGAAATAGGGAAGGGATTAATTTTAACTCGAGGCAATGATGTGGCAATTTTTTCAGTTGGCAGTATGATAAGTGTCGCCCTCGACGTTCATGATATTTTGGCCAAACATGGCATGGGGGTTTCAGTTGTGAATATACACACTTTAAAACCCCTAGATGAAGTGCTTATCAAAAGGTACTCTGACGAATACAACGCTATATTTACAATAGAGGAGCATTATATTTCTGGTGGATTAGGTTCTGCTGTTGCAGAGGTTCTAGTAGAAAATTCCTACTCCGGGATTTTTAAAAGGTTCGGGATACCCTTGAATCTAAAAAAAACTATTGGGAATGCTGAATTCAGAAGGAATTGTTATGGCCTTAACGCAAAAAATATTTCTGAAGATATTTTGAAAGTACTTGAAAACAAGAATACCAAATAAGGCAACTTCGCATAAATAAATATCTATTCAATTAAGTATTTTAACCAATCTAAGAAGGTGAATTGAATCTCAAATAAGCTGAAGATAATAAGGTCATACCAAGGAGGGGTGCCATGTCTTATAATGTTAGATATGTTTATCCAGATAGACTATATAGAATCTTAAAAGAAGAATTAGACGCTGCTTATTTCGAGGTAATGAGCAAAGGAGATTTTATAGACCGCCAACAGTTAAGAAGATTTGAAGAGAACCTCGCCTCTTTTGTAGGGACAAAATACGCTGTTGGTCTCAATAGTGGGTATGACGCTCTTCATATTTCTTTAAGAGCCGCAGGAATAGGAAATGGCGACGAAGTGATAGTTCCTGCTCATACTTTTGTTGCTTCAGCCTCTGCTATAGTTAACGTCGGGGCAAAGCCAGTTCTTGTAGATGTTGGAAAGGACTTCAATATAGACTGTGAAAAAATAGAGGAAGCTATAACTCCAAAGACAAAAGCAATAATGCCAGTTCATCTTAACGGCTATATGTGTGATATGGTTAGGATAATGGAAATTGCTGAAAAATATAATTTGATAGTAATAGAAGATGCCTGCCAAAGTCTGGGTGCAGGCATGATGAATGAAGTAACTGGAATGATAATCAAAGCCGGAGCGTGGGGATTAACTGGTTGCTGGAGTTTCTATCCATTTAAGATACTCGGTGCATATGGCGATGGCGGGGCAATAACGACAAATGATCCTGACGTTGCTTTATTCGCAAGAAGAATGCGCTATAACGGAGAAGATAGAATGACTGGTGAATATCATGGTCATGGCTTTACGTGCCTTTTAGATAATATGCAGGCAGCTTTTTTAGACATTAAACTAAAATATCTACCTAAGTGGATAGATCGCAGGAGAAAAGTTGCTGAAAAATACAGAATCTCTCTCTGTGATATCGAAGATCTAATGTTACCTCATTACAAGGATCCTAGAAGAGATCACGTTTATCAGAATTATGTTGTCAGATCTAAACAAGGCGATGAGTTCTCTTCTTTTTTGGCTGACAATGGTATTGAGGTATTAAAGCAGTTCAGAAAGCCGTATTATAAACATATAGCATTAGAACTTGAAGATCACGGCTTTCCTGAAACGGAACAATTAAGTAAAGAAGTTTGTTCACTACCAATGAATCCAGAATTAATGGATGATGAAATAGATTATGTGGTCTCTGTCATCAGGCGATTCTATAACAGGTGAGGTGAGATATTAAAATGGCGTTAAAACTTAGTGACAGGCATGCCTGGGTTATTCAATCTGAAATTCGAAATATGTCAATTGAATGCGATAAGGTTAACGGAATAAATCTTTCTCAAGGTATCTGTGATACGATGCCCCCGGTTGTTGTCCGGAATGCAGCTAAGGAGGCTATTGATATAGGTTTTAATACTTACACCCGTTATGATGGCCTTGAGGATTTGAGAATAGAAATTGCTAAAAAGCAAAAGCAATTTTCTAAAATGGAGGTGGATCCAGAAAAAGAAATTGTCGTGAGTGCTGGTTCGACAGGAGCTTTGTTTTGTGCTTGTTTTGCTCTACTTAATCCGGGCGATGAGGTTATACTTTTCGAGCCTTACTACGGCTATCACTTAAGTACTGTTATAGCAACTCAAGGTGTTCCCGTTTATGTAAAAACGAATCCTCCTGATTGGTCAATTAATTTTGATGAGTTAAAAAAGGCTATAACAAAACGAACTAAAGGAATTATTATTAATTCTCCAGCAAATCCAAGCGGAAAAGTATTTAAAGACTGGGAGTTAGAAAAGGTAGCAGAAATAGCCATGGATCAGGATTTGTTTGTTTTTACAGATGAGATTTATGAGCATTTTGTCTATGATAGTCGTCAGCATATTTCTCTCGCAACGTTACCTGGTATGAAAGAGAGGACAATAACTGTTTCTGGATTTTCCAAGACATTTAGTATAACAGGATGGCGAGTTGGTTATGCTATTTGTGACGAAAGATGGGCAAAAGCTATAGGGTATTTTAATGATCTATTTTATGTTTGTGCGCCGGCGCCTCTGCAGATGGGTGTTGCAAATGGACTTTTGGAAATAAAAGAAGAATACTACAGGAATTTGTCGAAAATATATCAAAAAAAGAGAGATAAGCTATGCAAGTCTCTTCAGAAAGCGGGTTTATTTCCTCATATTCCTGAAGGTGCCTATTATGTGCTAGCAGATATTTCAAAAGTTCCAGGCAATACGAGTAAGGAACGTGCGATGAACATATTGTATAAGGCTGGCGTTGCTTGTGTGCCAGGAGAGGCGTTTTATCATGATGGCTCGGGGGAATATTTAGCTCGCTTTTGTTTCGCAAAAGATGACGATATATTAGATGAAGCATGCAGAAGGATAGAAAGCATAAAATTTTAGGTCCATGATTAAAATATATGTCTTTATTAAAAGCGATCAACTGATTTTTGGCGGATAATTATCAAGGGGATTAAAAGAAATCTCAAAAGGATCGGGATAGGTCGTGCAAAAGAGCAATATTCCCTTCTTTTCTCAAATATTTAGCAAAACGCCTTGGAAACGCCGGGCTTTCTTTTTAACCTTTGATGCCCTGTTTATATGTGCTTCGCTGTATCTTGCTTTCTGGATCAGGTTTGAAGGGAACGTACCGGCTGAATATTTCCCTGGATTCTTTTATTATCTTGCCCTGGCGGTAGTTATTAAGATCAGCACGCTGGCAGCCTTTAGGGTTTATAACTTTTCGTGGGGATTGTTTGGGCTTAGGGAAGCGGTCAGGCTGATTTTTGCCATCCTGACGTCATTTTTGGTCTTTGGCCCCGTGGCGATGTTACTCAGAAATAGGCCTCCTTTTGGCGGGTTTCCACGAGGAGTTCTGCTGGCCGATTTTGTGCTGACCATTAGCCTGCTTTATGGACTGAGGATTTCAAAAAGAATATTTACTGAGATAATCCTGAAAAATGGTAATAGACATACAAGGAATAAAAGGATACTTATAGTGGGAGCAGGGGAGGCTGGAGTTCAGCTCTGTAAGGAAATGCAGAACAATCCGAGGTCTGAATATCTGCCGGTTGCATTTATTGACGATGATCCGGCCAAGAAGAATCTTTTAATCTGTGGAATCAAGGTGTTGGGGCCAAGGCAGGTCATTCCCAAGGCGATAGAAACCCTAAATGTTGATGAAGTACTTATTGCTATTCCTTCGGCTAATTCCGGGCAGATTAAAGACATTGTAGAAAAAGTCCGACAGGCTAATAAACAGGTGGAAATAAAAATATTGCCCAGTTTGCTGGATATTCCCGGGGGAAATGTCAACCTTTCGCAGATAGAAAGTATCCAGCCAGAAGATTTGCTGGGGAGAGACAGGGTTGATATTGATTTTGATCTTATAAGGAGGTTTGTCGAAGGGAAGAGGGTGCTGGTGACGGGCGCAGGGGGATCAATAGGGAGCGAGGTGGTAAGAACCTGTTTGAGGTTTGAGCCGGAGAGGTTATTCGCTCTTGACATTGATGAAACCGAATTGTTTGTGCTGGAGCAAAGCAATAAAGATAATGCGAAAGGACAGAAGCTCAGGACAATCGTGGCGGATATAAGGGACAGGAATAAGATCAGGCGGGTCTATTTGGAGTGCCGGCCGCAGATAGTTATCCATGCGGCTGCCTATAAGCATGTTCCGGTGATGGAAGAATTCCCGGAGGAGGCGATAAAGACTAACGTCGGGGGGACACGCCTCCTGGCCGAAGAGGCAATAAAGAGTGGGGTTGAAAAATTCATTAATATTTCAACCGATAAGGCCATCAATCCTTCCAGCGTTATGGGGGCTTCGAAGCGGGTGGCCGAAGAATTGCTGAGGACAATGAATGCACTTAACGGGACAAGGTTTATATCGGTCAGGTTTGGCAATGTGCTGGGAAGCAGAGGAAGCGTAATCCCGCTATTTAAAGACCAGATAAAGAGAGGCGGACCGGTGACGGTAACTCACCCGGAGATGAGGCGATATTTCATGACTATATCGGAGGCGGTTCTGCTGGTGCTCGAAGCGGCGGCGGTCGGAGAAGGGGGCGAGACTTTTGTGCTGGATATGGGTGAGCCGGTAAAAATTGATTATCTGGCGCGAGAAATGATAAGGCTGGCCGGAAAAGAGCCGGATGTTGATATCGCCATTGTTTATAGCGGTTTCAGGCCAGGAGAGAAGCTTTTTGAGGAAATGCTCGGAGCTGAAGAGGGAAGTGAACCGACGGGAATGCCTAAGATATTTAAGGTGAGAAATAGGAGAAATTATGACCTTGAGGCGGTGATGAGCAAGGTGGAGGGATTAATTCAACTTTGCGATAACAGCGGCAACAGAGAGGAAGTAGTGGAGATGCTTAAGGAAATTTTACCGACCTATCGGCCATAAAAATGGGGACACCTACTATTTTTTAGCAATTATTATCAGAACAGATTATAAAAATGGGAATGGGTAAAATTTTTGCTGGTTTTGCCGAAATACGATATTCAGGAGCATAAATAAACAGAGCTAAGAAGAAAAAAAGAGCGAGGGGGACACGGACTTTTTTTGTAAGGCTAAAGATAGTTTGTGTCCCCCTTTTTTATTCTACCATAAAAATAAATGGGGACACCCTAGATTTTCACTATTTTTTTCTCTTGTTTCTTTCTTTTTTATCTTTTCGTGATAGAAATGGCTGCTGGCCAGCGTCTTATAAATTACTATGTGAAGAAGCGCCACACGCCAGACTGGCTGTTCCCGGCTTGCCGCACCATGTGATTCAGCGTGGCAATCGAAGACAGAAGGTGTTTTTTAGCGATGAGGACAAGGCTCTATATCTCAAGATTCTAAGTCTTTAGGGCCTGAGACGGGGGAAAGAGTGGAAAGGGTTGAAAGAAAAGGATAGTTAAAAAATAGTGAAAATCTAGGGTGTCCCGATTTTTGTTGACAGGGAAAGATGGTTTTTATATAAAAGGGAAAAATAAGCCTTAAAATAAGCCTTGAGATGCAGAAGGAAATCAAAACAGGCGGCAGGCAAGCGGCATGAGGACATGAGGAGGCGAAATGACCACGGATTTTGCCATCAAAATTATCGGTCTTTTCCTCGGGGTGGTGGCTCGTTCGCTTATTCCCTGGCTTAGAAAACTGCGGAATGGCGAGGTCAAGGGGTTTGATAAGCGATATCTTTATTCGGGAATTGCCACTTTTATTCTTGGGGTGATTATTACCCTGGTGATTTTCCCGCAGTTTAAGGGTGAGGCGGGAGGCCAGGGCGGGGCGAGCGGGACAGGAATCGTCCCGGGTTTTGAAAATTATTTCAGGCTTTTCTGCTTGGCTTTTGGCTTTGGCTTCGGCTGGAACGCCATTGTGCTGGAAGCAGGAAAGTGGGGAAATTGGTTTCTGGAAGGTGAAGAATAAATTATGATGAAGATTGGCGAATTTGAGATTTATTTGAGGGCGGTTGAGGACCATAAATGCCCGCATTGTGGTGATGGGCTAAGCCGGCGACCGCGAAGGCTGTGGCAGAAGGCTGTGTCATTTGCCGTGCCGCTCAGGCATTATAAATGCCAGGGATGTTACCAGCGCTTTTTTGCGATGTCGCCGAGATGGAAGCAGATGAAGCGCGGAGAAAGATGGCTGCGGGTGGCGGCCACGGGGGTGGTCTGGCTGGCTGGAATTTACATTGTCTTTAGAGTTTTGTTTGGTGTATTGTATGCCATCATGAGCTGAAATGGGGACACAATCTATATTTCCTATTTTCTATCGGCGGGTGTTCGGTGAGCAGGCCAAAAAATTAGGGAATAAAATTAGGAAATATAGATTGTGTCCCCTGTTTTTAAGATAGGAGCTAAGATGAAAAAGATTGCTGTTATCGGGCTTGGTTATGTGGGCTTGCCGCTGGCGCTGAACTTTACCAGGGCTGGTGCGAAAGTCATCGGACTTGATATAGATCCGGAAAAAGTCGAAGCCTTAAATGCGGGCAAAAGCTATATCAAGCATATAGCTGAAGAGGATGTGAGTGAGGCAGTGGCGAAGGGGAGCTTCAGGGCATCAACCGATTTTTCGCTGATCAAGAGCGAGGCGGTGGATGCAGTTATCATCTGTGTTCCGACGCCGTTAACGAAGCAGAGGGAACCGGACATTTCATTTATTTTGGACACGGGGAGAGAAATTGCTCCGTATATTCAGCGGGGGATGGTGATTGTCCTGGAATCAACGACTTTTCCGGGGACAACGGATGAATATCTGCGGCCGGTGCTGGAGGGTGGATCGGGCCTGGTGGCTGGGAAGGATTTTTATTTAGCTTTTTCACCTGAGAGGGAAGACCCGGGTAATGCGAAGAGCCGCGTGTCGGAAGTGCCGAAGGTTATCGGCGGGCTCACGCCCGAATGCCTGAAGAAAGCGATGGAGATTTATGGGATCGCGGTGAAAAATATTGTGCCGGTTTCTTCCTGCCGGACGGCCGAGGCGGTCAAACTTCTTGAGAATATTTTCCGGTCGGTTAATATCGCTCTGGTCAATGAATTAAAGGCCGTCTATGCGGCCATGGGTATAGATATCTGGGAGGTCATTGAGGCGGCCAAAACCAAGCCGTTCGGCTTTATGCCGTTTTATCCAGGGCCGGGGCTGGGCGGACATTGCATTCCGATCGATCCTTTTTATCTGACCTGGAAGGCACGCGAATATGGACAGACCACCAGGTTCATTGAGCTGGCAGGCGAGGTTAATACCAGGATGCCCGAGTATGTATTGGAAAGGACAATTGAGGCGCTGAATTGGTGCGGGAAGCCGCTTAAGGGGAGCAAGGTGCTGGTGGTCGGGCTGGCCTATAAGGAGGATGTGGATGACGAGCGCGAGTCGCCGTCGTATCATCTGATGGATTTGCTGGCGAAATATGGAGCCGAAGTATCATATTACGACCCGTATATTCCGGTCATCAAGACGACGAGAGAGCATCCGCACTGGGCCGGGACGAGGTCGGTGGAGTGGAATGAAGGGACGATCAGCGGCTTTGACGCCTGTGTCATAGCGACGGCCCATAAGGTGATAGACTGGGAAGGGCTGGCAAAGTGGTGCAAGGGCAAGGTCATTGTGGACACACGGAACGCCATGGCCGGTGTAAAAACGACGCCCCACCAGGTCTGGAAGGCTTAGGTGACGTGATACTCTGTCCCTTTTTAAAAAGTTAATTTATCTGTCATTAGCATAGATAATGGTGTGGTTGTATAATTGCGTAATTGCGAGTAGAAAGGCGACAGAGTGTTGCTACGAGTGTTACTTCGCCTGATCATAACGTAGCATGACGCATAGCATAACGCGTAGCATGATTGACATCCCATCATGGTAACGTGGTAGTGGTCAACGTCTAAAATAGGGACAGAGTATCACGTCACCGTTTTATTTATCACCGGTTTATTTAGTATAATTCACAGCATGAATTCTATTCTGATTATAAGCATCGGCATTCTGGCCGGAATTTTTTCCGGGTTGTTTGGTATCGGTGGCGGAATTGTTATGGTTCCGGCCATGGTCATGCTGGCTAATTTCCCGTTGATTAAAGCCACGGGGACTTCACTGGCGGCTATTTTGCTGCCGGTGGGGATCTTTGGCGTCATAGCTTATTACCGAGCTAAACTAATTGATATTCGCGGGTCAATTTTAATCGCTGTCGGTCTGGCCATGTCGGTGATGGTAGGAGCCTGGCTGGCGCATGCTCTCCCAGCCACTATTGTCCAGAAACTCTATGCGCTTTTCTGCCTTTATGTCAGCTGGACATTTGTTAAACCAGTGAATAAATTTAGAAAGTATTTTGGTCAGAAAAAGAGAGGACAGCAAAAGGCCGAGGAAGCTTCAGCTATCTCTGCTTCTGTGAGAGGGAAAGTGGCTGATGAGTCAAAGGCTTCGGAAGTTTCGCCGGGCCTGAGCGAGGCTTTATTGGTGGCCTCGGTGGCTAATGGTGATGGGGCTCAGGCGGCGGTTAAAGCTACCAGCGAGGTGACTGTGAGGGCTGGCGGGAGCGGTGGTTCAGATGGTTCAGCTGGCGCTTCTGCTGCTGCCGCGGCGATTGCTTCTGAACCACCCTGTCTTAAGCCTCATTTTCTGGCGCTTGTCGGAGTTGGACTTATAGCCGGGGTGATGTCAGGGATGTTTGGCATTGGCGGAGGCAATGTTATTGTGCCCTTCCTTATTTTATTCCTGCGTTATCCGGTGAAGAGAGCTATTGCTACGTCACTTGGAGCACTGCTGGCGCCTGTCGGCCTGCCAGGAGTCATATATTATTATAAAGCTGGAACACTTGACCTTCGAGTAGCAGGCCTGCTGGCTATCGGGCTGGTAGCTGGGACGGTGGTTGGCGCACGCTTAAATATCAGAATCTCGGGCGAGCTGGTTAAGGTTCTTTATGGTCTGTTCCTCATTTTTGTGGCCCTGCGTTTCCTCCTGTGACATCATACTCTGTCCCGGGACAGAGTATCACGTCACCGGTTCAGATGTTATAATCTAAGCATGGCGACAGAGAAAAAACGAGTACTGGTTGGAATGAGCGGTGGAGTGGATTCCTCTGTCGCTGCCCTGCTACTAAAAAAAGCTGGCTATGAAGTCATTGGTGTGACCATGAGGATCGGGTCTCCCGAGAGGTTAACGGGCGCACCGGAAAACCCAGAGAGCAATGAGGAGCTCCAGATTGAACACAGCCAGAGAACCAATCGGCCCGGTGGCTTATCCAGGAAAGCTGCTTCCGGCTGTCTGACCGAATCTATTAACTCAACTGAAGCCAGGCAAGCTGAGGCAACTAATTTGACCGGGCCTGAAGTGAAGCCTGAAGCAGAGCCTGAAATGAAGCCTGAACGGAAGTACGAAGAAAGCCATAAAGCCAAATCAGAATCTGCCGGGCTACCCGGGCAAGTGGAAATATCAGTAGCACCTGAAGAAACAGGCGCCTCCGATATCTCCTGTGGTCATCCGGTTCCTCCCGGCCATGGTGCTTCCACAGCCTTAAAGGTTCCTGGTGCTTCTCTCTCTCTCTCCGTCTCTGGTGCTGCTGTGTCTGATGACTCCGACACCACCTCCGCCACCTCCCTCCATCCCCGTGGCGTCTCCAGAAGTCATCTTCGCCGCCTGTCCTGTTTTGGTGATGATGAAGAGCAGGAAATTAACACCGCTGCTGCTGTCGCTCGTCATCTCGGCATTCCATTTTATGTCGTTGATCTTCACCAGGCCTATGAGGAACGAATTTTAAATTATTTCCGCCGTGAATATGCTCGGGGCCGCACGCCCAATCCGTGTGTTAAGTGTAATGCTGAAATCAAATTTGGTCTGTTGCTGGCTGGCTGCCGTCAGCTCGGTCTTGAATATGATTACTTTGCCACGGGCCATTATGCCCGGCTCAAATATGACCAACGTACAGGCCGCTGGCAGCTGCTTAAAGCCATCGACCCGACCAAGGACCAGTCATATTTCCTTTCTTTTCTGAGTCAGGAACAACTGGCACGCTCGATTTTTCCTCTCGGCGAGCTGACGAAAGCAGAAGTCAGGCGAATTGCCAGGAAGCATGATTTACTGGTCAGTGACAAAGAAGATAGTCAGGATTTCTATGCCGGCAACTATCGTGAGCTGCTCAGCCAGGGCCAGCCAGGCCCGATCAAAGACCTTTCCGGTCACACGCTTGGTCTTCACAATGGAATAGAGAACTACACCCTCGGCCAGCGCCGCGGTCTGGGGTTAGCCAGCAGCGGCCGGCTCTATGTCATCAAAATTGAGGCGGCGACTAATACGGTTTATGTCGGTGAGGAGAAAGATTTACTGACCAGCAGATTTTATATTGATGGGATAAACTGGGTCGGACGAATTCCCGCCCGCGGCGAGACAATTGAGGCTACGGTCAAAGTGCGCTACAGATCGCCTGAACTTGAGTGCCGACTGATACCTGATGGCAGTAGTGAGCAGAATAGCGGTCAGAAGAACAGCGGAAACAGCGGAGAAGGTAATCGCCAGTTTAAAGATCAGGATGACAGCGGGCAAGGCAGTCTGGATAGCAGCCCTGGTAAAAGCCTGAGCAAGAACCTGAATGGGTGCGAGAGTAATGATCGGGATAGAAACCAGGATAAATGTCAGGATAGAAGTCAGGGAAATAGCCAGAGTAAAAGCCGGAGTAGAGGTCAAAATGAAGGTCGGGATGATAGTCAGATGAGCTGCCAGGATGACTTTAAGAACAACAGCTCAACTAGAACCCAGGATAGCCGGGGCCTGCCGGCCATAGAAAACCCTGAATATGCCGGGAGAGATCTTAAGAGAGAACTCGAGCTACGACTCAGGCCAGAGCTTGCCTCATCGGCCAAGCCTTCGGTTTTTCATAAGTCGGCATCTCTGCTTCACCGGTCAGGAGGAGAGAGGGCTGATAATGTTCAGACTCCACCAGCTTGCTCCGGTCTGCCATCAGACGATTTATCGGCGACAGCTGTTAAGCTACCTTCAACGCCGGAGGCGGCTGAAATTGTTCTTTTGACTCCCTATAAAGCGATAACGCCGGGCCAGGTGGCTGTCTTCTACGAAGGGGAGGCGGTTCTTGGAGCTGGCTTTATCAGATAAACTGACCGGAAGCAAGTATATAAGGCAGATAGAACAGGGCTCTCAGACCCAGAACGTGAAACAGGCAATAAAGGTGAACAAGGACGAAGAAAGCCTGGAGGACACAGGGATAATAAGAGGCTGGCAACAATGGCGATAAAATAAGGTAGTAAAAAGTAGTAAAAAGAAGAAAAGGTAATAGAAAGAAGAAAAAGGCCCGGAAACCGGAAAAAGCAAAAAAGTGGCCGAGGCGAAGAGTGAACGGAAAAGCCATAGAGCCAGAAAAAAGAGACAGAAGATCAGTCGCTTTTAAGGTGCGGGGAAAATATCTGGTAGCTAATAATTCTCAGGGCTCAGGTGGCCGTTGGCCCTCAATCTTGAGTAGGGGAAGGTATAAATGCTTTTTGTTTTGGAAGGTTCCTGATTTATGTCTGAAGTGCTCTGAAGGGCGACATCCAGCCACCAGCAGGCAGATGGCTATCAAACTTCTGCCCGGAAATTTTTTAAAGGAGGAGTCGAAATGAAAATAAGATCCTGGTCAGAAAAGAAGCGGCTAGATTTCTGTCGGCGTTTGGTGATTTATATAGCTGGCTTTGGGCTGGCCATGGCACTGGTGGTGGATGATTCTCTTCTTCTTCGGGCCCGGACAGAAATGGAGCCACAGCAGCCGACGGAAAGACAGACTCTACTCCTGATGCAGATTCAAACACTAACTCAGCCCCAGTCTCTAGCTCACCACCCGACTCTTCAGCCCAGGCCTCAAGTGCAACCACAGGCACAAACCCTGCTGCCAGAGAGTTCGGAGACCTGGATTAGCGGTGTCTGGCTTCACCCTGGTATGTTTGGCCCCGACAAGAAGGAGGCCATCTCAAAAATGAGGCGCACACTGGATGAATATGCTCAGGCTGGCCTTAATACACTCATTATGCTGGTCAAGGATACCAGCGGCTATGTTTATTTTCAAAGCGAGATTGGTGTCAGGGACCCGGCTTATGATTGGGATTTCTTTACTGTCTTTCTCGAAGAGGCCAGAAAAAGAAATATGGCGGTTCATCCCTGGTTTTGCGTTTTTCCTGAAGGCGCGTTGGTTGGGCAGGTGAGGGAGCGCCCTGATTGGCTGATTAGCGGGCCACGCGGAGAAATGGTGCGCACAGTCAATCCAGCTCTGCCTGCTGCCCGTGCTTATGAAATTAGCTTGATGACTGAACTGGTTAAAAAATATGAAGTGGACTGGATTCATCTCGATTATATCCGGTTTCCCTGCGAGCCAGTTGAGCCCTATTTTAGCTATGATGCGAAGACCCTGAAACTTTTTAAAGAAGAAACCGGGATTGATTTCAGCAGTCTTAAGGCTCGCGATTCGGGTAATCCACACTGGAATGTCTGGCTGGAGTGGAATCGCCAGCAGGTCACGACATTTATCCAGGAATTAAAGGGTGAACTTGCGGCCACCGGTCGCCAGGTAAAAATAAGTGCGGCTATCTTCCCAGATGCTGATAATGCCCGGGTGCTTATTGGCCAGGACTGGGCCAGATGGGTTGAGCTGGGACTGGTTGATATGCTTTGCCCGATGCTCTACACCAATGACACAGCCCTTTTTGACCGGCTGACAAAACGGGCAGTGACTGTTGCCGCTTGTGCGTTAGCGCCTGAAGTAGCGGCTAGTGAATCGGTGGGTGTTGAAGTGGCATCTGGAACACAGCCCGAAAAAATTTGTAGTAGCAAAAGCGAAACAAAATTATGGAGAAAGGTCCTGGTCTGCCCGGGGGTGGGCATTGGAACCTCGCATAATCAGAGCAACCCGGAGATTATGATGAAAGAAATCGGATTGGCCCGGGCAGCCGGTGCTGATGGCGTGATCTTCTTTTCGGGCAGCAGTCTGACTGCTTCTTTTCTGGAAAAAATCAGGATGTTAGCAAAAGTTGAAAAATGAACTATTATCCAGTTCAAAAGTGAACTCTTGGGGAGAGGGATTTGATGATTATAGAACTCAATACGCTGGTAAGCATTGACTGTTTTAGGTGGATGACCTCTTAGAACGAGACCGGTTGTGTATCTGTTCCATGCATTCCTCCTATTCATGGAATGCCTCATCAACAGTTCACTTTTCAAGCCTGAATAACACTGCAGAGTATTGCCTTGAAAATTGGAGTATAATAAAGAAACAAGGGGTGAAACATGAAAAATTTAAAAACTTCTCTTTTAATCCTGGTTTTTAGCCTGATTCTTGTCTGGCCATCTGCCATTATGGCTCAAGAAGAAATAGTGACAGAAAACTATGGCCTGGGTGCCTTTGCCAATTCTACCGGGCCGATTAAACTGGCTGTCGATGCGAGTCTGGCCATCAAGCAAATAGACAGCCCTTATGTGATGTTCATCATCTATATGGCCTCAGGTGAGGAAAGTCGTAATATTGTTGTTGGCCGTGACGGCATTACTATGATTTATCAGGACAAGGAATACAAAATGCCAACCCTCGAAGAACTGCGTAAGAATTACGGTGGTCAAATTCGTGACATTGACTTTTCCAGAGTTATGGGCAAAGAAGGAATTGCCTCTACCTGGATTCGTTTCTATCAATTTCCTCAAAAAACAGACTTTTTCCCTCCACCGGGGATAACCTCTCGGCAGGCAGTGGATGAAGGCTCAATGACTGGCCTGATCGGCTTCCGAACCAGGTGCTATTTTAAGAACCCTGGTTTTAAAAAGGGCGATAGAATCATCATCAGAGTTAGAGCGAAAAATGACCCTGATATAAGCAACGAAGTGGCTGTTATTCTGGAATAAACAAATAAATAAATACATAAAGTGAACTTTTCTGTGTTCGGCTTCGTTAAAGAGATAAGAAGACGAGTTAAGACTATGGAGCGAAGAAGTCGAACATGGGAAAAGTAATAAATAATAAGTATCAAAAACAATCCGGAGAGCCAGGAGAGGCCAAAGAAGCTCTGATTTACAGATTTTTATTTTTTTACCCTTTATTATTTCTTCTTTTCTTCAATTTATTGATTTTCTTTCCAGACCATCTTTCAGCTGCTGATAAAAAAGCCCTCCGTCCTGACGACATTGACAAAAAGGCCCTAAGGAAAGTTCAGGAGGAAAAAGTCGTAAAGGCCATCCGCCTCGACAACACTCCAATCAAATTAGACGGCCTCCTGGAGGAAGAGGTCTGGAAGAAAAACCAGCCAGTCAGCGATTTTCTTCAGAAAGATCCGGTGGATGGTGCCCCGGCCAGCGAAAAAACCGAAGTCTGGCTGGCCTACGACGGCTCTAATATTTATGTGGCTGCTTACTGCCATGATTCTCAACCTGACGGCATCATTGGGCTCCTTGGCCGCCGCGATTCTTTTGTTGATTCGGATTGGTTCTTCTTTGCTGTCGATCCATATTTTGACCGGCGCAGCGGTTATCTTTTCGGCATCAACCCCTCTGGTTCGATCGTCGATGAGGTTCTCTCCAACGATATTAGCGAGGACGACAGCTGGGACGGCATCTGGGAAGCTAAAGCTGTCCGGGTGGCTGATGGCTGGACTCTGGAAATGTGCATTCCCTTTAATCAGCTCCGCTTTCCGAAAAAAGACAGCTATGTCTGGGGAGTAAATTTTCAGCGGACCATCAAACGAAAAAATGAGCGACTTTATTACGCCTGGGTGCCGAAAGAAGACAATGCTTATGTTTCACGTTTTGCCCGGCTGGAAGGCATTGAGAAAATAAGCCCTGGCCGGCGCATCGAGTTCTATCCTTACACCGTCGGTCAGGCTCGGTTCCAGCCAGCCGAAGCCGGCAATCCGTTTAAAACCGGTCATAAATATTCAGGCAACGCCGGTTTTGATCTTAAGGTCGGCTTAAAGAGCAATCTTAATCTCGATGTGAGCGTCAATCCGGATTTTGGTCAGGTGGAAGTTGATCCGGCGGTCATTAACCTCAGTGCCTACGAGACTTACTACGAAGAGAAAAGGCCCTTTTTCATTGAGGGGGCCTCAATTTTTGATAACTTCGGAAGTGGCGGTGTCTATATGAATGTCAATGTCAACTGGCCTAGCCCTCGCCTTTTTTACAGCCGCCGGATTGGCCGCGAGCCTCAGGGGTATCCCCTTCATGATGGTTTCGTTGATTTTCCTGACCGGACGTCCATCCTCGGCGCTTTTAAATTGACGGGCCGGATTGGCTCCGGCTGGAATGTTGGTTTCATTAATGCTGTCACTGCTCGTGAGTATGTGACTGTTGATGATCTTGGGACTCGCTACCAGGACGAGGTCGAGCCGCTGACTTATTATGGCATCCTCCGGGCCCAGAAGGATATAAATGATGGACAGCATGGCTTGGGACTGATGGCCACTGGTGTTATGAGGGACATAAATAGTGAAGCCCTGTCAGCTGTCCTGAATAAAAATGCTTTTACCTTAGCGGCCGACGGCTGGTCGTTTCTCGACAAAAAACGCACCTGGGTAGTTGGTGGCTGGCTGGGCGGATCTTTTATCGAGGGCAGCCAGGAAGATATTTATCGGCTGCAGCAAAGCTCCTTGCACTATTTCCAGCGGCCTGATGCGACTCACATCAGCCTTAACCCCGAAGCCACTACCCTCAATGGCTGGGCCGGTCAGTTCAAGTTGGGCAAGCAGCAGGGAAATTCACTTTTTCTGCTGTCAGCCGGGGCTCTATCGCCTGGCTTTGATCCCAACGATGCCGGTTTTCAAAGCCTGGGCTCGGATCTAATTGATTTAAATGGATTCTATGGTTATCAGTGGCTGAAACCTGGCAAAGTCTTTCGCCAGTCAATGGCCTTTATCGGCCTGACCCAGCAGTATGACTTTGGCGGCAATAAATTGTTCAGCTGTTTGTTTGGTGACTTTAACGGCACTCTCACCAACTGGTGGCAATTTGATTATACTTTCCTCTTTATGCCGGCTACTTTGACCAATCAGTTGACCAGAGGCGGCCCGCTGGCCAGAACGCCGACTGGCTTTCTCCACCAGTTTTACCTGTCAAGCGATTCCAGGCAGCCAGTTGTTTTAGATGGGTATTTTTCTTATCAGTGGGCCAGGCATGATTCACATTCCTGGTCAGCCAATTTTTCGGTGCGCTGGAAACCAGCGGCCAGTTTCAGCCTGTCTCTCGGACCACTGATCAGTTTTGAGACTAATGAAACGCAATGGGTCAAGAAGGTAACTGATCCCCTGATGACTGAAACTTATGGTGTGCGGTATGTATTCGGGCGGATTGATCAGAAGACAGTGGCCAGTGAAATCAGGGTCAACTGGATTTTCACACCAAAACTCAGCTTGCAGGTTTATTTGCAGCCATTTATCGCTGTCGGCAAGTATGACCGCTTCAAGCAGCTTAACCGGCCGCGGGCTTATGATTATTTGGTTTTCGGTGAGGCTGACGGCTCAACACTCGAGCCAGTGGAGGGAGGCTATCTCGTTGATCCGGACGGGGCAGAAGGGCCGGCTTCATCTTTTATTATCAATAATCCAGATTTCAATTATAAGTCATGGCGAGGAACAATCGTCCTCAGATGGGAATACCGGCCCGGGTCGCTGCTCTATCTGGTCTGGACACAGAACCGGGCGGATTACAGTCACCCCGGCGAGCTTTCGCTCTGGCGCGATCTGGGTGACTTATTCACCGCCCCCGGCGACAACATCTTCCTCCTTAAATTTTCTTACCGCTTCGACCTGTGAAAACAGGGGACACAAACTATATTTCCTATTTTTTGCTTCTATTTTTTTGTTTTTATTGATTATTCAACTTAACATGATAAATCTCAGCAATCATCTTCGTCTTAATATGTGCTATGCCAAGAATTGCCAGGATTGTTGTTCCAGATGTCCCTCATCATGTAATTCAACGTGGAAATAGAAACCAACGGGTTTTCTTTAATGATGAAGACAAAAGACTGTATTTGAAGATTCTGGGTTTTTACTGTCATGAAGAAAAGGTAAAAATTTGGTGCTATTGCCTAATGGATAATCATGTTCATCTGATTGCTGTGCCCGGAAATGGTGAGAATCTGAGGCGAGCTATTGGGGAGACACATAAAAAATATACCTGGATGATTAATGCCAAAAATAATTGGAAAGGCTATTTGTGGCAGGGCCGTTTTCTCTCTTATCCCATGGATGAGGCCTATCTGTTTAACTGCATTAGATATATCGAGCGTAATCCGGTCAGAGCCGGGCTGGTAGCAAAAGCTGAAGATTACCGGTGGTCGAGTGCCCGAGCTCATGTTTTTGGGCAAAATGACGGGATACTCTCGGCTATACCGTTAGCCAGGGACATCAAGGATTGGGCAGGGTTTTTGCGCGGACAAGAAAGCGAAGAAGAGTTAATGCGTTTTAGAGAATACGCCAGAAGCGGGAAACCGTTGGGAAGTAGTGAGTTCATAAAGAGTCTGGAATGGACCCTGGGCATCAAAATAAAGATAAATCCGCCAGGCAGGCCGAGAATACATTAAAACAGGGGATAAAACAGGGGACACAAACTATATTTCCTATTTTTAGAGCAATTGACCCGGCAGGCGATCCTTAACTAAGCATAGTTAATTACTTTATCTGATTCTTGTTGGTAAGAACCGGATAGGTTTTAATAGGCAAATGCACCTATATAGGTAACTATAGTGCAATTGCCGAGGGCCTTTTTAAGCTGAAGAATTGAAGTGGAAGTAGAGTTTACGATGGCTGGATTGAGAACAAAACCTGGCAAGGCTAAAAAACTTAACGCCGCCAGAATGTTACTGGGTTGCTGTCAAATGAAATCCTGACTGTCATGCAAACATCGCGAAGAAGAAAGGAAATGGCAGAAAGGAAGAAGATCAGGAAAGGGGCACTTATAGAGTACCCCTTACTTAGAAAATAGGAAATATAGTTTGTGTCCCCTGTTTTAAAAGTTATTTATCAGCAAAGGCAAAAACTGTTAGATAACCCAGCCTGATGACTCTCGACAGCAAATCGCCTGAAGCTTTGTCCACACTGTCGCTGGGCTGATGATAATCAGGGTGCATTGAGGTCATATAATAAACGTATGGCTTTTTAACCGCGGCGAAGGACGAATGATCAGAGCCACCACCGCCAGCTCCCAGTTCAGGTTCGTTGATATAAAGATCAAGACCGACGTATTTATTCATTTCCTGCTGGATTTCATAAAAGCCCGAGTCTTTGGTGGCATTAACCGTGGCAAAATAAGCAGGCCGGATTTTCTTAATCAGATCTTCCACTCCAGCCACACCCAGCATTTTCTGGTAGCGTTCCATCGTCTGCTCATCGAAAGCCCGGCTGATCATGTCATAATTGAGATAGCCCACTGTTCTGTCCATAGGAAAGGTTGGATTCTGGACATAATAGCGGCTACCCAGCAGGCCTTTTTCTTCACCTGTCCACAGACAGAAAACAATTGTTCGTTTTGGTTTGACCGGGTTAAGAGCCATCGCCCTGGCAATGGCCATTACCCCGACTGAGCCGGAACCGTTATCGTCCGAGCCATTAAAAATATAATCCTGCCAGCGGCCGACATGGTCAAAATGAGCCCCAACCACAAAATACTCATCTTTGAGCTTTGGATCAGTGCCTTCAATATAGGCAATAATATTTTTAGCCTTGATCAGCTGAGAAGTAGCCGTCGAATTTATTGAAACTCTGGCTCCCGGGATGTCTTTGGAAGCCGGCTTATAAGTAGTCTCTATAGCTTTTTTCCACCCGTCAATCGTTTTGCCGGTGTTTTCGAGCAACAGGTTGGCCATTTCCCTGGTGATATTGACGGTTGGTGCGCTGGCTCCACCCATCATTTCAGACATCATGTCTTTTGCTCCAGGAATAACCAATCTCTTTCTGGGCATATCAATAATTGGCTTGTCATCCGACGGTAGAGCATTTTGATCAGCACCCAGCGAATTATAGATGTCTGAATCTTTACCCCGATTCTGGACAATCAGCACCGCGGCCGGTTGCTGTTTGTAAATTTCGTCGAGTTTATTGAATCTCTGGCCGCGGCCCCTCATTCTCATCAACATCATCTGCCTGCCCTGGTCTTCAGGGAAATATTTATCTTTTAACTCTTTTTTCTGGTTGAAAGGCGATTTCGGATCATCCTTGCCTGGTGCTTCACTGATAACCACCACCACTTTATCCTTGAGGTTTAAGCCCTTGAGCTCGTCCCAGCCAATAGACGGTTCTTTAATTCCATAGCCAGCAAAAACAACCGGGCCCTCCATCCTTTCTTCTGCTGGAAAGAGGCTCATAAAATCGATTCCGCCCTGAAAAGTCCGGCTTTTCAGACTGCTTCCTCTTGTGACCTCAATGGTCAGTAAAGTTTTAGAATCAGAAATTTCTTTCAAAGTAAATTCTTGAAAATAGCTTCTCCCCGCTGGCTGACCGGGACGGCCACCACCGCGGGCCATGGCCCTGAACATATCTATGTTCATATTCATTCTGGCTTCATCGCCCCCGGGTCTAACGCCCCACATTTTGAACATGGAAACGACATAATCGGCAGCCACACCAAAACCATGGCTTCCTGTGTCGCGCCCTTCCATCCAGTCAGAGGAAATATAACCAAGCATATTCAGGGTGTCAGCCGGAGTAATGGAATCAAAACCAACTTTGTACTTCTCCAGGACTGGCTGAGTCTCGCTGACCAGGCTGAGAGCTCTTTTTACTTCTTCTGGCTTTTTCTCCAGTGTAGGCATTTGAGCCTGCAGCCAGGAGTAAGTCAGCAGCACCAGGGCCAGCATCATGACCGGTAAGAATTTCTTTTTCATCTAAGACCTCCATTTCCTGAAAGAAATATCATATAACTTGAGACGCCAGGAAAGCCATTTTCTTCCGGAAAAAACAAATAAAACCAGCCTGCCCGGCAAGGCCTTTAACTAATAGGCAAAAGGCTGATATTTTCCCCCTTATCTTATTTTTTGTCTTTTTTGAGTCCTGCTAATTTTATTAATCTTAATATCTTAATCTTAATTCTGATCTTAACCGACCTTTCTTCAGATTCACTTTTAATAGTGATTTTTATTTTTTCACTTAACTTTTAAAGGTCAGCCGGAACTCCGTGCCGCCATCTCTCCTCAATTCTATCTGTCCATCAATTTGCTCGACAAGTGTATTGATAATGACCAGGCCCAGTGATTCTGATTTTTTAAAATCTAGTCCCTCAGGAAAACCAGCCCCGTCATCCTTAACCCGCATTTCCACCAGGCCATCAGGCTGTTTTTTGAAGCTGATCCAGATGTTACCCTTCTTTCCTCCCGGGAAGGCATGAATAAAAGCGTTAGTAATCAGCTCGTTTAAAATCAAGCCGAGAGGGACAGCCACATTCAGATTGGTTTCAATTGGCTCAATATCAAGGTTAAGACTGATCCGGTCTGCTTTGACTTGGTGTTCGAGGAAAATATTTTTGGCCAGACTGCTCAAATAGCTGGCAAAGTCAATATTGGCTAAGTTGTTTGCCTGGTAAAGCTTCTCATGAACCATAGCCATGGATTTTATCCGGTGCTGGCATTCTTTAATGGCTTCTTTAGCTTTTGGGTCAGTCAGCAAAGAAGACTGAAGGTTCAGAATGCTGGAAATAACCTGCATATTGTTTTTCACCCGGTGATGCACTTCCCTGATTAAAACTTCCTTTTCTTTAAGTGACTGTTTCATAGCTTCTTCTGCTTTTTTCCGGTCAGTTATGTCCGCAGTAACTTCTATCATTCTTATTATTTGCCCCTGCTCATTTTTAAGAGGGTAGCCACTTATATGCCAGTAGCGTCCATCCGGGCTGCCAATATCGGTGTTAGCTGGCAGTCCTGATTCCCTGGCTACAGCCACCGGGCAATTATCACATGGTTCGCTTCTTCCATGCCACAACTCATAACATTTTTTCCCAACCACCTCTTCCATTTTTTCCCCAAGGGAATCGCAGGCGGCCCTGTTGACCCATAAGATAGTATGATCAAATGTCTGATAAGCCACAAGTTCAGAAATAGTGGCAAAGATTGCCGATTTTTCCTGCTCGCTTTTGACCAGTTTTTCCTCAGTTTTTTTCCTTTCCGTAATGTCAGTAATAAACCCTTCGAGGCAGAGGAGATGGCCCCCCTCATCAAAAACTCCGCTGCCTTTCTCCCAGACCCATTTTATCTTGCCGTCGGCACTTATAATTTGATATTCGCCTTCAAAAGTCTCTTTCTTCTCTAAAGCCTCCTGCCATTTTTTCCAGACAAATTCCTGATATTCAGGAAGGATTAAATCATTAAAGGCCAGCTTGTTATTATTTATTAAATCTTCCGGTTTATAACCGGTAATTTCGAGGCAGGTGCCAGCTAGATATTCCATTGTCCAGTTCCGGTCGTTCTGGCAGCGGTAAATCAGGCCAGGCAAGTTGGCAATGAGGTGCTCAAAAAACCTGTTTTTTTCCTTGAGCTGCTCTCTGGTTTCAATAATTTTCTTCTGAATTTTTCGCTCCTCCGTCTGATCGCGGAAGACAAGAATAATGCCCTGCATCTGGCCGTGACTATCAATGATTGGTGCACCGCTATCGGCAATTGGATATTCCCTCCCATCTTTTGAGACTAAAATAGAATGATTGGCCAGGCCAACAGTAAGGCCTTCACGGGCGACCCGATCAAAAATATTTTCAGCAGGCTGGCGGCTCATTTCATCAATGACCCGGAAAACTTCCTGAACCGGCTGGCCCTTAGCCTCCTTTTCTGTCCAGCCAGTCAGTCTTTCAGCCGGTGGATTCATAATTTCAATCCGGCCGGACAGGTTAGTAGCAATGACGGCATCGCCAATGCTGTAAAGCGTGGCTTTGATTTCGGCTTCTCTGGCCAGAATTTCCTGCAGAAGATTTATCCTTTCAGTAATATCAAATAGGGAACCAATGATAGCTGGCCTTCCTTCATAATCTATGGCACTTCCGAAAGCTTCAACATAAAAGATGCTGCCATCTTTTCTAAGACCTTTAAATTCGTACCTGGCACTTTTAAGTTTCTTTTCAAGGCGCAGGCGATTATAGTTGGCGACCATTGGCCGGTCATCAGGGTGAGTTAGCTCAAGATTACCGAGCTTGCCTACCAGTTCTTCCGGTTTATAGCCGAACCACTCAGCCAGGGGCTGGTTGACATATTTAAAAACCCCATCCTGAATCAGATAAACTCCAGTCAGAGATGATTCAGTCAGCACCTGAAATAGCTTCTGGCTTTCTCTGACTGCAGTTTCAGCCTGATAAAGTTTAGCCAGATTGGCCGTTTTCCGTTGCTGCCAGAAAAGCTCAGTCAGTAGTAAATTAACGATAATAATGGCAATGATTAAAAAGATAATCAACCTTGAGCGTTTTTGCCAGATGGACTGAGCTTCTTTCCTATCAATTTTGGCGATAATAGACCAGTTTGTCCCGGGAACAGCAGACAGGCAGGCCATGACCTTCTCCTGCCGGTAATCATAGCCCTCAAAATTACCATACTGGCCGAGAACTGCTTTGACTGCTGCTGTCTCAGTCCGGCTGAGTGGCAGACGCAGAGTGAGGGCCGAGCCTTTTCTGGATTTCAGCTCATTGAGAAAAACTACTTCATTTCCGTCTCTTTTCACCAGTTGAGTTTCTCCTGTCTTTGAGGCCACTGGCCAGAAATCAATAAGCGGGAAAAGAAATTCTGAAGCATTGGCGCTCAGAACAAGATAAGCATCAGGTTGCTTATTTTCTTCTATTTTCCCCTGGCTTTGAGGTGAATAAATAGAAGCCACTATATCCAGGTGAACGGGGCTGCCAGGTTGTGGGACATGCAAATCCGTCATAGATACCTCGCCTGTTTTTTCGTTTTGCGTCAGGGCTTCCTTTAATTCCTGGGAAAATGAAGCTGGGGCTCCGGCTGGGGCCTCTTCGCCAACAGAAATAACCGGCTTCTTTTGCCTGTCTAAAATCATAATGCGTGAGTAGCCATAAATTCGAGAGGTGAGCTTCAGACGTTCTCTTACTTCATTTCTTTTTTCCAGGTCAGGCTCATTCAAGAAACTGATAATGGCCCTGGAAAAAAAGAGGCTGCCGGCCGTTTCTTCCGCATCGGATCGCCCTTTGTCCAGCCAGGATTTTATTTCCCAGCCCTGCAGGCGGGCAATGCTGGAAAGCTGATTAAAAATGACGTTTTTTACTCTTCTTTCTTCAGCTCGATAAAAAACCACCCCGATAATTACAATGCTGATGATTAGAACAAGAGCTATTAAGTAAACCGGGCTGCTAAACCTCTTCTTCCATTTTGAAGGCAGAAACTCAAAGCTACTCATCGCTCGCCTCCACCCTGACTTTGGTCATCAGGCATTGAGTATCTATTTAACCCGAATTAGGTTTCTCAGTTAACTGACTGGCTTATCGGCGGCCTGAGCCCGATCCCGCCCTTCATTTTTAGCTCTGAGGAGTGATAGATCAGCCGACTGTAAAACATTGGCCGGTGTTTCTCCATGGAGCGGGAAAGAGGCTACTCCGGCTGACATGGTTATCTTTTGAATGAACATTCCTTTAGATGAGAGCTCAAGATTTCTGACCGACTCGAGAATTAGATTGGCTCTGTTTAGAGCCCTGTCTAATGGCAGTGCAGGCATGACCACGGTAAATTCTTCCCCGCCAAAACGGCAGACTATATCTTCAGTCCGGACAGATTTCTGAAGCTGGCCGGCGATAGTCTGGAGAGCAACATCGCCAGCATCATGTCCGAAGAGATCATTTACCTTTTTAAAGTGGTCAATGTCAAACATAATGATAGAAACCGGCTGACTCGCTCTTCTGGCCCAGGCGAATTCCCTTTCCAGGGTCTCCTCCAGGTAACGCCGGTTGTAAAGACCGGTCAAAGGATCGCGGATTGACTGCTGCCGGAGCGATTCTCTCAACCTGATATTGGCCAGTGAGGTGGCTACTCTCTGGGAGAAGGCAATAAGGAGAGACTTTTTGGCTTCAGACTCGGCCAGATTGGACAGCATAAAAGCTGAAGTCTGGCCAGATTTGTCAGGCAGACAGCAATAAAGCGCCAGTAAGCCAATTGTCTCGCCGGCTGAGCTGAGTGGCAGGCAAGCGCTTCTTTCTGGTGTCTTGATAATATTTTTTAAGTGAGGGCAAAGAAAGGCTCTATTTGAAGGGTCAACAAAATGGGGAAGAGACCGCCTGAGGGCCCAGCAATCGTCCAGATTAATGATGGTCTCGGCTTCAGCCGCCTGATTCCAGGAAGAAATAAGTTCCAGGAAATTTTCTTTTGCTGGCCGGAGATAGAAAAGCCCGGTCTCTTTAGGAAAAAGTTTTTCGCCAAAGTTGATGACTATCTTTATAGCTTCTTCCTCAGATTTGGCCAGTCCAATGGCTTCCCCCATTTCAACTAATTGGACTGTATTTTTATTTCTCTGCTGAAGTTCAGTAATGGCTTTTTCCAGTTCATCCTTCGCTTCAGACAGGGCCTTTTCCTGTCTTTTTCTCTCAGTAATATCGGTCAGTACAGCCAGGGTGCCAATAATCTGTCCATCGGGATTGATCCTGGGAGCCGCATTGACAATAACTGATTTTTTACTACTGTCAGGGAAATTCAGTTCAAGGTCATAAGTATCGCGATAACCCTGCTGGCGGCGGAGAGTTTGCTGGCGAAGATATTCAAAATCCTTAGCGGTGGTAAATTCCTGAAGGCTCTGACCCTCCAGCTTTTGTTCCGTATCGTTGAAAATTCTTCTGGCAGCAGGATTGGCGAAGGTAAACCTTTCCTGGTTATCAACTATAATCACTGCTTCTCCCAGGGACTCCACCATGTTACGAAAGAGCTCTTCGCTTTCGCTAAGCTTGCGGGCAATGGCTTCTGTTTCTTCTACCTGCTGTTTTAGCTCGGCCGTCCTTTCTTCTACTTTCTTTTCCAGGGTTTGCTTGGCCTCTTCAAGATGACGCATGGTCTTCTGCAGTTCTTCAAGTCCGACATTAAAAATTGAGGCTAACTGTCCAACTTCATCAGAGGTGGTCATATCCAGTCTGAGGTCAAGATTACCGGCAGCAATCTGGTTAACCGTTCTGGTCATTTTGCGCAGCGGGCGGGTGACCAGCAGGCTCAAAGAGTAAAAGGTCAGCAGGCCGAAAGCAAAAACCAGCAAGGAACTAATAAGAAAAAGGTGGTTTATACGTGTCAGGCGGGCATTGAGGGTTTTTAGAGAGAAGCCTACGGTCAGATAGCCAACCAGTTCTCCCTGATGTTCAACCGGAGTAAAGAAGTTCCAGAAAAGGCCATCAGGGCTCAGACCTGTTTTGTTTATTTGATTAATAGCTGGCAGGGGAGCAGTTTTAGGTGTTGCGGAGGGTTTTGACTCAAGTGGCGATGGTAGGCTGGATAGTGGCGAAGCAGTTGATGATGAAGTTGAGGAGACAGCGGATGAAACAGTTTGAAGGCTGGAAGAAGCGGACGGAGCGGCTGCTCGCTCGTCGGGGCGCTGATAGCGGCCAAGCTCCCGGCCAGTTTCATCGGAAACTAAGATATATTCCACCTCAGGTGTCTGGCTGAGACTCTTCAGAAATTCATCGATATTATCGGTATCATTAAAGATAATGGCTGGAGCCAGACTGAAAGCAGCTACTCTGCCTATTGATTCAGCTTTATCCTGTAAGTTTTCCATAGAATGGAGCCGGTAAAAGCGCGGTCCAAGAATCAATAAAGCTAAACAGGCTAAAACTAAAAGAGGCAGGGAAATTAACATGAATTTCAGGACAATTGGGCTCCGCCGGTAGGAAGGAAGAAGATTAGAAGGGGAAGTGGAAGAAGGATTAGAAAAAGAGTCAGAAGCAGCTGGTGGTTTAGTAGGGGATTGAAGTTCCATTAGCGTTCCTTATCTTGACCAGATGCAGGAGCCGGGAAGAAAAGCTTAATCCCTGAGCTTGAGCCTCCTCCAGATTGATGATGATCTGCGGCTTATCCTTATCCGGCATTAAACACAGGGCCATACCGGTCTCAAAGTATTCCGGGTTGTCGGTGAAGGTGCCTATCTTTATTTTCCGGCAGAGACGGCAGATATTCTTAATCAGGTCAGGATCTTTCTTAAGATTAAGTACCGTGAAATAGACGAAATTAACTGATTCCTGCTGGAGTTTTTTTTCGAGAGCAGGGAAAGGAAAAGAATCAACATCCAGATCAATTATGGAGATGGGCAGGCCATAAATATTGATCTGTTGCTGGCTTAAGGTCTGGTTCAAAGCCAACCAGTCAGAGGCCAGGCGGGCTGAAAGCGAATCGGATTTCTGGTTAACGATGCCAATGACGAAAAATTCCCCGGCCCGGGATTTCCAGTTACGTTCAAACTTCAGGATCTTCAATAGTAGATCTAGTTCTTTAGCCGGTTCAAAATAATATTTGTAGCTTGAACTCTGAGGTGAGGAGGAAAGTTTAACAGAAAGCTTGGCAGAAAAAGCCGGGAATGGAACAGAAGCTGTAGAACAAAGAAACAGCCCTGAAGAGTAAAAAAAAGCACCAGACAGAACCAGGATCAGCAATATCCAGCAACTGGTAGCCTTCATTGTCGCTGCTGACTTCAAGTTAGCATTATCGTCATCTGCTGTCAATCAAAATCAGGCCAGCCAGAAATGCGGACAGCACCTGTTATAGAGAAAGAAGCGAAGTAGATAGAGACCGGGGGAAAATTGCTAAAAGTCCGGATATTCCATAGAATAAGTAGCGAATTCAAGGTAAGGGGAGAGCAAATATGCTAAAAGGCTTCAAAGATTTTATGATGAGAGGCAATGTTGTTGACCTGGCTGTAGCTGTCATAATTGGTGCTGCTTTTAATCAAATTGTCAATTCCATGGTAGGCGATGTGCTAACTCCGCTCATTGGAGCTATTTTTGGCCGGCCGGATTTTTCAGGTATTGTTCTTGGCCCGATTTTTGTTGGAAAATTCATCAATGCCGTTGTTAATTTTTTTATCGTGGCGGTGACGATTTATTTCGGTATAGTGCTGCCGATGAAAAAGTTGCAGGAAAAAATGGATAAGAAGAAGGTAGCGGCCACGCCAGCTCCATCAGATGAGGTCAGACTGTTATCAGAAATCCTGGCTACTCTTAAGAACAAATAAGTTAAAGGGGCGAATGGGTTCTGGCTGGCAAATGAGGAAAGGCAGCCACCCGGGTGCATAGTGTTGGGCCAAAACTGGATAGGCAGTAATTCTGTTTTCCTGGCAGGCGAAAAGACTATATAATTAATAGGGTGTTATTTTACCGGCCGGAATCTATAAAGTACATAAGTTGGGAAAAAATCATCTGGAGAAGAGGAAAGAGTTGCTCAGCCGACAAAAAAGAAAGCTAAAACTTCCTGAAGGAACAGGCCGGATAAAGGTTAATTATTAACTGGTTGATAATCGGGGTGATAATAAAGAAAAGAAGTGGAGTAGACCCCTTTTAACTTTGAAAGGAGACGATGATGAAAAGGGCAGGATACAGGAAAGCCCTGATTACCGGGTCATCCTCTGGCCTCGGTCAGGAATATGCCAGGCAACTGGCTCAAAGTGGCACACATCTGATTTTAGTGGCCAGGCGGCGGGAGCGTCTCGAACTTTTAGCCAGCCAGCTAAGCAGCTCCTCTGGAGTTACGGCTGAAGTTTTCCAGGCTGATCTCAGCCAGGATGAAGAAATAGAAAAGGTAGCTTTGAAAATTCGCCAGACACCTGATCTTGATTTGCTGATCAATAATGCTGGCTTTGGTGGCCATGGGAAATTTCATCTGGAGGAAACAGGAGAAGCGGAGCGGATGATCAAAGTGCATGTCCTGGCTACCACCATTCTGACCAGAGCGGCTTTACCCTCCATGATTGCCGGACGATGGGGTGCGATTATTAATGTGGCTTCGGTGGCTGCCTTTTCCCCCCTTTCCGGGGCAATGTACAGCTCGACTAAAGCTTTCGAGGTAATGTTTTCCGAAAATCTGCAGAGCGAGCTTTATGAGACTGGCTTGAAGGTTCAGGCTCTCTGCCCGGGACTGACCAGGACAGAATTTCATCAGGTGGCCGGCATTAAGGTTGAAGCTATTCCGGGAATAGCCTGGATGAAAGCAGAAGACGTGGTCAGGATTTCACTCCGGGCCTTATCCGGGCATAAGGTGATTATCATCCCCGGGATGAAAAACAAACTGGTAGCCTCCTTTCTGCGCTGCCCTTTGACTTTTGGGCTGGCTCACTGGGGTTCTCGTCAGAAAAAGATAAGGCAAATAGCGGATGGCCATTTGAGATGAATATAAATGAAATCAGGGCACCAGGCGAGAAAAAGTCCAGAGCCAGAACTTTATTGCTTCTCTCAGGTGGCCTGGATAGCCTTCTGGCCGGTAAGGTTCTGGAAGAACAGGGTGTTGAAATTATTGGCTTGACTTTCGCCAGTGTCTTCTTTGAGCCGGTTCTGGCCAGGGAAGCGGCTGACAGGCTTAACTGGCCCTTGATTATCGCTGATATAACGGAGGAAGAGATAAAGATTGTTGATCAGCCACGTTATGGTTATGGTCGCCATTTTAATCCCTGCATTGATTGCCATGGTCAGATGGTCAGGTTGGCTGTCCAGCTTCTGTCCCGCTACCAGGCTGATTTTATCTCTACCGGTGAAGTCCTGGGTGAAAGGCCGAAGTCTCAGAACCGTCAATCCCTGGAGCTGGTAGAAAAACTGGGGGCGGCAGGAGGGCTGCTTCTCCGGCCCCTCTCCGCTCGCCTTCTGCCTTCGACCAGACCAGAAGAGCTGGGCCTGGTCAAACGTGAAAAGCTGCTTGATCTTTCAGGCCGAACTCGCCAGCGGCAGATAGAACTGGCTGGCTATTATGGCCTGAACAATTACCCCACACCCTCTGGCGGCTGCCTGCTGACTGATCCTGGTTTTACACAGAAGTTAAAACAACTGCAGCACTGGCGAGGCCGGTGGCTGGCAGAAGATATTGAACTTATAAAGACTGGCCGTAGCTTTTTTGAAAATGATGGGCTTATTGTTGTCGGCCGCAACCAGGAAGAAAATGAAAGATTGGAGAAAAAAGTTCTGGCCTCTGACCTTCTTCTGACTATGGCTGACCGCAAAGGCCCTTTAACTGCTATCAGGTTCAAGGACCTGGGGCCTCTGGCTATGGGCCATCTCTGCCCGGCTGCCACTGGCCAGCCGGCGGGAAATAGCCTCAGTGGCAACGAGGTTTTGGACCTTCTGCTGGTCAAAAAGGCAGCCCTCCTGACTATCAGGTACAGCCACTCGAGATCGGCAGAAGAAGCCTCAGTTATTCTCTTGACTTCTGTTTCTCAGGAGACCAGAAAATTCAAAAAAGCAGACTGGCAGCCCTACCTCTAAAAATGAAGGCAGGCCAGCGCCTTTCCTTTTAAATCAATAAGTTGAAATAAATTGGTGAAGAACATAAATAATAAACCCGGACCTTTCTTGACGGCTCAATTTAGTTGATTTTAGATGTCTGTTGAGTTCGTCTTAAATTCAATCAACAAACTTTAAATTGGACTTTAAATTAAAAAATTTAAACTTTTTGGGTTTGGCCAATTCCCTTGATATTTATTTCAGTCTTGTAACTTTTTTTATCGTTTTGCTCTGTCTATTTGTTTTTGTCTTTACCACTTTTACCAGGCTTGCCTTTTTGATTCAGGGGCTGGCCCTGGCCTCTGGCCTTTTCCAGACGAATGGCTTCATGGATATCTACAAAGCGCTGGCCCTTAGCTCTCATCTCCATAACCCGCTCTGGTTCAATTTGTTGTACTTCAGAAATGAACTTAAGATTGACCAGATTGATCACGTCTCCATCATTCAAAATAGCCTGGCCCCAGTTTCTCTGACCGTGGTACTGACGATAGTAGCCATAGGCATTCCCATAAGGAGGTCCAATCTTAACCATGCTGACTGGAATGAAGAAAATCTCAGGACTGAGGCCAAAATGCAAGGTGATATCCCACCAGCTCAGGCCTTTAAGCCGCAGACTAATGATAATAGCCGGCTCAACTCGCGCCTCTCTGGCTAAAAAGAAAACCACCGGCAAATCGTCATCAGCCAGGCGATAACGATTGCGAACATCAATGACTGTCTCAGAGGGAACATTAAAATACTTAGAAATTGAGAAATAAAAGCCGAGAAGCTGGCCATCAGCAAATGATATCCCGAGGTCAACATTCTGGGCTGACAGGCGGCCCGGCCCGGGCAGAAAACCAGCAGATAGAAGAAATATCACCAGCATCGGCCAGATCGAAGTTAATTTCAATTTCACACTCATGGTCCACCTCCTTTTTGTAATTTATCTTTCAAGGCTTTCCATCTCTTCTGTTATTTTATCTCAATTAGCTCTTGATATTTTATTTATAATCTTTGTCTAAAAATTAATCAATAATGAATTCAACTCTATCAGGGTGAGAACTGGACCGGTTACTGAAATGAATTGCCTTTGGAGCCAGAACCGGAAGTTAGCCGGGTTAATGAGAGACCATTTGCCTGGAGCAAAATTGAACATTCAAGCTTAAATAGAAGTTCTGTTTTGTTGATTGACAGTTAGCTCAACAGTGAATATATTAAATAAAAATAAGATTAGCATTCATGGCAGGCGAGAACAGGCTTAAAATCAGGTCAGACTGAGCTAAACTAAGCCTGAACAAGTATAAAAAGGAGACATTATGCCGACCAAACCAAAGAGTCCCTACCTGCCCTTTGGTGACCAGCAAACTGCTCCCTGGTATGGGAAAGATATCCTGTCCGTCAGACAGTTTGCCAGGCCAGACCTGGAATATATTTTTAGCGTTGCCCATGAGATGCGAGTCATGGTGGAGAGAATCGGCACCTTTGATTTACTCAAAGGCAAAATCCTGGCGAATTTATTCTATGAACCTTCAACCAGAACATTTTCATCCTTTATGGCTGCTATGCAGCGGCTGGGCGGGGCCGTCATCCCGATCAGTGAAGTGCGATATTCCTCGGTAGCTAAAGGCGAAAGCCTGCCAGACACTGTGCGAACCCTGGCTGCTTATGCCGATGTCATTGTCATCAGACATCCCGAGGTCGGGTCAGCCGCTCTGGCAGCCCGTTATGCCGGCAAGCCGGTGATCAATGCCGGCGACGGCGTCGGGGAGCATCCCACCCAGGCTCTGCTTGATGTCTTTACTATCAGAGAAGAGCTTGGCCGGCTCGACGACTTGACCGTGACTATGCTGGGGGATCTGAAATATGGCCGCACCGTGCATTCCTTAGCCAGACTGCTGACGCGTTTTGATCACATCAAGCTTCATTATGTTTCTCCCGATGCTCTGCGCATGCCGCCTGAAGTTATTGAGGAAGTAGCTGAAAAAGGCCTGCCTCAGAAGGAACACCGGACGCTCGAAGGCGTCCTGTCTGAAACTGATGTTTTATATGTGACCCGTGTGCAGAGAGAAAGATTTGACAATCTTGAAGAGTATGAGAAAGTTAAAGACGCCTATATCATCACGCCCAAAACGCTGGAAGAGGCCAAAGAGCGGATGATTATCATGCATCCTTTGCCCAGGGTCAACGAAATTTCCATGGAAGTGGATAAAGATCCTCGAGCAGCTTATTTCCGCCAGATGGAATACGGTCTCTACGTCAGGATGGCTCTGCTGGCCATGGTTCTGGGAAAAGCTTAAAGATAGATTTCAATGCATTCAGGCTGGCTGGTTAGAAGGAGCCAACATAAGTTTACGACTGAAGTGATGAACTTTTATCTGGCCTTTTTTGTTGAGACAGATAAAAATTTATAACAGGCAGAATTGAAATTTTTGACCAGGCTTGTCTTGGCCTCATTCACGCTTTCAACCATTTCAAAGGCTAAAATTTATTTCTGGCCGCTCTTTTCTTTTTATTGTGGCTGTTTATGTCTATCGGGCGGGCTCATTTCGAGGCAGTCTTCGACCACGGGAGAAAAAGTCCAGAGGCACCTTCCTGACCAGTGCGCCAGGCTAATTCAGGTAATAGCCGATAGCGGCATAGCTTACCCAGTGACGCAGGGAAAAAGGAGCTGTTATGCCCATGCCGGTTTTTCTCAGTGGCAGCACACCCTCGCTGTAACTATCAGAATAGCGTATAAGTTCACCTTTAATTTTCTTACCGGTTGTTTCCTTGATGATTTTTTCAGCTGCCAGGAGGCCAAATGGTATAGAATACTTCCCACACCAATAGGAGTTTTTGTAATCAAGGTAAGTCTGGCCCCAGAATTCACCGGTCAGACCCGCTATTTTTTTAGAATCGATTATACCTGTCAGGTAATTAGCAATAAGCTGCCGGTCGAAATCAAGAGCTTTTTCCCAGGCTGTCTGTCCTTCGCCAAAGGCCAGATTGTTAAAATCTTTTCCGTAATGATTGCCATCGGCTGAAATCAGAAAAAAGATATCGCGGCCTGGAACCAGATGATTTTCTTTCATATAGGTTGAAATCACCTTAGCCAGGTCAGTCGATAATTCCTCCATTTTATTTAAAGGCATAGGAGTAACCATCAGCGGCGTAATTTCTATCTCCGGATTGAAATACTGCAGAAAGGGCAGCAAGGCTTCAATAGAATGTTCAAGTTCATGCGCCCGGTCATTCACCACCAGGTCAGCCGGCTGGAGCTTTTTTTGGATAAATTCCCGCAGGGGCGAGACATTGACTGGTTTGAGAACACCTGGCCAGAGGTCATAATCATCCAGAATCAACACACTATCCAGTCCTTTGATTTCCTGGCGGACAGTTCCGTGAGTCACTCCGAAGATGACTGCTTCCTTAGCTCTAATCAGGTTAAATAAAGGGTAATAGAGGTGGCCGGCATAGAGGTAATCGTCGTGAGGAGAAATGGCAGCTACCAGGCCCTCGCTTCTGAAAGTTTCTTTTTCGTTGGCGGCCAGATAATCAACGAGAATTTTCATACTATCCTGGCTCCAGCAGAAGCCGACATCATCGCGAATTGGTCTTAGCCGGACAGCAGCTTTTTCTCCGGTGACTGTTAAAGTCTCAGCCTGGGCCAGAAGCCAGATTGAGATAGCACCAATAAAAACTGGCAGAAAAACCGCCCTGAAAAGAAAGAGCCTGGAAAAAACGCGGTAGCCGACTTTAGCTCTATTTTGAATGATTTTAGTCAAGGCTTTCTCCTTTCCTCTCCCTTTTTCTCTTCTCCATTCCTCTGATTTAGCTCCTAGGAATTATCGCCTGTCAAGCATCCTGCCTGTTGTCTATTTACCTTAAATATTTATAACATAATAGCTTTCCTTCTTACAGGCCGGGCTTTAAGCCGGCTAAGTTTAGAACCGGAAAAAGTTTTTTGTTGACCAGGATTTATTTTGAATTATGTGCTATAATACCACCTCGATTATAAAGGAAGAGGGCATGGGCCCTTATCGGCATACTCCTCTCCTTTATAACGGAAATTTTAAAAGGAGAGTAGAGCATGAACATCTACGCAGGAAATCTTTCCAGAGACTTGACCGAAAGCGAATTGAAGGAAGCCTTCGAAGCTTTTGGTGCGGTCAGTAGCGTCTCCATCATTAAGGATCGCTACACCGGTGAATCAAGGGGTTTCGGCTTTGTCGAAATGCCCAACCAGGAAGAAGCCCAGGCGGCTATCAATGGCCTGAATGGCAAAAACCTGAAGGGCCGCACAGCCACTGTTAATGAAGCCAAACCGCGGCAGGATAAACCGCGCACCGGTTTTGGCGGAGGACGCGGACGCAGTTCCTCTGGCGGCCGGCGCTATTAATTGAATCTAAAAGATAAGTTAGTAGCTTAAACCAACGATAAAAGCCAGGTATTGAGCCTGTCCCGGACCGGAGGATGATGTCCACGGGTGGGGGAGGGTAAGATACCTGGCTTTTTTTGAATAAGACTTCAAAAAGGATTTACTTTAAATCTTGCCTGAATTTTTCTGGATCTAATCCCTTTATATATTTAATAATGTTGGTATAAGTGTTGTTAAAGCCAAAGCCGCCAGACTGCATTTCCCGGATAGCTTCTTCTGCTGACCAATTTTGAACTACTACCCGGTAAACAGCAGTAAAGAGTCCGGTTCGATCAGCCCCGTAATGACAGTGAACAAGATAGGGGCCATCAGCCGGGCTGGTGACAATTTTAAGAAATTTCAGCAGCTCATCTTCCCTGACTTGGCTGGCTCTGGATGGAATGGCAAAATATTTAAGATTCGTATCTGCTATTAATTTCGGGTCATGATCGCCGCCCCGCAGGTCAATGATTGATCTGATACCAAATTTTTCCAGTGCCTTAAATCCCTGGCTGGTTGGTTGGGCACTGCGGTAAAGAAGGTCGCTAACCTGATAAAAGTTGGGCACACCAGCCAGCTTGATCGGTTTTGCCCAGTGTTCTGGCCGGGGCCCTCTCTTCTGACAGGCTGGCGAGTTAGCCAGCAGAAAGCTCATAGCCAGGAGCAAAATCAGGGAAAACTGCCACCGCCGGCTTCTGCCCTGAATAGATTCTGACATCTTTACTTTCCTTTTTATTTTATAGATTATAGGATAAATATTAATGAGTCAAACCTTTTTCTCAATCAGGTTGAGACCTAATATCCAGAGTGGATGGAAAAGAGACGGGTTTGGTCCAGATGTGCTGGACAGTCAGCAGTTTCCCGACCATTAAAGTTCTTCTTTAATTTTGTTCTTTCTGGTCAGTTTTTCAGGGTGGGGAAAATTTATTAATGAAGATAATGGCCAGGACAATGATCACAAAAAAAAAGATGAAGGCGGCCAGAGCAAATTCAAGTGAGAGACGCCTGGCCCGCCGGCGATCTTCCGGGAAATGTCTCCGGTATTCACCGTAGGTGATGAGATAAGCAGAAAGGGCAGCGACTGGAGAGAAAATCAGAGCGAAAATCACCGCCTGCTGAATCATTTTCTTGCTTCCCTGGAGATGCAAAATCAGCCCGGAAATTATAACAAAAATTGCCGGAAACAATAACTGAATTGTTTATCATGAACTCTAAGATTTGCTGGCCGGTGAGAGGTGAGCTATTTCCAGCTACCTTTCCGGCCGGAATGATGTTAAAATTAATTTTACTTGAAGTGTGCGATCAGAATAACAACAGCCTGTTATAAATAAATGGCCCGAAGGTTAATGAAAAAAGCAGTAAGATTTCTAGCACCAGGATTTAAATACTTAAGTCCCCGCTGGAAGATAATAAGAAAACTAAGCCAGACCAGGGGAAAAAGCTGTTTTTTATTCCTGCTGAGCTGGCTGGCTATTCTCTGCTCATTTTTACCCCTGGCTGCTGATGACTTCAAGCTGGATTTATCTCTTGAGATTAACCGGCCGTGGCCCGGGCCGGATTTTTTCGCCTCCAATTTTGAAGACTGGCAGGTTAAAACCGGCCGCCTTCAGTGCCTGACCCCGGCCCTGAACCGTTATGTCTATTTTTTGACCGGGGAGATGGAAGGCCTGGCCGGCGGGTTTCAGGCCAGTTTTAAAGCAAAAATCAATTCATCAGTTTCCCGGCCACGGCTTAAAAACTATATTGGCTTGAGGGTGGGCATTAAAGGCAAAGATGGGGACTACCGGCAGTCAGCCGTTGCTGGCGGAGGCCTTGACCTTGGCCTGACCACCGACGGCCTGTTATTTATTGGGGATCTGGAAAGTGTTAGCTCAATTGAAACTCAGGAAATAATAAAAGCGGCCTTAATGACAGGCGTCGAGTTTAAAATCAGAGTTGAAATTAACGATGGGGGGTATCAACTCGAGCTGGGTCTGTATGAGCTACAAAATGGAAAGCTCCTGAATAAATTAGAGGATAATGGGCCGGAATCTGAAAAAGTCAAAGGGGGACTGGCCCTGGTCTCAAGCTTACCTGAGATGAAAATTAACCAGTCCAGCCTGTCTGTCTCAGAGTTCTGGCAGCTTGAGCTTGAAGGCGATCTGCTTGAGACTCATCCAGAAAGACAGCTTGGACCATTAGCTTTTACCCTTTACAGTTTGAACCGCAGTCAGCTTAAACTCAGGGCTCAGGCGATACCGGGCAGCCTGCCAGAGGAAAGTCTGGTAGCTTTTGAAGTCGAAGATAACGGTCAGTGGCAAAGAACGGCGTCAGAAAAAATTCAACCCGAGAATGCAGGGGTTCTCTTTTCAATTAAAGACTGGAATTCTAAACAGACTGTAACCTACCGGCTGGTAATCTTAGATAAAAACGGGCAGGAGACCAGACTCCCATCTTTTCGTGGTCAGATTTCTTCAGAGCCGGATAATCCTGAGGAGATAAGACTGGCGGTTTTAGCTTCCGGGAGTGAAATTGATTATCCTTATTCACAGGTGGTGGCCAGCCTGAAAAACCTCAATCCAGATGTGCTCTTTTTTGGTGGCAACCAGGTCTTCGGGCGGCCACCCGCCTGGTGGCAGGAAGAAGTTTCTCCTGACAGACTAAAACAGGAGTATCTCAGACAGTGGATTTTATTTGGCTGGGCATTTGCTGACCTGCTGAAAGACAGGCCAGCTATCATCACACCTGAGGCCAGAGATTATTTCCAGCTTAAGCTCTGGGGAAATGGCGGGAAGACAGATGCCGGTGAGAAAGCCAGTAATTTCATTCTGGGACAGGATGAAGGTGGCTTTTTGCTGCCTGCTGAATTTATCCGTCTGGTTCTGGTTACTCAGACATCTCATCTGCCTGACTCACCCGCTCCAGAACTGACCGGGATAGGTCTGAAGCCCTATTATTGCCAGGTAAATTATGGTGGCTTGAGCCTGGCTGTTCTTGATGACCGGATGTTTAAAACACCACCAGGTTCGGCCTTACCAGAGGCTAAAATTAGAAATGGCTGGGCGGAAAACCCGGCTTTTGATGTTCTGAAGGAAGCCGAAGCGAAAAGAGCTGACCTTCATGGAAAAGATCAGCTTGATTTTCTCCAGGGCTGGGCGGAGGACTGGTCTGGCCAGGTTGAGTTTAAAGCAGCTTTATCACAAAGTCTGTGGGTCTGCCTGGAGACTACGCCGGCTGGTGTAGCCGGTGATGAAGCTCTCTTTAAGTCGCCTCCACCTCTGCCGGGGGAATATCCTCCTGATGATCAGCCTACTGCTGACTTTAATTCTGGAGGCTGGCCAAAAAATGGCCGGGATGAAGCAATTAAAATCCTGAGAAAAGCACTGGCCATCCACTTAGCCGGTGGCGGTGGCCCGGCTGCCTCCCTTAGATATGGATTGAGCCGATATGATGAAGCGAGTTATGCTTTTGTTCCTAAACCTTTAATGGCTGCGTCAAAGCTCAGGTGGTTTCCCCGGAAAGACAAAACAGCGACTAAAACTGCGCCTGTAGCTACGGGCAATCTGACTGATGCCTTTGGCAACAGATTCTCGGTTAAAGCTGTAGCTAACCCATCAGCAACGGCTGATGGCGGGGAGGGACATGAAGCCTCAGGCTTCGGTCTGGTAAGGTTTAAAAAAGACGGGACTATAATCTTTGAAAACTGGTCAGTAACTCAGGGAATGTCCTGGCCTGGTTCAAGTCTTCTTTCAGGCTGGCCGATCAGTTCTTCTTTCCTTGAAAATGAGGGACGTCGGCCGGCGGCTTATCTGCCATCACTTAGATTTAAAGGCCTCGACCACCCGGTCGTTCAGGTGGTGGAGGAAAGAAGTCAGGAGGTTATCTATACGTTGAGAATTAAAGAAAACGAATTCAGGCCGCCTGTTTTTCGGGCGGGAACCTATTCTGTCTGCTGCGGTGAGCCAGGCACAGACAACTGGAAGGAGATTAAAAAATTAACCTCTTTGCCAGCCGGTGTGAAAAAAATTAAAGTGGTTGATTTCAGTGCTGATCTTCCATAATCCTGAGGATTTAAAAATAACTTAAATCAGTTTAGAAACTCACATGTAGGCAGGCAGACTGGACAGGCTGGCTGTCAGTTAGCCAAGATCAATTTTGTTTTGGCCCCCTGCTGAATTATAATAAAAACTAATAGAGGCAAAGCGATGAAAGTTGAGGTAGAGTATTTAGAATTTATGTGGCCGATGAGGCATTATCTAATTACTTCAGGCGATTCTGGCGGGAAAAACACTATTGCGGCTGTTAGCTTTTGCCTGCCCGTTTCCAAGCAGCCTCCCCTGGTTGCCTGCGCTCTGGGGTTAACTTCTTATTCAAGAGAATTAATTGAGGTCAGGAAGGAATTTATAGTCAATATTCCTCCTGCCAGTTTGAAAGCCAAAATCTATTTTTGTGGTTCCCGGACAGGACGTGAAATTGATAAGTTTGAGGCTGCCGGGCTGACTCCTGTTGCCGGGCGGAGAGTCAGTGTTCCGATCGTTGATGAATGCCTGGCTCATCTCGAATGCCAGGTCAAAAATCAGGTGCAAACAGGTGATAAAATGCTTTTTATTGGCCAGGTAGTTGAGGCTTATGCTGATGAGGAGGTAGCTGCTAAAAGGATAAAAGTGGACCTGGCCTGGGGTGATTTTCCCCAAAAATATGCTCTTCGCTTCCAGCGGCAGAGTTAATGAATCGCATGGCTTCTTCCCTGATGGCTGGTCGGAGGCAACTTTTCTTAAAATTTAATGTTTATCGCCAGCTAGGATGAAAATTGAGCAGGCCGGAAATAAAAAAATTATTTTCATTTTTGATAATTATCGTTCTACCTGGCTGGCTGGCGGCAGCTGATCTCAGGCTGGTGGTTATCGGTGATACCAGTCCAGAGTTTTTGAGCCGGAAAAGTCCATTTTTTACCCAGATGATAGAGAAAATTAATGAGCTTCAACCAGAGGCTGTCATCCACCTGGGCGATATGATTGCCGGTTACGGGATTCGCCGGGCTGATTCTCAATGGAATGAATTTGATCGCCTGGTGGCCAAAATTAAAGTACCTTTTTTCCGGGTGCCAGGCAATCATGATATTTACAGTCAGAAATCCTTGGAGGTTTATCTCCGGCGATATGGGTTAACCTATCGGTCTGTTGATCTTAATGGTTACCATTTGATTTTTCTCTGGAATGTTGAGGATAACAGACTCGGACATATCAGTCGGAAACAATTTAACTGGCTGAAAGCTGACCTCAAAAATTCAGATGAATGGAAAGGAGCTTTCGTTTTTCTCCATGTGCCGACCTGGACAAAGACAAGTAAATATGTTCTTGACATTGACAAAGATTTCTGGACAAACAAAGTCCATCCTCTGCTTCTGCAGAATAAAGTGCTGGCCGTTTTTGCCGGCCATTATCACCGCTTTGGTCCAACCAGAGAAATAGATGGAATTAAGTATTATATCAGCGGTGGTGGTGGCCCGCGCATAAATAATCTCTATGTTCAAAATGGGGGAGGCAATCATTTCCTATTAGTTGAGGCTGACGACGGCAAGTTTAAAGTTCAGGTAGTTTTTCGGGATAAGATTATCACGGCTGAAGAGGCTGATGTCCTGCAGGAAGTACTTAAGTTAGAAAATCCCCCAGCTGAAAATTAAGAGAATATAAAAGAATAAATAAAATCAAAGCAGGAACTCTGACTCCGGCCCGGTCAGCTTCTAAAGTGATCAAAACCCAATCGCCGAAAAGAAACAGGCTGGCCATTTTTTAGATAGGTTAGAATTCCTTTTTTTTCTGTCATGCGACCGATCGGATAAAGCCGGCGACCGAATTTTAAGCTATAACGCTCGTTGAGTCTCTGGAAATTTTCAGACCTGACGGTGAGCAATAGGCAGTAATCTTCTCCACCGCCGATAGCAGCTTCCTCCAGATGCCAGCCGTATTTCCGGCTGCATCTTTTCAAACTAGCCGACACCGGCAATTCTTCCAGATAAACCTCGGCTCCGCGGTCTGAACGCTCCATTATTCTTTTTAAGTCAGAGTCAATCCCGTCAGAAACATCCATCATAGCTCCAACTTCTGGTTGATGGGCAAGAAAAAAACCTTCCCGCAGGCAGGGCTGCGGGTGGAAATGGCGCCGTAGCAAGTATTTTTCATCTTTTCCAGTCAAATTTTCTAATCGCTCATTAAGTATCAGACGCAACCCGCCTTCTGATGAGCCAAGTTCGCCTGTCACTGCCACCACTTCCCCGGTTCTGGCAGTTGATCTGTATTTAATATATTTTTCCTGGGCTTCTCCCAACAAAGCCACGTTAATCACCATGGCTCCGCTGGTTTTACTGGTATCTCCACCCAGGAGCTTCACTCCGGTTTTCTGGCTGAGGCTTTTCCAGCCCGAAAGAAATTGGTCAACCCAGGAGACCTTTGTTTCAGCCGGCAGGGCGATGGAAAGAAAAGCCCAGAGAGGCTTTCCTCCCATGGCGGCGATATCACTCAGATTGACGGCCAAGGATTTGTAGCCGAGATCGCGCGCAGATATTTTCTGCTTTAAGAAGTGGACACCATCGAGTAGGAGGTCAGTTGTCACCAGGAGATTTCTATTGCCTTCCCAGGGAACCACAGCGCAATCATCGCCGATGCCGGTGACATTTTCAGGAAGGTGATGGTTGACGGCCGCCGCCAGGCGGGCAATAAAACCAAATTCCCCCAGATCAGAAAGCTGGCGGCTATTTTTAATCTTCATTTTTCCTGCTTTTTCCTGAAGAAAAAATTAATCTATTGTGTTTATTTTTTCTGGCTTCTGTGATAATAGATTTTAATCTTCTGGCTGCTCTTTCCGGGTCTGGCTGACTGCAGATGGCAGAGACAACAGCCAGGCCATCGACACCGGTTTCCATGACCGTAGCAGCATTTCTTTCGTTCAGACCACCAATAACCACCAGTGGCAGATCAGTCAGTTGTCTGGCCGTTTTCAGGCCAGCCAGACCCCAGGCTGGTCCGGTATCTGCTTTTGTTGGGGTGGGAAAAACCGGGCTGATAGCTAAATAATTGACAGGTAGGTGCCTGGCTTCCTTTAGTTGCTGAATATTCTCAATGGACAGTCCGATGATGGCCTGAGGGCCAAAATGCTGCCGGGCAATTCCGGCCGGTAAATCAGCCTGACCGAGATGGAGACCATCTGCCCCGGCGGCCAGAGCTATATCCAGCCGGTCGTTAATAATCAGCGGGATTTCCCGGGGAATGGCCTTTCTTACCTGGAGAGCCAGCTGGTAAAATTCCCGGGCAGGAATGTCTTTTTCCCTGAGCTGGACGGCCGTCACTCCGCCTCTTATGGCTTTCAGGATTAAGTCAATCAGATCCCTGTTTTCAGCCAGTTTCTGGTCGGTCACCAGGTAGAGGCTTAAATCCAGGAGACGGTTACCTTTCATCTTATTTTCAGCCTGGCAAAAATTTCCTTATCAGAAAGACGGTAGAGCCAGTCACGAAAGCTGATTTCAAAGCTGGCTGGTCCGAGGCAGCTTTCTCCAGCGAGTTCACCGGCAATACCCATGATGGCCATAGCTCCAGCAGCTGCCTGAAAATAATCATGATTAACAGCGGCAAAAGCTGCAGTTAGGGCGGTGGCAGTACAGCCCAGCCCGGTTACCCGGGGCATCAGCGGGTGGCCATTGTAAACAGCAATGGTCTGCGCCCCCTTGATAATATAATCAACCGGCCCGCTAATACTAACCGTCGAGGCATATTTTGAGGACAGCTGCCGTCCGGCTTCAATGGCTGCTCCTGAGACCTCTAAACTGTCTACTCCTTTGGTCTGGGCATTGGTCTCAACCAGAGCTCTGATTTCTGAAGCATTGCCTCTGATGATGGCAACAGGACCTGCCTGCAGCAACTGGCTGGCCGTTTTTGTCCGGTAAGTGGTGGCTCCAGCTCCAACCGGATCCAGGACGACTGGAATTTTTTTCGCTTCAGCTCTTTTAATAGCTCTGATCATAGCTTGCACCCAGGCGGGACTGAGAGTGCCGATGTTGATGACCAGAGCTGAGGCTAACCCGGTCATGTCTTCGACCTCCTCGAGAGCGTGAGCCATTACGGGAGAAGCACCAATAGACAGCTGAGCATTGGCCGTCACGTTCATGACAACGTAGTTGGTGATATTGTGAATAAGAGGAGCCTGCTTCCTGATCTTATTCAGGTCGGAAATAATTATTTCAGCTGAGAGCATAACCATTCCTCCTGGCCTAAAATTGTGCTGTCAGGAGGGGCTGAGGTTTTTTGCCGCTGAAACTGTCTCCCTGCGCCAGCATTACCTGGTTCAGGTTCAAAGGGTGTATTCTCAGCCCCGGCCTTTAGTGCCGCTAGCACCCCTGACGTTACTTGATTTTTCTACTACAAATCCGGGCGGATGTCAATTTTTGATCGGATTGGCTATGATCATACCCGACAGGTTGAGGCCAGGCTGCTTCATAGACTTTTGAGCTGAGCTCGAGTAAAATTCAATGTCTAAGCTAGCCGCCGGGCTGGCTGGAAGCGAGTCAAGATGAATAATTTGAAGGGTCTAATTATTGCCGCTGGCCAGGGAAAGAGAATTTCAAATCTCTGTCCGGTCAAGCCTCTCCTTGAAGTTAATGGACGAGCTTTAATTGACAGAACCATAGATTCACTGATCAAGGCGGGTATAAAAGATATCATCGTGGTCACTGGTTTTCAGAGTGAACGGCTGGAAGAACATCTCCAGAAGCGGTCCTACCCTCCAGGAGTACAGGTCACCTGCCTGGAAAACAAAGATTGGCAGAAAGAAAATGGCCTGTCAGTTTACCGGGCAAAAGATCTGGTTGGAGACAGATTTATTCTATTGATGTCGGATCATATCTTTGACCCGGCTATTCTTGCCAGGCTGATCGGGCTGCCGGTAGAAGAAGGCGGGCTGATCCTGGCCGTTGATTACCGGACAAATAATCATCCTTTTGTTGACCTGGCTGATGTGACGAAAGTAGAAATAAATGGAGAACGGATTGTTGATATTGGCAAGGAATTAGCCAGCTATAATGCTTTCGATACAGGGATATTCTATGGAACCAGAGCGCTTTTTGAAGCTCTGGAAAAGAGTCAGAAAACAGCCAGCGATTTTACTCTTTCTGCCGGGGTCAGAGTCCTGGCGGTTCAAGCCAGAGCCAGAGTAATGGATATAGAAGACAGGTTCTGGATTGATGTTGACGATGAAAAGGCTTTACGCCAGGCTGAAGACTATTTAAAAAGGTATGGGAATCCATTCTAAAAGCCGGTTTTCAAAAGCTGCCCGGCTAATTCCCAGTCAAATCTGGTCGTTATTTTAAAATTCATCTGGCTGCCCTCAACCAGACTGCAGCGCAGGCCAGCCGCATAAGCGACTGATAGATCATCTGTAAAGGCGAAAGATTTCTGTCCACAGAGTTTCTGACAGGCTTTCAGCATGGCTGGATACTGGAAGAGCTGGGGAGTCTGAGTCTGATATATTTTTTTACGGTCGGGAAAAGAGACTATTTCCCCGTCATTTACCTCCACCAGACTATCCACTGCCGGACTAGCCAGGGCCAGCCCATCATATTTGTCATTTGCTAATAGTTGCAGGCCTGCTCTAACTCCGGCCAGAGGGAAAAAGGGGCGGGCAGCATCGTGAATGATGACCAGTTCAGTTCCAGCGGGACAGCTGCTGAGGCCATTCAGAACTGAGGCCTGCCTCTCCTTTCCGCCAGGAGCAATCAGGCTGATTCCCGGGTGAGGCCGATAATATTTTTGATAATTATTAACCAGGACGGCAATTATGATACCGGGATGAAGAGAAAGAAATTTTTCAACTGAATAATCAATAAGCGGACGGCCGCCCAAAAGCAGAAATTGTTTCGGGCGGGGAAAACCGCATCTCGTGCCATGCCCTCCAGCCAGGATAATAACGGCTGTTTTCATTTTTGAGGCTGACCTTTTCTTGTTTTTAATCACCATGTTTCTCAACTCCAGACCATTGGCCCTAAAAAATATTGGCATTCAAAGACCGGCCTGACCGGCTGGCCAGTCTATTTTTTATTCCTCCAGCATAATTCTTTTAATCAGCATGGTGGCAAAAGCTCCCCGGGGGAGAGAAAAAGATAAAACTAAGGATTTCATTTTTGGATGGAGCTCATCAGCTCCAGAGTTAACCACCTGCAGGTCTTGCGGATAAAGAAGAACCTGTCGCTCAAAAGACCGGAAAAATACCCGGCTCAAGGCTCTGGTCCGGAAAGAACTGAATTTTAGATTCTGTTCTTCCAGCACCCGGCAATAAAGCTGGCGGCTCAGGTCATCCATAAAGTGCATTCTGGCAGCAGGCGTCGGCAGTCTTAAAGCCTGAAGATAGGCCAGAGTGGGCTGGTTAAGAGTGGACCAGAAAAGAAATGTGCCCGACTCCGCCTCGACTTCTTTAAGATTATCTATTTTAGCCCGCAGGAGGTGGCGCAAGAGCTCATTCCAGAGGTAAGAGCCAAAGGCAGCGTAGGCCATAGAAATCTCTTCACGCGGGATTTTTTCCAGAGCTGCCAGAAAATCATCGGGCCGGAGTAGTAGTGTCCGGAATATTCTTTTTTCTGTCAGACCCTGGGCCAGCTCCAGGCATTTTTCCCAGTTTCTCCAGTTGGCTATGATTTCGGCCATTCTTTCTTTATTCTTTTTATCAGCCGCTTTTATATTCTGTGATTGAAGAAAGATCTGCAGGGCGCCATTGTAGTGTGCCCGAAGGACACGGTCAGCAAAAAAACCAAGCTCCGGTCTTGTGCCCCGGAAGCGCTGGTCATCGAAGAAGTTAGGAAAACCGTAAGTTTTGACCTCTTCTAGATTTTTGAGCAATGGTTCAATGGCTTTCAACTGGCGGATGGTAATGCAGAAGCGATTGCCTTCGATCAGAGCCGGGCTCATCGGTTTTCGCATGAAGCCGATAGACTTAAGAGAAAAATTAGGTTCTTCCAGGCTGAAATCTTTTTGACTCCTAATGGTGATGTGCTGAGTGGTCAGGCCGTGCTTGTCTTTTTTACCTCCATAGGCAATGGCTTTGGGGGAAATAGACAGGAGCCTGGCCAAAAAACGAACTATATCTGGCGTTGTCCAGTTCTTTTTGGTCAGTTGATAAACACGGAACTCGCCCTTTTCGACGAGGGGCAGGGAGGCCACCTCCTCGACAATGAAATCTTCAGGCCTGGCTTTAATCATTCAGGCTTAATTTTAAAAGAAAATCTTCTGGAATGCTAATAGTTTACGGATAAGAGATTATAGTATAAAATATAATAAATAAGACAAAGGAGGCTAAGATGAAAGGTGATAGCAAGTTAATTGAGACCCTTAACTCTCTTCTGGCCGATGAGTTGACAGCGGTTAATCAGTATATGGTCCACTCCGAAATGTGTGCCAGCTGGGGCTATGTTAAGCTCCATGAGACAATTGAGAAAAGAGCTATCCAGGAGATGAAACATGCGGAAAGCCTGATTGGCCGGATACTTTTTCTGGAAGGCTTGCCAGTTGTCTCTACACTTAAAAAGATTTTTATCGGCAGTGAAGTTCCCCAGATGCTGGAGTTCGATCACCGAGCTGAATTTGACGCCATTAAAGCCTACAATGCAGCTATTAAACTCGCTGGCGAAGTGGGTGATTATGCTACCAGGGAACTCCTCGAAAAAATTCTTCAGGATGAAGACAGGCATATTGATGAAATTGAGGAGTTGATGGACCAGGTTAAGCAGATGACCCTGCCTATCTTTCTGACGACTCAGACGAAATAAATCACAACTGGCGGGGGATGTTATAAGTCTTAATGGCGTTTTTGGACGCCGGGTATATCTTTATTAATCTAGATTTTAATCTCAAGATTGTCTTTTATCGGCTGAGGCAGGCGATAGCTTCTAAGTGAGCGGTTTGGGGGAAGAAGTCAACCGGAGCTATACTTTCCAGCCGGTAACCGCTTTGAATGAGAATGCTAAGATCTCTGGCCAGTGTCTCCGGGTGGCAGGAGACATAAAGCAAATTTGGAATACGCAGAGGGATAATTTGCTTCATGGCCCGCGGGCTGAGGCCGGCCCGGGGAGGATCAATAATCAAAAGGTCAAAGGAGCCGCGGCTGATTTCTGATAAAGCTGATTCGACCGGACTTGACAGGAATCTGGTATTTTTGACTCCATTCAGGACGGCGTTTTCATTGGCTGCTTTGATATTGGCCGGATCCCAGTCAATACCCAGGACATCTCCTACTGCCGGGCTGAGGCAAATTTCTATGGCGCCAGAGCCGCAATAAAGGCCCATGGCCGATTGAGCCCGCAGCCTTCTGGCTTCATCTGCGATCCGCTTATAAACCAGTTCAGCTGCCAGGGGATTAGTCTGGAAGAAGGATGATTGGTGAATTTTAAAGCGAAAGCCAAGGAGGCAATCTTCAATTGATTCCTGACCGTAAATCAGGTGGGGCTTTTCGTAGGAAACGACATCAGCCAGCCGGTCATTTTCTACCCACCAGACACTCTTGATGCCGGGCAGGGCTCTGACCAGTTGCTCTGAAAAATCCTTGAGGCTGATTTCAGCCTGACTGCTGGTGACCAGGCTGACCATCATTTCGCCGCTATTTTTGCCTTCACGGATAACCAGATGACGGAAAAATCCCTGCTTGGTTTTAAGGTCAAAAGCAGGCAGCCCGGATTCCTCAGTCAACTGATGGAAAAGGCTGAACAGTGTTTCAGTCAGGGGAGAAGAAATCAGACAGCGATCCAGTCTGACAACCTTTTTGTCACTCTGGCGGCCTTTTATTCTCGTTTTTTCCCTGAGGCCCGGATAAACTTCGCCTTCTGCCTGTCCAAAGGAAAATTCCATCTTATTCCGGTAGTAGTATTCACTGGGTGAAGGCCTGATATCTTCTACCTCGAAATAATGGTAATCGGCCGGAAAATATTTTTTTAGAACCCGGCTCAGATACAGCCTTTTCTGATGTAGTTGCTCCCCGTAGATGAGGTCTTGAAAGCTGCAGCCGCCGCACAGCCCAAAATGAGGGCAGGCCGCCGGCCTTCTTAGGGAAGACGGCCTGAGGATAGACAGCAGGCGGGCCTGGTGGATTTTCTGTTGATTAGCTTCAAAAGCAATTTCTACCTGATCCCCGGGGTAAGCACCGGGCACCAGGTAGGTTTCACCTCCTGCCGATTCAATCAGTCCAAAGCCTTCAGGCAGGCGAAAACCGGAAATCTCGGCAGTCAGCTTCTCCTCAGAGAAACGGTGAAGCAACTGGCGCAGTTTTCCAAGCGGCAGTCCGACCACATTGTAGTAGTCGCCTTTAATCTCCTCTATGAATTTTTCTCTGACATTCTGCAGAGCGTAGGCGCCGGCTTTATCGGCGAAAGTGTTTAAAGAGAGATAGGTCTCGATTTCTCCGGCTGAAAGCGGCCTGAAGCTAACACCGGTGAGCTGATAATCGCTTAAAAGCCTTGATTTATTCCGGTTAAATAGGGCGATGGCCGTTATTACCTGGTGAGTGCGGCCTGACAGAGTCTCCAGCATTTTCCTGGCTTCTTCCCGGCTATCTGGCTTGCCCAGAATCAAGCCATCAATGGTGACGACGGTGTCAGCGGCGATGATCAGATCATCAGGATATTTTTCGCCCACTGCTCTGGCTTTGGCTGCGGCTGCCTCCAGGGCATAGGCAGCAGGCTCCTTTTCATTGATGGTTCTCTCATCAAAGCCGCTGGGTATAACAGAAAAAGACTTCAGAATTTTTTTTAGCAGGCGGATTCTTCTCGGAGATTCTGAAGCCAGAATGACCTTCATTTCTTGTCAGAGGCTCCAGGCTTGATCAAGGGCAAATTCTGCCGGCAGAGAGGGCAGCCCTCTGGCTCGAAGGCTTCAACTTTTAGTGACAGGAGGCTTTTAACCGGCTTGCCCTCAATGAGCACCTGGCCGCCACTACGATCAACCAGGCAGTAAATCCCGGCGACTTCCACTTCTTTCTGGTGGAGGCAGTCAAGAACCTCCTGGATGGAGCCGCCGGTCGTCAGGATATCTTCGACGATAATTGCTCTGGACTTATCCAGGCCAGAAAAACCGGAACGGACGGTCATTTTTTCCTCAGCTCTCTGGCTGAAGGCAAACAGCTTATTGAGTTTCAAAGCGGTCAAAAAACCGATGGCTATAGCCCCATAAGCTGGAGAGACCACATAATCAAAGGCCAGGTTGTCCTGCTTGATTTGCTCGGCCAGCAGGTCAATAATTTTTTCCAGGACGGCCGGGCGCTCGATCAACTTAATTTTTTCAAAGTACCATTCAGAGTGTTTACCTGAAGTCAATTTAAAATGGCCCCTGAGCAAGGCATTACTTTGCTGAAAAAGGCTTAGAATTAATTCTGAACGGTTATCGGGCATTTTTCCTCCGGCTGGCCAGAATAGCCTCTGACCAGGATTGGATACCAAGTATAACCTAAGGCAAATTCAAAGGAAAGAGTTTTTTGCCGCCTGGTCTTATTTTTGATAAAATGCCGGTATGAAAAACCAGGCGGTAGTCATAATTCCGACTTATAACGAAGCAGAAAATATAGAGCCGTTAGTCCAGAGTGTGTTGAATCTTAGACCCGAAGTAGATGTTCTGGTAGTTGATGATCATTCGCCGGATGGAACAGGTGACCTGGCTGACCGCCTTAGCCAGATATTTAGTGGGCGGGTATTTGTTCTTCACCGGCCAGGAAAACTCGGGCTGGGGACAGCCCACCGTGATGGCTTTAGATGGGGAATAGAGCATGGTTATGAACGGCTGGTGACTATGGATGCCGATTTCTCGCATCCGCCCGAGGCCATTCCTTTGATGCTTGAGCAACTGGCTGGGGCCGGCATGGTTATTGGTTCCCGCTATGTAAAGGGAGGGCGGACAGAGGGCTGGTCACTTACCCGGAAACTAAATAGCTGGACAGCCAATTTTCTAGCCAGAAGGTTGATGGGCCTTAAAGCTAAAGACTGCACAGGAGCTTTCCGCTCCTACCGGGCTGAGTATCTCAAAATCGTGCCTCTGGAAAAATTAGTGGCTTGCGGCTACTCTGCACATCTTGAAGTGCTCTACTATTTTCAGCGAGCGGGAGCAGAGGTGGCGGAAGTGCCTATAACTTTTGTTAACCGCCAGGAAGGCCAATCAAAAATATCAGGCCGGGAAATCAGAGAAACGTTCAAAGTCCTCTTTTTTTATTTTTTCCACCGTCCGCGCATAAGCTCAGACCAATCAGTCTAACTCCAGATCGCTTGATGATTAGCTACTCGGGTTAAATCAGGATTAAATTTGCGTTTAGCCTTTTTTGACCGGATTAACTTTCTTCTCTCTTCAGCCCTGAATAAAGCAAAGCGCAGCTGTTTTTCTACCCTGTTGAGGTAAAAGTGAAACCTGCCGCCAGCTACCATTATTTTATAGCCAAAAAAAATTTTATGATTATAATAAGAGTTTGAAAACTCGATTCTTTCAGGAGGACTAAGTGAAGGAAACGACTAGATTAAGAAAGGCTATTATGGATAGGCGAGCGGTGGTTGTCCCCGGCTGTCATGATGCTTTAAGTGCCAGGATTATTGAAAAATGTGGCTTTGAAGCCCTTCAGGTCTCCGGCTTTGGCCTGGCTGGTTCTTTTCTGGCCAAGCCAGATGTCGGCCTGGTTCAGATGAAGGATATCATTGATATAACCTGGAACGTTGTTCAGGCGGTTGATATCCCGGTGATGGCTGACCTCGATACCGGTGGCGGCAATGCGATTAATGCGGCCTGGGTAACTGAGCGGATCATAAGTATTGGTGCGGCTGGCATGAACATTGAAGATCAGGTCTTCCCCAAGCGCTGTGGCCACCTAGCCGGAAAAGAAGTCATCTCAGCCGAGGAAATGGCTGGAAAAATTAAAGCCTGTGCCCGGGTCAGAGATGCTCTGGACAGGGATTTTATCCTTAATGCCCGCACAGATACTTTTGCCATCTATGGCCTGGATGAGGCCATCCGGCGCTGCCAGCTCTATCTGGAAGCCGGGGCCGATCTGGTCTTTATTGACGGTATTAGATCCAGGGCTGATATAGAAAGGGCGGCTAAAGAAATCAAGGGACCTCTGTCAGTTAATTTGATGGATGGTGTCACTGGCGTGAGAACAGAACTCGTCCCGATTCCTGAACTGGCTAAAATGGGCATCGGACGGGTATCAATTCCGGTAGCTTCGATTATGGTCATGCATAAAGCCCTGATAGAATTTTTTACTGCTCTAAAAAATTCACCAACTGGCATCCTGGCTGGCCAAACCAAATGGCTCACTTCTTTTGAAGATTACACTACTTTTGTAGGTATAAAGGATTACCGGCAACTGGAAGAAGAGTTCCTGCCGGAGGACAGAGTTCAGAATAAATACATAAAATAAAAAATAGAATAGGGACGATAACAAGCGAACCAGAAGAAGTAGGAGCAGTAATTGCATACACTCTTCCCGGGTTAGCGGCCTGCCCCCCTTTTGACTGCCAGGCCTCAGCTCTTTTAGCCAAAATTAAACATGAACCAGAAGTTAGATAAATGATTATAATAAGAATTAAGGTTTAAATACTGGACATCAATAGTGAATGAATTTAATCACTCAATGAAGGAGGTAACAGTGCCATGGCAATGACGATGGTGGAAAAAATCCTGGCTCAGGCTTCCGGTCAAAAAGCGGTTAAGGCTGGTGAGGTCATTGAGCCTAAGGTTAGTCTGGCCATGTCGCACGAAAATGCGGCTCTGGTTATAAACCAATTTATGGAAATTTATAAGGACACCGGGCTTAAACCAAAAGTCTGGGCTCCAGATAAAATCGCTATTATCTTTGATCACCGTGTTCCAGCCGAAAGTGCCAAAACAGCGACCAATCAGAAAAAAATAAGAGAATTTGTAGCTGCTCAGAAAATCAAAAAGTTCCATGACATTCGGGGCGACGAAGGCGGCATTTGCCACCAAATTTTGCCCGAAAATGGTTATGTGCTGCCCGGGACAGTGGTCGTCGGGACAGACAGTCATACCACTTCTCATGGTGCTCTGGGGGCTTTTAGCTTTGGCATTGGTGCAACTGAAATGGCCTCGGTTTGGGCCCTCGGCCGGGTTCTCAATGTTGAAGTGCCGAAGACGATTAAAGTTGTGGCTAAAGGAAGGTTTGGACGTTATGTTCTCCCCAAGGACTTTATCCTTTATCTCATCGGTAAGATTTCAGCCGAGGGGGCAAATTTCAAGGTCCTGGAATATCACGGCCCGGCTATAGAAAAAATGCCGACCTCCGGACGCCTGACGGTGGCCAATATGTCGGTGGAAGCTGGAGCTACCTCCGGCATCTTTCCGCCCGATAAAGAAACGCAGCGTTACCTCAAGGAAGAAGCGAAGGTTAAAGGTTCGATTGACATTTTCGGGCCCGACCCGGAAGCTGAATATGATCAGGTGGTTGAGATAGATGTCTCCCAGCTTGAACCGGTGGTAGCCTGCCCTCACACGGTAGACAACGTTAAGCCCGTCAGCCAGGTTGGCCGGGTAAGAGTCAACCAGATTGTTATTGGCTCCTGCACCAATGGCCGCCTTGATGACCTGGCCATGGCCGCCAGAATCTTAAAGGGCAAAAAAATATCCAGGGGTGTCAGAATGCTGATTTTCCCCGCTTCCTTCAGGATTTATCAACAGGCCCTCCAGCTCGGTTATTTAGCTGACCTGATCAAGGCTGGAGCTGTCATCATGAACCCTGGCTGCGGTTGTTGCCTGGGGGTCCACGAAGGGGCTCTCGGTGATAATGAGGTTGCTCTTTCCACCACCAACCGCAATTTTAAGGGCCGGATGGGTAATCCCAAGGCCGAAGTTTATCTCTGCTCGCCGGCGGTGGCGGCGGCTTCTGCGCTGACTGGCTATATCACCGATCCAGGAAAAGGAGGCAAATAATATGGCTAAAGTTGTCCTGAAACTTGGTGATGATATTTCAACCGATATTATCTATCCTGGAAGATTCATGGCGACCGTCCTGCCTGCTGAAACTACGCAGTATGCTTTTGCTGATCTGCCTGAATTTAACTCGAAGCTCAGGAGCGGTCAGGTTACACCTGGTAGTGTCATTGTTGCCGGAAAAAACTTTGGCTGTGGCTCCTCGCGTGAGCAGGCTGCTTCTACCCTGAAGGGTTACGAACTGATCATTGTGGCCAGAAACTTTGCCAGGATTTTTATGCAGAATGCTATTAACCTTGGTCTGAAGCTCATTGTCTGTCCTGCTATTGAAGCTGAGGAAGGAGATGAACTCGAACTTCTACCTGATAAAATTATTGATAAAACTTCAGGCCGGGAGTTTCAAATCGAGCCACTGCCGAAAGCCAGACAGGCCATCATTGATGCCGGTGGCCTTATTGCTTATACCCGGGAGCGGCTTCTGGCGCCAGCGGCGACGAAGAAGAAAAAATAAAGAAGAAAAAATAATAAAGAGTAAAAAAAAACAAAGCCAAACTTCATCTAGCGAAGCAAGACTGTGCTCTATTTCCACTTCCTTTCAACTTTAGCTCAACGCTTCTGCCGGGGTTTAGGTTCAAATCCGGCATCCGATTAATTTTTGTCCACAGAGCAGTCTTTAAAAATCAGGATCAGTTATTTTTTTTTCTTCCCACCGGCCAAATTTCTCAAGCAGCTTCTTGATCTCGCTGGCCTTACCGATGATGACTAAAGTGTAATCTTTGTCCGGGAGTAGTTTGACCGCCGCCTGCTTGATGTCTTCCTGCCGGACGGCATCAATCTCAGCTAAGTAGCGGTCATAATAATCGAGACCGAGATCATAATAAACGAGACGGAGATAAGCACTGGCCTTGCTGCCATTGGTTTCAAGCGATTGAGGAAACTGGCCGACTATATAATTCCTGGCACTTTCAACTTCTTCTGGTGAAAATCCCTTGTCTCTGGCTCTTTTCAGCAGATCAAAAGTGATATCCAGCATTTCGCCGATTTTATCATTCTTAGTATAAGAACTGGCCATAAATAAGCCGCCTGTTTTCCACGACTGAAAGCTGCTACCCGCACCGTAAGTCAGACCGCGCTTAATCCTCAGCTCTGTATTCAACCAGGAAGTAAAGCGCCCGCCCCAGAGAGTATTCATCATGCTGGCTACCACCGCCAGTCTGTCATTTTGAGCATAGCCAGGGGAGCCAAGGGCAAAGTAAGATTGAGTAGCATCAGGTTTATCTATCAGCACAAGTTTTTGACCGTGGAGAGAGGGGAGAGGTGGAACACTGGCTTGGGGGGCAGGTGTCCCGGGCTTTGGCCATCGCCCGATAGTCGTTTTTAAAATATTAATCAACTCATTCTGCTTAACATCTCCGACAACGGCCATGATGGAGTTGTCTGGCCTGAATCTCTCCGCATGAAATTTCTTAAGTTGCGGTAAGGACATCTTCTCAAGTGAAGAATCAGTACCGAGCAAAATGTGGCCAAATGGGTGTTGTCCGAAATAGGCCTTTTTAAAATACTGCCGAAGAGCCTGAGCCGGATTGTCCTTGACGGCCTTAAGAGTATCTATTTTTTTGGCCAGTTCTTTTTTATATTCTTCCTCTTTAAAAGCTGGTGAAGTCAGGCAATCAGAGGCAATTTGTAACAGCCGGGGGAGGAACTGAGACAGACATTCGCCGCCAGCACTGGCGTATTCTTCGCTGGAGGTGAAGTTCAATCTTGCCCCCATGAAATCGAGAGCTTCGGCGATCTGTTCGGCGGTCATACTACTCGTCCCTTTGAGTAACATATCAGACGTAAAATTGGCCAGGCCATCGAGTCCGGCCGGCTCGAAAGCACTGCCGGCCCCTTTAATCAGAAGCCTGAAGCTCACTAAGGGAAGCTCTGGATTTTGATAATAATAAACAACAAGCCCGTTATCGAGAGTAATCTTTTGCGGCCTGGGCAATCTCTCAGAAGAGAACACCAGGACTGGACAGAGCAAAAAGAGAGTTATGATAATAGTTAAAAACCTGTTCATGGCTGGCCTCCTTCCGGCACTAGGTAGCCTGCAGTTTTATTCAACTCATTAAAATATTTTTTGGCTATGTCCGGAATATCTTCTCGCTTAGTCTGAAGGTAGCTATCCATAATGGTGAACAGCCGGTCAAAGCTGCCATAAAGCATTTCCATCGCTCCCAGCATATTGGCTTTGCCAGAGTTGGTCTGCAGGCTGAAGTAGAAGTCACTTCTGACGATATTGAGAGCTTTTTCATATTCGCTCTCGGTCAGGCCCTGCTCAACAATTTTAGCCAGTTCTTCATCAACTATTTTTTCAATCCGGGTCAGATCAGCATCAGGCCGTGGTTTGACCTCGATCATAAATAGGAAGGGATCAATTTTCTCCTCACACCCGCCGGAAACTGAAATGGCTAACTGTTCGTCCCGGACTAAACGGCGATAGAGCCGGCTGCTTTCTCCCTGAAGCAGTGGTTTTTCCAGTATGGACAGGGCAAAAAAATCCGAATCAGAGCAGGCTGGAGCATGATAGGCCAACAGAAAAGACGGCGTCTGAGCTTCCTTTCTGATGATGACCTCTTTTCGTCCGAGCTGCGGCGGTTCAACTGTGATCACAGGCGGTGCTGGTGGCTGAACTGAAATATGACCATAATATTTTTTTATCAGCTCTAACAGCCTGGTAGCTTCAAAATCACCGACCACGACCAGAACGGCATTGTTGGGAGCATAGTAAGTTTGATAATATTGCTTGATTTCATCCGGCCGCCAGCCAAGGATATCACTCATCCAGCCAATGACATCCCAGTGATAGGGATGAGCCATGATAGCTGTTGACCTGACATTTTCATAGATGATGGCCTCATTGTCATTCTCTACGCTCATCCGCCGTTCGGAAGCTACGACTCCTCTTTCTGATTCGAGCACCTCAGGATCAAAAAGCAGCCCCTGCATCCGGTCGGCCTCCAGTTCGACAATTTTTTCCAGGGCATTGGCTGGAAACCAGTCTGTATAGGCGGTGAAATCATCGCCGGTGTAAGCGTTATTCGCCCCGCCGCTGAATTCCATCAGCCGGTCAAACTCGCCAGGGCGAAATTTTTCCGTCCCGTTAAACATCATATGTTCGATAAAGTGGGAGACGCCAGTCAGGCCTGGTCTTTCACAACGGGAGCCAACTTTGAAAAACGTAAAATAAGAAATATTTGGCATCTTATGGTCTTCATACAGGATTATTTTCAGACCATTGTCGAGGTGGAAGACCTTGATATCTTCCTTTTTGAAAGCTGCCTGGAGCATAGTTATCATCCAGAAAAAACTGAGGACAAAAGCAGCAACTTTTTTAGGCATATTTGACCTCCCTGGCTAAAATTAAATGGTAGATAACTGGCAGAAAAAGGGGAAGAGTAGCTGCCAGTTAATCTGAGGTTTTTTTTGAGGGATAAAAACATCTCACCTATGATAAGCCGAAGCCAGAAAACAGTCAAGAAATCAGTGGTGAGCTATTAATCCCGGCTGTCCCCGGAAACAGTGAATAGTGATTGGCGGCAGGAATTGATTTTTATGATTTGTTCTGAATCCAGGCTTGAATCAGGCTTTAGCCAGAAGGAGCGTCTGGGGATCAAGCTCAAGGTTCAATTTTTTCAGGCTGAGCTGGTTGTGATCTTTGACCAGGTTAACTTTAACCCGGTCATGCTCATTTTCGAGGGTGAAGATAATATCAAAAGAGTCAAGATAGTCTTTCAGAACGAAAGGGAGGCCCTGCTGGTCAAATAAGGGGTCATTGCCCCGGAGAGAGCAACTGAACCAGAACTCAAGCTGACGGTCAAGAGCAAACTTTTTGAATAGCTGGAGGTCGCCTGCTGCCGGCAGATAAAAATTAAAGCCGTCAATGATGATTGTTTTAGCCGGGAAGTTTCCCTGGACCAGGAGAGCTTCCAGCCCTTTTAGAACCTGTTCAGTCTTCATGCCTTCCTGACGGAAGTTCATGATGACCCGGCGGCGAATAATCTCATCGTGAATTTCCATCAACCGACTTAGGTTTTCACGACTGGCCAGGTTTTTAAACATTTCTTCATACCAGGCTATTATATAATCAACCCGGCTGGCATAGGAGACATGGATAATTGACTGGCCATCGATGAGGCGGTTTAGGGCAATCTGAACCAGGCAGGCTGTTTTGCCCACTCCTTTTCGCGAAGCAAAGACGCCAAGATTACCAGGCCCGAGCCCGCCGCTGATGCTTTTTTCCAGAATTTTTACCGGGCTTTTCGAACTGAGAATTTTTTTGACCATCCGCTGACTCCTTGTCTATTTTATTGTTATTTTTTCTCTTCCTCAATCTGCTGACGGTGTTTTTCCATCAGGTCATCAGCCAGATTTTGAGGGACTCTGGCATATTTTAAAAACTCCATAGTATATTCAGCTTTGCCCTGGGTCATAGAGCGGAGGACAGTAGAGTAGCCAAACATTTCACTTAAGGGCACTTCGGCTTCGATTGTAGAATAAAGGCCAGTTTCTACTGAACTGATAATGATGCCGCGGCGCTGGTTAAGGCTGCCGAAAACACTGCCAGAAAATTCTGACGGGGTTTCTACGGCAACTTTCATGATGGGCTCAAGCAATTGTGGCCTGGCCTTTTTATATACCTGTTTAAAAGCTCCCTGAGCGGCTAGCTGAAAAGCCAGATCAGAGGAATCTACTGGATGAAACTGGCCGTCAGTCAGGACGACTCTAACACCGATGATCGGGCTGCCGATCAACTGGCCTTTTTTTAAGGAGGCTTGAAACCCTTTGTCACAGGAGGGAATAAATTCTCGGGGAATATGGCCGCTCTTGACTTCATTAATAAATTCATAGCTGCCTTCAAAAGGCTCAAGGTAACCGCTGACCCGGGCAAACTGGCCGGCTCCGCCGGTCTGTTTTTTGTGGACATAATCAAAATCTGCACGCGCAGTTATTGCCTCGCGATAAGCTACCTGAGGCTGGCCGCTGACCACCTCTACCCTGTACTCTCTTTTCATGCGTTCAATATAGACATCAAGATGAAGTTCACCCATGCCCTGAATGATAGTCTGTCGTGATTCAGGATCGAGGTAAGTCCGGAAGGTCGGGTCTTCTTTGGTAAAACGGGAAAGAGCCCGTGACATCCGGTCAGAAGAAATTTTATCTACTGGCTCAATGGCCAGGGAAATAACTGGATCAGGGACATAGATTGAGGTGAGGGTATAATTAAGTCCATTTGAACAGATCGTATCGCCAGAGGCAAAGTCAACGCCAAAGAGGGCAATGATATCACCAGCGATAGCACCGGTGATATCTTCCATGTGATCCGCATGCATTCTGACCAGCCGTCCGACTTTAAATTTTTGCCTGGAGCGGGTATTAAAAAGTTCGTCGCCTTTTTTCAGACTGCCCTGATAGATCCTGATGTAAGTCAACTGGCCATAAGGGCCTTCCTCCAGTTTAAAAGCGTAAGCAACACAGGGCAGGTCCGGGTCAGCCGGCAAGGCGACCGGCAGCTGATTCCGATCAAGGTCAAGAGCGATATTTTCGACTTCACCGGGATGAGGGAGATAATTCACCACACCATCGAGCAGTGGTTGAACACCCTTGTTATGGTAAGCTGAGCCGATAAAAACCGGTGTAAATTCCCTCCGGATGGTGGCCTGACGGATAGCTTTATGGAGAATTCCAGGTGCGACTTTATCTTCGAGGATAACTTCCGCCAGTTCATCGGAGGTTAAGGAAACTATATCCAGGAGCTCTTCCCGGTAGTGCCGGGCCTGGTCAAGTAGCTCAACCGGTATCTCCTCTTCCCTGATGGTCTCACCATTGGGGCCATCAAAGTAGATAGCTTTAAAGGAAACGAGATCGATCACTCCCTCTAATTTATCTTCAAGTCCGATGGGGATTTGCATCAGGGCGGCTTGCCGGCCAAGTTTGTCCACTACCTGCTCTTTGACTTTAAACGGGTTGGCCCCAATCCGGTCAAGCTTATTGATGAAGGCCAGAACCGGGACTTTGTATCTTTTAAGCTGCTTATCAACTGTCAGTGTCTGTGACTGAACTCCGCCGACTGAACATAGAACCAGAATTGCCCCATCCAGGACGCGGAGCGAGCGCTCAACTTCAATGGTAAAGTCAACATGGCCAGGTGTATCAATAATATTAATGGAATGATCATTCCAACTTACGTTGGTCGTAGCGGATGAGATGGTGATGCCACGCTCTCTTTCAAGTTCCATAAAATCCATCGTTGCTCCACCGCCTTCTTTTGCTTTGACTTCATGCATCCGGTGAATTTTCTTGCAGTAATAGAGAATCCGTTCGGTAAGAGTAGTTTTGCCGGAGTCAATGTGGGCACTGATCCCGATGTTTCTCATTCTGGATAATGTGTTAGACAATGTGCTATTCATATAAAAAAATACCTCTGCTTATAAATCTATGATTTTTTAGGCCCTTTATCAGGTGAGTAATGGCGAGGCTAAAAGCTAATCGCTACTCAGCTCAATATTTTACCACAATTCTTAAAAAAATCTACTGAATGAGGTCTGACCAGTAGATTTATTTTATTATCAATAAGTTGTGCTAGCTGAGGAGGCCTGACAGGGCTGTTTAGCTTAGAGTCAGATCATAAGACATGGTAGCTATATTATTGATTATAAAGGAATTGTGCTGGCCAGACCTATTTATCAGTCTCTAGACATTAGCCAGTGTGGCAACTATCTTATTGATTCTTCATAATTTGCGCTGGCCCGGTGTCATTTGGGCGATCTGATCCCAGCTGTGCCAGCCGGCTATGCCGCTGCCCATAGAAGAAATAAATGGTCAGACCAGCTGCTAGCCAGACGACAAAACGGATCCAGGTGATGCCCGGCAGGCTTATCATTAAAAAGGCACAGAGCAGCGCCCCGATAGCTGGCAGGTAAGGATACATTGGCACCTTAAACGGGCGGTTATACTCAGGATGCTGACGACGGAGCAAAATGACACCACAACTGACAATGATAAAAGCAAATAGCGTACCAATTGAGACGAGTTCAGATGAGACACTAATGGGTGTCAGCCCCGCAGCTATGGCTACGACTCCACCGGTCAGAAGAGTAGTAGCAATTGGGGTTTTAAACCGTGGGTGGACTTTTGAAAAGGCTTCTGGCAGGAGACCGTCACGTGACATCGAAAAGAAGATCCTGGGCTGTCCCATCAGTAAGACGAGCAGGACAGAGGTAATACCAGCCAGGGCGCCGACACTGATGACCATTGAAGCCTGGGGCTTATGTAGCTCATTGAGAACCAGAGCGACCGGATCGGCTACATTGAGCTTGGTATAATGAACCACTCCAGTCATAATGGCCGAGACGGCAATATACAGGACAGTGGCCACGATGAGAGAGCCCATAATCCCAACCGGCATATCCCGCTGGGGATTAACTGTCTCTTCAGCCACCGTTGAGACAGCATCAAAGCCAACAAAGGCCAGAAAGACAATAGCAGCTGAAGTCATGACTCCTTTAAAGCCAAAAGGCATAAAGGGCTTCCAGTTCTCAGGATTAATATGAGGTGCGGCCAGGACGATAAAGAAAAGAATGATCATAACTTTAATGATGACGATAACCAGATTCGCCCTTGAGCTTTCCTTTACTCCCCGGATGAGCAGCCCGGTTAGCAGCAGAACGATCAGGACAGCAGGCAGGTTGATAATGCCTGGGCTTTTATCCCAGGGCGAGGCTATCCATTTTCCCGGCAGGGCGAGACCCAGATTGTTCAACAGGTTAACAAAGTAGGCTGACCAGCCGGTGCTGACCATAATAGCGGCTACCATATATTCAAGAATAAGATCCCAGCCTATAATCCAGCCTGGCAGTTC
>JAQURD010000002.1:292228-298272 GCA_028749115.1 Acidobacteriota bacterium | reverse complement strand
CTTTTGCCTGAGTTAAGAACCGCAGGCCTGGTGGTTAAGCTTGAAGAGTGTTTTCCGGGAGCAAACCTCCAGTATGACTCAGGTAGCCTGGGCTGCCGGCAGGCTTATGGTTCCTGCTACGTTGATAATCATGGTGAGATTAAGCCCTGTCGCCTGTCTCAAAAAGTCCTGGGAAGGGCGGGCCAACAACCGCTCCAGGACATATGGAGAGATTACATTTATTCTGATTATCCCTGTTGCCAGATTACGCCCACTGCCGGTCAGGCAGAAAAATTGCTGGCTGGTGCTGTCCCGCTTAGCACAGTCAACCTTGATTCTTCTTTGAAGCCGGTGGCTCTTTTCAGTCTTAAAAAAAAGGATTGGGGTGCTTTGCTTATCAGGAATCTTAATGGCCTGGTTTTGAGCCAGAAGGGTGAACATCTGGTTAGACTGATAAATGGCCAGAACAGCCTTAGCTTTATAAAGAAAAGAGCTGGCTCGAGAGCGGTCAGTTTTATTTATGCCCTTTTTCTAAAAGGCTTGATCAGGCTGGAAAAGTAAATCCATGGACGCTGATAATCTGGACTTAAGTTTTAAGACTTTCAATGAAGCCTTAACTCCGGAAACGGTTATTACTTCTGTGCCCGACCTTTATCTTTCTCCTCGGGATCAAAGAGTTCTTCTGGTTGAACCGGAAACAGCCTCCTGGCTCATTTTGCCCCGGGTTGAATTTGGATTTCTGGTCAAACGGGGTTTGATGAAGCCAGACTCTGATGGCCGCTCCTGGAGAAAGCTGGGCGAAATCTCTTCAGACTTAAACTCCGAATCTGCCCATCAGCTAAGAAGCTGCTTATACCGGTTGTTCATCAAGGATATGATTACAATTAACGGCTATTCATATCATCAGCCCTCAACTCTCTGGGCTATTCAAAGATATCCTCACTATTTTAACCTTCACCTGACCGAATCCTGCAATTTAGCCTGTCGTTACTGCCGTGTCAATCATAATGGCCCAGAGCTAATGATGATGTCAGCTGAGACCTGTAAAAGGATTATCAGGCGGGTGCTGGAGGAAATTCCTGGAGAAAAGTGCATCATCGGCTTCCACGGTGGAGAGCCACTGTTAAATATTGATTGCGTTCTGGAGGGAAGCAAATATGCCAGAGAGGTGGCCAGTTCCTTAGGAAAATCAGTAACTTTATCACTTCAAACCAATGGCCTGCTGCTGGCTAAATACAGCCAGTTACTTAAGGAATTGAAAGTTGATGTGGGTATAAGTATTGATGGCGCGGAGGAGATTCATAACCGGTATCGAGTTTTCCGTTCAGGCCGGGGTAGTTTTGATGAGGTCATGTCGGGCATTCAATCAGCCCATCAGGCGGGACTCAGCACAGGTTATCTGGCTGTGATTCATGATCCAGAAAATTATCTGCCAGTAGCCAGATTCATGACCGAGAGCTTGAAAGCCAGATCTTTTCGCCTGAACTTCAGTTGTTATGAAGGACGGGCAAAGAAGGAGCTTGACTTTGACCCTGGCCGGGCAGCCGAATTTGCCCGGCACTGGTTGGAACTTGTAGATTTTGCCAGGGAAGATCACCAGCTTAATGGAGACTGGCTGAGTATAGATGACCTGAATGTCTTTATGGCTCATCTGGTGTCCAAGGACAGGCCTCAAATGTGCTATCGTTCACCATGCGGAGCAGGTAATGCTATTCTTGGTTTCGGACATGATGGGAAAATCTATTTGTGTGAAGAGCTGGTGGGCAAAGAGGAGTTCTGCCTGGGTGACATCAATGATGCTCCACGGCTAACACAGCTCCTTGACGAATCTGAAATCTGTGCCCGGGTAAAGGAAAAGAGAAAAGTGGAGAATGTTGCTGCCTGTGCTGATTGCCCCTGGAAAAGATTTCATGGGGCCGGATGTTTGAACAAGGGGTTTGAATTTTTCGGGGATCTTGAGCACCGTGATGCCATGTGCTATTTTTACCGGACAATCTTTGAAGAATTAATATGGAAGTTGACCGACAATCGGGAACTGGTAAACTTGATTAATTATTACAAAAAATATATTAAAATAGAGAATGGTTGGCTGGATTGAGCCTGGTTTTATTATTTATATATTGTTAGGTGAATAATAAAAATGGAAATGCGGGGAGGCTAAAAATGAAAATCAAAAAAAGGGCAAAAAAGGCAGAGGCCAGTGCAGATCAACTTGGAGACCTGGGGCAAAATTTGCCCTATGTTCCCGTCAAGTTGAATGAGGAAGCAACCAGGAGCAGGAGGCAGACTCTTAGCCTGATGGTTAAAGGGGCAGCTTTCCTGGCCGCCTGGCCGCTTCTAAAAAAGGGAGCGAGGGCAGATGTTCTCAAGCAGCTGGTAGGAGAAAAGGCAGCGGCTGGCTCTGAGGATCTGACTGCCAGACAGGCAGCCAGAATTATCGGTAATGAAGTTCTTCATACTAACATCCCTCACAAAAATATTGCTCATCAAAACGTGCCTCATACCGATACCAATCCAAGCGAGCACGTTAACGAGAACAAGCATGTTGATTCTGCTCCTCCAGGTTTTGAGCATACCAATACGACGGTTCATGTTAATACTAATGTCAAAACTCACATTGATACTCCTCATCAGGATACTGCTCATACAAATGAGCCCCATACCAACGTTGAGCATGTCAACAGCTCCACCCGGCAAAACGCTTAAGTAAGCGGCATGTTTTTCAAGATGATAAGAAACAGGCAAAAAGTCTATTCATTAATCCCTGGCCTGTTTTTGCTGTTCCTGTTGTTTTTAGGTCCCGCCAGCCAGGCTAAGACCGGGGCTGCTTCCGTTTTCAAGCAGGATGATGAAATCTCACGTTTGACCAAAGAAGCCGCCCAGCTTGAGTCGAGAGTGGCTCAACTGAGAGTGGCCATTGAAAATTGCCGCAGAAGCATTACCCCGCAGTCGCCTGAATGTTACATTGAGATATCCTGGATGAGGGTAAAGGTCTCTTATCAAGAAGCAGAAAAAATAGCTCTAAACATGGAAGAAAAGGCCCGTGACCTTAGAGAAAGAATTGAAGATTTGAGATCACAGCAGAACATAATTCCCCCGCCAAGTCCTCAAGTTCCGACCACTCCTCCAGTTACCACCACTTATCCTCCCGTCCCAACTCCGCCGCCAGTTAATCAGCCAGCGACACCTGTCAGCACACCAGCTCAACCGTCAGCACCCGCTCCATCTTCTGCCGTAAGACCACAGAATCAGCCACAGGCCAAAATAGGCGGGCTGACTCAAAAAGAATGGAATCTATTGATGTCATACCAGCGCCAGATGGAAAAGATGCTGGCTGAGCATAAAGAAGGAACAGAGGAAGCTAAACGTTTGAGGGATCAAATCGTTAAATTGTGGAATAAAGCACTCACCGGGCCACTCACGCCTGAACAGAGGCAAAAACTGCGAATTCGGCTACCCGCTTCGGGCCGGCCAGTTGGGGCTTATAGAGGGGGCAGTGCAGGGATTGGCCAGACAGGTACTCAAGAAGCTCCACCCCCACCTACTCATTTTAGTTTTCCTGACATCCCGGAGGCCTATATTGAGACTGGTATCCAGCAGGCCATGGATGATTATGCAGAAAGGTTAGTAGATGCTGTCAATATTGATGAGGTCGATCGAAAATGGCTTAAATATGACAATGCTATTGGTGTGGCCAGGATTGGTCTTAAAGTAAAGGAAAAAGATCTTCCCGGAACTGCGGCTGAGACTTTTGATTTTATAATTGGCAAGCTAACCCTGCCTCTAACTTCAATGAATGTCAGTGTCTTTAAATCTGTTTATAGCCAGACAACCTTCGGGGCACTTAATAAATTTATGGAAGATTCGATGAGAGTTACCGGTGCAGAATTTAACTACAATGAAATGACCAGGGATATGAATAGCGCTCAAAAAACCATTCTGGAATGGTTGGGTTGGGGAGAAATGATGAGAGAGAGCGACAGCCAGAGAGAGGAGAGATGAACAACTTCAGCCGGTCTTGCGTGACTTTCCTGGCAGTGAGCCTGCTGGCCATGGCTATTTCAGGGCTGTTTTCTTCAGGCCTGGCCCAGGAAGACGGGCAGGTTAAACTGGCTCCAGGGGTGGAAATACTGCTTCCGGAAAAAAGTCAGATCAAGATTAACTGGGTTATGCCGCCAGTTGATAGCTCGCTGGTGGAAGAACTCAGGAACCATATTTGTTTTTCTATTGATGCTGATGGCTTCCCCTGGCTGGGCGCTGGTTACTGGTTGATTATTAATCCTGTCAAACAATATACAGGCATGCTTTCTGTTCCTTTTAACAATTTCATCCACGTGGGAAATGGAGCCATGCTCATTGCCACTGACGATGATTTTGGTTTCATTGCTCCAGAGGATGAACTGAACTTTGACCAGGATAATGGGTTGCCCGTTTTTCAATATCAGCCAGTAGCTTTTTTGCCCGGTGAAGCCGGCCCGAGTGAAGTGGTTGTAGCTCAAAAAATGATGAAAGGTGATAACTGTCTGTATTTTGTCGTAGAAAAAGATCTGGAGAATAGCGAGGTTCAAAAGAAATATGAAGTTTACTGCCTCCAGCCTGAGAAAATTCAGGAAGAGGAAGATGAGGCGGCCAGGAACGAGGTTCAAGGTTATCGCTTGCTTTATGTTTCAGATAAACCGGTGGAGGCTGTTGCAGGAAATGGGAAATTGACCTTTGTGGCTCAGGAAAGAGTCGTCTTGAAGATTACCACCAATTCACCTGAAGCCACGGTTTTTTATGAGCATCCGGCTGAGCCTATTAAGTCTCTTGATTATAGTGGAAGCGCAGGACTTTTTTATACTGCCGGCAATGCGGTTGGTGTGCTGGCGGAGAAGGCTGCCCTGGAGTTTATAAAAGCACCTGAGCCGGAAATCTTTTTAAAAGGGGACTCTCTCTATGTGATGCTCTCAAAGGCGGACGGCATAATACAGGTAGAAAATGTTCATTTGTTCAAACAGTATAACAAGCCCTGGAAAGAATTAGCTAAATCTAAAACTATTAGATCAGGCGGAAGCTTTGATGGCCTCTTATCGCCGGGCCTCAGAATTATTGTTTTAATTCTGTTGCTGGTGGTTTTGATAGATGTTTTGAAAAATCAGTTTCCAGGTTACAACAAAACTATCTGGTTGCTGCTGGTGGTCGTTGGATTTTTAGCCCAGTTTAGTGTGAACATGTTGACTCTTATTTTTGGCCTGAAGTCTTTCTTGCCTGGTTGCCTGATGATATTCTCTTTAGTTGTTATTTTGCTTTATTTTACGATGGGCAGAAAAGAGAGAATAAAAAAGCATTATTGATTGGGGATTTCTAGCGCAGGTTAAAGTTAAATTAGAAGAAGATAAATTCATTTCCAAAATAGCAAAAATCATCCCGGAAAAAAGGGCGGCAGGTTTTCTCCCTCGCTATTATCCTCTCCCTGAGGCTGGCTGGAAGGCAAAAAGAGAATTATCTTTTTTTCTGTTAGAATTAGCGCCGGTGCTCTATTTTATCCGGTGTTTTCTTCCCAGGAAGAAATAAAGCACAGGCCCGACAATCGGTAAGATAATGATAACCAGAATCCAGATAGGTTTAGCCTTTCCTGGGAACCTGTGACGCAGAATATCTATCAGAGAGATGATAAACAGGATTAGAGAGATAACTACCAGCAAAACTATCAATTCGGCAAACCCAATCATGATATATTCTCTTTTTTGAATTGCAGGCTGGCCTGGCTTTGTCTAAGGTCTCTGAAGTTCAGTCTGAAGTTCAGCAGGTTTAGTTAAACCATTTTCTGAGTAGCAAAAGAACTCAAAAGTAGGACTCCGGTCATTGCCATAAATCACAAAGGTCCTTTCTGGCACCGCCAACCCGAGCTGCTCCGCAACTTCCTTGAGTTTGCTGTACATGGAATAACCTGGAAGTACTGGCGGGGATAGCCCAGCGTATGCCCCCAGCAGAAAAGGTTCGTAGGTAACCGGTGTGCCATCGAAACTAGTGAGCTGACGACATTCTTTTTCAAACCAGTCAGTGAAGTTACTTCCATCTTTTTT
>JAQURD010000002.1:53528-292128 GCA_028749115.1 Acidobacteriota bacterium | reverse complement strand
CTGGCGGGGATAGCCCAGCGTATGCCCCCAGCAGAAAAGGTTCGTAGGTAACCGGTGTGCCATCGAAACTAGTGAGCTGACGACATTCTTTTTCAAACCAGTCAGTGAAGTTACTTCCATCTTTTTTTGTTTACTCCTACTATGACAGCTAAAGTCAAGGGGTATCATCTTCTGGCCTTTGCCTTTTGCTCCGGCTCTTTTCCAGCAAAAAAAAGCTGCTGGTCTCTTGCTTCCCAGGTGGAAAATATCAGATAACCTGGCTTGAATTTCTCAGAAGATAATCATTATAATAACTTTAAAGAAGGAGGAGCCATGAACAATGATGATAATCGTCATACAAAACCAAAGAGAATAACTGCCCGTCCTTCACCGCTCAGCTCGACTATTACATTGATTATGGGAATACTCTTTTTGTTTTTTGGACTGGCCTTGATGATCTCGACTATGGGGGAACCTGGAGAAGGAACAGGTTTGATGACTCTTTTTATGGTCATCTGGTTGGCTGCCTGTATTGGCATTATCATCTATTCTATTATTAACCTGACTTCCTTTAAGGAATCAAAAACATCTGGACCGGCTCTTGAAGTTTTTGAAGTAGAAAAAGAGGTTTCTTCAGAAAAAAAAGCTGGATTGACTGATGTTGCTTCCCCTGAAACTCCAGCCAGGGGCAAAGCTGATTTTGGTTTCAGGCTGAGGGAACTGGAAAATCTCAGAAAAGAGCGGCTTATAACTGAGGAAGAATATCAACGTAAAAGAAGAGAAATCCTTGATGAAAAATGGTGAATTTGACTGAGCTTCAATTAATAGTTTGTCAATGATGTTGTTTTTCTGAACCAAATATCTTAAAGACAGGAACCAGATGAGAAACCCTGTCTTTTCTATTAAGTTTCTATTTTTGTGGATAAATTCTAACTTTTACTGTTGTCCGAGCGTGGGCTTTGACATATCTTATTTCGCTTTTAATGCGGAATATAGCTGTGATTTGGGCTGAAGTGCTTGTCTTTTTATTGGTCTTATTGCTTTTGTAACTTTCCTCCGCTTGCCTCGCTGCAATGCAAACTCTTCTGGAATGTTCCTGCTTTTATCATCAGTTAGTTTAACGATTGTTAAGTCTGCTGCCCTCTTAATTTATTATGTGTATTTATAAGTTACATGTTCACCTGCAACTACATTTTCTTTTCAGTTTTCTCATTCCTTAAAAAGCCTCCTTGACAGGATGCACAAAAGGTTGTTTTAGCACAACGCCCGATAGTAGGTCCAGAAACTCCATTCTCATTAAAAGCTCTTACCATATAGCACCACAACAATCCACACGGAAGTTCTATGTCCCAATAGGAAGTTACATTTGGTCCCACCCGGTCCCACTCCAAATAATAATTTCCTGATTTCCTGTAGATAATAAATCCATCTTCGTTATCTGAATTATCTTGCCAGTGGAGTTCCTCTTCATAGCAATGACCAATAACTATAAGATCCGTAGGTGCAGCTGGCGGAGGAGGTAGAACGGTTAGGGTAACGGTATTGGAATTAACATTACCCAGCAAATTACTGACTACCACATAGAACTGCGAACCATTGTCGGCCAGAGTTGTGGCAGGAGTGGTGTAGCTGGCAGCGGTGGCACCGCTAACGGCTGTGCCATTTTTATACCACTGGTAGCTTAACGGAGCTGTGCCAATCGCTACTACGGTGAAAGTCGCCGTCTGACCAACATTTACGGTCTGGTTAGTTGGCTGAGTGGTGATAACAGGAGCACTCGGGATTGTTACATAAGTTGAATTTCTACCGACCAGAGAACTGCCATAAGCCACTCTGATATAGCCACTCTCTCCCCAGCTCGACCCCCAGGAATTCTTAACATAGAAGCAACCCTGGCTATCATCCCAGCCGGTGATGCAAACAATATGGTTGAGCTGACTACCAGCACGTGTCCAGATACCACCTGTATAGCTGCTCCAGCCAGTGGCATCAATCATGGTGCCAACCGGGCCATAATCATGAATCTTTTGCTTGATCTGGGCAATGGTTGGATTATGAACAAGGGCAGGGATAGCACTGTCAGGAACATCATCAACATAAGCCCAGCTCTCAATCCTTTCATAGGCGGTATGAGGAGGGTTGCAGGGCACATCAGCTGCCTGGTAAGGAAAGTCGCTTTCCAGCCGGGCACCGGGTCCGGCTTCACCCGTAATATATTTGTTGTAGTAATAGTCCAACGGCCAGCCTGAGCTACCATTACAACCCCAACCTTCACTGTTGCATGATACCAGGTATTGCTCCGAATAATCACGAGTAATCCCATCCTTGATCAGAACAGCAGCTTCGACCGCAGCTGTGGTACCAAAGGCCCAGCAGCTGCCGCAATTCCTCTGATCCTTGACCGAGGTTACCTTGCCCTGTTCACGCCAGTCAAAATGGGATGGCAGGGTAGCTACTATCACTTCCTCCTTCGGCGGCTTGACCACCGGCGCACTCTTCACCTTGTTCTGCAGTATTCTGATATCACCTATGTAGGCGCCCTCAGAATGCACATAAACAGTCTTCGCCTTAAAATAGCCACTCTCCCATGGACGATGCAATACCAGCTGAACCTTTACCGCCCCTTCTCTTTTCCCTACAAAACGTATTACCTGCATCTGCGGTGCACCTGGCAGCGGTTGAATGTTCCCAGAAGCAGCTTCAAACTTAGGAATTGCCCGGCATAAACTATCCTGCTCCTCAATCATCGTGATCGTTCCTTCAATCTCCTTCCGATTCGCCACTTCCCAAACATAACCAGTCGAGGGATTAGCCTGAAGCTTTAACTCAACTACACTCGCCGCCGGCAGTTGAATCTCCATTTCCTTCGCCGATTCATCCATGATGAGCGATAGGACGTTCTCGGACGAAATGTTGATGGCTTGTTTGCCAGCAGCCGCACACAAGACCAGGGCAATCAGTAAAATCACCCATACACAGGACTTTTTCATCTAAATCCTCCTCCCAAGATTTTTATCTATAGTTAAACCTCCAATTGTTTTCAGTGTTGCTTGACCCCAATTTGAGATTTTCATCAAGTCCATCCTCTACCCCTTGCCTCAGGATGGCCTTCGCTGCCTTAGACTCCCTCTAAGGACTCAGGAGTTCGCTGAAACACCAGCAGACAAGATGAAAGATGATGTTCCCCAGTCCTCGTAAACCTTGTTAGTCTGGTGTGAATGAAGGCTACACTTCGAGTCACAGTCTGAGCCCTGGAGCTATCTTTCTTTCTGTGCATAATCCCCATCTTTGATTCGCTGGCCTATTTCCAGCTTTCTCGCCTTAAACCTGCCCGCACCGGTTGATAACTGATTGGAGAATCGGAGCAGGGCAGAATAACAAACCTAGAACCAGCTATAAGAATATTTAATCTAAAACCGGATTGATTATCCCGGATATTGGCCTGGATTTTGTCTTTAGAGTTTTTTATACAAAAATTACCTTGACTATCAGTCCTGATATAAACAGAAGAGAAAACCCCCATCCTCTGCCCCTGAGTTTTATCAATCAGAGCTATTCTTCAGCTCTTTATTATTATCATTCCTGAAGAATTCCTTTGTCAAGTATTTTTCTCATTCAGGTTAATAGATAGTATCCAGAGAGGTGGAGAGATAGTCATGTCCGATGGCAGCCTGGAGGGTAGTCAGAGATAGAACTGGTCGCCTGGCTGAAATATAAAATAATCAACCTAGCCATAAGGGAAAATGATACCCGGGCTGAAGACGGATGGAAGTATTTATCACCGGGATGGATCTGACCAGTCCGAAAGAATTAGTTCGGGAATTTCGTGGGAAACTGACATCTGTCAACTGTGTCGTTCCGCACAATCGGCCTAGCCCTTTCTTTCGGTTACATGGCAGCTAACAATGATCTTCTCCAACAGGAAAAAGCTGAGTAAGCTTATAGCCGGGCTTGGTCAAGCATCAAATTTGATTAGTAATGTGGTCATCGTTATTGACTTGCTGATGGTAGTTTGCTGTCAGGAAAGCTACTCTGGCTGGTGGCCCATTAGTTAATGAAGGGAAGAGAGGTAATTTCTGGATTTTCTTTTCCTGGCGGCTGTTATAAGATAAAAAATAAAGGAAATAAAAAAAAGAATAGGGAGATAAACTAATCAATAACACTAATTATTAGCAGGAGGGAGTTATGAAGATTAATCGTAGAAAAAGGCCCTCAGGGCTTCTTCTAATTCTAATCTTGGTAGCATTGGCTATTTTAGCTGCCATATTAATTCTGCCAGAACCAGGCCTTAGTGGCAGTCTTGTTTTCAAGGGTCAAGAGACAACCACGTCGATTACCATAGAAAAGGTCAGAGACAATATTTATATGATAAAAGGCGGCTCTGGGGCTAATTGTTATTTTCTGGCCGGAAAGAAAACCAACCTTCTCATCGATGCCAAGATGAGCCCGGAGTCTTTGAAAGACACGCTGGCTGAAATTCAGAAAATATCGGCAAAACCCCTTTCCCTGGTCATTCTTACTCATAGCGATGGTGATCATGTCAACGGACTCAGCGGACTGCCTGGTGGCATCAGGATTCTAGCCCATAAAAAAACCTATGAGGAGATGTTGCCAGCTGTTGAACAGAGGCCGGAGCTTAAAGATTTTTTACCTTCTGAAACTTATGAAGGCAGCAAAAATCTTGATTTTGAAGGTACCAGGCTGGAACTCAGGAATTTTGGCCCGGCTCATACCAGCGGCGATACAGTGACCTTTATTCCGGAGAGCAAAGTGGCGATAGCTGGAGACCTGGTTTTTATCGGGCGAGATCCACTCATTCATAAGCAGAAAAATGGCAGCTTTTTCGCGTTGATCAAAACTCTGGAATCAATGCTGGCTTATAAACCAGAAATAGAATTGTTCTTATCCGGCCATGCTGATCCAGCCAGCCGCCAATATATAGCGGAGTTAGTCAATTCTCTTAAAGAAAAAGAAGCCAGAGTGAGAGAAATGATACAGCAGAAAAAGACACTGGAGGAAATAAAAGCTGCCTTTGGCCTGGAACCAGGTTCGGCTCCTTCTCGCCGCCCGTCGCTCATTGATATCATCTATCAGGAAATTATGGAGAAAAAATAAAAGCTTGCAAATCAGACCGCAATCGTTATAAATTAAAAATAACACTAAGAAAACAAAAGGAGTATGTCATGAAAAAGCTGATACCTGTCTGCCTGGCTCTTTGTATAGCCTTCACGAATTTTGGTTGTGCCAGCTGGAGCAAAACAGCCAAAGGCGGGGCTATTGGTGCTACCAGTGGAGCTGTGGTTGGAGGAGTAATCGGCAAGGCAGCTGGTAATACTCTCCTCGGGGCTATTACCGGCGCAGCTATTGGTGGTGCTGCCGGCGCTTACATCGGCCACCAGATGGACAAACAGGCAGAAGAGATGCGCCGGGACCTTGAAGGTGCCAAAATTGAAAGAGTTGGTGAAGGGATAAAAATCACTTTTGATTCGGGACTTCTTTTTGATGTTGATAAATATGATCTCCGGCCGGCCAGCAAAGAAAATCTGACCAAGCTGGCATCTATTCTCAATAAATACCCTGACACCAATATCATAATTGAAGGTCACACTGACTCGACAGGTTCTCATGACCATAATATGACTCTATCAGAGAATAGAGCTAAAGCAGTAGCCGCCTACCTGGCCACGCAGAATGTCCAATCTCCGAGATTCACGGTTATGGGCTACGGCCCTGATCAGCCCATTGCCTCCAATGACAGTGCTGAAGGGCGGCAGCAAAATCGCCGTGTTGATCTGGGTATTATTGCCAATGAAAAACTGAAAAAAGCCGCTCAGGAACAAGCAGGAAAATAAGAGCTAATCGCCTTTTAGCTCAACAAACAGTCTACTTATATTAGTTCCAATTATTGTTACTACCGGCGCCGAAGGGATAGCGGCCTGGTTAAAATCTGCCTGATATTTTGAGGAAAGAAACGACTTTATAATGCTGCTCTGTTAAGCACACTGTTCTGTTAAGGACAAAAAAAACCTGCTGCATCAACGCTGAACTGATCAACCGGTACTATTGGAATTAGGGCGTTAGATTTTACTCCTTATCTTTTATCAGGTTCGTAGATGATTTCTATTGGCAGCCAGACGACGTCGTCGTCTATCAGGACGTAATCACCGCGAGGAATTTTCTTGCCGGCTTTGAGCCAGGTGACATCGTCATCGATCATTATATACTGTGTCCCTTTTGGCACTCTTACCATAGATGAAACTCCTTTGCTCTTCAGTGTTATCCGGTTGCTGGTGGCTATCACTTTGTTATTCTTACTTGAGTCATAAATTCCGATAAAGCCTGCTGATTTACCTCTGATATTCATTCCTGTAATTTCTATTGCCTTTTTATCAGGCAGAAGGAACCAGAAATGCCCTGAGCCGATTTTTTCTATGGTGGCTCCTTTAGGAATATTGATTTTTTTTGCCGCCAGTGCCGGAATTGAAACCAGAAGACACAGCAAAACTCCCATGGCCAGAGATTTTTTTGCCATTTAAACCCTCCCAGCCAAAAATAAGATTGAAAAAAGTGGCTTAACTCACCAGCAAAAGAAAACACACGGGCCACTTCTAAAGCCAGCCCTCTCTGCTTTAGCTCTTAAAAATAATTTAACATTTTTTTTTTAGAAAGTAAACGAAAGCAGATTCCTTGCAAGCTAGCAATCTGGCCAGTTAGTCCGGCCTGGTTTTTTCCACATTGCCGAGCAGGCTCTGCTGGGTGTAGAGATGTTCACGGGTAAGGGCCAGTTGAGCCTTCAACTGGGTTTTTGCTTCTTCTTCCGGTATTAAATCGGTTGCTCTCTGATACTTCTCCATAAGCTGTTTTTCACCCTGGAGAGTACTCTTAAGAGCTTCTAACCGTGTTTTCCCCGGATAAATATAAGGCATTGGCACTGAGCTTTGCTCGCCCCCGTTTTCTGCGGGTTGAACATTTTCAAGTCGGATGACATCTCCCTTTTTGACTAATAGGCCAGATAGTTTATCCCAGTGGCGCATATGATTGATAGCATTTTTAAAGAGTCTCTGACCCAGATCCTGATGTTCGCTAAAAAGAAGAACATAGTAAAGATATTCATGCATCATCAGGTTTTCGAGCTGGCAGAGCTCGTGGAGTATGTCGAGATCTTTCCGTCCGCTTGTTTCGGGATCAGGTTGAAAGATGAGGTCTCCAGCCAGGCCTTCTTTTTCCATCATGTTAATCATGGCTTCAAACTGGCGGCCATGCCTGATTTCATCAGCAGCTATATTAAGAACCATATTCTGCAGTTTTGGATCATGGATATTATTGAATGTTGCTTTCTGATAGAGCTCAGTGACCTCCTCTTCGGTGGTCTTGTCTCTTTTCAGGTTATCTATTATGCGGGGATAACGTTTAATGGTATCTGTCCGCAAGGAAGGTTCTGCCCCGATTTGTTTAAGAAGCAGGCCTATTTGCAGCGCATGATACATCTCGTCTATTCCGATTTGAATTGTCTGAGCACGGACATCAAGAGGGCAGTCCATAACGGGATCGGAGTAGAAATATTTACCTTTCGGCATAGAGTAGGCATGAATAACATATTCAAAGCTGACTGCCCATTCATGCTCAAGAGCTATATTTAAATACTTGATCAGACTCTCCCGGTCATTAATCTGAAAAAATTTTTCCATTAGCCATGTTCCTTTCTTTGGAGATTGAAAAAATTATAGCTATTTTGAGGGTGAAAGAAAAATGTTTTTTTAAAGGTCAAAATCACCCTCAAATACCCCCGAAAGGGTGATTGAGCCAGAATTGGCTCTATGGAATTCTGATAGTGCCTCTTAAGTAGGCAAGGCCAAGGTTGCAGAGGAAAGGGAGGGAGGCAGGAGATCTCTCTCCTCTTTCCTCTTGTCTTAAAGGGTGGTTATTCCATTTATTCAGATACCGGGTGTCTCCTGCCTTAATGTCTAACTGTCTTTTGTTTTGCCGCTTTATTCAGTATAATTTTATTGCTTTTAATCTGGCCTTTTTTCTGTTAAAAGCTGGAGGACAAAATGACTGACTTTGGCGGTGCTCTAAAAAATCTCACACTCCATCAAGATTATGTCCTGGGAATAATAGGCGTGCCATTTGATGAAAAATCAAGCCATCTCAGGGGAGCAGCAGGTGGTCCGGCCGCTATCCGGCGGGTATCAAGCAGCAAAACTTATAATGCCGACACTGAACTGGAGGTTGATCTGGCCGAAGAAACAATCCTGGTAGATCTGGGCGATGTTGATACTTCGGGTGATGTCGATAAAACCTTTGCCGGTATTGAGAAAACTGTTTCTGAAGTTGTAAAGCGTGGGGCGATTCCTATCCTCCTTGGCGGCGACCATTCCATTACTTATCCAGCCGTCAAAGGTCTGTCCAGGCACTTTAAGCATCTCGACCTTTTGCATTTGGATGCTCATCCTGACCTCTATGAAGATCTTTATGGGGACCGGTGGTCACATGCCTGTCCGATGGCCAGAATTCTTGAAGATAGTCTGGTTGACCGGTTAGTGCAGGTGGGGCAGAGATCATTCACGCCCCAGCAAAGAAAACTGGCTGGGAAACATGGGGTTAAAACCATTGAAGCCTGGAATCTGACGGATGATCTTCTTCTGGAGTTCAAAAACCCGCTTTACATTTCTCTTGATCTGGATGTTTTCGATCCAGCTTTTGCTCCCGGTGTATCACATCACGAGCCGGGCGGTTTAAGCCCCAGACAGGTTTTTAATTTAATTCACCGCTTGAAAGCAACCATTACCGGTTTTGATCTGGTTGAACTCAATCCAGAGCGGGATGTTTCGGACATTACGGCTGCTCTGGGTTTTAAACTGCTGAAAGAGATTGCCGGCCGGGCCATCAAACCGGCCAGTTGATTAAAATCTAAACAGGAGGAAAAAGATGAAAAAGATTATTATTTCTGTTCTTTTATTGTTAATTTTCACTCCCTTTTTTCTGGTGGCTGAAAATCAGGAGAAAGTTAATTTTAACCAGTTCTTCTTCGACCGGACAATGAGAATTGATTATTATCATCTGGGTGATAATCAGCAGGAAATAATCGCCCTGGATAAGATCTACGATCAGGGCAGCTGGGCCGGGCCAGTTAAGAATCTGATTGATCCTTTTATGAGGGGGCGCTATTGTGCCAGAGTTTACGATCAGGCCAGCGGTCAATTAATTTATGCCCGTGCTTATGACAGTCTTTTTGGTGAATATAAAACAACAGACGAAGCTTTGAAGAGCATTAAACGAGCCTTTCATGAAACCGTTTTGATTCCATGTCCCCGTCATAAAATAAGCCTGGCCATTGAAGTCAGGGATAAAGATAATAGTTTCCATCAAATTTTTTCTCAGGAAATAGATCCGGCTTCGATCTTTATCATAAAGGAGAAACTGGAACCGGGTGTTAAAGTCTTTGAGCTTTTAAAAAACGGTCCAGCCTCGGAAAAGGTAGATCTGGCTTTTCTGGCTGAAGGCTATACCGCCAGTGAAGAAGGCAAACTGAAGAAGGACCTTGATAAATTTGTCGCTGTCTTTTTTTCGCAGGAGCCATATAAGAGCCTCAAAAGTAAGTTCAATATTTACGGGGTATTTAAGCCCTCGGCTGAAAGCGGTTGTGATGAGCCGGGCTACGGACAGTTCAGACAGACTGCTCTTGGCTGCAGCTTCGATTCTTTTGGCTCAGATCGTTATCTGCTGACAGATGATAACCGCCGTCTGCGGGATCTAGCTGCTATCGTTCCTTATGATGCTCTGATGATCATGGTCAATCACAACCGTTACGGAGGCGGTGGTATTTATAACCTCTATTGTACCTTTACGACCGACAATCAATGGTATGAATATTTAATGCTGCATGAATTTGGTCATTCATTTACCGGCCTGGCCGATGAATACTACACCTCTCAGGTAGCTTATAATGAGTTCTATCCCCGGGGGATAGAACCAGTTGAGCCAAATATTACTGCTCTGCTGAATCCGGATAATATTAAGTGGAAAAAGCTTTTATCTCCGGGGATGGCCATTCCGACTCCCTGGGAAAAAGAAGAGTTTGACCGTATGGATCTGAGTTATCAAAAAGTAAGGCAGGAACTTAATGAACGGATAGCCAGAATGAAAAGAGAAGGTGCTCCGCGGGAAGAAGTAGCCAGACTTGAGGCTGAAAGCGAAAAACTATCTTTAGAACAGGGCCTGAAGGTGGAAGAATTTCTGGCCAAAAGCAGGTATGCTGGAAAGGTCGGCGTTTTCGAAGGAGCCGGTTATGCTTCTACTGGACTTTACCGCCCGGCAGTTGACTGTATTATGTTCACCAAAGGCAAGAAACCTTATTGTCCTGTCTGTCTGGAGGCAGTGCGACAGATGATTGAGTTTTATGCTGATTGACTGATTTTTTCGACACCGGCTTTATAAATCTCGTTAAAGATCGTTTGACTCATAGCAGTTCGCCTTATAGTTTCATCTGTTTTTAGAATATCTGGAGATAGAAGTCCCACCACTTTTGTTTCGATGACTGCCGTTGAAAAAACATCAGTACTTCCGGAAAAAGTGACTGGTAAAGAATGCGGGCTGTTGTCAGCAAAAGGGGGGTTGATGATGGGAACCAAAAAGGTGGGGGCTTTCCCCAGCCCGCCCAGGAAAGCCAATACCATTATATTCTAATCCAGTTAAAAAGCAAGGATTTTTATTAATTTTAATTTATTTAAGATCAGTAAGTTAGGAAAATAATTTATAAATGTGCGTTAACGTTATCATTAAAATGATCTTAAAGATCGCAGAAACGAAAAAAATTTCGCCCCGCCGCCAATAATTCCAGGCTAGCTAGCCAGCCCTGGCTCGCTTCTTTTTCTGATTTAAGTTAAAATTAGCGGCAGAGATAGGCCGGAGCAATTTTTGGAAATTAGAAACCCGGCGAGGAGGTAATTATGGCTCAAAGTGATAAACCTGAAAGAAAGATTGATATTAAGGTGGATGAACAAACAGCTGTCGGCCAGTATTCCAACCTGGCTGCTATCCGCCACAGCCGAGAAGAATTTATTTTTGATTTCGCTTTTATGTTTCCTGATGGCCCGATGGGGAAATTAGTTGCCCGCTTAATCGTTAGCCCGGCCCACGCTAAAAGATTTGCCGAAGCCCTGCAGGAAAATTTAAAAAGGTATGAAGATATGTTTGGCCCTATCATCCCGGCTGAAGTGCCTCCGGGCGTGGGTTTTATCCAATAAATAAAAATAGGGCTTTATCTTGACATGCTCCCATAAATTTAATAAAAGATAGCCAGATCTATTTAATTGTTTATACTGGATAAACTGAATAAAATGTTTTAAATGGAGGGAAGGACAGTGAAGAAAGTTATAGCACTGAGCGTGGTTTTCTTTCTCAGCTGTTCGCTCGTTTCCGGCTCGGGTTTTCTGATCTATGAACATGGGGCAGCTGCTATGGGTATGGGTGGGGCTTTTGTCAGCATTGCTAACGATCCTACAGCCATTTTCTATAATCCGGCTGGTATAGCCTGGCTCTCTGGAACCCAGGTAAATGTTGGAGGAACTTTTGTTTTCCCGGCGGGTTGGGTTAATCTGCCCAATTGGCCTGATCCCGCTTATCAAAAAGTATATCAGTTAGATCAGACCTTTTTCCCTCCTCACTTTTATCTGACTCAATCACTTGGCTCAAGAGTGACCGTTGGACTGGGATTTTTTGCTCCTTATGGGCTCGGAACTTCCTGGCCGGTTAATTATCCTCTACGTTATATCTCAACTGATACCTCACTACAGACTATGTTTATTAACCCGGCAATCGCTATTAAAATAAGTGATCATCTATCACTTGGAGCCGGCCTCTCTTATATTAGTGCTACGCTTTCACAGAGTCTTGTTCAACATGTTGTAATTCCTGATGTCTGGGAAGGAGACATTCCTGCCACCATGCATAAAGCCAAAGGTGATACGGTCGGGTTTAATGCTGGCTTGTTGTTTAAAAAAAATAAGTTCTCTGCAGGATTTAATTGGAGAAGCGGTTTTACCGTAGATTTTAGTGGCCCGCTGACCCTTGATACCAGCCGGGTTCCGTCCCCTGTTCAACCTTATATCCCGTCTTCAGCCAATGTTGCCCTTAGTTTCAAATATCCTAATATTTTCGGACTTGGTTTTTCCTATCAGGCTACAACCAGGCTTCTGCTGTCTATTGAAGGGCAGTATTTTACCTGGAGTACCTATGAAAATTATGTGATCAAAATTGACTATCCAAATGGCAGTTCGGAAGAACAACTGGTCGAACAAAATTTTAAGGATTCAATAATTCTCAGGGCTGGAGCTCAATATATGGTTAAAGAAAACCTGGCACTGAGAGCTGGTATCATCTATGATCAAGCACCTCAACCTGTTGAGACCATGGATCCTTCGCTGCCTGATGCCAGCCGGGTAGCTTTTACTATTGGTTTTGGCTATACTAAGGACAGGTTTGAAGTCGCTCTGGGCTATCAATATGAAATTTTTTCTGACCGTACTTCACCGAACAGAAACATTTATCCCGATGGAATGGGAGAGGGTAAATATCATACGAGAGGTCAACTGCTGGGATTTACTTTTGGCTACAAATTTTAATCTGTAATTGAAATTTTTTTTGGAGGTTTAATTCATGGCTTACGAATTCAAAAACCAAAAGGGTGTCACCTACTATTTACACTCACGGGAAGTTGAACTGCGCGGGGGCAAGAAGCAGACCATCTACTATTTTGCCAGAGATATTAGACCCGGAGCCCTCGAAATGGTGCCGGCTGGTTATAAAGTAGTAGAAACAGCCAAGACAGGCATGCCAATTTTAAAGAAGGCCTGATTAGCTCTAAACTGAATCAGGATAATAAGGGATTTTTTTACACGGTATTTAAGAGGAGTAATGCTGCCAGAGCAGGCTGGCTCCTCTTTATTTTTATTCATTTTGGCTTAGATTAAATAATCTGTTTGAGGCAAATATCTTATTCTATTCATATTTTGAGAACAGGCGAGAACAGGTAAAGCGAGGGCAAAGGCCTCATCAATGGCTTTCTCCATGCTTTGTCTGACAGCTTGACGGGGATGAGCTCGTAAACTTATTTTCAGGAAATAGTCTTCTGACTTATTATGATCATGCTTAGAAGGCCTGGTAGCTTGTTTCCAGGTCAGGGTTAAGCCAACCCAGCCAGATATTTTCCCAAGGAATTAGAATGGTAATTGTCTATTAATATTGAATGATCAAAAAGGCAAGGCATGATTAAAGAAAAAACAAGGAGGAAAAAATGAATAAGAGAAGTTTGATTAGCCTGACAGTTTTTGCCCTGATGGTTATCTTTATCTATTCGACGGTGAGTGCACAGGCAGTACAGCCGCCGAAAGCGGGCCGGGTTAGCTTATGCCCTCAGGTGCTAAAAGATGCCCTTCAACTGACACCTGAGCAGGAGAGAAAGTTCGAAGAATTCCGCCAGGCAAGGCTGGCAGAAGCCAGAGCTCACCGGGAAAAAATGGTTCCGATGAGAGATGAGCTGAAGAAGCTAATAGCTGATCCCGGGGCTGATGAGCAGAAGATCAATGACCTTATTGATCAGATGTCCCGGCTCAGAGCTGACCGGATGAAAGCTTTATATAAAAATAGAAAGGCCTGGGAAAAGATTTTTACTCCTGAACAGCTCAAAAAGCTTGAAGGTTATCGTCAGGATTTCAGGCTCCGTCGGGAATGGCAAGGGGGCCAGCGGGGAAGGAGAGGCGGATTGATGATGAAGCGTGGCGATTTTGACCCTGGAAGTTACTAATCATCAAATAACTGAAAAATATTAAAAACGGAAGCTACCTTACATTTTTCTTTACATTTAATAGAATCAGTGATATAAAGATTCTTTCCAGTTCGATCTAAAGGAAAGGACAGAAGAAAGAACCCTAAAAAATTTTTAATTTCATAAACGTGAAATGGAGGTATAGGAAATGGCTTCCTGGAAAAAAGTTGCACTAAGTTTTGTTCTGAATATTGGGCTTATCACCCTCTGCTCGATAGCTGCCTTCAGTCAGCAGGCAAGTTCTCCAGCCCAGGAAAAAATATTTGAAGGCCTGGTCAAAACAGCTGTAGGCAAATATATCTATTTGCCAGAAGCTCAGGGCCTGGATATTATCATTGCTGGTCAGATTGAGGGTAGAGTAGAAAATTTGATAGGTAAACAGGTCAGAGTAGCAGTGACCATTCTCCCTGAAAAGGCTAATCTGGCGGTAGCCAATTCAATTGACCTGAAAGAAAATACAGGTTATCGCAACATCTATACTCGTTCTGCCGAACCTAACTATCGTGACTATTTCCCGCCTAGCTTGAGGGATAGTTATGTGGTTTTAAATATCACTGGTATTAACAAGTCAGAAGAATGGCAGGGAAAAACCAGGGTTAAAGTCTATGGCCGGCTGGAAAAGTCAGAGACAGTTACTCACGTTGTTTTGCAGGATAAAAAAGATAAAGAAATTGCCCGGATTATTGTTAACAATATGACTGATTATGCTAAGTTTTACCTTTCTAAATTGAGACTCTTTGACCGCTTCTGGTTTTATCTAAATGTCAAAGATCAGGTTGACAGAAAAGTTACAGCTAAAACGAAAGAAATTTTTTCTGCTGACATCGTTTTTTGCGGGCTATACTAAATTCATCTTTTCGACAGCTTAAAAAGGGGAGATTTATTCTTTCCTTTTCTTCTATCACAGTTAGAATCTAAAGGTTTCTAACCACTTCGTTTAAGGTAAAGATATTTTTAACCAGATTTCCTTTCAGATTTAAAAACAAGGCTTTTCTGTTTTTGGCCTGAAGGGCAGCCAGATCAGCCAGAGCCTGGGCTCTGAACAGTTGGTTAAGAGATAGTGGGCTGGGCGGCCAATCTGGAAGCGCAGGAATAGCTAATTCCTGGCTCTCCTCGTAGACCAGCCCAAGAAAACGTCCCTGGCCAGAATCTCCCTTGTAAAGCTGACCCGTAGAGTGGAGATAAGCCGGACCATAATTCCAGGTACAGGGCCAATGAGTTTTTTCTGTAATTTGCCTGGCTAAGTTATCCAGAGCAGTGTTCAGATTATCATCTGATGGCAAATAGACGAGCAGGCTGATGTAAGGCTTAAGCTTATCCTGGCCTGAAATCAGGGATTTAATAATCAGACTAATGTCTTTTTCGCTGTCAGCAGGTAGATAGCCTTCAAGGCTGACACTTTCTGGCTGATTAAGAATTTCCCAGGTTTTCTTTTTAGTCAGTTCAACGTCAGGCTGATTGAAAGGATTGATCTTTAAAAAATATCCAGCCAGGGCAGTGGCTATTTCCCAGTTGAAAAATTCCGCCGCTAATTCAGATGGTGAGAACCTTAGATGAAGGCAAGGCAACCCGGATTTTGAAACATTTTCAAGTCGCTGAAGCCAGAAGGGTTCATTCTGGCCTTTCAGGCTGAAGGTAACAAATATCCTGTCGCTGGAATAAGCTTCAGTGGATACGGGCAGTGGTTCGAGGACAGGTACAATTCCCTGGCCTTCTTTCCCTGTACTTTCGGCTATCAACTGCTCCAGCCAGCGGCCAAAAGCTATTAGCCCGGCTGGCATGATCAGAGTCAGTTTATTAAAGCCAGATGAATAAAGGGTACCGAAAATTGTCCCGAGGATAACTCCGGGGTGCTGATCCTTGCAGGTCTGAAGATCAGACAGGCTTTGTTCAGCTGGGGCAGAGAATACTTCGAGATCTACTCCTGTCAGAGCAGCCGGTAACAGGCCAAAGGGCGATAGGGCAGAAAAACGGCCACCGACATCAGGTAAGCCGGCAATTATCTGTTTCAGCTTGAGCTTTTTCCCGAGAGCTTCGAGCGGTGTTTGTGGGTCAGTAATTGCTATAAATTCATTGGAAGCCCCAGCTCCAGATTTTTGTTCTGCTTGATGGTAAAAGAATTTGAAAAGATTCATGGTTTCAGCCGTGGTACCGCTCTTCGATGAAACGAGGGAAAAAGTCTTCTCCTTTTCGAAGGAGGCTCTGGCCCGGCTGACAGTCAGAGGGCAAGTAGAATCTAGTATGGAAAGAACAGGAAAGCCTGGTTTCAGTGGGTAAACCTGGCTGATGACACCGGGGGCCAGGCTTGAACCGCCCATCCCGAGAAGCAAAATCCGGCTATAGCCGGCGTCCCTTATTTCTCTGGCCAGTTGCTCATAATCAGCAAAGAAAGGCCCGGTTCTCTGAAGACTGTCCAGCCAGCCTAAACGATTGGATATTTCTTCATCCCTGTCTTTCCAGATGGTAAAGTCTCTTTTGAGGATTCTTTCGACAATTTGATTTTCCTTTAAATTCTCAAAAGACAGTTGTAAGGCTTTTTTAAACCTGTCAATATTTTTGACTTCAGTTATTTTCATGGTTTTTAACTATAAATTATAAATCCCAAATTTGATCTTCATGAGCCATTCAGTCTTCTTCTTCTGGCCGGTGAGCATCCTTGAGCTGATCGAGAAGGCTAAGATCAGGATGTTTCAGGTGAAAACCTGTAGCCTGCTGATAAGCCTTAGCCAGCCGGAGTGCCAGACCCTCTTTAAAAAGATTCCCAATAAAAGAAATACTTAAAGGATGTCCTTTATCATCAAAGCCGCAGGGGACGACCACAGTTGGCTGCCCGGTCAAATTGGTCAGGAGAAGGCTGGAGCCGCCAGAAGTGGTTAGATAAACATCAATTCCTTTGAGCCTGGCGGCAAACTGCTCAATGAGCAAGCTCCTAAGCCGGTTGGCTTGAATATATTCAACCGCTGGCACAAATCTGGCCTGTCTGAAGATATTTGGCCAGTCTTCCGGTCCCTGCCTGACCATCAAGTCATCCTGGCCGGTTCTTGTCAACTCGTCAAAGGCAGCGGCTGCTTCCACATTTAAAATGAAGCTGATTATCTCCGGATCAATTTCTGGCAGTTCTATTTCTTGAAGCTCAAGTCCCAGGGATCTTAAGACATCGAGCACAGCCAGGTATTTATCCTGATGATGGCGGGCTTCATCAAAACTCTTTTTATGATAGCCAATCTTGATTTTCTTTAAATCTGACCGCCCGTTATAAGAAAAAGGCAGATCGAAAACTGTTCTATCCTGACCATCGGGGCCAATCATGGCCCGGAAAATAAGGGCCAGATCTTCAACCGAGCGGGCCAGGGGTCCAATCTTATCCATGCTCCAGCTAAGGGCCATGGCTCCATAGCGGCTGACCCGGCCAAAAGTCGGTCTGAGTCCGGAAACACCGCAGCGAGTCGAAGGAGAAACGATCGATCCCCAGGTCTCAGTTCCAATGGCAAAAGCTACAAGGCCGGCAGCTGTGGCCGAAGCCGAACCGGCAGAAGAGCCACTTGAGCCCTGATTTGGGTCCCAGGGATTGCGGGTCTGCCCGCCAAACCAGACATCATCCATAGCTAACTCTCCCATACTCAACTTGGCGACCAGCACAGCTCCTGCCTCAGTTAATTTTTTATAGACGGTAGCCTCCTGCTCCAAAACCTGAGTTTTATAGATGGGCGAACCCCAGGTGGTAGGATATCCTTTGACCGCAAATAAATCTTTCAAGCCATAGGGAATGCCATGCAGAGCTCCCCGGTAAATCCCTCTGGCCAATTCTTCATCAGCATGCCGCGCCTGTTTTAAAGCTAAGTCCTCGGTCAAAGTTACCAGGCAGTGAAGCTTGGGTCCATATTTTTTCAGACGATCAAGATATATCCGGGTGAGATACTCTGAACTGATTTTTCTGTTTTTTATCAGCCAGGCCAGGTCTGTTACCGGATAGAAAGCTAAGGCTTCTTCACTCTCAGGCACCTCCAGGCTGACCGGGTCATCGTAGATAAACTGGCCATCAGTTTCTACCGCTCTTAAATCGAAGCCGGCAGGCAGGGCATTAAAGATTAAAGCCGGGGTCACAGAATTTTCTAAATGAATGTTGCGCATTTTTTTATAACTGGCTAGATTATCCTTGAGGGCGGGCAGCATTATCTTTTTTTCCTGATAGCTAAAATTAAGGCCGGCAATTTTTGAGGCCGAAGAAATATCCTGAATGGTAATTGTCCTGCCTTTGATGTAATAAAGAGAAAATGCTCCTCCGATAATTAGAATCAAACTTAAGATGAGACCAACCACTGGCCAGGAAACAGAACCGGGTTTAAAACTATATTTCATGGATTTCTCCTTCCTTCTTTTTTATTAATCCTATTTAACTTCAAAATAAGCAGACAGGTCAAGAAGACAATCAGTGTGAGTGGCAACGGCCGAAAACCAGAAAATTATATTGACTTATTTTCAACTAGTGCTATAGTTTCCCATTAATATCTTCGGATGGAGAGTTTTTCCGTAGCTGGCGCTGAAGTGAAAAAAACAGGTTTATTTAATCCGGCTAGCAAGTTTTACCGGTATTTGATGCTGGCTTTTATTGCTTCGCTTTCCTTTGGCTGCTATTTTGCTTATGACATTGTAGCGGCTATAGCTCCATCACTGATTGAGGAATTAAAGGCGGCTCGTCAAACGGTTGGCACCTTTTTTACCATGTACAGCTTAGCCGCCGTCCTGGCTGTTCTGGTTGGTGGAGTTCTGGTTGATAAACTTGGCACAAGAAAAGCCAGTTTACTTTTCTCCTGCCTGATTTTTATTGGAGCAGTCATTGTCTGGAAGGCCAGAAGCATCCCTGTCTTTTTCCTTGGCCGGTTCATTTTTGGTGCTGGTTCAGAACCATTAATCGTAGCCCAGAGTGCCATGCTGGCCCGCTGGTTTAAGAATAAAGAACTGGCTTTTTCTTTCGGTGTGACTTTAACTGTCAGCCGCCTGGGCTCTCTTTTTGCCTTTAATACCGGTGAGCTTATCACCAGTTATTTTGGCGGCTTTCGCTATGCCCTGCTGGCGGCAGTTCTAGCCTGCGGCCTGTCTCTCCTTGGGAATATTTTTTATGTGGTGCTGGATAAACCAGGGGAAAAAGTCTTAAAGCTTAAAAAAGAGAATGTAACCGAAAAAATCAAAATCAAAGAGATTAAAGAATATAAACCAACTTTCTGGTATATTACTGCCCTCTGCTTTACTTTTTATTCAGCTATTTTCCCGTTTACTGCCCTGTCCACGGATTTCTTTGTTGATAAATGGGGGATAGCCAGAGCAGCTTCTTCCTCCGACGGATTTTTAGCTCAGGTCTTTAATAATTTCCTGCACATGTTCAGTACTGCTGGTGGAATCAGCTCAATTATCATTTTTGCTTCAATGATTTTTGCTCCTTTTGCTGGCCGGCTGATTGATCGCCTTGGCCGGCGAGCCAGCCTGATGATTCTTGGCTCTTTGATACTTATCCCCTGCCATCTTTTAATGGGCTTAACTAATATTTATCCGGCTTATCCTATGATTTTTCTGGGGCTGGCCTTCGTCCTGGTACCAGCTGCTCTCTGGCCATCAGTGCCGCTGGTCGTCAAGGAAGAGAGAACAGGGACGGCTTTCGGTGTAATGACAGCTATTCAGAATATCGGCCTTGGACTTTTCCCCCTGTTAAATGGCTATCTCCGGGATTTAACTCATTCTTATACCGCTTCTTCTTTAATGTTTGCCAGCCTGGGTTTAGTCGGTCTTGTCTTTTCCTATCTTTTAAAGAAAGCTGACTCCCGTGAGGGTGGAAGATTGGAAGCGGCGAGGCAGAAGACAGTAACACCCCCGGTGCTTTATTAGCTGGTCATCTCAAGCTCGACTTAAGTAAATTAGAACAGGCTATCCTCATTAGCCTGGATCCAGATCTCCCTTTTTCTTGGTCCATCAAATTCAGCCAGAAAGATTCCCTGCCACCGGCCGAGCTGGAGTTCTCCGTCTTCAACCATAATCTGGAGCGAACTGCCCATAACAGAAGCCTTGATATGAGCAGTTGAGTTTCCTTCCAGATGAGCATAGGGCAGACTATCAGGCACCGCTTTTTTTAAGGCCAGCAGGATGTCGGCAGCGACGTCCGGGTCGGCTTTTTCGTTAATGGTCAGCCCGCAGGTAGTGTGTGGAACATAGATAACGGCTGTTCCTTTTTTGATTTGAGTGGCTTTTATTGCGCCGGTGACTCTTTGAGTTATATCAATTAATTCTTCTTTCTTAGTGGTCATAATGTCCAGCTTAAGCATTTTTCCCCCTGATAAAAATTTTTCTTAGAATTGACTTGACATCTGGCTTTGACTGGAATTATATTGAGTCTCGAAGGCACAATATTTAGTATCCAAGACCTTATTATGACTCAAGATATTGTTTTTCAATACTTTATACCTTCTGCTTCTAATAATAACATAAAAAGGGCTTTCCGGGAGAACATTATGAATGAAATTCGAGAAAAATAGAAGGAGGCTCAAATGGTCAAAAATAACAAAATTGCCAGGATTAAAAAACGTGATGGCTCAATTGTTGATTTTACCCAGGAAAAAATTACCAGGGCGATTTATAAAGCCATGTGTTCTCAGGAAATTGATGATTTGATGGAAGCTCAGCATATTTCTGATATTGTCGTCTTCATGCTGGAGGAAAAATTTGGTGATTACACCAGCCCCTCGGTTGAACAGATTCAGGATATAGTCGAGATGGTCCTGATGAAACAGGGCTATCATGAGGTTGCCAAATCATATATTCTTTACCGGGAAAAACATAAAACTATCCGAGAAGCCAGGGAAACTGGCCTTAATCTGGAGCGATTAATTAAAGATTATATTAATGACCAGGACTGGAAAGTCCGTGAAAACAGTAATGAGGGCCAGGTCAGCTTCTCCGGGCTTAATGCCAGAATTTCGGGTGAAGTGCTGGCCAATTTTGCTCTTAATAATTTATATTCAGAACGGATAAAAAAAGCTCATCAGACCGGGCAATTTCATATTCATGATCTCTCTTACCCGATTGTCGGCTACTGTGCCGGCTGGTCGCTGGAAAATTTGCTCCGCCGGGGGTTTGGCCATGTGCCCAATCAGGTTCACTCCCACCCGGCCAGGCACCTGGAGACGGCTACCCTGCACATGGTCAATTTTATCGGCACGATGCAGGCCGAGTTTGCAGGAGCCCAGGCTTTTTCGAGCGTTGATACTTTTCTGGCTCCTTTCATCAGGGCTGACCATCTCACCTATGAACAGGTAAAACAGGACGTTCAAAAGCTCGTTTTTGGCTTGAATGTTCCCTCCCGCTGGGGCTGGCAAACTCCCTTTTCCAATTTAACTTTTGACTGGACAGTGCCCGAAGACCTCAAAAACAAAAAAGCAATTGTGGGAGGAAAAGAGCTTGACTCCTGCTATGGCGATTATCAGGCTGAAATGGATCTGATTAACCGGGCTTTTCTCGAATTGATGATAGAGGGTGACCAGAAAGGTCGGGTCTTTACTTTTCCCATACCCACTTATAACCTCACCAAGGATTTTGACTGGAACAGCCCTAACGCCAGATTATTGTTTGAGGCTACGGCTAAGTATGGCATCCCTTATTTTCAGAATTATATTGGGACCAACCTCAATCCAGGTGATATCAGAGCCATGTGCTGCCGGCTGAACCTTGATATGAGGGAACTAAAAAGGCGCCCCGGGAACATGTGGGGAGCTGGCGACCAGACCGGCTCAATCGGTGTCGTCACCATCAACTTGAACCGCATCGGTTATGAAGCTAAATCAAAAGAAGAATTTTTCGGCAAGCTCAGAGAAATGATGACTCTGGCAAAAGAGGCCCTCGAAACCAAAAGAGAAGTGGTCAACAATATGCTCGAACGCGGTTTAATGCCTTATACTAAAGTCTATCTTGGACATTTTGAAAATCATTTCTCAACTATTGGCATTTGCGGAATGCATGAAGCCTGTATGAATTTCTTAGGTCAGGGAATAGGCACACCCGAAGGCAAGGAATTTACCATAGAGACGATGAACTTCATGAGGGATGTCCTGAAAGATTTTCAGGAAGAGACCGTGCATCTTTTTAACCTCGAGGCTTCTCCGGCTGAGTCAACTTCTTACCGCCTGGCCAGGCTGGACCGTGAAAAATATAAGAATATTCATACTTCTGGGACTGATAAGCACCCTTATTTGACTAACTCTACCCAGCTCAATGTTGATGCCACCAGGGATATTTTTGATGCCTTAAAGCACCAGGCAGACATCCAGCCCCTTTATACTGGCGGAACAATTTTCCATGCTTTTCTGCCAGAAGCTATAGACTGGCAGACCTGCCGGCAGCTGGTGCAAAAAATAGCTGAGACCAGGTTGCCTTATTTCAGCATTACTCCGACCTTTAGCGTCTGTGAACGTCATGGCTATATCCGGGGTGAACACCGCACCTGCCCGGATTGCGGCAGCGCAACAGAAGTCTATTCAAGAATTGTTGGCTATTTGCGGCCAATAGGCACCTGGAATGACGGCAAAAAGCAGGAATTTGAAGAACGGGCAACTTTTACCAAGATAGGATAATTAAGAATCAAAAAGCAATTTTTAGATACGTGATAAATTTTAAAGATAAAAGAGGAGCAAAAGATGGATTTTCTAATGTTCACACTTCCTGGTTGTTCTAAATGTGACAGGTTAAAGGGATTTATTCGGGCCAGCCAGCTTGAGGCTGTAGAATATGATGTCAGCACCAAAGAGGGCCGGTCTAAGATCAGAGATTATATTAAGATTCTGCACCGGGATAAATCAGGCGCGGTCATTATTCCTACCTTGATTATTGAAGAAAATGGTGTGCCGGCCAGGGCTTTGAATTTGCCTGAGGAGCTCGAGGAGTGGTTGAAATCAAGGGCTTAGAAAAGTTTGCCTCGAAGGATTTTCCGGGGCATATCTCTTCAACTGTCTTTTTACCCGGCTGTAATTTCCGCTGCCCTTTCTGTCATAATGCCGACCTGGTTCTGCATCCTGAGAGCCTGCCAGACTTTGACCTGAACTTTTTTCTGAGCTACCTTGATTCAAGGCAGGGCTGGCTCGATGGGTTATGCCTGAGTGGAGGCGAGCCGCTTCTTCATGATGACCTGGAAGTTCTGGCCAGAATAATTAAAGATCGCGGTTATAAATTAAAAATTGATACCAATGGCAGCTTTCCGGACAAGCTCGACCAGCTTATTAAAGAAGGTCTGGTAGATGCTGTGGCTATGGATATAAAGGCACCTCTGAACCGCTATCCGGAAGTGGTTAAAGCGGCCGTTGATGTCGGAAAAATCGAGGAAAGCGTCAGGATTATAGAAAATTCCCGGCTCGACTATGTTTTTAGAACAACAGTTGTGCCTGGCCTCCACCAGGAAGAAGATTTACTGACTATAGGTGGCTGGTTAAAAGGGGCCAGAGCCTTCCAGCTTCAGCAATTTTTCCCGCAAAGGACAATTGATCCTGACTATTCAAAAATCAAGCCCTACCCGCCCGAACAGCTCTCAGCCTGGGCTGAGCTTCTTCAGCCCTACTTTGACGAGGTCAGGGTAGAAGGGATTTAAAAGGAGAAAAAATGAAAATTTTAGTCAAAAGAATAAATCAGGCAGCCAGGATGCCGGTTTTCAATCATCCGGGTGACGCTGGCCTGGATCTTTTTTCCTGTCAAACGATGACCATAGGCCCGGGGGAAACAATGGCTGTTCCGACTGGCCTGCAGATGGCTATTCCGTTTGGCTATGCTGGCCTTATCTGGGATAAGAGCGGTCTGGCTCTTCAGGGGATTCATCGTTTAGCCGGTGTGGTTGATGCTGGTTACCGGGGGGAAGTCAAGATCGTTTTAACTAATCTTAGTCAGATGCCTTTTGTTATAACGAGCGGAATGAAAATTGCCCAGATGCTCATCCAGCCAGTTGAAATGCCTGAGCCAGTGGAAGTAGAGACTCTTGATGAGACAAGACGCGGAGAAGCAGGCTTCGGCTCCACCGGCCTCTTTTAGTCTGGAGAGCCTTATTTAATTTAAAAGTTACTGGTATTTGCCCATAATATAGTTCTGAAGATGCTCAATGGTCACTTTCTGGGTAGAAATGATGGATTTGACCGCATCGCCAATTGAAATAACTCCAGTGAGCTTCCCTTTGTCCATAACCGGTAAATGACGTATCCTTTTTTCTGTCATCAGAGCCATGCATTCTTCGGCCGTGACCTCGGGCCCAACATAATAAATCTCAGTCGACATGATGCCTTTAACCGGGGTATCAAGTGAAGATTTTCCTTTGAGCATGACTTTACGGGCATAATCTCTTTCAGAGATAATGCCTACCACCTGGTCATTTTCAACAACAATCAGTGCCCCGATATCTTTATCGGCCATGACTTTGAGTGCGTCATAAACTGTGGCCTCCGGGGAAATTGTCCAGACCTCATGCCCTTTTTCCTCAAGTATTTGCTTAACAGTGATCATTCTCCCTCCTGCAGAATCGCTTGATATCAAATAACATATTTCATCTAATCCTGGCTGCTATCTTTGCCCCTGGGACGGCTCTTTCCAACGTGATTTTTATAAATGAATTTTAGCTGCTTGTCAAATAAAGATTGGCTCTTTAGCCAAAAATGTAATGGAAAAGATATAAAAAGATGGCAGGGACTACTTTAAAGATGATGATTCAGGAAAAGAGCTGGCCAGGCACTATGATTCTCCAAAATCTTAGATTCAGTTTATTTTGAACATGATTTACCGGGTAAGAAGCAGAGAAGAAGGAGCGAGAGAGATATCAGTCAAAGCATGGCAGGATAGAACATAATCAGTCGAAATAACCGGTCAGGTCATCCCGGTTGAGTTTTTGCTCCAGAGCTACCCTGGCGACAGCCCGGGCGACACTGCGGTGCAAGCCTTTGTCCAGCGGGTCAGGCACGATTTCGCCCGCTGGTGCATAATCAGCAATGGCCCTGGCCGCTGCAATCAACATTTCTCTGGTAATCCTGGGAACATTGGCATCCACCGCTCCCCTGAAAATTCCAGGGAAGCCAAGGACATTATTGATGGTTTTGCCATCAGCAGCAAAAGCTGCTCCCGCCTTATGAGCCTGCTCCGGCTCTATTTCCGGATTGGGGTTCGATAGGGCCAGAATTATCTGACCTTTCCTGACCATGTCTTTTTTTATTAAACCGGGAGCACCAGTCGTGGCGATGACAACCTGGCTTCTGGCCATTATTTCGTTCAGGTCTGATATCAGCCCGCCAGCCTCTCTTAGCCTCTGGCTGGCCTCAGGATTAATGTCAGCTCCGCGAACTGGCTTGTTAAGATAAAACATCAGCATTTTAGAGATAGCCAGCCCGGCGGCACCCAGACCGATGATACCAATTTCACACCGGGCCAGGTCACAGCCCAGCTGACGGGAAATATTCATTATAGCCGCCGTGACGACACAAGCTGTTCCGTGTTGATCATCATGCATGACCGGAATCTGAAGTTTCCCCTGGATTTTTTCTTCGATATAAAAGCAGCGTGGAGCCGAAATGTCTTCCAATTGAATGGCACTGAAAGTCGGAGCCAAATTGACGACACTATCCACAATCTCATCCTGGTCTTTGGTATTGAGTAAAATAGGCATGGCAGATAACCCGGTCAGAGTTTCCATCAGGCTGGCTTTACCTTCCATGACCGGCATGGCGGCCAGTGGTCCGACATCTCCTAGACCGAGAACAGCACTGCCGTCAGTCACTATTGCCACCAGATGCCTGATGGCAGTATAGCGCCGGGCTAAGGCCGGATTGTTTTTAATCAGCAGACTGACTTCAGCTACCCCGGGCGTATAGACTTTCCTGAGGACACTGATGTTGTTAATTTCATAGCGACTGCGGATAGCGATTTTGCCGCCCTGGTGCATCTCCAGCACCTCATCCCTGACTTCTAAAAGTTCTGCGACTGGATAAGTCTGGACAGCTTTGACTATTCTTTGGAGATGAGCCTCGTCATCAGCAAAAATAGTGATGTCTCTCACCATGAAATTCATTCCCATGTGGATGGTTTTTATTTCACCCACATAGGCATTTTCTGAGCCTAAGACAGTCAACAGGCCACCGAGGACTCCAGGTTTTTGCTCCAGGCGGCACCTTAAAGTCCGGACTAATTTGTCTTCCCACCACATGAGTAATTCTCCTTTTTCTCTGTCTTTATAAATTTAGCTCTTGAATTATATAACTTAAAGCGGCTGGAGGTAAGGAGGCCTGACTAAAAATTCCGGCTCTTATTCTTTTTTCTTCCGGCTGAACTCATAGTAAAAAATAGGAGTGACCAGAAAAATAAAAAAGGCAGAAGTAGTCAGACCACCCAGAGTGGCCAGAGCCAGGGTTGACCAGATCTGTCTCTGACCGCTATCAAGTTGAATCAAAATCATGGGTAACAGGCCCAGGACAGTTGTGGAGGTGGTCATAAAAACCGGGCGAATTCTTTCTTTACTCCCCTTGACGATAGAATCAACGAGTCCCAGGCCGGAGTTTTTCCTGGTGAGGTTGATATGATCAACGAGAATGATCGAATTGTTGATCACAATTCCAGCTAAAAGAATGACACCTATATAAGCGGAAGAATCAAAAGGATAGCCGGCAATAACAAAGGCTAGAAAAACACCGACTAAAGATAGCGGGACTGACAGCATGATGATAAAGGGCTGAATAAATGATTCATAGAGAGAAGCCAGAATGATAAAAATGATAAAGAAGGCAGCGATTATCCCGAACTTAAGCTGAGCTTTTTCACCGCCGGTCATCATATAACCATATTCCATGGTAGCTGAAAAGCCGGGAGGAAGACTGAGCGAGGAAAAAATAGCCTGGCGGTAGTTTTCGGCCGCCTTATAAGGCCCCTTAAATTCCCACATGACCATCATCTGAAATTGCTGGTTTTCACGGTAAATTGAACTCGGTATTTCTTTTTCCTCGATAGTAATCAGGTCCTTCAACCTGAGGTGCTGGCCGGAAATGGTGATGAGTTCTGCTTCCTGCAGGGTGGTGAGGTCCATATTCTCAGCCTCTGGAAATTTAAGGTCGATTGATCTTTCTTTGTCGCTGATAATGGCCTGGAGAGGTACACCAAATGTTCCAGCTAGTAAGCTCTGAAGCTGATAAGTAAGATAATTGGGATCAAGGTTGTAGCGGGCCAGAGCGGGCTGATTTAGCCTTAAAACATATTCAGTGGAGGAAATATTGCCCCAGAAATACTTTCCGGTAAATGATTTTATGTCTCCTATGCGGGGATTCTTGCGTAATCTCGCTTCCAGATCAGCGGCAATATCCTGCAATTTTTTCAGATTATAGCCATAAAAATTAATGGCTGAGTCATAAAAGGGGCTGCTACCCATTGAAGAATAGTAGCCCTGAGGATCAAATCCATAAACACCGATGCTGACCCCCGCAAAATTGGTGGCCAGGCGGATCATCTCATCTTTGAGAACATAAGGATGGGCTGAATACTCTATTTCAGCCGGGAAAGTTATATTGAGATAAGCTGATTCCCGGCCAACCTGGGTGTTGATAATTTTTTCGCAGGGGTAAGCCATGGCTTTTTCTTCAAATTTTTTGACGAGATCATCAGTAGCTTCCAGACGGGTGCCAGTGGGCATACGGACGGTAACAGTTAGCCTGTCTTTTGAATACCAGCGAAAGAACTCCCCGATAACCACGTTCTTTTTGAACAGGCGATAACTGCCAAAAGTTATCAAACCGACGATTAGAATTATTTCTACTGGATGTTTGAGGCAGAAGTGCAGGACTTTGTCCACACTTAACCTGCCCGGTTTAGCTGGTTTTCTCTTCCTGACAAAAAGGAGTTTAGGACTGAGGGCCGGAATCAGAGAAAAGGACACCAGGAGTGAAGTCAGGAGGGCGATAGCCATGACGATGCCCAGCGGTAGATAATAAATGCGCAAGCGGCCCTGGAAAAAAGGAAAGCAAAAGAAAACTCCTATGGTGGTTAGGGTCGAAGCCAGGATCGGCGTGAATACCTCCCGGGCCCCGCGGGTCGCGGCCTCCATCGGCTCCAGGCCTGATTCACGCAGCCTGAGAATGTTTTCAAAGACGACGATGGCATTATCAACGAACATGCCGAAACCCAGAGCCAGAGCCCCCAGGGTTAACATGTTCATGGAAATCTTAAAGAGATAAATAAAATTGAAAGAAATGATGGTTGAAAAGGCCACAGAGGAAAGAATCAGCAGAGAAGGGAGCAAGTGGCGGATAACCACAAAGATCATCAGAAAAATCAAAGCGGTAATGGTGACAATTAAAAGATAAAGGCTATTTAGATTCTTTTGAATTTCCTCACTCTCATCATCTACCACCCTGAAAATCAGATCAGAAGGCAAATTCTTCTTGACCGCTTCCAGCCGGTTCTTGACTTCCCTGGCCACCTGAAGCGTATTTTTCCCTTTTTCCTTCAGAACCTGGAGCATAATTGTTGGTTGCCTGTTGATCCGGTTTAGATAATAGATATCTGCATATTCCAGCCTGACCTCAGCTACATCTTTTATCCGAATAGGAACTCCGCCCAGATGGGTGATGACTATCTCATCAATGTCCTTGATATCTCTGGGTGAAATAGCTACCCGCAAGAGGTATTCTTCCTGACCCATCCCGATCCGTGCTGAAGGGTAAACAGTCAGAACATCCCTTAGGGCTGTAGCTATTTGATAGGGATGAAGCCCGAGTTCTTTCAGCTTCTTCTGGTCGAGGGTAATTCTGACATTAAGATCCGACCCGCCGCTGACTTCTACCTTGGAAACACCGTTAATCGAGCCCAGTCCGTTTTCCAGCTTATCCTTGACTAATTCCCTTAAAGTCTGAAGAGGATAACTGCCAGAAATCGTATAAGTCAGGAAAGGACGCATTCTGAAATCCTCAGGGACATATGGCTCAACTACCGGCTTAACTCCATAAGGCAAATCGGCTAACGTCCGGCCCAGGGCTTCTCTTAAAGCCAGATTGGCTATTTCGAGGTTAGTTTTCGGTTGATATTCAACAGTCAACCTGGCTCTGCCTATTTCTGAGGATGAGGTCAGTTTTCTTACCCCTTTAACTGACAGAACTGCTTCTTCCAGGATGGAGGTAACCTGAGTTTGAACGACTTCAGGCGAAGTGCCTGGCCAGGTGGCGACGACATCCACCTGAGGAAAATCTTCCTGCGGGGCCAGCTCTAACTGGATATGGAAAAGTGAATAAAGGCCAAGAGCCAGAAAAGCCAGATAGATCATCAGGGTGGCAACCGGGCGGTCAATAAAGAATTTCATGGTCTCTAATTATCTAATCAAATCAGGCCTGATTCAGGCCCGAGCGCTTTTTCTCCGTAAAATGATATCTTCAACATATTCATAGAGAGCCGGGATTAAAACCAGCGTCAGGAAAAGCGATGAAGTTAAACCGCCAATGACGGCTATGGCCAGGGGTTGCAACAGCTCTGCCCCGCGGCCGAGGCCAAGTGCCATGGGTATAAGGCCAGCAATGGTGCTTAAAGAAGACATCATAATTGGCCTGAGGCGAACCCGGCTGCCTTCCACCACAGCTGTTCTTAGGTCTTTTCCCTGGCGGCGTAGCTGGTTAATATAATCAATCTCAACGATGGCATTATCAACGACAATGCCGATGAGGATAATCACTCCGATAATGGAAATAGCATTAATACTCTGACCGGTTAGAAAAAGCAGAATAACAGTTCCGATTATGCCCATAGGAACAGTGGTCATAATCAGAAAAGGATGAAGAAGAGACTCAAATTGAGCAGCCATTATCATGTAGATGAGGATCATGGACATAATGAAGGCCAGAAGGAGTGACCTGAAGCTGGTCTGCATTTCTTCTCTTTCACCGCCAAAAGCAATCCGGTAATCAGCCGGCAAATTCATCCCGGCTATCGTCTGCTGAATGTCCGGGACAACCTGACTCAGTTTTTTGCCACGCAGGTTGGCCGTAATCGTGATTTCTCTTTCCTGGTTTTCCCGTCTTATTTCATTCAGTCCCTGAACCGGTTCATAGCTAACCAGTTCTCTGATGGGAATCAAAGAATTTTTATAAGGAAAGAAAGAATTCAAAATTTGCTCAATATTCTGCCGGGAGTTGCTTTCCAGAATAACCCGGACATCATATTTTTTTTCAAGTTCACGGTACTGGGTAGCTATATCACCTCTAATGGCTTCAACCAGATAACTGGCTACTTCACCTGGTGACAGGTCGGGATATTTTTCCAGATTGTCCTTATTGATTCTGATTAAGAGCTGGGGCTTGCCCTGCTGGAGGTTGGGATTAACATCCACCATCCCTGGCAGTTGCCTGAGCTGCCCGGCAAAATCGAGAGCTATATTTCTGAGCTGGTCCAGATTCTGTCCCTTAACTTTCAGGCTAATTTCGTTTGAGCTTAAAGCCAGAAATTCGCCGAGTGTAGTCTGCTCGCGGCTAACCGAGTATTTGAGCCCGGGAAGCCTGGCCAGATAGTCTCTGGCCTCAGCCATCATTTTGTTCAGATGCCTATCGTCTTTTAATTCAACTGAAATTTCGGCTGAATTAACTGATAAATCAGGGCGGGAAGATTCTCCGGCTGAAACCAGGCCGACCTGAGAAAAGACCCGATTAACGCCCGGCTTATCTTTCAACCAGTTTTCCAGTCCCGCGACGATCTCTTGGGTTTGATCAAAAGAATGCTCAACCGGTGTCTGAAGGCTAAGATGATAAGTCGAAGTCTTAAGTGGAGGCATTAGCTCCCGGGGCAGGAACCAGCCTAATCCAAAAACCAGAAGAAAAACCAGGACAGTCAGATAAAAGGTCTGACTTTTATGATTAAGGGCCCAGAGAAGAGTCTGTAAATGCCCCTTGGTAAACCGGCTATAGACCCGGTTAAACCAGCGGAAAACAATAGCCAGCAGAGGTTTAAAAGGAAAAGCAATTAGCCTGCCCAGGCCGGCGATGGCTTTCGATACCAGTCTGAAAATAAGTTTGAAGACAAAAATTAGCAAATTAGTTAAATTGTAGATAATGAATTTAAAACCTGCCCAGAGCAGGAAGAGAACGTTTCTTCTGCCCAGTTCAAGCCTGAATTTTTTAAAAGACATAAACCCGTAACGTGGCCAACTGGTAGCCAGGCCTGTCAGCCTGTAGATCCTTGAAGCCAGCATGGGAAGAAGTGTGATGGAAACGAGAAGAGCAGATAGCAGAGTATAAGTAACGGTCAGAGCTGTATCCCGAAAAAGCTGTCCGGCTACTCCCTGGACATAAATAACAGGCAGAAAAACCACAATAGTGGTCAGAACCGAGGCAGTGATAGCTTTAATAACCTCAGTTGTCCCCCGGTCAGCCGCCACTTTGAGGGACTGACCTAACTTACTATGGCGGAAGATATTTTCAGACACGACTACTGCCGTGTCATCGAGCATGCCCACCCCCAGGGCCAGACCGCCAAGAGACATTAAATTCAGGTTGATATTCTGAAGAAAAAGTAGATTAAAAGTGCCGATAATTGATATAGGAATGACTGTGTCAATGATCAAAGGCGATTTCCATTCCTGTAGAAAGAGGAGCAAAGTCAGGAAGGCCAGAATAGCTCCTTCAATAATTTCTTCAATAGTCGTGTTGATGGCTTCGCGAATATACCCGGCCTGTTCTGAAATTATTTCTAAGTTAATGCCCGGATTTTCCTGCCTGACCTGATCAATCACTTCTCTGGCCTTACCGCTTACTTCGACGGTATTGGCTCCGTATTCTTTCCTGACAAGAAGGCCGATGCTCTCCCGTCCATTCAGCCGGGTCACCCCTTCGCGCTCTTTGATGGTATCTATTACTTCGCCAATGTGCTTTAAAAGGATGACTCCACCATCGGAGGTAAATTTAACCGGAATATTTTCTATCTCCTTGACCTGTTGAAACTCTCCGGCTACTCGCAGGGAATAAACAAATTTACCCTTTCTGATATTTCCGCCATGGAGGCTAAGATTAAAGGCAGCAATCTTGTTGCCTACCTCTTCAATTTTCAACCCGAAGTTAGCCAGTTTTCCCGGATCAACTTCCACCTGAATTTCTCTTTCTACGCCGCCGGTAATTTCCACTTCGGCCAGGCCTTCAACCTGTTCTAACCTTGGCTTGATCAATTCTTCGGCCAGTTCTTTTAGGTCGAGTAATTTCTGTTCTCCTGTCAGGGCCAGAGTCATAATCGGCTGGCTTTGAGGATCGAGGGCAATTATGACCGGTTTATCACAGCCTTCAGGCAGGGAATCTCTGACTGAGTCCAGTCTTTCCCGGGTGTGAAGCAGGGCAAAATCCATATTTGTCCCCCAGGAAAATTCAATGGAGATAAAAGAGTAGCTTTCTTTGGAGATAGACTCGACCCGCCGTAAGCCAGGGATCCGGCTAACGGAAGTTTCCAGGGGCATGGTGACCAGAGCCTCTACTTCCTCCGGAGCGACACCTGGATATTGCGTGACAACAGATAGCCGTGGATAGCTGATAGAAGGCAGAAGGTCAACGCTTAACTGGCTGAAAGAGACAATGCCCAGAAGAATAATAGCCAGGAAAAACATCAAAACAAATACCGGACGGTCTATGGAAAGTTTAGCCAGGCTCATCTTCTGTTCTCCGGCTCCCGACTTTATTCGACGATTCTTACGGCTGAATCATGGGCCAGAGTCATATGGCCTTCAATAATAACCGGTTCACCTTCTTTGACACCATCAAGAACTTCCACATATTGCTCATTTTCCTGGCCAGTCTGGATATATCGCCATTTAGCCAGACCATTTTCTATGACAAAAACCAGCGGGCGGCCTCCGCGGACCAGAACAGCAGCTTGAGGCACCAGCAGCCGCTCGGGGAAAATTTCGGTGACAATTTCTATCTCGGCATGCATGCCAGGTTTAATCTCTTCACCCTGATTATTGAGCCCGATAAAAACACTGCAGGTTTTATCTTCTTTGTTTATAATCGGACTGACTGCCGTCACCTCTCCCTTAAAAACACGCCCGGGAAAAGCACTGAAGCGAATATCAGCTTCCCGGCCGGCTTTAATTTTACTTACTTCCGTTTCGAGGACCTTGGCCGTAATCTTCAATTGGCTAACGTCAACCAGAGTAAATAATTCCCGGCCGGTTTCAATGCTTTCACCAGGTGCAACCTTTATCCCGGTGATTATTCCAGAAAAAGGAGCAGTTATTTTAGTCTTTTCCAATTCCATCCTGGCAATTTTTGTGCTGACCTCAGCTTGAGTCAAACCCTTGGAAGAGGCGATGATTTCATCGCGCTTGAGTCCGCTTCCGATTTGAGCCAGTTCGTAGTCCAGGCGGGCCCTTTCGAACTGGGCCTGAGAAATCAGGCCATCTTTGTAAGACTGCTGGGCTTTTTTAAAGGCTTCCTCTGCTTTTTTAAGGTTGAGATTCTCTTCACTTTTAGCTGTGGTTAAGCCTTGTTCCTGAAATAGCCTGTCAAGCAGCAGCTCGGACAGAGCTTTCAGTCTTTCTGCTTCCTTCTCTTCAAGGTTAAGCCGGTAAGAAGTATCGTCCAGCTCGGCTAATATTTCTCCCTGGTGAACATGTCTTCCCTCCTGGACATAGAGTCTTTTCAATACCCCGCTAACCTCGGCCTTAAGAATTATGTTTCTTTCTGTATAAACCTCGCCCGGCGACTTAATCCTCTTTTCCAGGTCCTTGATTTCAGCCATGGCCACTTTGACCGGGATCGGAGCAACTGCCTGGCTTTCATTGGTCGCGGCCGAAGCTAGCTGACTCTCAGCAGCTGGAGATTTTTCTGCTGGTTTCTTCTGGCTCAGCCAGTAACCACCGGTGGCCAGCCCGATAATAATTATGACCAGGAGTGTTATCAAGAGCATTTTTTGATGATGTTTCATCTTTCCCGCCTAAGCTTTCATTTAAAGATTAATATTTATAATATAACGACGGGAAAAGTCAAAATATTTATCACCTGGGGCTATAAAAATAAAAAATTGTTAGTTTGACCGGTTTTTGCTTTTTTTGATTTTATAAAGACTTTTTAGCTGACAAAAGTTATAATGGATGCTGCCGTGGTAGATTACGGCTGACAGATCTCAGATCTAATGGCCAAAAGTTCAGGCTTGAGGTAAGGATTGCATCGGATTTATTTTAAATATAGTTATAATAATTTGATGGAGCTATAAAGCTTTTTTCCCCTGTAAAAAAAAGGCGAAAAATAAAAAAGCAGGTGAGGAGGCCCATGAAAGTTAAAACTCTGAAGATAAGCAGTGGAGTTTTTTTGGTTTTATTGGTTATGTTGGTCTTAACTTTCCTTAAAGGTGATAATGTTTTTTCTTTACAACCAGCAGGCCAGGATGGCCAGCAGAAAGTGGCAGTTGAAGAGGCGAAGATGAACCTGGCCGGGCTGTCTTTACCATTTGTAGCTAATGAAGGTCAATGGGCTAGCCAGATTAAATTTCAGGCGGGTCTTTTTTCCGGTAAATTTCTGGTGACTGACAGCCATCTGGTTTATTCATTGACTATGGCCACGGGCAAAAATGATAAAATGCTGCCTATTCACAGCGAAAAACCAGGTGAGGTAGGATCTTCAATTGAAAGATTAACTGCTGGTGAGACAGAGATAGACCGAAGGCAGATCTCTTTCCGGGAGAGCTTTTTAACTGCGAATGGATCTCTGGCTGCCTTTTCTCCAGAAGGCGAGCAAATGGCTTCAAGCCAGATATCTTATTTTCAGGGTAATAATTCCAGTAACTGGAAAAGTAATCTTATGAGTTATAGAACGCTTTCTCTCGGAGCCATTTATCCAGGAATCGAGGTCAGGCTAAAAGCTTCTGCTAACAATGTGGAAAAGCTTTTCTATCTAAAACCTGGATCCAGAGCAGAAGATATAAAAATTAAAGTTGAAGGTGTAGATTCACTGGAAGTTAATCAGGCTGGAGAATTAATTATCAACACGGGTCAGGGCCAGCTGGCCATGATGAAACCAGCTGGCTTCCAAGAAGAAAACGGGCGGCAGACAAAAGTAGAAGTGGCCTATGAGCTGGTGGGCAGAAATGAGTACGGGTTTAAAATTAGTGGAGCATATGACCCGGGGGCGGCTCTGGTGATAGATCCTGCTTTAAGTATTCTGCCAGCTTCGACCTATCTTGGTGGCACAGGTAATGATCGCGGCTTCTGTCTGGCTGTTGATAATTCGGGCAATGTCTATGTGGCCGGCTACACGCTATCTACTACTGCCGATTTTCCGACGACTGAAGGTGCTTATGATCGAACCTATCATGGCCAATATGATATTTTTGTTTCCAGACTTTCTGATGATTTAAAGACGCTTGAAGCTTCGACCTATCTTGGTGGCCTTGGAACTGATTATGTTTATTCCCTGGCTCTCGATAGTAGTGGCTATGTTTATTTAGCCGGGATGACCAGTTCTGGTGATTTTCCAGTCATAGCCGGGGCTTATCAAGGAACTTATCTTGGTGGAGATTATGATACTTTTGTAGCCAAACTATCGTCTGACCTGAGCAGTTTATTAGCTTCCACCTATCTTGGCGGGAGCGGAACAGATTATGGAGCTTCTTTGCTTCTTGACAGCTCGCTTAATATTTATCTTACTGGAACGACCAGTTCTTCTGATTTTCCGGTAACAGCCGGAGCCTATAGTCAGACTTATAAAGGCGGATATGATGTTTTTGTGGTCAGATTATCTAATTCGCTGGATGCTCTATTAGCTTCTACCTTTGTCGGCGGCAGCGATTATGAAATCGGTTCAGACCTGGCCTTAGGTGGTGCTTATTTGTTATCCGGTTCAATTCAACCACCGGTTTCTGCCTTGAGAGCGGGCAGAATAATATCCGGAGGCAAGCCAGACGGAAAAAGGGCTGGCAAAAAGCAAGGTGGATCCGACTATATGGCTGATAATTCTTCCATGGGGAAGAACAGTGGGCCCGGTCAGCTCCCAGTAGTCAATAGTTATGACTATACTATCTATGTGGCTGGCCGGACTAAGTCCAGCGACTTCCCAACTACTGGCGGGGCCTATGATCAGGTCTTTAATGGTGGTTATGATGGTTTTATTTTCCAGATGAGCCCGGATCTTAGTGAGATTTGTGCCTCAACTTTTTTGGGGGGAAGTGGCGATGATTTTATTTACTCCCTGGCTCCTGATTATCAGGGGAATTTTGTCGTAGCTGGCTATACCGCTTCGACTGATTATCCGGTAAAATCTAACGCCTATTCTAAGACCTTAAAAGGTGGCTATGACCTTTGTATTTCCAAATTAACTGGCTCCCTGGACTATTTGCTGGCTTCAACCTATATTGGCGGTACTGAAGACGACTATTGCCGGGCGATAGCTATCGATCCGTATGATAATGTCTATCTTGCGGGCTGGACTAAATCAAACTATTTTCCGACGACTGCTGGAGCCTATAATAGAATGATGGCTGGAGGCCTGGACGTCATGGCCAGCAAATTATCAGCTAATCTACAGGGGCTTTTATCCTCAACTTATCTGGGTGGTGCCTCTGATGATTTTGCTTATGCTCTGGCTCTTGATAATGCCGGGAATGTTTATATTACCGGTTATACACTTTCCTCTGCCTTTCCGGTTCCAGATGAAGCTTATGATGATACTTTGAGTGGCACAGATGTTTTTATTGCCAAATTCGGGGTGGTAGACCAATATCTGGTGACGGTCAGCGTAACAGGGTCCGGTCAGGTAGTCAGCATGGATGGCGGAATTGATTCAAATTATGATTGTTCTCAGGTCTATGATGCTGGCACGAATATTACCCTGGAAGCCATTCCAGATTCGGGTTACTTATTTGGCGGCTGGGGTGGAGATGTCTATAGCACAGAAGAAAGTATCATGTTAACTGTAAATTCTGACAAAACGATTACTGCCAAGTTTGCTCCGGAAGGTGCTACTTATACCCTGACGATTTTGAAATCCGGTTCGGGTAGTGGTCTGGTCACCAGTGATGATGAGGCAATTGATTGCGGGACAGTCTGCAGTCAGACTTACACTTCAGGCACCCTTATTAAACTGACGGCTACTGCTGATGAGGGTTCCGGTTTTGAGGGCTGGAGTGGAGATGTATCTGCTACGGCAGCTACTATTCCTGTTATTATAAACGATAATATGACGATTATTGCCATTTTTGGGCCGCCACCTTTGCCCGATCTGACCGGCGAGTGGCATGATATCACTATCAACAGGTTTTTAACCAGAACAACGGTGATCACCGGCTTTTTCGAGCTAAAAAATATCAGTCAGGCAGAGGCTGGTTCTGGCTATTCCATAGCTTATTATTTAAGTTCCAACGGGACAAGTCTTGATCTACCTCTAAATACCAGAGCCATTTCCAAGTCCTTAGCGGCCGACAGCAGCCGGACGTTGATGTTTTCGCGTAATGTCCAGGGGAGCGTAAATGTCTCAGGCAAGTATCTGGTGGCTGTCATTGATTCCGAAAATAAGCTAACTGAAGAAGACGAGAATAATAACCGCATAGTTTATGGACCGCTCCCATGAAAAACAAGAAAAGGCAGATTTAATGCTGGAGGCAAGAATGAAAATTAAACCATTGATTATAGCCCTTTTAACACTGTCTGTTATGGCCTATGCTCAGGAAGAAAAGCAAAAATTTTCTTTTTCAATACGAGGCAGTTATTTTATCCCTCTTTCTTCAACGTTCAACAATCAATTAAGGCCGGCGACCAATGAGAATCTCCATGCTCTTGTGACCTATTTAAAAGATTTTGGTTTAACCAGTTTTTATAACGAAATGGGTAAGATGAATGGAGCGATCAACATCGGTGGAGAATTTGAAGTGAGGGCAACTGAGCAGTTCTCCCTGGCTTTTGGGGTTGATTATGCCTTTAAAACTCTTTCTACTTCCGTCAATTCCGGTGGAACAGTAGATTCAATAAGTTATAGTGTAAACGAAACAGGGGAAGTTGGCCTATCGGTCCTGCCAATAACTGCTACCTTTAGAATTAATCTGCCCTTCTCAAAAATCAGAGCCCACATCGGTGGTGGCCTGGGTTATTATCTTGCCCGTTATACTGAAAAAGAATCATGGCAGTGGATTGAAGATGAGGAGTCAATTGATTCGGGCACAAGAAAAACGGTGGCCACCGGGAATGCTTTTTTGCCCCATGCGGAAGCCGGGGCTGAATATAAATTAAGCAGGAAAATTTCTCTGGCGGCTATCATCAGATATCCCTTTGGCACCATCGGCTCCTTTAAGATTAAAGAAGCTAGTGATGACCCGGCTGCGGTCGGGCAAAAATTGACTTTCATTGACGCGGATGGTATTCAGAGAGATTTCAAATGGGAACTGAGTGGGCCTCTTATCGGAGTGAACCTGAAGTTTAGATTTTGATGGTCTGAAGGCAGACGGAGAGAAAAGTGGATTATAGATGGTAGGAGTATTTAGCCAACTGACCGACGCCTCATGTTCTTACCCGGTTACTTATCTCTTATCAAGATATTAACTACTGCTGGTATTAAGATTTGTGTTGACTATAAAGTCTAAATCGTGCTATAAGAAGAGAGATTAAGTCTAATAAGCACTTTTCAGCGGGTCAAGGAGGCAAGATGCCTGTAACCAGGAAGAAAGGCCTGTCAGGCAAACAACTGGAAACAATCATCGCCATTGTCATCATATTGGTTATTCTGGGGGCAGGTTTTCTGGTCCGTTATAAATTTATTCTGCTCAATTTCTTTTTCCTGCCAGTAATTTTTTCTGGTTATTACCTCGGACGGAAACGGGCACTGCTCATTTCTATCACCTGCATTTTACTGGAGACTTTATATCTGGTCTTTTCTTATGAAGTCAGGGGGGCTCAGTTCAAGTTAAGTCAGGATAATTTATTTTTTCTTATTTCCTGGGGCCTGTTTCTGGTTGTAACTGCCTGGATCGTCGGCACGTTAAGTGAAAGAACCGAAAGAGAAGTCCTCAATTTGAAGAAGGCTTATCTGGGTATCCTGGCTATAGTCCTTAAATACCTGGAGGTCGGAGAGGAAGGTAAGTCGAGGGCAGAAAAAATAGCTGACTTAGCCGGGAAAATGGCTGAAGTTCTCGAAATAAACAAAGCAGAAGTGGAGAACATCAAATCGGCTGCCTTACTGAGTGATATTCAAGAACTGCAGAATTTTTTACCACTTATCAGCCAGACATCCAGATTAATGGAAGAAGAAAATTTTGTTCAGAATAATCTAAATGACCGGGAAAAAATTATGCTCAAATCGGCAGCCCTTATCCTGGATGAGGTTCAACCTCTTCTTCAGACTTATTTTGTCCATTACCGCCAGAAAAGCAATGAACTGGGGAAAAGCCTGGCAGTCATTCCACTTGGAGCTTCCCTTATTGCTCTGGCCGAGCTTTATATAAAGCTCAGCCAGCAGGGCAAAGTTAAAATCGGTCCGGAGGAAATATCATCTCTGGAAGATATTAAACGCTTGAAGGGCAGTTATTTTCCGGAAAAAGCCGTAGATGCTCTCTATCTAGTTGCCTTTTGATATCAAGCCATCAGGCGTATCATTCCTATCATTCTTTTAGAGGCGGAAAAGATAAGAAAGTTTAAGGGTGAAAGAATGGCCTTTTTCGGTCTCTAAGAATTCTTTTCTCTGACTTTTTTTTAAGCTAAGCTGGATTATATTACCCGCACCAAAATAGTAGCCAACCAGGAAATCAAAATTATATTGATCTTCTCTGGTCTCCCCGAGAAGTCTGGTCGTTAAAAAAAGCTCTCTGGTTATCTGATAATGAATAGAAGCTTCATAGGTTAAACCCTCGAAAACAGTCTCACCAGTTGATGACATCTGTTGATTTATCCAGTCTGCCCCCAGGGAAAGCTCAAGGTTACTGCGTGGTCTTAAGGAGAGAAAGCTTTCCAGCCTAAACTCGGTCCCGGGAGTGACGGCGGTAAATTCCTCATTATAGATGCCCCTTTTTTCCCAGCCGCCCTCCAGACCGATTTCTTTCAGGAAGCCGCCCCGTTCCCAGCTAAAGTCAAAATGCCCTCCATAATTTCTTAAAGAGTTACCATTCCAGGCAAGGTCGCCCGCCGGGGTTAACAATTGATACTGATTTTTTCCAGTAAAAAGCCCATAATGAAAATCAATTCGGTTAAATAAATTCCAGAACATCATAAATTCCAGTTGCTCACCTACCTTATGTCCATGAGAATCCTGACTAAGTGTTCCGGTTAGATCCCAGCTTACTCTCTGAACTGTTCCCCGGTTAAATCTCCAGGCATAGCCAACCATGGAATGCCAGGACTGAAAATCGATCCGGTCAAGATAGCCTGCTTGCAGATTGACGTTATCCTCTGTTCTTTCCAGGCCCAAATTTAACTGCAGGCCGGCATCAGGTTCGCGGTTAAACTGAACCAGGTGGAGGCCATTATTATGGTTTCCGCCTTCAGAGTTAAAAGAAAAGACGTGAGCTCCGCGTAGATAATAAATATCTTTAAAGTTAAAACTATAATCAGCAGCCAGATTATGATTGGTGCTTGTCTCGCCACCCACACCTGTATAATAAATGCCGAGCTGGGAATTTTTGAAAATATCTTTGGTAATCCGCACAATACCAAATTCTGATGATCCATATTCTTCCTTGTTTAGTGCGCCGAGAAGGCCAAAAGAATAGCCGCTGCTTTTCCCCGAAATCTTAGCCGCCAGCCTGGGATCACTGATGCGGCGTGAATAGAAGAGGCTGGCTTCAGTTGTCAGGTCATAACTATTTTCCGTGGCTAATTGGAAATACTGACTGCCTTCACTGAAAAAAGGGCGCCTCTCACTGAAATATCTCTCATAGGGAGAAAGCTGGTAAATAAAAGGATCAGATTCAACCTGACTGAAGTCGGGGCTGGCCGTCACGTCCAGGTAAAGGTTTGGCCTTAAACCGTATTTAAGGTCAGTCCCGATGGCCAGCTTATCATCTTTTTCTCCTGCCCAGTGGGTCGAACGGACTCCAGCATAAGGAAAAATTTCAAGGTTATGTCCCGGTCTTATGCCGGTCAGGCCGCGGAGCTCAGCCATCTGCTGAAGACTTGGTAGATCTCGCTTGACCTCTGTCCAGTAGTCGGTCTCATTTAACCGATGGATATAGCGCTTAAAATTTATCCCCCACACCTGTTCTGAAGCTGAAGAAAAGCGCAAGGATTTGAAAGGGATGGCCATCTCAGCTGACCAGCCATCATCATTAAGTCTGGCTTCAGATTTCCAGATAGTTTCAACCGAGTTTGCCTGGACTCCTTTCGGGTTGAGGGTGAAGCTGATGCTTGTCCGGCCATCATGGTAAGTATCAAGTATGACCGTAATAGAATCATTGTTTTCAAATTCATTCCGGGGAGTTAGCTCAGCCCAGATTTTTTCTGGTTGCGAGTCTTTCATCAAAAAGCCGAAATAGACATATTTGTCGTCATAACCTGTCCAGACCAGCGTTTCCTCTGAAGCTTGTGCACCATTAACCGGGTCATACTGGACAAAATTTCCAACCGGCTGATTAGCCTGCCAGGCCTCATCATTGAGCCGGCCATCAATTTTTGGAGGATGGACTACCCTCTCGATGTATAAAACTTTCAGTTTTTCCTGAGATAAAGAGGGGAGAGGAATTAGAAATATGATAGATGCCAGGTTAAAAGCAAAAATAAACTTTTTTAAAAATTGATATCGCTTGCCCTGGCTAAAGAACATAGTTCGTTATAATCACCGGCTAATCTAAATTCTTAATTTACACTCTGATATTGTATATGAAAAATATGATCAGAGGGCAAGGTTTTTTTAAGGTGAAAGACCAGAAGCTAAAGAGTTGAGATGTAATGACAAAGTAAATCTTCTTTACCGGACAGGTATTTTATCTTTTCCTGATAGCTGGATCAATAAACGTCTAAAAAATAAAAGAAAGTTACTTCTGGATACTCTGAGAAAAAGACGCGGGTACTGCCGGTGGATGAGAGAAAACCTGGAAACCAGATTCTTTATTCTTTTGCCCTCTATCAGCCATCAGGCTGGAGGCTCACTAGTTTTTATCAGTTGTGTGAAATAGAGTCTGAGCTGCTACGCTTAAAAGCTGATGCCAGCCATGATGGAAAAACCGTTATTTCTGGCCTTATCAGTTATGTCTTTCAGGCTGGAAGTGTCAGATAGAATATTAAATAGCCCATAGTGGTAGCGGGCATCAATTGTCACCTTGAAAAGAAGCGGCACTTTTATATCAACTCCAAGACCTCCCACAATAGCCAGAGACGAATTTTTAAAATCGCTTTTGATATCTTCGGTCTCAGATGTTCCCTCATAGGTCCGGGTAAGCCTGGCTTTAAGCAGAAGACCATAAGAAGGACCACCAAAAACATAAACTTTTAGTGGCCCGGCAGGCATTATCTCTAACTTCAATAATATAGGAATTTCAAGATACTCAAGCTTGGCTGTGTAATTCTCATAATACTCAGAACCGGCAGCGTAATTTAATGTAATTACTGGTAGTTGAAACTCGAGGCCGCGCCTTGAATAAAGAATTTCCGGTTGGATACTTATGGGTCCAAGTCTGAAATTCATAAAAGCGCCAAAGCTTAACCCCTTAAGATAGTCCTGATTGGTCAGATCAGCGGCTGGACTAAATATTATCTTGGAACTGTTCATCCCACCCTTGAGTCCAAAGCCAACCATTGCCTGAGACTCAGAAACAAGAGACAATACCAGAAGACACATCAGGCAGGAGATTAATATTTTTTTCATTTTTGCCTCCCTTGTTTTCTTCACCATTTTAACATCTCCGATATTTCATGGCAACCTGGCGAATTGCCTCAGTTAAAATCTACACGAAATTGATTCGTTGCGTCACGAGAAAATCTACACGAAAACGTTTTGCCTTCTGGCTCAGATTGAAGCTAGATTTGGGGAAGAGATTAGCCAGGAGGCGAAGCGATGGATTTAGAAATAAAGGTTAAAAGAGCGATATTAAAGGAGCTGGCCGGGAGATATCAGAGGAGCTCTAAGAAGGGGAAGGGCCAGGTGCTGAAGGAGTTTTTAGAGCTTAGCGGCTATAACCGCTGTTATGGTAGCTGGTTATTGCGGAACTGTGGTCGGAAGGTAGTAATGAGAGGGCTCAACGGAGAGCAGGTAATCGTACTTGGGGAGTTAAGGAAGATAGAGCCCAGGCGGAGGTATACTGACCCCCTGAGGAGGTAGACACCTCTGAGAGATAGAGATTATACTGAGTAAGGAGGTGCCAGGATGGAGCTGCGGAAATGGAGTTCAGGCGGCCTTTCCTTATCTTTTGCACCCCACTTCTGGCTGAACAGTCAGAATCAGAAAGTCCCTTTATCCTTCATTCCAATCACCATTATTACCTGTCATATTTGCCCCACTTCTGGCCTGTGAATCTGAGTAATCAGACCGGCTAGATTGAAAAAGCAACTGATTGAGCCGCTTTCTCTGACTTGTCATTCAGGGGGCGTTAATTTTAAGTTGTCTTATCCCTGAATTTGTTGTAAATAGATTTTGCTACTATTAAAATTGAATAAGAAATCTCCGGCTAATTTCTCGTGAAAAAATCTGATGAACTTATTCTTAATGACTGAACTTATTATCGTTCTGGCCGTCTCCATTCTGGTCATCATAGTTTTCCATAGACTAAAAATTCCGGTGGTGGTTGGCTTCCTGATAACTGGGATAATTATAGGCCCAGGCGGACTGGGCTTAATCAAGGACCTCAAGGCGATTAATGCTCTGGCCGAAGTTGGGGTCATGATGCTGCTGTTTATCATCGGGATTGAATTTTCTCTTGAGCGGCTGCAAAAAATTCAGAAATATTTCTGGATCGGAGGTGGATTACAAGTTTCACTGACTATTGCCATTGCCGCTGCCATCTTTGTCTGGCTTGGGTTCGGCGCCAATGAAGGTATTTTCTATGGATTTTTAGTCGCCCAGAGCAGTACTTCAGTTCTTCTAAAAATTCTTTCTGATAAAAATTTGATTAAGTCTCCAGTAGGTGAAGTTTCCATGGGGATATCTCTATTTAATGATGTGGCCTTGCTGCCGATGCTGTTTCTGGTTCCAGCTCTGGCTGAGTTAAAAACCATATCTGTTCTTAATCTCTCTGTGCGCCTGGCCATAAGTATCATAGCCATCTTGGCCGTCTTTTTTGTTACCAGAAAAATTATGCCGCCAATTATTGAAGCTATAGTCAGAACAAGAATCAAAGAGATCTTTTTGATCCTGACGCTGCTCGTGTGCCTTGGCATGTCTTATCTGACTGCTTCTGTTGGATTTTCCTTAGCCCTCGGGGCCTTTCTGGCCGGCATTATATTATCCGAGTCAAGTTATAGCCATCAGATCGTATCTGATATTTTGCCTTTCCGCGATGTTTTCAGCAGTATCTTTTTTATTTCTGTTGGGATGCTTCTTGATACCAGGCTGGTCTGGGGCTTAAGGCGGCCGGTGTTGTTAGTCGTCATAGGCATCCTTCTGATTAAAGGCCTGGTGGTTATTTTTACAGTCAGGCTATTAAAATTTAACTTTAAGATTTCACTCCTGTCAGCTTTTGGGCTGGCTCAGATAGGTGAAATTTCCTTTGTTCTGGCCACTGTCGGCCGGGAAAATGGTTTGATTTCCTGGCAGGTTTTCCAGGTTTTTATTGCCTCTTCCATTATTACCCTGGTAGTAGCTCCCTTATTAATGGAATTTGGACCGAAACTGGTAGATAAGTTATCTGACAGGCTGGAGATGGAAAAAGAGATTAAATCAATGGTTCCTGAGAAAAAATCTTTTCAGGAGCATGTAATTATCGCTGGTTTCGGACTCAATGGGCAGAATCTGGCCAGGGTGTTGAAAGAGACAGGCATTCCATATGTTATTCTGGAAATTAATCCTGATACCTACCGGCGGGTTGACCAGGCAGGTGAGCCAATTATTTTTGGCGATGCTTCGAGCTCTATTATCCTTAGAGAGGCCGGAATAGCCAGGGCCAGGGTGCTGGTTCTGGCCCTTAATGATCCCGGAGCTGCCAGAAGGGCAGTCTGCCTTGCCCGCCAGCTTAATCGTGAAATTTTCATCATTGTTAGAACCAGATTTGCCTCTGAAATAGAAGAGCTCTATGCTCTTGGGGCCAGCGATGTCATTCCTGAAGAATTTGAGACCTCCATTGAAATATTTGTCCGGGTTCTGGAAAAATTTCATCTCCCAAGAAATATTATTAACACTCAGGTTCAGATCATCAGAAGTGAACATTATGGATTACTCCGGGGAGCCAGGTCATCGTCCCGCCGCCTTGATCAAAAAATTTATGATTTTCTCGAGGCTGGCCTGGTGGAGACTTTTTTGGTGACTGAGGATGCCTGGACAGCCGGTAAAACTCTGGGCGAAATTGATTTACGGAGCAAGACAGGAGTGACAGTTATAGCTGTGGTTAGAAATGAGAAAACCTGGAGTGGTCCCGGAGGTGATTTCCGGCTGCAGGGGCAAGATATCCTGGTGCTGGTTGGCAATCACCAGGCCATTGACCAGGCTCTGGCCTACCTGAGTGACTCAGGCCTTTAAAGCACTAGAAACTTATCAAAAATAGACCCATGTCCTGGTTGTCCCATCTTCCTTAGGGAAATCATCTATTATTGTGGAGAGAACGATTCAGGGCAATATTCAGGCAGTCCGGGAATAGGACAGATTCAGCTGGCTAATTATCTTTCAATAGATAACAGGCCTGAGGGATACAGGGCACCTCTCCGGATTTTTTGTTCTGACCATAGAACTAAATATTAGCCGATATCGACAGCAGACAGAGAAATTAGCTGGTTTAAAAGGCCAGGCCAATGGTAGCTGACCAAACACCATTTTTCAGGTCGGTTGATGTTTCGCCATCAATTATCGTTGAAACTTTTTTCAAGCCAAGGCTATAGCGGATATCAATCATAAAGTGCCGGCCAAAATCAAGGCCGGCTCCAAAGACAGCTCCATAATCGTTATTAGCCAGAAGTTTTTCTTCCGGCGTGACGTCGCCGCTATCATTGCTAAATTTTTCTCTGAGTTTGAAGCCAACTGATGGACCGGCAAATATGGTGGGCTGCACACCATGGGCTGGAATTCTAATTTTTAACAAGACAGGGATTTCCAGATAGTCACCGTAAATTTTTCCAGTATACTCACCCTGAATATTTTCCACTTTTGATCCCTTCATGGTATAAAGAACCTCAGGCTCAATGGTAATAATTTTTCCGAGATTGATAGCCAGGAAAACACCGGCGACCAGTCCGGCTTTATTTTTAATAGTTCCTTCCAGGTCGCTGGCATCGGCTCCAGTTAATTTAGCTGAATTGACGCCTCCGCGAAGGCCGAATTGAATTCCGGCTTCGGAAGTAGCCCGGCCAGCCAGCAGGAAAAGAAAACAAACCACAACCACAGAAGTAATAAACTTTTTCATAAGAACCTCCTTCCAGTGTTTTAAACCCGCTATTAATCTTCCTTAATTTTATAAGGCATCTCCCTGAGGGATCAAATTGTTGTCTAATCTTAAATAAAACGGGCCTGCCATGTCAACCTTATACTCAGCCAGATGACTAGATGATATTCAGGGTAGATGGTGGAGTAGTACGTCTGGTCCCAACCTGCAGGACAGCCGGCCATAAGGACAGGGGTAGTAGAAGCCCGGAGATTTATAAGCTCTATACTTAAAAAAGCCGGGATACTTCCATAAGAGTTTTATTGAAACTCTTTAAGCAAAGGAATTGAGCCTTTAATGAAAGAATATATCCCCTGGTTACGGTGAACCCGGCCAGAAATCAGCGGGGCCAGATAGGAGAGAGGTGATTAAGGCTGATAAGGAGAGTGATGAGGATCAGGTAAAGAAAAATATCGGCAATCATCTTCCTGCTGAGCTGTTCTGCTTTCATCTTTCTTTAACTTTCGGTTTTTCAGGAGAAAGTGTAGAATAATCAAAATAGAAATTGGAGGAGAGGATGAGTGAGCAGGAAATTAGAGTTACCTTTGCTGGCCAGGCGAAGGTAAAGGCTGAATATAAAGGTCAGGTCATCTTAACTGACCAGCCAGTTAAGGCAGGAGGGCAAGGCACAGCCCCTTCTCCTTTTGATCTTTTTCTGGCTTCCATCGCCACCTGTGCTGGATATTATGTGTTGAGTTTTTTGAAGCAGCGGCAGCTCCCGCTGGATAGAGTCTATCTGACTGTATTGCCTGAAAGAACCCCAGACTCGAAACTGGTGGAAAATATAAAAATAGATATACACCTGCCAGGGAGTTTTCCGGAAAAATACCGGGAGGCAGCAGTTAGAGCGGCTGACCAATGCCTGGTCAAGGCCCATCTGGCCAGTCCGCCCAGAATTGAAATAAGAACAGTAAGAGATTAGCTGCTAAATTGGACAATGCTGGGGAAAAAAGAAGTGGCAGCAAAGCTCAATCACCTGACTCCTGGCGAGAAGCTGGTGGTGTTTTCTCTTCTTATCTTTTCTGTGCTGGCTGTTATTGATTATTTTTTACTTCGAAGTCAAGCTATATATTTTTTGCCGCTAAATATAATATTAATTTTACTTTTTTTAAAGTTGTCAGACTGGCAACACAAATATCAGAACAAACCAGTCGTAGTCTTTTTGCTTTCAGCTTCACCACTGGCCGCTTATGCTTATCTTTACAAGCTGGCCGGTAGTCTCATCCGATTAATCACTTCAACTTCATGTGATGGCTTTCTGGCTTCTCTCGACCTGGCTATTTTTGGTGTTAGCCCCAATCAATGGGTAACTGGCCTTTACCGGCCGTGGCTGACGGAAATCATGATGCTATCTTATGTCGCCTATCTTCCTCTGGTAGCCATTTTAGCCTATCTGCTTTTCAGGCAGAGGGGCCGGCAACAGTCAGATCTTTACATTTTTAGTCTTGGCCTGGCCTATCTGGTCTGCTTTATATTATTTATTATTTTCCCGGCCACCAGCCCAAGATTTTATTTTGGTGATCTCCACCAGGCTCCCGGCTATTTTTTTCGCTGGTTAATGAACCAGGTCGAAGCCTGGGGTCAATTCCAGGGGGGCTCTTTTCCCTCGGCCCACTGTGCAGCCGGCACAGTTATGATTTATTTTTCGTTCAAGGCAGGCCGCAAAACTTTCTCTTTGATTTTTCCTCTAATCCTGCTTTTTTTCTTAAGCACAGTTTATGGCCAGTATCATTATGTCGTTGATATTATAGCTGGCATCATTATCGGGGTGATAGCCCTTTTAGCTACCGGGCTGATTGATAAAAGAAAAGCCAGTAAGTTCAGCTTAGCCCGATGAACAGAACAAGAAAAATCCCGATGAGCCAGTGAATCACTATCCCATACCAGAGTGATTCAGTCCGCAGAGCCAGGTAACCAAATATCAGACTGGCGGCAATGGCTGCCAGAACTTCATTCAGGGGCTTACCTAGATGAACCAGGCAACAAGGTATAGTCTGAATCAAAAGACTATAGAAAGAGCCGAAAACCGGCTTGAGGCCCTGAAGAAGAAAACCCCTGAAAAAAAACTCAAAGGCCAGGTAATAGAGAAAAAAAGCGGTGGCATAAATAACGAAAGTTTTCAAGGTAAGCGGGTTATTCACAAAGGCAGAATATTCCTGCTGGAAATCAAGCTGACGGCTTGGAAGCCAGGCTGTTATCAAGACTACAGGCAGTGAAAAAGCTATTGCCTTCAGTCCAAATTTATAATCTCCTGCCCGGAAGCCATAGCCTTTAAACTTTTCATGAAAACCAAGTTTTATCAACAGGCCGGGAATCAGCAGGAAAAGGAAAAAGGCCGCCAAAAAATTATAATAATCACGATAAAAGCCAGAAAGCAGGGATGGCTGGGAGTATTTAATTAAATGGGCATCGTAAAATTCTGGCAGGCCAAAATAGCTGTAAACGGTCAGGAGAACAGGCGTTAGAAGAAGAATGGTCGTTGCTTTGGGATGGCTATCTGCTAATAATGGTTTACTCATCGTCTCCGGTTTCCGGCGATTTCTGCCTTTTATTTAAATAACCAAGCCAGTTGCAGGTTAAACGCAGTCCCTGCCTGAGGTTTCTTGGCTGGTAACCCAGTTCTTCCCTGGCTTTTTGATGGGAGAAAGCCCAATTTTCCAGGAAAGTCTTCACCCAGCCGGTGGTGATAAGAGGATAAAGGCCTAACTTTCTGGCTTTAATTGTCTCCAGCTTAGCTATGGTTATGGCTAAGGAAGTGCTTATCTTCAGCCGGAGAGCTTTACGACCTGATATTTCCTCCAATAGATTGTAGAATTCCCTGAGAGAAACATTCTGGCCGCCGAGAATATAGCCTTCGCCCGGCCTGCCTTTGTCCATCGTTAGCTGCAAACCTTCAGCTACATCATCCACATAAACATAATTGCCAATTTCCTGGCCCCGGTTAAGAATCAAACAGATTCTGTATTTTAAATAGCTCCTGATCATCCTGGTAACCGAGTTTGCTTCGGTCAATTGACCTGGCCCATAAACTCTGGTTGGTCTGGCTATAACTACTTCTAACCCCCGGTCGAGATATTTAGGAATTATTTTTTCGGCCAGAGCTTTGCTTTTTTCATAGTCAGTAAAAAAGGAGATATCAGGCCTGGTACTGTTTTCTGACACAGGTTCCTGGCTGCTTGGCCCCTTGACAACTGATGAGCTAACAAAGACTACCCGTTTAACACCGGCCGCCAGGGCGGCTTCAAGCAAAGAGCGGAAACCATCAACATTTACCCGGTAGAAATTTTCTGGCCTGGGGTCAAAATTTTTAGCCAGGGCGGCCAGGTGATAAACCTGACAGCAGCCGTCAAGAGCCGCCTTCAGGCTATTCACCTCATTGAGGTTAGCGGTAGCCGTTTCGACAGAAAGTTTCTTAGCTAGCCGGGCTGAGCTGCCTTTTCTGATGATCAAGCGGACCGATTGACCTTCAGTCACCAGTTTTTCAAGCAGAACCTGACCAATGAAACCTGTTCCTCCCGTCAGACCGATGGTCATGTTAGCTCTTCTGGCCTGAAATCGAATCACCCGGAATTATAATTTTAAAACTGGCTTAATTCAATTTTTTGCTGTCGGGGCTTCTGGCCTCCCGGGAAAACTAAATAAGATAACAAAAATTCGATGAAGACTGGAAAGTTTTCTCGCTGGAAAAAGGTTATCATAACTGTCCTGCTGTTTTGGGCTTTCTCTCGGTCAGGCCTGGCTCTGGCACCTGAGAAAATTGACTGGCTATTTCTCTACCTGATAATCTTTCAGGGTTAAGAATCTTCGGCCTTAACCAGGAAACGTTCAGCCTTTTCCTTGTTGGCCATGACTCTAAGAGCGGCCGGCAAGACCCTGGCTTTGACTGTTGATAAAGTATTCAAATACTCGCCGTTATACTGGACATCAAGATCCCGGCCTTTGATGATTATTTCCCTGGCTTTGAAATGACGCAGCTTTTTCTGAATAAGACCAAAGTAAGTTAGAGGGAAGGAAAGAATATAAAGCAGTGGAGACATTTCAAACAGGACAAGATCAAGGTAACCGTCATTCAGGCGAGCTTCAGGAGCTACCAGCCAGCTATAGCCAAAATAATTGAACTTGCCGATGACAGCATCGAGAAAGCGTGAAGAAAATTTTAAATAATCGAATTTATTCCCATCTTGATCAAAGCCATCGTAAAGTTCAATAATTTTTTCATCTCTTTTATAAAAAAGAAGCTTCCTGGCAGCCACTAGATGGCCGATGAGCCCGGGAGTTGAATGTCTTATTTTTTCTCCAGTCACCGCCGCCGTTGAACCAACGCTGGTGAAGCCGGCTACCTGGCCTTCTATCTGCATCAGATCAACAGTCAGGGCATCTCCTTCTAACAGGTATTTTATGGCCTTAAAGGGGTGGCAGGGAAGGCCAAGGGATTTTCTAAAAGCGTTGCCGCTGCCGAAGGGGATAACACCGAAGGTGACTTCCTGCCTGCGGGGAGATTCAAAGATACCCTGGAGGACATCGGCTATCGTCCCATCACCGCCAACTGCCACTACCAGGTCAGCTTCCTCGCAGATTTTCCTGGTCATAACGACTGTTTCTTCTTTACTCTGGGGAGCATCAAGGAATTTCCCAGGTAATTGTTCCATCAATTTGGCCCGCAGGCGCCTGCGTCTCTTCCAGCGTCTATTGGCGGCCGAGGGATTGATAATATGAACAATTTTTTTATTCAGTTCTGATTTTTTTTCTTCCATTTCTGCCATCTAGAAAGTCAAACCTGATATTTTATTTTTAGTTTTTATATCATGCCTGAGATGGCCTGTCAAAGACCTGGCTTTGAATCAGCTAAGGTCTCTTGACTATCCGGGCATGGCTTTATCGCTGCGGGTGCTTCTCTGCTGTTGGCTTTAGCCTTTTTCCGGTTTTTATAAAATCTGACATTGGGCAGATAAGCAGCCAGAATCATAACCAGGAAAAAGCCAACAATCACCGAATCTGGTATCTTTAAGACACTTCCAACCAGAGCCAGAATTAAAAACTTGGGAAAGCGGGCAGTAATAATAACGGCCAGATAACCCGCCAGCGGCAGATTAGTCATGACGGTTAAAAAACGGAAAGGGTAGAAAGGGACGGGCAAGAAAGCTGCTATCCAGAGAGCCAGATAAGGACGCCGGCCAAAGGCCTTGACCAGCCTGTCCACCAGGGCGCTTTTCTGTGCCTTCGACAGTAATTTGAATTCTTCTATCATTTTGATAGTTGAATAATCAAGAGCTTCAGCCAGAATAGTACCAGCCAGAGAAACGGCGGCCACCGTCAGGGCACTATAATATTTGCTAAAGAAAAGTATGACTGGTTCATGAGGTACAAAAGAAATCAGAAATTCTGACGGGAAACAATAGAAAAAGAGGACCCACAGGCTTTTGTTTTGTCTGATAGCACTTGAAGATATCCAGGCGATCATCAGCCCCATCACCAGGATGATTTCGAGTAAGAGAATAAATACCCGCACCCGCCTGGCTCTTCTGGTCTTCTTCAGCGGTAACTGAGTAAGGAAATCAAGATCTGACATCAGGCCTTTAACCCTGTCTTTTAAATAAGAATAATACAAATAAGGGCTGGAAAGCCCTCACTGGCAAACTAAGCACCGTAGCCTCCTTATTATTTGATAAATCTTAACAGATTTTCTTAAAGAGATAAACAGAGGATTTTTTTTATAGATTGAACTCAGTTCTTATGACTGGCCGGTTATCGTTTTTGAATGTGTTTTATTCCCCGGGCTGTCTGGCTTTGAGAAGTTTTATAAGAAGAAAATTCCCCTTTAACAATTAACTTATAGGGTGATAAAATTACTCTGGCATGATTAATTTATCTGATAAATTAATAGCTGGTGCTGATAAGAAGGTTATTCTGGGGGCCGAAGATTCTCTTTTGGCTTTTACCATCTCCAGCAGGAAACTGCCGGTTTGCCTGGTGAGGTTAAGAACATTCCTGTTGACTGGCGGTTTAAAAGACAGGCAGCCTGAATCAGTTGTCCCTTCATAAGCCAAAGAAAAAACAAGAAGTAAACAATGAAATGAAAGGAAATAATATGATGACGGCCAGAAAGTTCTTGCTGACAGGAGTTTTCTTCATGATTCTTTTTTCTATTTCTCCAGCTAAGGCTGACAGAACAGACCAGCCTGGTGATCAGGAGTTTCTGGAGCGAGCCAGGGCTCTTCATCAGAAAATTATTACGGTTGATACTCATTGTGATACAGCTATGAGGCTGTTTAGAGGAAACTGGAATCCGGCTGACCGGCACCAGGCCGATTCTCCCGGCGGCAGTAAGATAGATTTACCCCGGATGAAAGAAGGCGGACTCGATGCGGAATTTTTTGCTGCCTTCGTTCCTCAGGGGCCCAGGACAGCAGAAGGCTATCAAATGGCCAGACAGGAAGCAGAAAGAATGATTCAAGCGGTAAAAAAAATGGTAGCGGAGAACAACCAGCTCATTGGGCTGGCCTTTAGCCCGGAAGATGCTTATCAATTTAAGAAAGAGGGCAGGCTGATAGCTTTCCTGGGAATAGAGAATGGTTACGCCCTTGGCCAGGATTTAAGCCTGATTAAACACTTCTATGAGGAAGGGGTCCGTTACATCACCCTGTGTCATACTGCTGATAACGACATCTGCAATTCTTCAACTGACGAGAATGATCCGGAAGACCTTGGCTTGAGCCAGTTTGGCCATCAGGTGGTAACCGAATGTAACCGCCTGGGCATGATTATTGATATCTCTCATGCTTCTGATAAGAGCTTCTGGGAAGTGCTGGCCAGCAGCCAGGCGCCAATTATGGCTTCTCATTCCTGCTGCCGGGCCATTTGCCCTAACCCCAGAAATCTGACAGATGATATGATTAAAGCCCTGGCCGCTAAAGGAGGTGTCATCCAGATCTGTTTTCTTTCTGCTTATCTCAAGACCCCCAGGCCCAATCCAGACCGGGATAAAGCCTTCGAAGAATTCAGAGTCAGATATGGTAACTGGAGAGATATCAAGGATGAAGATCAGAGAAAAAAAATAATGGCTGAAATGCAGGAGTTGAACCGGAAATACCCTGCTGAACTGGCTACTGTTAAGGATCTGGCCGACCATATTGATCATGTCGTCAAGCTGGTGGGTGTTGATTATGTTGGCTTTGGAACTGATTTTGATGGAGGGGGAGGGGTGGCTGGTTGCTATGATGTCAGCCAGATGATTAATGTTACCGTAGAATTAATGAAGCGCGGCTATTCAGATGAAGACCTGGCCAAAATCTGGGGTCAAAATTTTTTCAGAGTTTTTAACCGGGTAAAAGATGTGGCCGGCACCTTGAGTAAAAGCTGAGGATGATTTTCAGCCGGGATTAGGTTATTATTTATTAGAAATGAAGAGGTTAGGTAGAAATGGCCGGAGCTGCCTTTTCCTCCGGTTGACAGTTTTGTTTCTCTTTTGCCTGGCGGCTGAAGGCCTGGCCAGCATAACCCTGCAAAGCGGCAGAGTGGAGCCGCAGCGTGGTGGCATTCTAAGAATAAAAACTTATAGTCAGGCTCTAAATACTGACCTCGATCCAGCTGGTAATGGTTATCCCCTGGTTATGGAAAATCTGTATGAAGGGCTTCTCAGGCTTGACCAGAATATCGGTATTTCTCCAGGACTGGCTGACTACTGGGTTATTGATAGCGGAGGCAAGAGGGTAATCTTTTATTTAAGAGATAAGGCTGTTTTTCATAATGGCCAGCCGGTGACAGCGGCTGATGTTAAATTTTCACTGGAAAGGCTATTCAGGCTAAAAGGCAATTCTTATTTTTATTTATTTGCTCAGAGGATTCAAGGCGGTGAAGAATTCTGGCAGGGTCAGGCCAGTGAAGTTACTGGCCTAAAAATCATAAATGATAAGACCATAGAAATTGACTGGAAATACTCAAGTGTGGCCAATTTATATTTTTTAGCCTCAACTTTTGCCAAAATTTTACCAGCCGAACTTGTTCAAAGGGATAAGAAAAGCTTTTTCGACCGGCCAGTAGGAGCTGGACCTTTTAAATTTAATTACTGGCTAAGAAATTCAAAGCTGAATGTTATCGGGATTAGCTTGAGCAGAAATGAGCAGTATTTTAGCCGGAAGCCTTACCTAAGCGGGATAGAAATAAGTCCGTATTTTTTGTTAGAAAGCTTTTTCCGGGATGAGGTTCAGATTGTTCCCTATAGTTCCCATCGAATTTCGAAAAGCAGTTATCAGGTTCTGGAGAGTAATTCTCTACAGGTAAGTTATCTTATCTTTAGCTGCCATTTGCCTCCCTTTGACCAGCCGGAGGTCAGGCGTTTACTGGGACAGGTTATAGAAAAGAGCAAATTGAGCGGTCTGGTATCATCTCCAGCCTATATTGCTGAGGTTTTGAATGATTATATCCCCCCTTATCTTCCTGGCTTTTTGCCTTCTCCTCCAGGTGAAGAGATGAGTTTTGGCCGCATCGCCGAAAGATTAGCAGCTCATGGATTGGGTAACTCAGGTAAAAGCTTACCGGTTAATCTTTATTTTGAGGTTCCGTTTAAGAAGCAGGTTCAGATTTTATATGATGAGCTTAAAGATGAATTGCGGCCAGCCGGAATTGACCTCCAACTCAAGCTGATTAAGTCTCTGGATGAAATAAAGAATGATCGAACTCCATATCTGATTTATTTTGATTGGTCAATGCCGGTGCCGGATCCGGAATACCTGCTTTATCCTCTTTTTTATTCTGAATCCTACCTCAATTTGACTTATTTTCATTATAAGCATGACCAGCTTGATGCCTGGCTTGATGAGCAGCGCAATACCGGTATTTTTGAGCGCCGGATAACACTCTTCAATCAAATAGAGGAGCTACTGAAAAATGAGGCCCCGGCCATTCCGCTCTATTTTTTCAAGCTGCAAGCCGCCTATCAGCCGTATATAAAAAATCTTAAACCGCCACCAGCTGGCCTTTTTTGTCTGAATTTGAAGGATGCCTGGATTGACCGATGAATCTAAAGCCGAAATTCAGGATATCCATCTACGCCCAGTTGATCTTCTGGATGTCAGCCATCCTGGCCTTCCTTATCTTTGGAGTATTGTCGGTAATTCAAAGGCGGGAAGCCAGATTCATTTATGAAGAAAAAAAGAATCGCGGCTTGCTAATGGTCAGATATATAGCTGAAATGAATACCAGACATTTTGCCCTGTGGGAACTTGAGTCAATAGATGAAAATATTGCCGGGCTAATCAGGGATGATCTTGCCTATGTCATTTTCTATGACCGCCTTGGCCGGCCAGTGGTAGTAAGTAAAAACATCGCTGGCAACACCGAGATTATCAATCAGACCAGTTGCGCAGGCCAGGTACCGCCGGAAGCAGTTTTTTATCAGAATATTTATTTGCAGAACAGCCGGGAAGCCGAGGAAGTAATGCAAATTGAGATCCCGATCTACGTAGCCGGTTCAGACGTCAAATGGGGTTCGGTCAAAATCGGCTTAAAACTCCAGGATGTTAAAGAAAGAATCTACCATTCCAGGATCACCTTATTTGGTTTTGGGCTGCTGGCCATTCTGTTGACCATTATTGGCATTAATCTTCTGGTCAGGCGTCTGACCAGGCCTATCAAAAATTTATTGGAAGGAACAAAAAGAATATCCCGGGGTGATTTCAGCTACCACATCCCTCTGATTTCCTCGGATGAAATCGGAACACTGACAGAAAGCTTCAATCAGATGACTGAAGAATTAAACATGACCAGGCAGCAAATGCAGGAAGCCAACAAAAAGCTGGTTCAAGCTGAAAAATTGGCTTCCATTGGCAAATTATCAGCGACTATTGCCCATGAAATCCGCAATCCTTTAACTTCAGTTAAACTTAATATTCAGAAGCTGGCTGATAATAGCCGACTGAAAGAAATCGAAAAGGAGCACCTGTCAATCGCCCAGGAGGGCATTGACCAGATAGAAAAGTTTATCAAAGAGTTGTTAAACTTTACCCGCATTTCAGTTCTTCAGCTTGACTACTTCGAGCTGGAAGAGATTATTGAAGAATCATTGAAAATTTTGTTGCCTTCACTGGCCGGGAAACGTCTTCACCTGAGAAAAAAATATCAGAAAGACCTGCCTTTAGCCCTGGTGGATGGTGATAAGCTTCGCCAGGTATTTCTCAATATTCTGCGCAATGCCTGTGAAGCAATAGAAGAAGAAGGTGAAATTGAAGCTTCTCTATCTTTTATGGCAGAAGGGGAAAAGCCATTTTTTGAAATAAAAATCTGTGATACGGGCAGCGGTATTCCCGAAAAGGACTGGGAGAACATTTTCGAGCCTTTCTTTACAACCAAGGGTTCAGGGGCTGGACTTGGCCTGGCTAATGCCCGCAGGATTGTTGAACAACATGGAGGAACTATAAAAGTTGTCAAGAAAGAAGGGATGGGAAGCTGTTTTCTTATCAGGCTTCCTTATGAAGCCCGGGTTAAGGAGAAGAGCTTATGACTAAAATTCTGGTTGTAGAAGACGATAATCTGGTCAGCCGGACGCTGCTTTCTCATCTCAAAGAGAAGGGTTTTGAGGTTAAAGGAGCTGAAAGCGGGGAAGAAGGCCTGAGGATTTTCCGGGATTTCCAGCCGGATTTAGCTCTGCTGGATGTCAAACTGCCGGATATCAATGGGCTTGATGTTTTAAAGAAGGTTAAGGCTGAAAATCATGAGGTAACAGTCATTATTATGACTGCCTTTGATGATATGAGAACGACAGTAGAAGCAGTAAAAGCCGGTGCCTTTGAATATCTGGTCAAGCCTCTTGATAATCTCGATCTAGATTTGACCATAGACAAAGCCCTCCAGATGAAAGCTCTTGAACAAAAAGTCAGCTATCTCCTGGAAGAACAGCAAAAAGAATATCAGATTGATAATATCATCGGGCGTTCACCTCAGATGAGGGAGGTCTTCAAACTGATTGGCCTGGTGGCCAACACCAGAACGAATATTCTGATTCAGGGGGAAAGCGGCACAGGCAAAGAACTGGTGGCCAAAGCCATTCATTACAATGGTCCTTTCCGGGATGAACCTTTTATTGTGATCAACTGTTCGGCTATTTCCGATACTCTGCTGGAATCTGAGCTTTTTGGCCATGTCCGGGGGGCTTTTACTGATGCGGTGACCGAGACGAGGGGAAAATTTGAAATAGCTGGTAAGGGTACATTATTTCTGGATGAAATAGGAGATATCTCTTCCAATTTGCAATCAAAGCTCCTCCGGGTGATAGAAAACAGGGATTTTATGAAGGTTGGCGGTGAAAAAGTGCTTAAGACTGAGGCCAGAATCATCGCTGCTACTAATCAGAACCTGATGGACATGGTCACTCAGGGGAAGTTCAGGGAAGATCTGTATTATCGTCTCAAGGTGGTTGAAATTAATCTGCCTCCGCTTAGAGAAAGGCGGGAAGATATACCAGATCTGGTTGCTTATCTACTGGAAAAAATTAACCGGGAATTAAAGAAAAATGTCAGAAAAGTGCCGCCTGAGGTTATGGATTTTCTCGTTGATCAAACCTGGAAAGGCAACGTTCGCGAGCTGGAAAATGCCTTAATCAGGGCGGTTATTCTGGCCAAAGGAGATGTTGTCTTAAAGGAATATCTGCCGCTTGAACCTGCCGCTTCTGCCGGACATGAAGAACAGCCACCGCTTACCAGGGAACTTGTTCCTTTGTGGGAAATAGAAAAAAGATACATTCAATATGTTCTACAAGCGACGAAAGGCAGCAAAAGCCGGGCCAGCCAGATCCTGGATATTTCCCGGCCAACTCTTGACAAAAAAATAAGAGATTATGATTTGAAAATTGCTACTTCGGAATAAAATTTCTTGTAAAAAAATTTGACAAATGTTCAGATATTTATAACAGGTTTTCTCGCTGGTTAGGTTTTTCTCCGTGTAAATCAGCCGCCCGGCTGGCACGAAATCTGCTGTGCATTTGAAGGGAGTTAGTATGCAGAAAAACAGAATTGCTATTGTTGATGATGACGAATCTATCAGGAAGACTTTCTTTTTGCTCTTAATCCCGAAGTACAATGTTTACTTAGCCAGAGATGCAGCTGAAGCCCTGGCAAGATTCAAAGAGACGGAAATAGATTTGATTATTGCTGATTTACGTTTACCTGGGGAAAATGGCTTAAAGATGATTCAAGACTTCAGGCAGGAGGGTTATAAGGGGAAGGTGGTTCTGATCTCAGCCTTTCCTGAGCAAATAAAGGCCGATGAAATTCAAAAATTAAATATTGATCATATTTTTATCAAGCCCCTCGATCTTAAGGCTTTGACCGGCGCGATTGATGACCTGCTGGGAGAGCCGTCATCAAATGATTGAGATTAGTGGTCAGCCTATCATCTATTCTTTCTGTTGAGTCTTAATAAACAGTCTTAAAAATGCTAAACGCCACCGGGCTGGCCGAAATAGGATTTTATTTCTGGCTTCCCCATCCAGGTCTTGAAGGTTCTAGAGATTAAGAAGATGAGGAGAATTAGCGGCTCTTGAAGTAATCAGGCTGACCCGCCGCTTTCTGTCCGGCACCAGTTTTGGTCTGTCTCTACCTTAAATGTTGGCCGGTCTCTACCAGTAGCTGTCAGAAGTAAGAGGTGTAAAAGTTATTTACGGAGATTGTAATATTTTTTATATTTTACCAACGATTTTTTTATTCTCCCCAGAATAAATCTGGCACAAAAATTGCAGTGATTATTTGCGGAATGAAAAAGATGGCAAAAGCGGAATACATAAAAGAATTAGTTAAAACGTTTTCTTTTATTCATATAGATTGTATGGCTGAAGCCGGGAGGGAGAAGTTGAGAATGTGCGGGCCAGTGAGTATATCAAGTTCTCCCTCCCTTTTTAGCTCCGAAAACAATGAGCGCACCCAAAATTTTATATATGCCTCCTTTTTGCCCTTCTTTGCCCTTCTTTCCATTCCCCCTTCCTTCAATTAATAAGAGGGGTGCTAAGCAGCACCCCTCCCTTTCTTTTTTTCAAAAAATCAAGAATGACCAGGCATCTGGTTCTAAAATATGGTTCAGGTTGCGGTTATTTTTTTATTTTTATAAACTCAAAATCAGAACAACCATGGCAGCCTGGTGTTTGAAATGAACAAAGTCCTCATTCTGTCTCTTCTGTTTTTTCTTATCTATCTTGGTTTCGAATCGCTCATCCACTACCGCCGCCTTAGAAAGATTCCGCACAGGATAGCCGTCACTGGCATACGGGGAAAGTCAAGCATAACGAGAATAATAACGGCCAGTTTGAGGCAGGCAGGTTACCGGGTTGTGGCTAAAACTACGGGTTCAAGGCCGGTGATCATCTATCCTGATGGGCATGAAGAAGAGATAAAAAGAAGAGGAAAGCCAACCATTCTGGAACAAAAAAGGCTGATCAGAAAGGCTGCCAGACAAAGAGTGGATTACCTCGTCGCAGAAATGATGAGTATCCAGCCGGAGTGCCTGCGGGCTGAAAGCCGCTATCTTTTACAGCCGGAAATACTGGTAGTCAGCAATATCAGGCCAGATCATCTCGCGGTACTGGGTAAGACCAGAGAAGAAATTGCTCTGGCTTTTACTCGAGCCTTCAGGACTGGACAGGCTGTCTATCTTCCAGAGGAAGAGCTTTTACCTGAAATGCTGAAAGAAGCAAAAGGGAAAGGGACGGTGATCATACCTGTCAAGGAAGATTCAGCCAGCCAGGAACTGGCCGTTGGGTTGCCTTATCCTGAATTTGAACCCAACAGCCGGCTGGCGGTAAGCGTCCTCCGCTTCTGCCGCCTGAGCGATGATATAATTACTCAGGGAATGAAAAGGGTGGAGCCTGATGCCGGTTGTCCCAGGGCGTGGGAAGTGAATCCTGAAGATACAGTCAGAAAAATTTACTTTGTGAGTCTTTTTGCCGCTAATGATCCGCTTTCCTCGATACAGGCTATGCAGAAGGTTATTGAACGCACTGGCTGGTGGAAGCAGCCGGTTTATGGCCTGCTGTCTTTTCGCCGCGATCGGGGAGACCGCACTAAACAGTGGGTAGATTTTCTGGCGGATAACTGGAGAGGAAAAGTAATAACAGATAGCATGACCGGCGGTCAGTTGAAGCTTTCAGGCTTAGCCCTTGCCGGTCCTGGCGCAATAGCTGCCCGGAGATACTTGCGGAAAAAATTAAAATCTCTATCTGTTGAGGCTTTTTATGCTAAGAAGAATCCGGCACCGGAAACTGTCTTAAAAGAAATTTTAACTCATTTTTCTTTCATTTCTTCGGATGAAAGCTCACCATTTCGACCTGAGCCAGTAGTTTTTGGGCTCGGCAATATTGCCGGCTTTGGACAGGAAATGATAGATTATCTTGAGAGGAAGGGTAATGCCATCAGGTTATAGCTCTTTTTTCCTGGGGTTGATTCTGGCTCTTATTTATGCCGAGGTTACTGGCCTTTCTCCTGGCGGACTGATTGTTCCTGGTTATTTTGCCCTCTACCTAAACCAGCCCTGGCGCCCGCTGACTACTCTGGCTGCAGCTTTCTTGACGTTACTTATTTACCGTTTACTGTCCCGTTATTTTATTATTTTTGGCCGCCGGAGGTTTGTCCTGATGGTTTTAGCCGGAGCCTGTCTGGGGGAGGCCTGGAGCCTGGCTCTGCCTCATCTCCTGGCTGAACCGGTTGGCCTCAGGGTTATTGGCTGGGTAGTCCCCGGCATTCTGGCTTCAACCCTGGAGCGGCAAAAGATATTACCTGTCCTTTCCTCTCTGATTTTTGTTTCAGTCTTAACTTTTTTCCTCAGTCAGTTATTTTTCTAAGCGATGCGAACAGCAAAATTGCAGAGGTTGACACTTTTCTACCTGGCGGGAGTTAGCCTGGTTTTTTACCTTATCTTTTATGTCTGGTTTGAGCCTGCCGGGAGAAAACTGGCTACCGATGAAGCTGAAGCTGCCTGCTTAATGCAGCAGGCCATGAAAGAAATATTTAGCTGTCAGCAAAAACAGGGTCTGCAGCCAGAAAAGAACAAGTTTGATTTAATGAGAACCGGATTAATTGGCCTGGAATCAAGCCCTTTAACCACTACTCTTGGTAAACTTGAAGCCAAAAGGACTACGACCAACCCAGCTATATCTGCTCTTCTTGTCCGCCTTCTACGGCAGGCGGGCGTAAAAAAAGGTCAGGTAGTGGCGGCAGGTGCTTCCAGCTCTTTTCCGGCACTTGTCCTGGCTTCCTATTGTGCTGCCCGGGCCATGAACCTTAAGCTCCTGGTAATTGTTTCTCTTGGGGCTTCTCAGTGGGGAGCAAACAATCCGGATTTTAGCTGGCTGTCGATAGAGAGTTGCTTGAGGCAGGCGGGCTTTAGTCAGCACTGCTTGCTGGCTGTCTCCTGGGGTGGAGAAGACGATTCCGGCCGTGAGTTTCCTGAAGACTTGAAATCGGCACTGAAACAGGAGGCTCAGGCCTCAGGATTAAAATTTCTTGAGCCAGATGGTCTTAAAAACATGGTGGAAGCACATCTCCGCCTGTTTCAGGAAGCCGCCGGCGGGCAGCCCATTGGGGCTTTTATAAATATTGGTGGAAGCCTTGTCAATTTAGGTCTGGATGCATCTGTGCTGGAACTTGACCCGGGGTTGACCTGGGTAAAAAAGATTCCACCGCCAGACCGGTGCGGAGTGATTCAGCGCCTGGCCGGCCAGGGTATTCCCGTTATTCATTTGTTGAATATCAGGGGTTTAGCTGAACGTTATAATCTCCCCTGGGATCCACAGCCTCTGCCTCAATCAGATCAAGATTTCAAGCTTCCACCGGAAAAAGATGGGAAAAAGAAACTCTGGTTGCTGTTTGGAGCTTATCTTTTCTTCTGCGCGGCCGGTGTGATTTTCAACCAGCTTAATCAAAAGAACAAGGGTTAGCTAGAGCCTAGCTTGATTTTTTAAAGCCTGGCCTGGGCCGCTATGAAAAATTTCGGGTCGGCTGTAAATCCCTCCAGCTTTAATCAGGCTGGATGCTGCAGCCAGGTCTTCAGGCATAAGAAATTGTCTGACAGTCAGAATAAGCAGTGGCACCGGGTAAAGAGGAGACATATAATTTTCTGTGGGGCAAATAACATATTTAATATTTACTGCTATCAATGATAATTCTTGAGAGGCAATAATAACTCTGTAAGGTATTCTTGTTCTGATAGAGAGACCTCTCGACAGTCAAAGTTCCCTGGGGGTAGTCATCCCAGCGGTAGATTCCCTGGTCATTAGCATTTCCCGTCAGAGTAGAAAGCTCAGGCGCTCCGTTATCGACAGGTGGCAGGTTAAGCTGCTTCAAAACGATATTTAAAGATTCAGGATCATCCAGAGTAAAGGTCCGGCCGTTGGGGTCCATCTTGAGCTTAAGTTCGGGTGGCGGAGATACTTTACCCGCCGTTTCGTCTGAGTTATCAGAGAAGGCGATCATAAAGGTGTAAATTGTTCGGTGCGAATACTGAGTATCGGCCTCGGTTTTTGTAAAAGAATAATTAGGAATTTCAGGGGGAAAAAGGTCATTTTTTATGGCCTTAAAACTGAGGTATTGAAGGCTGGTGGCCTGAAGATAGTAGAATATTACGCCGAGAACCAGGGCAGCCACAATTGCTCTGCCCAGGCTTTCTGCGTGGCTCTTAAGTAGAATATAGATCAGCCAGATGATATCAATGGCCAGAAGCACAATTATTATATTTTTTGCCAGTGAAGTAGCCATTATTTATTCTCCTCTATTCTCCTCAGAAATGACCTCTTAGCCTCTTTGCCTTCCCCTTTTATTTTAACAAAAAGGGAAACCCCAAAACAAATCCAACTTTGACTTTGCCTAAAAATGTTTTTAAGAATAAAATTCCATTCTTATGTCTGAGATGAGGAGTGATAGATGAAAGAGAAAGTGATTATTATACTGGTTATCCTCGGGCTGAGTTCTTCTCTTCTGGCTCAGCCTCAGAAAAAGTTGCCTCGCACCCTTCTGCCCCTCTCTGTTCTTCAGGAAATCATCAACGAATCCTCAGGTGAACTCGCTCTCCAGAATGAAATATATCTGACAGGAGTTAACCGCAACCGTCCGGTTGAAGAATACCAGAACGGCTATTTTGAAACCAGATTCATTCTGGACAGGCTAAAAGAATACGGTTACGACGAGGCGGCTATTATTGAACTGCCGGCCACCAGTCCTAAAACCTGGGATGCTGAGCAGGCTGAACTCTGGCTGGTTGAGCCTGCCAGAAAGAAGCTAGTTGACCTAAAAGAAATGCCGGCCGGGGTCTGCCCGGGCAGCGCCTCTACCGATACTACCGCTGAACTGATTGATGCTGGGCCGGGCTACGCTGAAGCTTTTTATGAGGGAAAAGAAGTCAAGGATAAAATTGTCCTGGTTTATGGTTCTCCTGAAAGGGCTCGCCAGCTAGCTGTCGAAAAATTTGGCGCCAAAGGCATTATTGCCTGTACCTCCAGCCATCCCGAATATGACCGGGATCAGCTTGGTTGGAACTCGATCCGGGTTGGTGAAAAAGATAAACCGGCTTTTGCTTTCATGGTTTCAGAAAGAACCTATTATGATTTAAAACAGATGCTGGAAAGAAAAATCGAGGTGAAGGTCAGGGCGGTGGTTAAGAGTCAAATGGTGCCTTACCGGGAAGAGATGGCTATGGGCTACCTGAAAGGGACGGAGAAAGCAGACCAGGAACTCGTTTTAACCGGACATCTGTTTGAAGGCTTCTCCAAGCAAGGTGCCAACGATGATGCCTCCGGCTGTGTGGCTATTCTAGAAGCTGGCCGGGTGATAAAAAAATTGATAGCCGATGGTAAAATTCCGCCTCTCAAGCGCTCTGTCCGGTTTCTTTTCGTCCCGGAAATTTCTGGAACAATGGCCTATATTCAGAAATATCCAGATATCGCCAAAAAATTTTATGCCAATCTGAATGAAGACATGGTGGGAGAAGCCCTGATAAAAAATCTCAGCGCCTTTCGCCTGGAGACCACACCTTATTCTCTGCCCAGTTATCTTAATGATGTGGTAGCTTCATTTGTCGAGTGGCTGGGTGCCAGCCAGCGCATTGCCCAGGATTCTGGCTGGGAATACTATGAGGTTCTGTCTCCAGCCGGCAGCCGTGATCCTTTTTATTACACCATAGACAGATTCTCCGGTGGGAGTGATCATATTGTTTTTGTTGACGGCTCGGTTCGTGTCCCGGCTGTCATGTTTATTTGCTGGCCTGATATGTGGTATCACACAAGTGGTGATCTGCCTGATAAATCAGATTCAACCCAGCTTAAAAGAGTAGTTACTCTGACCGTCGCCTCAGCCATATTTTTATCTAATGCCGGTCCGAAGGAGGCCATCCTCGTCCTGAATGAAGTCGCGACCAGGGGTCAGGAGCGCCTTGGCTGGGAGAAAGGCAGGGCTGAGGATATGCTCCTGAAGGCTCAGGGTAAGAATCTGATCAATGTCAGAAAAGAGGCCGTTAACATTCTCCATCAGGCCTTTGACCGGGAGAAAGAGGCCCTGAATTCGGCTAAATTCTTTGGACAGGATGACCGGCAATTTTCAAATCTGCTCAAAGCTAACCTATTGACCCTCAATGAGATGGAAGAAGCCTGGCTGAAGGAACTGGAGGCAATCTATTCTACAGCCTGTGAAGGTCAGAAAGTAAAACCTGAAAAACTGGTTCTGACTGCAGATGAGCTCAGGCTGAGCCAGATCATTCCGGTCAGGAAACCCCTGCCGGCTGGAACTGAACTCTTCTCTGTCTTATCAAGATTGCGGGATATGAATCTCCAGATCTCTCCGTTTATTTACCAGGCTGAATTTGAATTGAGAAATTTCATCAATGGCCAGCGCTCGATTGTTGATATTAGAAATGCAGCTTCAGCGGAATATGAACCGTTGCCGCTTCTTGATGTAGAAAGATATTTTCTGGCCCTGGAAAAAGCTGGAATGGTGGAACTGAAGAAAAAATAAAGACTTATTTTACCGGGTGTAAATTCTGGTGCCCACTTCCAAATTGCTTTGAGTTAAATCTGGCTGGTTTTTGTTCTGGCCTGGTTAAACGCCAGTGGCAGGCGGCCTAGGCCTTAACGGCAGAAAGCAACTCCCTTAGTTTCATAGCATTAAAAACCGCCTGGGCCCGGTAATCGTTATTAAAATAAATGCAGGCTTCTTCAACCGGCAAACGGGCGATAACTTCAGACCATTTTTTTAACTCATCGTCTGAATAGCGATAGCGATAACCGCCGGTCAGCCCATGGAAGCGAAAATAAGCCAGATTGGAGGTAACCACGATTTCAGACTGCAGGCGTCCGGAGGAAACAAGGCAGAGAGTGACCTGATAGCGTGAGAGCAGATCATAGACATCGGCCGAATACCAGCTCTGGTGCCTGAATTCAATCACCTGGTGGAAACCAGCTGGCAGGATCTGAAGAAAAGAAGTCAGCAGCTCAATATCTTTGGTAAGAGATGGCGGTAGCTGGTAAAGCAGGCAGCCAATTTTCCCTCTAAACTGTTTGGCCAGAAAGGCCAGATGCTCCAGGTCATGTTCAACTTTTCGAAGCTTTTTAAGGTGGGTTATCTGGCGGCTGGCTTTTAGACTGAAACGAAAATCATCTGGAGTTTTTTCTACCCAGTTGTGAATTATCTCGGGACGCGGTGAGCGGTAAAAAGTCATATTGAGTTCGACGGTATTAAACTGCCTGGAGTAAAATTCCAGCCAGCCGGCTGATTTCAATCCCGGGGGATAAAAATTACCAGCCCAGTCTGAGTAACTCCAGCCCGAAGTCCCAATCCAGAATTTCATCTTTACCTTATTAACCTGGATTATTCACCAATAATTCAGGCCGGCCTCCTCTCTTCCTCTCCACCTGAGGAAAATCAGTGACACAAACCAATTTAGCAAAATCGTATCATGTCCCGGTTTTCTTATCAATGATTATTGAATTGTCAGGCAGGTTGAGTTTTATGAACCAGCCGGATTAATTGTCTTTTTATAACCGGGATATGAATCAATCAAAAGACTCAGGTTGAAAAAGTAAAAAAGAGGCACAAGGTTATTCTTTTCTCCCCTAACTGGCTTTTGACACGACAGCTTATTTATGGTAAATTTTCTGGCTTAAATTTAATCGCATCTGAGGAAAATTTAGGATTTAAATCAGATACAACCAGATGTTCAGGCAGGAGGTAGAGGTATGATGCATCCAATTTTTTGGCTGGCACCGCTGGGATCGGTCTTAGCCCTGTTTTTCGCCTGGCTTTTTTATCATCAAATGAAGAGAAAAAGTGAAGGTACAGAAAAGATGGCTCAAATCGCTTCTTATGTCAGGAAGGGGGCCATGGCCTATTTAAAGCAACAATATACAGTGGTGGCCATTGTCTTTGCTTGCCTGGTAGTCCTTCTTGGCTTTCTGGCTTTTGTTCTTAAGGTTCAGAACAAGTGGGTACCGGTGGCTTTTTTGACCGGTGGCTTTTTCTCAGCTCTGTCGGGCTATTTAGGAATGAAAACTGCCACTTATGCTTCCAGCCGGACAGCTAATGCCTCCCGTAGTTCACTTAATAGTGCTCTTAGAATTGCTTTCAGAAGCGGGGCGGTAATGGGTCTGACCGTCGTCGGGCTTGCTCTGCTTGATATATCTTTATGGTTTTTAATTTTAAAATATTTTTATCCTATCTCTAATGAGACTAACCTCATTATAATTACGACAACCATGCTGACCTTTGGCATGGGTGCTTCGGTTCAGGCCCTGTTTGCCAGGGTTGGCGGCGGTATTTTTACCAAGGGGGCCGACGTCGGTGCAGACCTGGTTGGGAAAGTTGAGTCCAATATTCCAGAAGATGACCCTAGAAATCCAGCGGTCATTGCTGATAATGTTGGTGATAATGTCGGCGATGTAGCTGGCATGGGGGCTGACCTTTATGAATCATACGCCGGATCAATTCTGGCTACGGCTGCTCTCGGTGCATCTGCTTTTTTTGGACAGGGAGATATGCAGCTTAAGGCAGTTATTGCTCCCATGGCCATTGCTGGCATCGGAACCATACTTTCCATACTTGGTATTTTCATGGTCAGAACGGGTGAAAAAGCCACTCAGAAAGATTTATTAAGATCTCTCAGCCGGGGAATTAATACCAGCGCCATCCTCATTTTTATTTTTTCATATCTGATTATTCGCTATCTGGGCATGTCCATAGGCAACTGGTTGGCGGTACTGGCCGGGTTGCTGTCAGGCATCGTCATTGGCAAATCAACCGAATACTTTACCTCTCATTCATATAAACCAACCAAACGAATAGCTGACAGTGCTCAGACAGGTGCGGCTACAGTCATCATTACGGGCATTGGCACAGCCATGCTTTCCACCTGGGTGCCCATCCTTTCTGTTGCAGCCGGCACTGTCCTGGCTTATCTTTTTGCTGCCAACTTTAATTTTCTTGATGTCGGCCACGGCCTTTATGGGATAGGTATAGCCGCCGTTGGCATGCTTTCTACTCTCGGCATTACTCTTGCCACTGATGCTTATGGACCGATAGCTGACAATGCTGGCGGCAATGCTCAAATGTCCAATCTTGAAACCGAAGTCAGGCAGAGGACCGATGCCCTCGATGCCCTGGGGAATACAACGGCGGCCACCGGCAAAGGTTTTGCCATTGGCTCAGCCGCCCTGACTGCCCTGGCTCTGCTGGCTTCTTATGTGGAAGAAATAAAAATTGGATTGGTCCGCATCGGTCAGACCACCATTCAACTTCTGGATGGAACAGTTATTGAGACGGCTAAAGCTGGTTTTCTCGATTTCATGCAATATTTCCGGGTCAACCTGATGAATCCCATTGTTCTGGTCGGCATGTTTATTGGAGCGATGATGGCTTTTGTTTTTTGCGGCCTGACCATGATGGCTGTCGGCAAAGCGGCGGGCAGTATGGTGGATGAAGTCAGGCGGCAGTTCAAGGAAATTCCTGGTGTCTGGGAAGGCACGGCTGAACCTGATTATGCCCGGTGCGTGGCTATTTCGACCAAAGGGGCTCAGAAAGCCATGATGGTTCCCTCGCTGCTGGCCATCATTGTGCCGGTGACTACCGGGCTTCTCCTGGGAGTGGCTGGCGTGATGGGCTTACTCATTGGAGCCACCTCGACTGGTTTTGTCCTGGCTATTTTTATGGCCGATGCTGGTGGCGCCTGGGACAATGCCAAAAAATTTATAGAAGATGGGAATCTGGGCGGTAAGGGTTCTCCAGCTCACAAAGCAGCCGTCGTCGGTGATACAGTTGGGGATCCTTTTAAAGACACCTCCGGCCCGAGCCTTAATATTCTGATTAAGTTGATGAGCATGGTCTCTATTGTTGTGGCTGGTTTAACCGTGACCTTTTCGCTGATTAAGTAAGGACGAGCAACGAAGAGAAAAAAAACCGGTGGTGATTTAGCCTGAAAACTGGTAAGCTACTTTCTTAAGGATTCAGTATCTGAAAAGCGGCCGGGTGGCCTTGTTTTGAGCGAAAAAGATTTTAAAAGGGAAGCCAGGCTGATGGCTGTAGTCAGATTATTTCCCGGGGCAGTTTTGAGGACCAGTATTTTATTTTTAGTCCTGATTCTTCTATTTTCTGGCTGCGGAACTGAAAACACGCCTGGCGAGATAACGCCCGAAGAGCTTTTATCCCATATCCGGCTTCTTTCCGATGATATCTATGAGGGGCGGGCAGTGGGGAGCCGGGGTAGCCAGCTGGCAGTTAACTATCAGGAAAATTATTTCAAGCAGTTTGACCTTGAGCCTTTTTTTGGCGGCAGTTACCGGCAGGAATTTGTTCTGGCTGGACTTCAGCCGGATCTAAAAGCAACCATGGAATTAATTCTGCCGCAGAATGTTCATAAGCTTGAACTGCCACAGCCGGTCCTTCTTGATGATTTTGTCATTAAATCTGAACGGCAGGATTGCCCGCCGGAAGCCGAGGCGGAGCTCGTCTATGGAGGTTATTTGATTCAGGCGGCGGAAAGAAAGTGGGATGATATCAAAGGGGTAGATTTAAAAGGTAAAGCCCTGCTGGTTGAAATCAATGAGCCTGGCAATTATCCTGGCGGCCTGTTTGATGGTGAGGATATGACCTATTATGGGCGCTGGACATATAAACTGGAAAAAGCGGCCGAACTGGGGGCAGCCGGTGTCCTGATTATTCATAATGATAAAGGGGCGACCTACGGCTGGAGTGTTGTCAGAAATTCCTGGGCAAAAGAGTCATTTTTCCTGCCTGAAAAGATAAGAACACTTTATTTTGAAGGATGGGTAACTGAGGCTCTGGGCAGTAAAATTGTTGCCGCCTCCGGACTTGATCTTAATCAGCTTCGGGCTCAGGCAGAGACTCCTGACTTCAAACCCCGGCCGCTCGGCCTTAAAATTAAGATCAAACAGCAGCCTGCTTTCAGAGAAGTCAAAGCAGAAAATGTAGCTGGCTGGCTGCCTGGGAGCGGCCCTCAGGCTAAAGACAGATATGTCATCTTTTCTGCTCATTATGATCATTTAGGCCGGGATGAGAATCTGACAGGGGATCAGATTTATAATGGAGCGGTTGATAACTGTTCAGCTACTGCCTGCCTTCTGGCCCTGGCCGGATATTATTCACAGCTTAAAGGGAAGCTTCCAGTCAGCCTGGTTTTTGCCTGCGTTACGGCTGAGGAGCAGGGCCTGCTTGGATCAGATTACTTTGCCTCCCACCTTCCTGTTAAAAATTATTCTGTTCTGGCCAACATTAACTTTGAAGTGACCAATGTCTGGGGTGAGACTGAAGATGTCTATGCGATTGGGGCTAAATATTCCGATTTGGATGATATCTGCCGTCAAGCTGCAGAAAATCTTGGTTATCAATATGTACCTGAACAGAGAAGAAGCTATGGCTTTTTCTTCCGTTCTGATCAGTTGAGTTTTGCCCGGCATGGCATTCCGGCTGTCTGGTTGCATGAAGGCCTGATCTCCAGAGGAAAAGATAAAAGCCTAATCGTCAGAAAATCAGAAGAATATCAGAAAAAGTACTATCATCAGGTAACTGATGAAGTTCAGCCTGACTGGGATTTGAGCGGTGCAGTCGAAATTATTCGCTGGGCAAGGGAAATGGTAGAACTCTTAGCGACAGGCAACAGCCTGCCTGCCTTTAAGCCTGATAGCCCATTTCAGAGACCGGAAGATCAGGGCAGTAAAACTCAGGATTAATATTCTATTCAGAATTTTTTTCATTTGATTCTTGAGTTGCAAAAACAGGATTTTATGCTAAAATTAAAAACATAATTGACAATGAATCTAAAAGAGACTTCTTTTGGCGAGTTTTTCAAACCCTCTCAACTCACTTTTGAGCTCAAAAGCCGGGATAGATTAGAAGCGATTGAAGAACTTCTTGACAGCCTGGTCAAACAAAAGCTGATCAGCAATAAAAAACTCACTCTGACCAGGATCGTTGACCGCGAAAATCTCGAACCCACCGCTCTGGGACATGGCCTGGCTGTGCCTCATGCCCGGGTTGATACAGAAGGTCAGATGGCTGTGGCCGTTGGCCGTTCAGCCGAAGGAATAGACTTCGCTGCTCCTGATGGCCGCCCGGTTCACCTGATAATTCTGGTCATCTGGAACCCGACTATTCCTGGTCTTTTTAATCATCTGTTTTCCGGACTGGCCAGCTTTCTGGTCAGGCCAGACAACCGGGAACGCCTGTTCAATGCCCGGGAAAAAAACGAACTTTATAATGTCCTGGCTCAGATTCCGCTGGCCTTTCCTTATGAAGACAGAATTGTTAACCGGGCAAGTCTATTGAAAAAGCTGCAGGAAATAGAGCTTAAGATCAGACGGGCACCAGAAGCTAAACAGGAAGAACTGCAAAAGCACCGGACTCTGATCAGAGAAGAGCTTGATCAATCGCTTTTGGCCAGATTTGACCTGCTGATGGACCGCTATGGCTATGCGGTCTCGGAAGTAATAGACGGTGTTTGCCAGAGCTGCAACATGAGTGTTTCCACTCAGATGGCTTCAGCCATTGATGAGAGCAATGATATCTATATCTGTGAGAATTGCGGCAAGTATTTAGTTTCACCGGGAAAAAGAGAAAAAGCAGCCAGTAAGGAAAAAAGCGAAAAAGAAAAAGCAGCTGGTGAGAAAAAAAAGGCCAGCCATCCGGCTGCTGCTGCCGCTACCAGACTGGGCCAGGTAAAAAAAGCTTCGCCTGCTAAAGCTAAAGCCGCTAAAACCAGAAAAAATTAAAAAGATGAAAGACAGCCAGCCTTTTATTTTCCTTACTTAAATCAACTCTGAGTTTTCTAAGCTTAAGTCTTTATTTTATCCTCTGCCTGGTTTCTATTTTTTAATTCTGACTGCTGGAAAGTTAGCTGGTTCTAGCCGGCGGTAAACCGGAAACTCATCAAATCCCCGCTGCCATTCACGGTAGATATAGCGGTCAAAAAAGTTCCAGGTGGCCAGCCCGTCATCGCTTTCAGGCTCGAGCAGATAAGCAGCCAGAGCGCCAAGTGGCTGGGCTGTCCGGATAAGAAGCGAACCTGCCCGGAAAGTTCTGGTTATCTTTTGATATTCACCCTTAATTTGATCCAGCCGGTGACCCTGAAAAGGCCGGTCTGAGGCTTTTACTTCCTTCGGGATAAAGGCCTCTACTTCCAGGGTCAGCTCAGAAGTCAGTGATTCGACCAGTAAGCCATGTTCAAGCAGAATGGATACCAGGTCAGGGTCGGATGCACTGATCAGATAAGCAGATGGCCAGCTAACGGTCCTTTTCGGAACATAATAGGCATAATAAGGCATGGTGGCTGGTTTTTTCTTATTGGTCGGTTTGATCTGAGGAAAACCGCCTCCAGGTCTTTCGGTTACTTCCAGCTCGTAAGTCTGAATAGTCACCGGTTCCGGCAGGGGCTGGAGATCGAATTCAACAGCAAAAGTCTTTCCCCGGGGATTAAGGCCGCTATCAATTGTCCGGCGGTCAGCCTCCTGGATAAGTTTCTGGATGTCTGCCGTTTTTATTGAAACGTAATCAAGAATAGACTTAAGGAAATTAAAACAGCTCATCACCCTGGTCTTATAATCAGCATGAACGTAGTTTTCATCCAGAAGCGAGAGACGGTTTCTGAGTCCAGCATAATTGGTAAAATACCTTGGCTGGGGTTCAAAGGTTTCCCAGCCTTTAGACGGTTCCCGCCAGTCGCGAAACATACCATAAGGAGCGGCTAAGGTGCCATATTTTTCTTTCAGGTTTTTGATGATAGCCGGCAGCATAATGTCGCGCTGATAGGTCAAAAGTTCTGTATCAATATTGGGATTGACCGGCCAGGCGTAGGTCACGGTTTCTTCATGGTAAGCACCATCGGTGGTATGCAGATCGAGAACCAGAGCCGGATCCCAGCGGTTAAGAATGTTTTTAACCACGGCTCTCATCTCGGGGCTTTCTAGCTTAATGGCATCCCGGTTGAGGTCAAGATTCTGACCATTTGGCCTGATGCCAACGCCCTTTTCAGGCCCTGGCTGCTGGGGACGGTTCTGGGGATTAATCCTGTCATTTCCATCCGGATTAAGGTTCGGAACAATCAGAATAACCAGGTTCCTCAGGTAAGGATGAGCGGGATTGAGCACCAGTTCCCTGGCCAGCATCAAGGAAGCTTCTTTGCCCTCAACTTCTCCAGCGTGAATATTGGCCTGAATATAAACAGCCATTTTATTTAAATGACGGGCATAAAGAGGGGAATAAACCGGAGGATTGCTGATAATTAGCACGGGAATTGGCCTGCCTTCTGCTGTTTCGCCAATATATTCTACCACCAGGTTCCGGCTGAGTTTTTGTAGCTCATTGATAAAAGAGATGACCTCGCTATGTAGCGAAGTGGCTGTGAAATTGCTGCTCTCCGCTACAGTTAAAGGAAATGTCTGAGGCAAAACTGCGGCCGGCTGGGCTGGTTTTGAGGCGCTGGTGACTTGTGGCTCGCCTGAGGTTTTAGACAAAGTAGCCGCTGTCTTATTAACCGGGGGCTTTTTCTCAGCACCGGTTGAGCTCACCGGGATAACTGAGAAAAGGATGAAGAAATTGATTAGAGCTAATCTAAATAGTTTTTTCTTTTCCATGTTTATAAATGTATTCCTTTCTTACAATAAATTTTAGCCCGTTTATATCCATCCGGGTTATTCATGAACATCCAGGGACTATCTGCCTTTTTCTCCTCGCCCAGAGAAATAACTGAGCAAATTTATATTTAGCTATGTTATTCAAAGATAACCAGGGCCAACCTGCTTTATTTTCCTCCGCCAGAAGAAAATCAGGGACACGAACCATTTCAAAAAAATCGTATCACGTCCTGATTTTCTTATCAACGGCAATTGAAAACCACTGGGTATGTTTGTTCAGTTTTATGAATAAAGCAGGTTTATGACTTTTTTGACTGATTCATCACACAACATTTCTCTGGTCGGCTATTTTTATTTGCAGTATTTATTTTAACTAACCAGACTTCCTGTATTTTAAAAATCTTTTCGGACAGTCAGAAGTTCTTAAGGCAAGAAAGCTGAAACATCATGATGAAGAACTGAAGGCTATGTCCCTGGTTTGTGCCGCTCTTAGGCTCCAGGTGAGCCAGATGGCTGAGCTGGCGCCAGGAGGCTGGCAGCTTTCAGGCAGTTTGACTATAATTAGTCCAATACGGAATTTATTACAGTGACAAAGATGGGCCTATTTCCAGTTAGACCGGAAAAAGAAAAAGACCTGCTTGACAGGATGAGCCGTCTCGGCATTAAAGATTCCGACCTCCAGGAAAAGTTTATTCATTCTCAAGGTAAAGGCGGTCAAAAAGTCAATAAAGCTGCTACCTGCGTTTATTTGAAGCATCTGCCGACTGGCATCGAAGTTAAATGCCAGCGTGAACGCTCTCAAGCGTTAAACCGCTTCCTGGCCAGGCGAATTCTGGTCGAAAAGCTGGAAGAAAAGCTCCGCGGCGAGGAAAGCCTGGAAAAGCAAAAAATAGAAAAAATCCGCCGTCAGAAAAGAAAAAGATCAAAGAGAGCGAAGGAAAAAATACTGGCTGATAAAAAACACCGGGCCCTGCTCAAAGAGATGCGTCGCCTCTTTATGAAGCCCGAAGATTCTGAATAAGAGATTGACAATAAGTGCTGTAGAGATTTTTTTATAGCGTTGAATTTTTAAAGTAAGAATTTAAAGAGCTCAGCTCTGAAGCCTGACCGAGCAAGTCGTCCAGTAAAGGAGACTGGCTATCTTTTCCAGGCCAGAAGACTGCAAGAATTGATGTCTTCCCCGGGAACGTAACTTAACACCTGCTTTAAGGGACAAAAATCAGGTGGGCCGGGCAAATGGTGCCCATAATCTGACGTCCAGACGGGCAAGGCTGGAGACACAATCTGTAGTGCCAGTCATAATTTCACTATTCAGCAAACATCTTAACTCTATTCAGGATAGCTTCAGGCAGGCCTGCGGCTGACGGCCATCCACCGGTGGCAGATTGAGGCTTAACTCTCAGTTTGGGGTTAGCTCTCCGGCCAATCAGGTGGCTCTTTCAGATCACACTATCTAAAGTTAATTTTTAGTTCGGTCATTTTTGTAGAAGTTCCAGCATTTCTCTGACGGCCTGAGTCAGACCGGCCAGCACAGCTCTGGCGATAATGGCAAAACCAATGCTCAGCTCAGAAATTTCTTCGATCTCAACTATTGGCTGGACATTATGATAGTCCAGTCCATGACCGGCGTGAACTTCCAGACCAAGGCTGCGGGCAAAAACGGCCGCTTGCCTGACTTCTGTCAGATAGGCCTGGCGTTCCTTTTCTGTCCGGGCGTCAGCATACTTACCTGTATTGATTTCAATCAGATCAGCGCCAGCTTTCTGACAGGCTTTAATCTGGTTTTTATGGGCATCGACGAAAATACTGACCGTTATTCCTGCCTTTTTAAGTTCCCGGATATAAGAGGTAAGATGTTCTTTCTGACTGATGACTTCAAGTCCGCCCTGAGTGGTAACTTCTTCCGGACTCTCTGGCACAAGGGAAACTACATCAGGCTTTACCTCTTTAGCTACTTTTAACATTTCTTCTGTGGTAGCCATTTCCAGATTTAACCTGGTGGTTATTACCTTTCTCAGCAATAGCAGATCTCTTTCCTGAATGTGCCGCCTGTCTCCCCGGAGATGGCAGACAATGCCGGACGCCCCGGCCTGTTCAGCCAGCAGGGCAGCCAGGACAGGTTCTGGCTCCCTGGCAGCTCTGGCCTGTCTCAAAGTAGCAATATGATCAATATTTACAGCTAATTTCATTCTGGCCTCCAGACATCAGATTGATCTATTTTCCAATGCAAATCCTGATGTTCCATGGCTCTTTTTGCCTCAGCTATTTCTGGCCGCAAAAGCTATCAATTACCCGGGCAATGCGGCTGGCCAGCACTTCCAGTTTTTGGGCGTCGGGTCCTTCCATCATTATTCTGGCCAGAGGCTCTGTGCCAGAATAACGAACTTCCAGCCGGCCGTGTGGTCCAAGCTCTTTCTGGGTGTCTTCAATGATATCATTATAGCCGGGAATTTCTTTTAAGGGGACTTTTTCCCTTACTCTCAGGTTGATCAGTATCTGAGGATATAACTTGAAATCCCTGACGAGCGCAGATAGCCTCTGCCCTCGCGCCAGGATGACTTCTAATATTTTAAGCGTGGTCAGTAACCCGTCTCCTGTCACGGCATAATCTAGTAAAATCGTATGGCCTGATTGCTCGCCTCCGAGATTAGCCCCGCGGTTGAGCATTTCCTCCAGAACATATCTATCACCAACCTTTGTCCTGATAAGTTTAATGCCGTTTTCAGCCAGGCTCTGTTCCAGGCCGAGATTGCTCATGGTGGTTGCCACCACCATGTTCTTCTTCAATTGTTCCTTCTCCTTAAAATACAAAGCCAGAAGATAGAGAGTATGATCACCATTAAGAATCTGGCCTTTTTCATCCACCCAGATGGCCCGGTCAGCATCGCCATCATAAGCTATACCCAGGTCAGCCTTCTCCTTAGTTACTATTCGGGCCAGGTTTTCTGGATGCAGAGAACCGCAACCGGCATTGATGTTCTTTCCATCAGGACAATTATTAATAGCCACGACCTCAAAGTTAAGGCTCTTAAATAATTCGGGGGCCAGTTCTGAACTGGCGCCATTGGCACAATCAACTACCAGTTTTAATCTCGGCTGGTTGCTGGCTGACCAGGCCTGTTTCAGTCCATGGAGATAATCAGCTTTCAAGGCCTGGTCAGGATTAACTGCCCGTGTCTGTATTTTTTCCGGAGCTGGTTGTTTTCTCAGGAGAGCTTTTTCCAGCTCTTCTTCCCATTCTTCTGGAATTTTGGTTCCACCAGGTGAAAATATCTTGATGCCGTTATCGTGATAAGGATTATGAGAAGCTGAGATGACCACACCAGCACTGAAGCCTTCTTTCCTGGTCAGAAAAGAAACTCCGGGAGTAGTAATGATCCCAGCGGAAACCGCCTGGCCGCCAGCCTGAATAAAACCTGAATAAAAATATTCTTCCAGCCAGTGACTCGACTCCCTGGTATCACAGCCAATGAGAATTCTTGGTTCCTGATTTCTGGCTTTCAAGAAAACAGCCAGGCCGTAACCGAGCCGGTAAACAGCGTTTTTCTCCAGGGGAAATTCCCCGGCCTTCGCTCTTAGTCCGTCAGTTCCAAATAACTTGCCCATAGGTGATTTTTCTGGCTCCTAACAGGGTTTAAGCTTAATAATCTCATCTTTGAGATTTAATAAAATTAGGCTACCCGGAATAATAAAAAGATTAATCCGATCAGTTTCTGTTATCTGTTGGCTGCTTGCTTTTTTTCACCTCTTGACTTGAACTGCTGCCGTTCTTTTTTTCGATGATAAGATTTACTCTGGCCCGCGGATAAAGAGCCAGTAATTTGAGCTCTGGCCGGGGCAGGATCAGGTCCACTTCCAGAACAGTACTATCAGTTAGAACCGAAACATCAATCGGGCTGGTGATAACTTTATCCCGTGGCCGAACCTTGCTTTCAGGCCCGCTGACGGTCACTCTGGCTGGTGTGACTTCAACTTTGACCAGACGCAGGTTTTCAGCTAACCGCCCAATGAGTGTCGGCACAATTTCCATCTCAACTTTTTTAGTTTTTTCCAGTTTAAGGTGGATGTAAACAGGAGAAAAGCTGATAATCTCCACGCCCGGCGGAGTTTTGATCATACTGGCGTTCAGCGGATATTCCTCCTGATAGACACTGGCTTTGCTCATATCAAGTTTTGCCGAGAAATCATCGGAGGTAAGCTCGTTTATCAGCCGCTTGCGGCCGCGTATCTTGAGATCGATGATAGTCTCCGATTTCTCTACGATCTCCATATCCTGGGGGAGATTGACGAGCTCCAGGTCAAGACTTAAATTCTTCTCAGCAAACGTCTTTTCTTCTGGAATCAGAATGATCCAGAGAATAATGGCCAGAAATAAGGCAAGAAGCTTCAGTTCCCAGTTTCTGGTCACGACATCTTTTAACATGTTATTATTTTATCCTCAAATATTCAGCTAATCGCTCTTGGAGGGAGTCTTTTTTGGATAATTTTTCAATTTTTCCTCGTCTGGCTAGAGAAACCTCGCCGCTTTGTTCTGAAACAACGATGACGACAGCATCTGTTTCCTGGGCCAGGCCAAGAGCCGCCAGGTGCCTGGTCCTGGTGGCAAAATTTTCTCCCAGAGTGTGGGCCGGAGCCAGAGGCAGAAGACAGCCGGCAGCTATTATTTTGTTTCCCCGAATAAGCACAGCTCCGTCGTGGAGAGGAGATTTGGGGAAAAAGATACTAACCAGCAGATCCTTGGACAGGTCGGCATCAATCGCCGTACCGCGCTGAGCGTAGGGAGATAGATCTATATCTTTTTCAATAGCTATTAAGGCGCCAATTCTCTTCTGGGACATGTAATCAACTGCCAGGGAGATATCAGCCAGTTTCTCTTTCCAGGGCTGCAGCTTGAGGGAACGCCTGAAAGTATGAGAACCAATGCCGGTGAAAAAACGTCTCAGCTCTGATTGAAAGAGGACAATAATGGCTATGATCAAATAGTTTATAAAGGAGCGGATAATCCGGTTAGAAACATAGAGGTGAGCCCACTGGGTTAACAGGAAGAAGAAAATGACCAGAATAATGCCGGTGGCTAATTGATAAGCTTTAGTGTCTTTAATCAGGATAAAAATCGAGTAAAGAATAAAAGCGACCAGAAGGATGTCCAGGACATCAGTGAACTGAACATGCTTTAAAACAATCCATATATTTTCGAGCATCTTACCCTGCCACCTTTATTTCCTTTACTATAGATTCAGCCACCTGTAAAGCTTTTTTTACCGCCTGGATATCATGGAGGCGGAAAATGACTGCTCCGCGGAGGTAACTGATAATAACTGAGGCGATGGTTCCTTCCAGTCTCTCTTCAGGATCTGGCCCGATGGTTACGTTTTCTTCTCTTATTTTTAAATGGCAGGGGATTTCCGGGACAATTTTTCTATCCTGACTGCTTATATCCCGGATCATTTCCCTAATTTCAGATTCACATCCTCACGATTGAGGCTGCTTATTTAGCTTTAATTCACCGCTTGAGGGTGAAGGTTTAGCTTCCTTGTCCTTCAGGGCTGCCTCTGCTGCCGGTGCTGCTGGTTCGGCCAGCTTATCTTTCGGCTCCACTTCGATTAAAGCATTGATTTCATCTGAGGAAAGAATTTCCTTCTCCAGCAAGGCTTCGGCGATTTTGAATAATTTATCCCGGTTAACTTCAATCTGGTCTTTGGCCAGCTCATAAGCATGCCCGATTATTTTCTTGACTTCTCCGTCAATCAGCTCAGCCGTATGTTCACTGAAATTCTTATGAGCAGCCAGCTCCCGGCCAAGGAAGATTAAATCATCACGCTCACCAAACGACAGTGGCCCGAGATCTGACATGCCCCACTGACAGACCATCTTACGGGCAATTTCCGTCGCCTTTTCCAGGTCATTGGCGGCACCGGTGGTTATCTTGCCGAGAATCATCTCTTCGGTTACCCGGCCAGCTAAGAGAACAGCTAGCTGGGCATCGAGGTAATTCTTGGTATATGTATAACGGTCGGACAACGGCAGTTGCTGGGTCAGCCCCAGAGCGAGACCGCGGGGAATGATGGTAACTTTATGTATGGGATCAGCTTCAGGTAGCAGGGCGGCAACCAGGGCATGACCGGCCTCATGAAAAGCTGTATTGCGCTTATCTTCATCACTAATAATCATGCTTTTCCGCTCAACGCCCATCAGTACCTTATCTTTGGCTTCTTCCAGATCCCGCATATTGACACAATTCTGCGATTTGCGGGCGGCCATCAAGGCAGCCTCATTAATCAGGTTAGCCAGATCAGCTCCGGAAAAGCCTGGGGTCGAACGGGCAATAACTTTCATATTGGCTCCATCACAGAGAGGAACCCGACGGGAGTGGACGTTTAGAATTTCTTCCCTGCCTTTTATGTCTGGCATCGGCACAATAATCCGGCGGTCAAACCGGCCCGGTCTGAGCAGGGCTGTATCAAGAATATCCGGCCGGTTGGTGGCAGCAATGACGATAATTCCTTCGTTAGAATCGAAGCCATCCATTTCAACTAATAACTGGTTGAGGGTTTGTTCCCGCTCATCATGCCCGCCGCCCAGTCCGGCTCCCCGCTGGCGGCCGACAGCATCAATTTCATCAATGAAAATAAGGCAGGGAGCATGTTTTTTGGCCTGTTCAAACAGGTCCCTGACTCTCGAGGCTCCAACGCCGACAAACATCTCCACAAAATCGGAGCCGCTGATGGAAAAAAAAGGCACATTGGCTTCGCCCGCCACGGCCCGGGCCAGAAGCGTCTTGCCGGTGCCCGGAGCTCCAACCAGGAGGACGCCCTTGGGAATCCGTCCGCCCAGCCGCTGGAACTTGCGTGGATCCTTTAGGAATTCTATTATTTCCTGTAATTCGATTTTAGCTTCATCTACTCCAGCCACATCTTTAAAAGTGACTCTTTTCTGCATCGGAGAAAAGAGCTTGGCCCGGCTTTTACCAAAGGCCAGAGCTTTATTGCCACCGGACTGCATCTGACGCATAAAAATAAACCAGAAAAAGATAAGAAGGATAATCGGAAACCAGTTAAGCAGGATGGTTAGCCAGCCATTTTTAGAATTATCTTTAATATCAAAATTTACCTGATTCTCCCTCAGTACTTTATACAGCTCGGGGTAGTTGCCAGGCACAGTTGTCTTAAAAGACGTTCCATCCTTCAGCTTGCCATGAGCCTGGGTGTCCTGAATAATTACTTCCTGAACTTCTTTCTTATCTATCCGGTCAAGAAACTCGGTAAAAGTGACTTGTTTAATCTTTGGGCTGGCTGGAAAGAGAGTCCAGATGATAACCAGCAAAACGAGTGAAGCAATCCAGAAAATCAAATTCTTAGCCGGCTTATTGTTCTGAGCCATTATGTTTCCCTAATTTCAACTCATTTTAGCATTTTTTAAGCTGGTTGTTAAGATTAAAAATCCGACTGATTTAATAATATAAATACCCATACCTGGTTGGTTAGCAGGCGGTTAGACTCTTACTGGACAAAATAGGCTTCGTTTTGATTTGTTACAGATTGTATTTAAGCCCAAGATAATAACGCTTTTCTAATTTTCTGTCGCTAACTTCATGCAAGACACCCCATCTCCCAACCCATTCTATGGAGGTAAAAAGCGATAAATTGCTGACAGGCAGCTGGCACAGCAGTTGTAGCCCGGTATGCCATCTTGAGTCCTTGATGGCTGAATCGTCTTCCAGCTGGCTTTGCAGTTCGGCCAGGCCCTGGATCGAACGGTAATAGACATAATTGACGAAACCACGGAGGCGAACAGGGGAATAAGCAATTTCGACTGATGTTCCCAGGGCAGGGCCTAAAGCATAATAATAGCCATAGCAGGTAACAGTGGTTTTCATCCCCTGAACGTCATGGTCAAGGGAGTATTTGTTCAGAGCGAGGGCATTAATCATGCCAAAGCTAAAATAGGCTTCGGCTGTCAAGCGGCAGGACCACTTATGTCCATAATATTTGCCATCAAACACGGGCCCAAGAAGATGAACAGCACTGAGCTTATCCCGAAAGTCCCTTGGCTCTTCAAAGTGAAAACCCTCTGGATCATTTATCTTAACCTGACCGGCATCGTAATCAGTTACCGGCCTTTTGACATAGGTATGAAAAGCTGAACCCAGACCGTAGATCAGGCTGTAACCCTTTTTGTCTTCGCTGATATTTTGAATGAATTTGCCCCAGGGAATAACCCTGGCCTCGAGTTCTAATTCTTCCCGGGATTGCCCGTGATACATCAGGGAGTAATCAAGCTGAGTGTAAAAAGGATTTTTGAAGGTCTCATTTATTTTTCCGGGGAGTCCGTAGAGCGGTTCGGTAAATATTTGAGAGCCAAAACGGAAGAACATATTGCCAGTATTTCCGCCGCTGGTGGAAGTGGGTGAATTCCGGTAGCCAGCTAAAAGAAAAACATCCTGGACCTGATAATTAAATGGATGAAAATGAGGGGACAAAGACTTTTTCTCTTCGAGCCAGCCGTTGATTCTAATAAAAGGATTCAACCAGCTTAAGTAATGGAGTGGTTTTCGGGGAGAATTCAGAAAGTAGCGGCCAATTTGAAACCAGGACTCGCCCAGCATATAGCCGCCAAAGCCCGTCAGGATATTATCATTGATGGAGATGACCTCGCGCCATTCAACAATATATTCCCAGAAAAGTGAGCCGCCGATCGAGTAGAACATTGAATTCCACCAGGGAAGATTGTTGCTTCTAGCCAGTTGATAATAAAGCATGCCGGCCAGGGAATGCCTCCAGTTCAAACTGAAATTATTGTGGTCAAAGCGGTTGGCCTGAAGAGTGAGGAATCTTTTCTTCTGATCATGCCAGGTGAGGTGAAATTGCCAGTCTTCCAAAAACTGGCTATACTGCCTCCAGTAATCAATGCCGGAAACAGACATCATAGCCAGCAATTCAATGGTGGCTCGCGAGCGGGCTGGCTGCCGATTGGTTAATTGCTGATACTCGACCGGATCAGTAATAAAAAATGCGGCTGCAGACGAAGGCTCACCTAATTTAAAGTTTATATTAAAATTATTAAAACCCGGGGCTGATTGACTTCTCTGGTAAAAAGACTTTAGGGTCAGGTCAAATTCATCCAGAAATTTTTCTCTGACCTCCTGACTATCTGATTGCTTTTCGCTCCCGGCTGATGGTGCGGCCTGGGGAACAACAAAGGCGTAGATATCAGTAGACTGTAAGAGAAATAGAATAAGAAGGGTAAAACCAAGAAGGAGCTTTTTTGACCTGTTCATGGCGGATTTTCTAATTAACCTTTGTTTCGCTCGACTTTTAGTCTTTATTTTTTAATTTTATAAAGATACACTTCCTTTCTTTTTCTGTCAATTAATGTCCGGCCAGGTTAAGCTGGCAGCGGATCCAGGCCTCAGCCATGGATAAAAGGCGAAAAATCAAGGGCAAGCAGAGGCCGTTTTTCTGTTTTATTTTCTGGCTGCTTCACGGATAGCTTCCAGCAGGAGGTCAACTTCCTCAAAAGTGTTATAAATATGGGTGGTAACCCGTAGAGAATTCAGGCCGCCTTCTCCGACTCCTCTTATCCTTATTCTGTATTTTTCCATCAGCCAGTTCTGAAATTGATCGTAAGGCATGTTTTTCAAGCGAAAACCGGTCAGGGCACAACGGGATTTCTCTTCCAGGGGTGTTAGAATTTCCACCTGAGGAATGTCTTTTAGCCCTTCCAGCAATTTGGTGGCCAGGGTTTTATCCCGCCTGGTGATATTATCCAGGCCAATACCGTTAATAAAATCAAAACAGGCCATCATCCCGTAGTAGAGGGCTAAACTCTGTGTGCCATAATCATAGCGGTGGGCAGTTTTGTCCCAGCCGTGGAGGCCTCTTTTATAGTCCCAGCCAGAATCCGAGCCGCCACCGGTCATGATCGGCTCGACCCGGTCAAATAGTTCCTCTTTTACATACAAAAAGCCGGTCCCCTTTGGCCCTAATAAAAATTTATGCCCGCAGGCCGCATAAAAATCACAGCCCAGCTCACGCACATCAACCTTGAACATGCCTGGCGGGTGAGCTCCGTCGAGCATCACCAGGATTCTTTTCCGGTGGGCCAGCTCAATAATTTCTTTAACCGGCAAAATCTGGCCGTTGGTGCAGGTCATATGAGGAATAGCGATGACTTTAGTCTTTTTGGTGATGGCCCGTTCCACGCTGGCCAGGGTCTGAGCGGCATCCTGACCAAGAGGGGCGACTTTGATGACCACCCGGTCTCTTCTCGCTCGGGTATACCAGGGAATGGCGTTGCCAGCATGTTCGTGATTGGTGATAATAACTTCATCTCCCCGCTTTAGTTTTAAACCCTGAGCAATAATATCTATACCCTCGGTCACATTATGAGTGAGAGACACCTCTTTTTCGCGGCAGTTAATAAATTCAGCTACTTTTGCCCGGGCAACATCATGGCCGCCATAGGTGCCGGTAAAATTTACTTCCTGTTCTTTACTAAAAAACATCCACTGAATATAGTAAGGAGAGGGCCCCATCGTGCCGTTATTCATATAAATCAGGTTGTTATTTTTGGTAATGGGGAATTGCTCCCGCACAAATAACCAGAATTTAGTATCAGCCGGATCGACTGCCCCGGCTGCGCTGGGTATAGGGGGCACCTGTTCCTTTTCCTGGGGCAGGCCATTGTGGCCGAAAGCCCGGCGGGCAAGGGGCCAACTGGAAGCTGTTAAAAAGCCTCCGCCCAGCAGCTCAAAAAAACGCCGCCTGGAATGACCCTTTTCAAGATCAGGATTTTTCTCCCTCATGGTTCACTCCTTGTATGTTCTTTTAGAACGCCAGCACGCCTATTTTATAACCTTTTTGACTTGAATAGAAAAGTTATTTTACTCCCTTTGCCTTTTTCCTTCCATGAACAGCTCGAATGAGGCCAATCAGGCTCTCAGCTTCAAGGCAAATATGAGTTGCCCTGGCTTCTGCCGGCGGGGATAATCTCTCAGGAATATGCCGGCAGAAAAGAATTTTTCATTGGAGAAATGATTTATGGACAAAAGCATACTCAGCACATTTTATATTGGTGGCATTAAATTCTTTGCGGTAAATCAGATAGTCCTGTTCAGTCAGAGAGTTGATTAAAGTCAGGAAATCCTTAAAAAGCCCGTCATCCCAGATATGAAATTCAACCAGAATCATCTTAACGCCGAGCTGATTCAGAGTACCGGCGGAAAGAATTTGATGGAGAGCAGCATATTCCCCACCCTCAATATCCATCTTGAGAATGTCAACCGACTGATGACCTAAGGAGGCAGCTAAATCAGCCAGGCTTTTGGCCGGACAGCGCTGGCCATTTATGGTCAGCTCCCATTCTTTACCTTTTTCGGCTGAGACTGGCCCGAGACCCACAGCCTGGTAGAAGAGTCTACCGGCTCCACACTCATAGCCCTCATCCTTTGGCGGCAAATTTTTGCTGACCTCAGGATTCGGGTCAAACATAAAGACTTGAGCTCCAAACAAACCAGCCATATCGGTATCAAAGGAGATGTCCTCGCCAACTCCTATTGAGTAAATCACTGGCTTTTCGCCCAGCCGCTGGGGATTACAGATCCATTTACCGCCGTCACCGAGATGGCCCACTCTGATGGTAACCTCAGGGTCAACCACTCCATCAAAAAGATAATGCCTTTCCTTTTTGATGACTTTTCGGGCAAACTCATCCGGGTTTTGATTGAACTGCTTCAAAATGGCCAGGTGGTCCTGCAGCTTTTTTTGCTGAATCTCGGCCGGTTGATGAAGCGGCTGAACAGACTGAAAGAGAAGATCTTTCTCGTGGATATTATTGACAAAATTCACCTGGGTGTGATGACAGCTGACTAAGGCAAAAAGGAAAAAATTGGACAGAAGGACAAGAGCTATAGCTCTTCCTGGTGCTAAATTTTTTTTCATTGCATCTCCTTTCTGGCTGCAAGCAGGCTTAGAAGTTTCTGAGTTATTCATCAGTCAACTCAGGGCTCTGATTGCTGCTGTCGGATCTATTAGTTAAATAGCTACCTTCCTTCTGCTTGAGGACTTTAATCCTGGTAAAAAATGCCTCCAGCTCATTAGCTGACCGGATAAAAGTGCAACCTTTAGGGTAATTCATAGGGGAAGTCTCTAATTGTCATGATGAGGTTTTCGGAAGATAAGTTATCAGGATTCTGCATCTTTAATTTTTATTTTAATACCGGTATTTTAATACCTGCTGAATTTATCATATGTCTTAAATATCTTCAATAAACTCTTGCCATTTCATAAGTTTTCAGCCGGCTGCAGATATTTTTGAGGCAGAGTAAAACATTTTCCTGTTATTTAAGTCTTATGCGGGGCAAGCTGATGACAGATATAATGCTTGAAGGTTGCCGGTGGTAGTTACAGGTCGGGGAGTGACTCTGCCAGCAGCAAAAGACGAGAGACAAAGGGTGCCTCTGCCGCCTGGACCTGCAGTCAGCTGTGCCGAAACTTGCAGCTACAATTATTCTGGCCAGAGATCCCATTTCCAGAGAATGTTGGCCTGAGGATCTTCAGGCGGTTTTCTACCGTGAACTGTTCCCAGATAGAGACCCTCGCCATCTGTTCTCAGATGGACAATACCCTGAATAGAACGTTCGTAAATCTGTATTTTGCCTTCTGCTATTTGTTCCTGCTTATTTATGCTTTTAGACACAGGTGTATAACAGGCCGCCAGTTCAGTAATGAAAACTGCTGGCCGTTCACACTTGGAAAATCTGGTAATGGTGCCAATCAGAACAGCCCGCGGATGTCCATGTTCATCATATTTGTCATCACCAGATGAGATCACGGCGGCATCAGGCTGGACAGCTTGCAGAAACCCGGTAAAAAAATCCTGGCTGCCGTGATGAGCTGCTTTATAAACCTTAGCCCCGAGTTCGCCCGAATGATATTCCTGTACCAGATCCTGCATAGCTTTAGTGTTAAGGTCACCGGTGAGGATAATCTTCTGGGAGCCGTAATTAATCATCAGAACAATAGAGTTGCCATTGACGGTCTTACCCGGGTCGCCATAATACTTATAATAAAGCTGGCCATCAGTCTTTTGAGATTTGGGCCAGAGGATTTTGATGTTTAGTTTATCAGGCCGGTCAGACTGGTTGAAAGGGGGCAGATACCCATCTGAGACTTCCAGACGTTTACAGACAAATCCTTTGGCCGGAAGATCGATCCGGCCCTGCCACCTTTCATATTGATTCATTTTTTGAACAACTTTTGGCAGGCGCTGCTCAGCCTGATCAATGGCCTTAAGCAGACTCTTCATCAGTGGAGTTAATTCTGGCTGGTCGGACAGACCGGGGCGATCTGCCAGGCCGTAAATACGATTATCTTTAACTGGCCCCGGGTCAGCTGATTTATCCCGGCGGCGGAAAAGGCCGTTATGATAAAAACGTTTGACGGCGATTTTGGGCTCCTTAAGAATCTTAATCAAACCGCCTGTGTGGTCTTCATCTGAATGGGTGGCGATGACTGCATCAAAATCAATGTAATTGTCTTCTTTAAACAAGTTATATTTTTGACGGATAAAAGTCAGGGCTTCATCTCCTTTCCCGCCATCAATTAGAATACGCCGGTCATCAGGCGTCTGAATCAGGATCGAATCACCCTGGTTGACGTCAATGAAGTAGATTTCGAGAAACCGTCGGAAACTGAGGTCGGCCACGTTGACATAGCCATTACCGCCCCGGTATCTGACATGAATTCGGCCTGCCTCTGGAATTTTTTCATTCAGTATTTTCATCCACTCGCCCATCATCACTTTGGCCACGCTCTTACTGCCCTTAGGAGATTCATAGACTGTAACCAGAGGACTGGCGGCATAAACGTAGTCAGGAAACTTTGGATCAAGCGGTTTTCCCAGAAGATCGTTGCCCATCTTCACCCCCTCATATTGTTTAACTAAATATTATAATATATTTTTAGCGTGCCTGACAATTCAAGTCCTTTTTATCTGACACACTTTTGTCTGAAGAGACGCTCTATTTCAGGCTGATAGATAGCGTCCAGGTGGTGGATAGAGGAGTAGTATGGTCTAAGGTGATTCCCATAGTTTAGCCAGCCAAAAGGCTTAGATGAAAGCCTGGATGGGCTGGCTGAGAGATTCATGGGTATCTGCTTTGTGTTTATTTTTTATTTATGTTTTTTGGAACCCTGAAATTTGATTTCGCACCTATTATAACCCAATCGCCTTGCCTCCATTCAAGTTTTATTAGTCTGGTTTTTTAGTCTGGTCAGGCTTCCGTCCTCGACCTTTTTCCGCTGTTCCCCGAAGATTCGCTCTTTTAATAAGATTCGTTCCATTAAATCGGGTTGGCTCGCTTAAATTTCCTTCTGCTTAAAATGAGAAAATACTTAGCCTGGCACCGTCTTTTGAGATAGATTGGCGGCTGGGTGAATTTTAGACATAGTCTTGTCTGGCATATTCTGGGCTAAAAAAATACTTGACAAAAGTGATATCATCTATAATATCATTATAAAGCAATAACATGAGTGTTAAAAAGCGTATCCAGCAGCTTAAAGACAAGCAGGCACGCGGAGAGAAGCTTCCAGAACTCAGAGTAGAAGAAGTCGAAAGCATAATAAAGGATTCTTTTGAATATTATGAACATAAAAGAGGCTCACATATCATTGTTAAAGATCCCAGATTGGGTAAATATAAAGAGCAAAATCCTTTAAGCACGAAGTATGCTTTAGAGGGAGTTTTTACCATTCCAGTTAAAAGCGGACAAACCGTTAAGCGTTGTTATGTAGAGAAGATTATTGAAGCCATAGAAATCTGTGAGCTAATGGAGGGAAAAAGTGAAAAGGACAATGAAAAAGAAAGCTGAAAAAAAAGTTCAGGAAAAAGATCTCAGTTATTATCTGAATCACAGATATAAGGTAGAAATAGTGCCTTTTAATGATGAGGATGGTGGTGGCTATGAAGCCAGGATTCCTCAGCTTGGAAGAGAAGCCTTTCGTGGCTATGGCGACACCATTGAAGAGGCTCTGGCCCATCTTGATGTGGTCAAGAGAGATCTCTTTGAAATGTATCTGCGGGGCGGGGTACAAATTCCTGAGCCTGAAAAGGACGAAGAACGGTACAGCGGGCGGATATTGCTGCGAATTCCATTTTATCTTCACGAAGAATTATCTAAACTGGCCAAAGAACAGGATATCAGCCTCAACCAGCTCTTGAATCACCTGATTGAACGAGGCTTAGCGTCTCTTAAATATGAAAATGAAGTCGAAACAATGTCACAGACAATGTTACAAGTGTTTAATGAATGGCGAAAGCCTCCATATCGGATAAATTTGCAGGATGTTGACTTTGCTCCACAACCAACGGTAAATGAAAATAAAAATATATATAGAAAATCTCTCTGCTAGGAGAAAAAATGAGTAAGAAAAGGGCTATAAGCGAAGAAAAATATGCAGAAATTATTGGGAAAATTAAACTGAATGGTATGTACCTCAAGAGCTCTTCATGCGAAATAGATAGAGACGCCTTTTTTCAAGGAAAGGAAGCAGAACACTTGATTAATATTATTGACGAGCCGTCTATGGCAGTTAAGGACGATGATACAGTTGATGTAATTCACCGATATTGTGTGGAGATGATGTTGAAGACTGCTGAAGTTAAAGCGGCTGGTAAGATAGAATGTGCCTTTTGCTTGAATTATTCTCCCGCCAGCTGTTTCTCACCAGAATTTTTTGAGGAGTTTAAAAAGGCTAACTTGCATATCAATACCTGGCCGTTTTTTAGAGAATTTATTTACAATACGACAGCACGCATGAATATCCCCCCGATTACACTTCCTCTTTTGAAGGCAAGGAAAAAGGAAGAAAAGCCGCCACAAAAAAAGAAAAAACAGAGCTAATTGGTTTCACTTGTAATGGGCAGGCTTAATGATCTGTTCATTCTTTCAAGCTCTGCTCATACTATTGTCTATCTGATGTAGATGGCCTATTTTGTGCAATTGCCTCCTGTCCTTCTTTGGCAAGCTCAACTGGGAAAGAGAGTCAAATTTGACTTTAATCTATTAGTTATCTTAACCTTAATGTACAAAGATAGAGCAACGCTGCCCGTTATTTGTAGGCATCTAATGAGCAATATAAGCTGATGCGGTCAGTGCCTGTTCAGGGGAGGGGGTAGGTATAGAAATATTTTCGGGGTTCTTTGAGTTTCTCTCCAAACAAAAAGATTACTTTATACCATATTTAAATAGGCAAGCCAGCTGTGAGAAGTGGTTACAGGGTGAGTTTATCTGGTATCTTAATGAGTGTAAGAAAATCGGGACCGTTGTCGATGCAAATCTCGAGGAAGTATATGGGCCGAAAGCAGGCTTTTGCGACATCTGGTTTAAAACAAATGAAAAAGAGATATGGTGCGGCCTGGAAGTTATCGTAACGAACTATAATCTGCCTGGAAAACCTATAACAAATCAGGTTCAACATGTGATTGATGATGTAAAAAAACTCAAAAAATGTCCCAACCAGGATTGCGAGCAACTGGTGATGTTTATCGTTTACCCAATGCCTGTAGACAAGACAAAAGACGATTTATGGAATAGTATCCATATGAATCGTATTGTAAATGTTGCTGAGGTTATCGCAGAGCCTTATGCTGTCAGGTTTAATAGCAAAAGTGAGGCCAGGATTTACCTGGCTAAACCAAAACATAAAATAGGAGATCAGGTATGAGCCAATCAAATTTTGAGGCTATTTGGCAAAAAGTACTGGGCCATCAGGGTGAAACATTCTATACGAAAAACGGAGAGCAGTTTTGCTATTGGGTACATGGTTCCAGTATTAAAGTGTCAAGGACGAATTATAATTTATCAAAAAGCGATTTCGCGACTGCCTATGATCTTATGCCCGTTGATGGGCCTGGAGCTATAAACAATAAGGTCCGCGGGCCTTCTTATATCTGGGCAATTTTGCATGATAAAAGAATATCAGGGGAAGGGTAGAAAAGCAGCGAGGAGGTCAGAAGGCCAGAGGCAGAAGATGTTCTAGCGGTAGAACCGATAGGGTATATTGAAATGTTTCAAGTAAATGACGAAGATTTTCAAAAGCAGATAGAACAATATAAAGAAATTGTTACCCGTGGCTTTGATATCTTAGATAAGGAAATTCGAGTTTTTAACAAGCATGTTAATGACAGCACATTCGTAAGGGTATGCGGATTGATACTTGTCAAATGTAAATATCTATTTAAAGCCATATATATTTTGATATGGGAAGGGTTAGGACAAGAATCTGGTGCTTTGCTCCGACTGGCAATAGAGTATTTGGAAGCATTAACATTCTTAACCGAGGACGAAAAGAGGATACAACTATTTTTAGATGACAAATTGCCTTCTGCAGGGGAAATAGCAAAAATAATAGACGGAAAATTCCAAGAACTTCGAGAGCATTTAAACGAATATGCATCACACATGAAGGTTTCTTGGGATTCAATAGGCCATCTAGTTAATATGGAAACTGGCAGATGGCATATCGAGCCAATAGTAGATGATAGTGTCGTTAAAACTAATCTTTTGCTATTGTCAGGGTTTATAAAATATGCAGCTCTGGTTGGATTGGAAACCTTAAAAAAGTATTTAGAAGTACCAGATGGCTTAGAAAATGAAATAAAACTCTTAGAGCAAAAAATAGTAAGTTTATATGACACTTTGCAAAAATAAGAGATTCCAAATTCACCAATTATCCTGATCGATAAATAGCTTTCTATTGAAGTATTCTTAAGCCGCCTGATTTGACTGGCCATAGCCTCTCAGGGAGCCGGCCTAAGATTTAACAGTTAAATTTGATTCAGGATGTTAACCAGGGCCACTATCTTGGTAAATAATTGAACTAAGAGTGATGCTTCTGGCCTGAAATGGGCTTGTTATAAGTTTGGTATAAATAGAAGCGGAGTTGGTGATCCTTATGTTCATAAGAATTAGCAAGCGTAGAAGGATGTAAGGAAATATTACTTGACAGATGCATTACCAGAGCTTAATATTATTGTGGAGGCTGACCAATGCTTTGCAAAAGGACCTATAAAAACCAAATCACTTTGCCCAAAAAAATAATGGAGAATCTGGAGGATGTCGAATATTTTGAAGTTCATGTCGAAGACGGCAAGATAATTCTTGAGCCAGTGAAGATGACCCCTGTTGGTGAAGGTTCCTTAGAAAAAGTGAGGAAGAAAATGGCCGAACTTGGTCTAAGCGAGCAAGATGTAGAGGAAGCCATCGAATGGGCCAGAAAAAAGAAAAAAAGCAGGCAGATAACGCTGGCTAAATAGATTGCGATCGAACAGGACGATATTAATCTGCTACTGAGGCTAATGCATGTCAGCTAAACCCATGGATGGATTGCTGACTGACCTGAGGCAGCTAAGCAGAGGGCGAGGTCGGCGGCTGAGCGGAAGGATGGCCTGCCTGCTCAGAAGGTCGAGCCACCTGTTCAGTAGCCTGAGCAGCTGCCTGTGCTGCCTGCGTTGTCTCTGCCCCCTGCGCCGCCTGAGCTACCTTGGGCCGCGGCCTCAGCTGTTCAGCAACCGGCGCCCACCGCCTGGCTGCTTCCCGTGTTTTGGCGCAGAGTTCCTCCACGTCTTCCGGTGCTTCCATGTCAGTTGATTTGGCTCCCGACTCCTTCACCATGTCCACCAGTATCTCCGGGTTATCAAGGAGCGGACAGGGCCTGAGCGGGTTCTCATTAAATGGCTGCCTCCGTCTGTACTGCATAAAGATCGGTGACCGCAGCGCATCCAGCAGGCTGACGTCATGGATATTGACGTTAGAGTAGTGGATAAAAGCACACGGTTCGACATCGCCAGCCGCATTGATATGGAAATAACGCTTGCCGCCGGCCACGCAGCCATAAGCATATTGGCCGTCATTCCAGAAATCCATGCCAAAGAGAGGCTTGGTGGCCCGCACTTCATTGATGCGCCTGTACATATAGGCTCGCTGCTCAGGCGTGACCAGCAAATCGGTCCTGGCGCTTTTTCCTATCGGAATATAAGTAAAATACCAGGCATAGCGGCAGCCCCGGGCAATCATATTGTCAACAAATTCATCAGATATGACATTCTCGGTGTTGTAGTGGTGATAGCAGGCCGAATAGCCAAAGAAAAGCTTGTGGGCCTTCATTCTATCCATAGCCTCTATGACTTTTTGATAGGCGCCCTCGCCGCGGCGGAAATCAGTTGCCTCCCGGTCGCCTTCGATCGAGAAAGCCAGGGCGAAGTTGCCGAGTTTCCGCAATTCCTGGCAGAATTCATCGTCAACCAGCGTGCCATTGGTGAAGGCAAAGAAATAGCAGTCCTGATGAGCACGGCACAAACGCAGTATATCTTTCTTTCTGACCAGGGGCTCGCCGCCTGAAAAAATATAAAAATGGATGCCGATTTCTTTTCCCTGACGGATGATCGAGTCGAGAAGCTCGTAAGAGAGATTGTATTTTTGGCCATACTCAGCCGCCCAGCAGCCGACACAGGACAGATTGCAGGCGCTGGTTGGGTCCATCAGAATGACCCAGGGGATATTGCAATCATACTTTTCCGACAGGTCATGTGCCAGCGGAATGCCATCCAGCATTGAGTTAACAAAAAAGCACTCGACCAGCTTTTTCAGACACTTTGGATCCACTTCCTCGGCCAATTTTTTGACGAACAGATGCCAGTTGCTATTCTCATTCATCAGAATTTCGCGGAGCCGCCGGATTTTGTTGGTCCGCAGGTGTCCCCGGTCAAGAGATTCAGCCAGAGTTAAGAGCTTTGGCAACCGTGGCAGGGGATCGCTGACGAAATAATTTAATAATAGATTGGCAGCCGTTTTTGGAACTTTTTTCATCCCTTTACCTCCTGCGGCCTGACCCAGGGCAAAATGATCAACTAAATTGAACAAAATTGCCCCGAGGCAGAGCCATATTTAGAAAAAAGCCCGCTGGAAATGTAGAAATTCCGATAATTCTCCCCTGATCAGACAGCTATACCCGAGGCGCATCGCTTTTCCCCTGTTAACTAACCGTTCAATTTTAAAAATAATTCGCCGGCGGGCAGTTGTCAAGAAGAAAAATGGAATAAAAAACACGACCCAGGATGATAATCTTTTCCGTGAGTTTGAAAGCCAGCTCTTTGAGCTAAGAAACAAATTGCCTAATATCTATCTGGAATTCTTGCAGCGCCATTGCCCGCAAGAAAGGTTACAACGGTCAGCTAATGATCAGAACCAGATATTTCTTCAAGGATTATCCGGAGATGGAACACGAAAGTTTCAAGGACGAAATAATCCGTGCTACCGCCTCCTTCAAACCGTTATATGAATTCCTAGCTGAAAGCAGTTAAAATCTTTTCTAAATTAGCATAAAATTCTTCTTGCCATCGAGTGCGTAATGTAAACCCTGTTTTTATATGTCTAAATCCATGGGATTATAGCATTAAATGGCTAGCCATTTAATGCGAATTCCGATCATATCTTCAGTGTTTAATAACCTTCTTTATTAGACAGAGGTTTCCCTTGTAACTTGGGCAGAAAAAATCTTATATATGGTATGCTTTCCCATGGCTACTCTCATTTTAATTTAACTATTCCGTATGGCTATATAAAGCTCATACAAATTGCAAAAACTAACTGGCTTGCCCGGCCAATCTTCCAGCTGTTGTCAGCAGCTGGCAATACAATTACTTTTGGCTATTATAGTCCCCCCCTCGATAATTCATCTTAACTGAATGAGGCAGTGTGTTGACATCCATTTTTTAGCACATTATATTTCATATAATGGTTAGAAAGGCAAAATTGGAACATTAATTCTTATTCCTGTTATGAAGCTTAAAAGCAAATTTATTTTTTAGATTAAAAGAGACTATCTATGAAAGAACTGGACTGGGGGAAAATTAATAATGATAGGGATTTCCAGCGTTTGGTGAATGACTTATTTGCGCTGGAGATAAACAACCCTGGTTACCTTTCAAGTAGCCCAGCAATAGCCGCCGATGGCGGGTGGGATGGTCGCTATGACGGTCCATATATGGAATATTGCGGTGTCTGGAATTTTCAGTCGAAATGGACAAAGCATAATCTTAATCAAGCTTATAAGCAATTGCGTCAAGAGGTAAAAGACGAATTGAAAAAGGCTAAGAAAAATCGGGTGGACTATCTTTTAATTGCGACTAATGCCGATCTTAGAGTAGGTATAAATGATCATGTTGGTAAACTAGAGAGGCTGAATCAGGGTCAAGGGTTTGTAAAAAAATTATTTATTTGGCCGCGTGCAAATCTTGAGAGCAGAATCGTCCAGTACCCATGGCTTAGGTACAATTACTTCGGCGATACTCAGGAGCCGATGTTTGTTCCGCCCCAAAAGTTTGCTAAAGCGCAGTCAGAGCACATTCTCAGTAATTTCTTAGGAAGAGAAGATTCGTTAGAGACCTTCGAGAAGTTTTTACAAGACTCCAGAAGCAAAATATTCATTGTTCATGCTTGTGGTGGATATGGAAAAACTCATTTTATCATCGACGCTGGGAAAAATGTGATCAAAATCAAGCCTGATATGCAAGCTTGGTTTTGTAGGCCGGGAATAAGTGATCTCAATAATGCCATTAATGAATTGAATCACGAGAAAAATACAGTAGTATTTCTGGATGATGCAGATAGATATCAGGATGAAGCACGAAAACTAATTGCTCACACGAAGACTTTTTGTCCAGGGTTGTTGAAGATAATTTTGTCTTGCCGGAGTTCAGGATTGAAAATTGTAGAAGAGTTAGCTTGTAAGCAGAGTATTTATAATTATGAGGTTTTTGAATTACCTAAACTGCCAGAAAAGATTTTGATAGAAATCTTGAATATTGCGTCAGGTTCAAAAACAATTAATCATCCGGAAAGAATTGTTAAACAATTAAACGGGAATCTATTCTTAATTGTAGTTACGGGTAAGTATATAAAAGATGGAGCAACCGATGGAAGAGAGATAAAAACACGCATTAAAGATGAACTTGATCGTGAGGCCGAAAACGCTCTCCAGGGGCTATTGAATGAACGGGATACAAAAAATCTCTTAAGAGAGCTATCAGCAATTTTACCCTTTCCAAAAGAGAAACAAGCTAATAAAATAATCGAACAATTAGCATCTGTATTGGATCTGAAAACTGATTTAATAAATGAAGCCATGGATCGGCTCGTCGAGTCAAAAATCCTTCGCAAAACCGGTTCTTCTTTAAGATTCAATCCTGATATGAAAGGTGACATTTATTTATCTATTGAGCTGGATAAAAAGAGCGAAAAAAATATAGCTCATACTATGTTGGACAACTGGTTGTCTATATGTCCTGACCAGCTAATGGCTAATTTAGCAGATGCATCCCTATACAAAGAAACAACTCTGGTCAATGAAGCTGTCAAGGACCTGTTAAAAAAATGGATTGATGAGGTATCGCAGACTAATGACTGGGAAAAAGCAAAGCGACTTGAGCTCGCTGGCCATGTGGCTTTTTTAGCTCCAGATCAGACAATTAATTTGACTTATGCCTATATAGATTCATCAAGCACCGAAGAAGGCTATCGACTTAATCAAGATTCTTATGGACCGATTATCTATAGCATTCTTCATATTCCCGGATATGAAAAAGTGACTCTTGAGTTGATTCTTTATATTGCTCAAAAAGGTCTCAAAGGGACATGTCATAATTACAAACCGACGACGCTTATAAGAAATATCGTCTCTCCTATAGAAAAAAATATAACATCCGCAACAAACTCTTTAAATGAACTTTTAAGCTGGGTAAACAAGGCGAGCTGTACCGAACTTGAAGCGGAATTAGCTAGCGAAGGCGTAAAAGAAGCCCTATCAGGTTCTCATGAGTACCAAGAAGGCTATGAATATCAGCTGATTATTGGGAGAAAAGTCCTTCGGTATAGTGGTTCTTTCAAAAAATCTATAGATCAATATAGAGATAAGGCAATGGAAGTGCTTAAATGTTTTTTATTCCATCAAAATGACAAGATTAAAAAGATGGGTATAGAAATAATCGATTATATTGGATATCGTCCGGCTTCCAAGAATGATGACTTCTGGGATAGAATCCTTCGAGATATCGAAAAAGCCTTTACATGGTTAGAAAAACTAATAAACTTTACTGACTCTCATCAACTTCTTAGTGCAGTTGAAGATGTTCTGATCAGATATTGGGAAGATAACGAAGATCACCCAAATTTAAGTGCTAAGGCAGCAGACATACTAAGAGCATTTCCTAGGTCAATAGATTATCTAATATTTAGATACTTTGTTGTGGACGACCTAATTATTTCTGATTTTAAGAAACTAGAAGAGGAGACCCCAGGGAAAGACAGGAGGACATGGCTTATTGATAATTATTATCGATGCATCGCATTTCAACAGAGAGATTTTGATGTGTTAGTAAAAAAGTTGTCTGATAAGAACAAACAACAGGATGAAATAATTGGATATCTAAATAGATTAGAAAATGAAATAAACGGAATTGCGCGGCTGGGGCCTGTCCCATTGATTGAGACATGGTCGAAATTTAACGAAAAAGCATTTATTCAAATAGCAACTAACAGAAAACTTATGGAGAAGATTCCAGAAAGATTTCATCCTGGTATTTGCCAAGCTGCTTCCGATAAGGACAAAAGATATATTGATAAATATGCTGAATCTATACTTGCTGATTTGGAAAACCTGCGGCCACAAATGGTTGGTATCTTATTGGACCTTATAATTAGCCATAATGTTTCTGAGTCAAAATTTATGCCGTGGCTTTTGAGAATTATTGAACGGGCCGACGATTATGTCAGGAGCCGTATTCTCTACAGTTCTTATCAGATTTTTAAAGATAGGCCGCAGAAAGAAAGAGATCAAATAGTCTATATTCTTGAACAATCCTTACAAGGAGAAGTAGGCCATCCAGTCTTAGAGGCTTGCGATTTTTTGATACAAGAAGCAAAGAATTGGAACCTGCGAGACGAGGATTTGGAAAAGATACGAAAAAGGCTTGTTGAGATAATAAGAGAAATTCCCAAGATAGATCACCATACTGATAACCTCTTAGGATTCGCGATTAACAGTGATTTAGATAAATTCATTAGTCTGGTTGACTATCGCATTAAAAAGCAAAGTGAATATTATAAGAGAGGTAAAATTTTAGACTATGATGCGATGCCCTTTGATGGGTTCGGTTCGGTAAAAGGGCTGATTAGAACATATGAAGATTTTGTGAAACTGATGGAAAAAGTTAATACTTGGTCCAACGAAGGTCTTTTGTCGCCTTTATCAAATGAATTATTAATTAGTAATCTTTGCACCACTGATAATGAACAAAGAGATTATCTAATGGGCTATATCAGCGAGAAAGTAGAAGCAGGAGATGTTGGGAATTTAAGAATTGCTGCCAATGCATTATGTAGCGTGCCTTTTAGCAATGGTACAACTGATTTATACTTAGAATATTTAATAGCTACTGAAAAAGTTGGCCTCTTCGATGAGATAAAACATGTTCTTGCTCAACAAGTTTTCTTTGGTAGTCCATCTGCAACTTGGCAAATTTCATCTGACCTGGCACATAAAAAAGAATCATTAGAAAGGATGTATGATAAATGTCCGCCAGGGACAATAAAAAGCTATATTAATTCTTTGATAACCTCTGTTATTGAAAAAATTCAAAAGTGTTCAAACATAGATGATGACGATCCAACTTGAACAGACGCTGCGTCGGATAGTAAGGGTCAAGATTTGTCCCAAATGGGTGTCATGATGGCCAGAAGGAAGACCCGATTTTGCTTAAAGATTGGCTTGAGTTGACAATGTTATAAGGAAAGGTGGCCAAATTTCTTTCTTCCATTTCCCTTTCTTCTCTGGTTAATATCTTATGCAATTCATAGCTGATGTTCAAATCTGTCTTGAGTTTGCTCCAAATTTGAGAGCCAGGAGTATGCCGCTATTAAATATTATCTTAGTGTCGGGCCTTAGCAAACTTTTAAGAAATTCCTTTTTATTAAATGAGACTGTAATTGGACCAATAAATATTCTATGTTTAATGGAGATAAACTGGTCGTGAGATTATAGCAAAATGAGGCTGGGCAATCTACCAAGATGAAAAACCAAGTGCTTGCAATAGCCAAACCATGCAAAAAACTTGACAGAGCCCCCCAGGAATATTGAATATTTATAAAGATCGGCATGGGTGTGCTACCTAAAAAGGATGGTCAGTGTTAGTCTTGAAATCAAAACGATGAACATCTTAAGGCGCTACTCGAAGTTGGGTATTCTCAAATGCATGCTAATTCAGAAATTTGCATATTAAAGGCGCGAAGAGCGTGAGTTTCTCTACTTTATGGTTTAATGCGTTCATGACGTGTTTGGATGTTCCGAGACTGATTGAAGATTCTTTAGAATAACTATTCTGCATCAGAAATAATATTATTGGGGGAGAACAAAAATGAATGAACGAAATGGGAAAAAAGTTGGCAAGGGAACTATACCGAAAAGCAAAAAAAAGACGACTAAGGGTGCCTTGATTAAAGGCATGTCAAAGAAGCTTCCCTATAGTATTTTTGGCAATCCAGTATTTAAAAAGCGGCTTAAGGAAATAATGAAAGGATATTCAGAAATCTATGCCCTTTATCGCAAGGATAAATTATATTATGTTGGATTGACCACTGACCTATTTAGGCGTATTAACTGGCATTTGAAAGATCGCCATGCCGGGAAATGGGATAGTTTTGTCATTTTCAGGATAAAGCGAGTCGATTATTTAAGAGATATAGAAACCCTTGTTACCCATTTGGTTAGGGTACCGGGGGCGCGAGTAAAAGGGAAAGTGCCTCGGGATGCAGATATTAATCGTATACTTAAAGAAATAATGCGGGAACACAGTAAAGAAATGAAGGGAATAGAAAAAGCACTAAAGAGAAAAGAGATGTAAAAATAGATCAAAACATAAAAGGCTATTCCATACTAAAGTCATCTTTCGAATTACAAATCTCTTAACTTCATAGATTTCTATTCTTATTGATAGCTGGCAACAGAACGAAGGCGTTCCCTATCAATAGCCGGTGTTTCTTGGTTACTATATCTCAAATTGGATAAAAATGGTCCTGGTTGACTAAAATCGGTTTTCTATCCTATTATCTTAATGATAAATGGAAGGGCAATTGAGTTCGAGGTTTTACTCTTCAAGGAAGAAAAAAGGCCCGTTTTTAGGAAAGTAATGGCAACAAGAAAGGTTAACTTTCGCCCCAAAAATCACCTCAGAAGAGGATTTTCGGGTCGAGAAAAATTATTTTATATAAAGGCGGTGGTGCCGGGACCTGATTTCTTTGCCTAATTATTAAAAGAAGCATGAAAGCTTAGGTCAATTAATGGATCGATAACATATGAATAAAAGCCATATACTCATTGTCACGGTTTGTTCAAATCAGAAAGTTCAAGGGGAATATGATTATGATAAGGAAGCGCCTTCGATATCGAAGGTCATCTCATTTAATATAGCTGGTGAACTCATAAGAAGAAGATTGAGAGTTCTCGAGATTATTAAAAGCGGTTCCTTGAGTCGGGATGGTCTGAATCTCAAGGAGATGCAATTCAATGCGAGACTTTTTCCAGGCCCGGATTTTGGAGGCAGATCAGCAAAGCCCGGAATTTATATGTCTGCGGCCAGCCGTTATGCTGGAAGATTTTATACCGCGGTCAAGGAGAAAAATGATCGGATTCTTGAAGAGGCACCACACCATATTCTGATAATTTCAGCACTTTATGGAATGCTTTTACCTGAAGAGCTTATTCAGGTTTATAGTTGTGATATTGAAGATCATCCTGATATAACGGCGATATGGGCTAAAGATGAGTTCTTAACGTCAATAATGCTTTCTTATATAGGACAATTTGAGATTGTCAGGTTATTTGATTTAACCGGCCAGGAAGCCTACCGCAGCCTTCTAAACTGGGATCGCATTTCTTCTAAGGTTGAGGTGCTTCATGTGTTCGGAGAACAGTATGCAGGAGCCACAATACTCTCTACTCTGGGTGAACTGGCCCGTGATCATATTCTTGGAAATGAAGAGTCAAAAATTAGACTTATAGAGCCAGAAAAGGTGTTTTTTTTAGAGCGTGATAAGGTATTACTTACTAATAAGCCTTTCCCGCCTGCGGGGTATCCTAAGGATGAGCCAAAAAAGAAAAAAAATGAGCTGAGCGAGAATAAAAGGTCTCAGGAATTCCAAAAAGAACCTTTAATTAAATCACAGGAAATAGTTCTTCTAGATTATCCCAGGGATATAAGAATCACTTCAAAGGGGGACAATACGATATTTGAGAGGCGGATCGAAAACATTAATGATCTCCCGCCTGAAATGAGACAGGTTATAAGAGAATTCAGCCGATGTCCCGATGTCCTAGAAGTGTTTTTTGAAAAGAGAATGTTAGAAGGGAGCAGTTCTTCAAAATTTCGCTTCCGTCTTCTAGTGCCTGTTGAGGGGTGCGGATATATAAGTGCAAGAATTATTGGGCCCGGAAAGGTTTGTCACAGCCAGGATGTTTCTATAAGGGTAACCAGGAACAGAGAAAATCAAGTTTTTGAGATCTTAAAAAAAATACTTGAATAAGAAGCTATGACACATGACCAATATAGAAAAAATACTTGAATTTTTGAGCCAAAATAATGAAGGCTATTGTGATGATTGTCTTTCAAGAGAAAGCGGAATTGGCCCAAGACAGCAAGTAAATTCCGTATGCCGTTCTCTGGCTATGAAAGGTAAGATTTTACGGCCTAAAGCTCTTTGCTGTAGTTGCCTGAAGAATAAGAAGGTAAACAAATTAAATCTGGGCTCCTCTTATCTTGTTGAGCCGAAAAATAAAATTTCTACAGAGCGAGAAAAAAACGCTTTTGCTAAGCCATGGTTTTGGGAAGGAAATATTCAAGTGAAATTGACCAACTGGCTAAAAAGAGAGGGATATAAAATAATAAGCTTTTCTGATACGGCCACCCGCTCTCAAGGAATAGATGTTATCGCCCAGGATCCAAGGGGAAGGAACATATGGATTAGCGTGAAAGGATATCCAGAGACGGGCAGGCATGCTCAGGCTAGGCATTATTTCGCAGAAGCGATATTCGACCTGATTTTCTGGGGTGACAGGTCTCAAGAAGTAGATTTTGGTATTGCCCTTCCTGCTGGATTTACCACCTACAAAAATCTATTAATGAAAGTGGAGTGGTTCAGAAAAAAGTTATTGCCCTTTAAAATTTATTGGGTTGATAAAGGAGGGCGGGTCCTCGAGGGTTGAATAGGATAACGGTAATATCTTTTTGCGAAGGGGCAAAATATGGACACTCTAAAAGGCCATCAATCCCAAGTGGTAGAAAACATTGAATGCAATAAAGGTATCAAAGTGCTTTTTCCGATTTATCATAGCAAGAATACAGAATTTGGAGAGCCGATTCTTTTGGAATCTCCTGAGTCTTTATCTGAATTTTTAGTTAAGAAAAATATGTTTTCATCAGATGGAGAGATTAAATAGCGATTATTATATAATCATAAATATAAATGCATAAATATAGAGGGAGAAGAGACCTATGCCTAAGCTGACACTCCGCCAGTTAGAAACACATCTATTTAAAGCAGCTGACATTCTCAGGGGCAAGATGGATGCCTCCGAATATAAGGAATACATCTTTGGCATGTTATTCTTAAAGCGAGTCTCAGACGTATTTACTGTAAAGCAACAGGAACTTAAACAAGAATATGAGTCAAAAGGCTATGCTGGCAAAGAGCTCGAAGAAATTATTGAAGACCAAAATATTTATGGCGATGCATTCTTTGTGCCGCAACGTGCAAGATGGGAAACAATACTTAACCTTAAGGTGGATGTCGGCAACGAGCTAAACAAAGCCCTCGCTGCAGTCGAAGAGGTCAACCCAGAGCTCGACGGAGTTTTAAAGCATATAGATTTCAATGTAAAAAAGGGAAGAACCAAGCTCAAAGACCAGCAGCTTATTGACCTAATCCATCATTTTAATAAGTATAGACTTACTAATGATGATTTTGAGTTTCCTGACCTCTTAGGAGCTGCTTACGAATATCTACTGAAGGATTTTGCTGACTCTGCCGGAAAAAAGGGAGGCGAATTCTACACTCCCCCGCAGGTGAAAAGATTAATGGTTAGACTGATTAAACCAGAGGAAGGGATGACCATATATGACCCAACGGTAGGTTCAGGCGGCTTTCTTATCGAATCTAGACAATATGTAGAAGGCCAAGGGCAAAATCCAAGGAACATAGCATTATATGGGCAGGAATCAAATCCAGTGACCTGGTCAATTTGCAAGATGAATATGATTCTGCATGACATTCCCGATGCCCACATCGAGAACGAAGATACACTGGTCAATCCGCGTTTTATAGAAAATGGATATATAAAACAGTTCGACAGAGTGCTGGCGAACCCTCCTTTCTCTTTGAATTATTCCAGGGCCAATATGGAATATGAAAGCAGATTTAAATATGGATTTACACCTGAAAAAGGGAAAAAAGCGGATCTGATGTTCCTTCAGCACATGATAGCCAGTTTGAAAGAAAAAGGAATCATGGCCAGTGTTATGCCTCATGGAGTTCTTTTCAGGGGAGGTCACGAAAAGGTCATAAGGGAGGGCATAGTTAGGGATGACCTCATCGAAGCTATTATTGGTTTACCAGCCAAGCTTTTCTACAATGTGGGCATTCCAGCTTGCATAATTGTTATCAACAAAAATAAACCAGAGAATCTAAGAAATAAAATTCTTTTTATCAATGCTGATAGAGAGTATGGTGAAGGCAGAAACCAGAACTTTCTTAGACCTGAAGATATTGAGAAGATTGTAACTGTTTTCGAGGGGAAAAAAGAAATAGAAAAGTATTCAAAACTTGTGGATATTAAGGAGATTGAAGAAAACGATTTTAATCTTAACATTCGACGATATGTAGACAATTCCCCAGATCCTGAGCCAGAAAATGTTAAAGCCCATATTGAGGGCTGGGTACCGGAAGAAGAAGTATATAGTCAAGCTGAAAGCTTTAAAAAGCTTTCTATATCACCCGAACTTATTCTTGAACCAGTATCGCAAGGTAGGTGGCGATTCAAGTCTGAGATTGATGATAAGAACAAGATAAGAGATGTTGTTGAGTCTTCAGAAGGCCTAAAGGACACATTTAACAAGTATTTAAATTGCCTATCTGAATTCTGGAACGAAATTAAGCCTGAAATTGAAAAGTGTCAGGGTAACAATAACCTTTGGGCCTTTAGAGACATGGCCATGAACCTTCTTAAGGACAAAATGATCCAGCTCGGTGCACTCGATGAGTTCAAGGTTTCTGGCTTGTTTGCTAACTGGTGGGAAAATTTAAAATATGACTTTAAAACCATTACCTCTGCCGGTTGGAGCAAAAACTTGATAGATGATGACATGATCAAGCAAAATTATTTTAAAGAAGAAGCTGAAGAAATAGATGGCCTGGAAACAAAGATAGCTAAAATTGAAGAGGAACTAGGCGAACTTTTAGAAGAGATAGATGACTGGGATGAAGAGAGCCAAGGAGATAAAACTGCTAATAGAGTTATGGATTATTTGGAAGAGCAGATAAAAGATATCCTTCTTGTACCGTCAAAGCAAAAATGGAACAAATCTTTAGTTTCTTCAGTAACCAAGTTCAACGGCGATCCGATATCGGATTTAGCAAGGAAAACGATAAATGAGTTGTGGGAACTGCACGAAAAGATAAGCAGCAAAAATAAGACTTTAAACGATTGGAAAAAGAAACTTAAACAAAAGACCCAAGAATTAGAAGGTATTTATAAACAAGATAAGGACACTAAAGAATTAATTAAGATAAAAGAAGGCAAGATTGATCAAAAAAGAAATTCGCTGACAGATGAAGAAGCGGAAACTTTGATTCTTGAAAAATTTTACAAACTTCTGGCTGATCAACTCCATAGATATTTAAACGCAGAGAAAAAAGGAATAATTAAGATTTTTGAAAACCTGTGGGACAAATATAAAATATCTTTGCTTGAGCTAAGAGCTGCAAGGGATGAAGAAGTAGGAAAGCTCGACGAGTTTTTAAAAAAGTTAGGCTTTTATCAAGAGTTTTAACGTGGGGAGGGGTGATAAGTTATTTTCATATGAAACAAATCACGATATTTAAGAATGAAGAAATGAATTACTTGCCAGAAGGGTGGCAGAAAGTAAAGTTGAGCGAAGTCATAAAATATGAGCAGGCGACCAATTATATCGTCAAAAGTGAAAATTACGATGAACAGTTTGGCATTCCAGTCTTAACCGCGGGGAAAACATTTATCTTAGGATATACAGATGAAGATAAATCGGTTTTTAAAGACATCCCTGTTATTATTTTTGACGATTTTACTACAGAAAGTAGATATATCACCTTTCCTTTCAAAGTGAAATCATCGGCCTTAAAAATCTTGAGGCTAAGGAACAATAAGAATAATTTATATTGCCTTTATGCCACAATGCAATTTCTGAATTTTAGACCGGGTAGTGAGCATAAGCGTTTCTGGATTTCAGAATTCTCTAATTTATATATCGCTCTTCCATCCAGCTCTGAGCAGCGCAAAATAGCTGAAATTCTTGAAACGGTTGATAATGCAATAGATAAAACCGATGCCCTTATTGAGAAGTATAATCGCCTAAAACAAGGCTTAATGCAAGAATTGTTGACAAAAGGCATTGATGAAAATGGACATATAAGAAGTGAAAAAACGCACAAATTCAAAGATTCCCCCCTCGGCAGAATTCCAGAGGAGTGGAAGATAAAAAAGTTAGGAGAGCTTTTGCAGTATGAACAGCCAACTAAATATATTGTAAAAACTGAAAACTATGATGAACGTTTCGGCGTTCCAGTTTTAACAGCAGGAAAGACATTTATTCTGGGATATACGAATGAAGAAGACGGCGTTTTTAAAAATATTCCAGTTATTATCTTTGATGATTTTACTACAGGTAGCAGATATATCTCTTTTGTATTCAAAGTGAAATCATCAGCATTAAAGCTATTGAGGTTAAAAGATGATAGGAACAGCTTGTTTTTCCTTTATAATATGATACAGTTGTTGAATTATAATCCAGGTAGTGAACATAAGCGTTTCTGGATTTCAGAGTTTTCTAACCTAGAAATTTCTGTCCCTTCTGCGTATGAGCAACGACATATCGCTAGAATTCTTTCTCAGGCAGATGAAGTTATTGAAAAGGAAGAGGCTTATAAAGCAAAATTAGAGCGGATAAAAAGAGGGCTGATGGAAGACTTATTGACTGGCAGGGTGAGAGTTAATGATCTTTAGAGAGCAAATAAGGAGAAATTAATGACACAGACGCAAATTAAATTAATATCAATTCCCGAATTGTTCAACAAGACATTCATCATTGGGTCTTATCAGCGGGGTTACAGATGGGATGAAAGGCAGGTGCTTGACCTATTAAACGATATTTTAGAATTTCAAAGTAGATATAATAAGAAACCCGGAGAATTTTATTGCCTTCAGCCTCTCGTCGTCAAAAAGCACAATAATAATCAGAATGAATATGAGGTTATAGACGGGCAGCAGAGGCTAACAACGATATTTCTGGTTTTAACCTTTCTAAAGGATAGATTGAAGGAGGATTACTATATTGAAAATATTTATCAATTAAAATATGAAACCAGGCCGGGCAGTGAAGATTACTTAAGAAAGATCTCAGATATCATAACAGAAGATAAAGACAATATAGATTATTATTATATCAGCAAAGCCTTTTTATGTATTAAGAACTGGTTTGAAGAAAATATAAAACAAAAAAGGATTACAAAGGCTGATTTTGCAAATGCTCTTATAAAGGTTGACAGAAAAAATGGCCGGGATTTAGCGAATAATGTGCGATTTATTTGGTATGAGGCGGAAGATGATGAAGCGGTCAAAGATCCAGCAGAAATATTCACTAGAATAAATATGGGAAAAATACCACTGACCAGTGCCGAACTAATAAAGGCAATCTTATTTATTAAAGAATCTGAGGAAGATAGAGAGAACCACCAATTCAAAAGAGCCTACGAATGGGAAAGTATAGAAAGTGCGTTACGGGCAGATAAATTTTGGTATTTCCTAAACAGGCAAAAACATGATATTCCTACTAGGATTGAATTTATCTTTGACCTAATTGCTAATAAATATGAAAAGCTGGTGGATATTGAAGTAAATAAGTTAATCGATCCTTATTATACGTTCTATATATTCAATGAACTTATATCCAAAAAGATAGACGTTATTAACGGCCAAATTATTGCATCAGAAGGTTTAGCCCGGGATAGCCTATGGGATGAAGTTAAGACATATCATAGAATGTTTGATGAATGGTTTTATAACGATGAATATTATCATCTAATTGGTTATCTAATCCATTCGGATACTCAAATTAAGGAAATTATAAAATGCTGTCAAAGTTATGACAAAGTTGAATTTAAAGACTGGATAAGAAACGAAATTAAGAAAAGTATCCAATTCCAGGACAAAAATAGTGTCGGTAACTATTTAAGAGAGCTTGAATATGATAGAGATTATAAAGATATAAGGAAAGTTCTTTTATTATTTAACATATTAATCGCAAAAGATAGCCACGAAACAAGGTTCTCTTTTAATAAGTTTGTCGAACAAAAATGGACTCTAGAGCACATTCATGCCCAAAATTCAGAAACTATAAAAAATAGCAATCAAAGAAAACTTCTTCTTGCTGATCAACTGAAATATTTAGAAAACAATGGATATCTGGTAGCGGCCAAAGATATTGAAGATTTATTAAAGGAGAAAATAATAGACGAAAATACATTTAAAAAAATACAAGATACAATATACAAATTATTTTCTGATGAAATCAATATTCATTCAATAGATAATTTGACTCTCCTCTCTAGTCATGATAACTCTGCTCTAAGTAACAATATATTCCCCATCAAAAGGGAAAAGATTATAGAAATAGATAAAAAGGGTGGCTTTGTTCCCATAGGCACGAAAAATGTCTTTTTAAAATATTTTTCTAAGAATTCCGAACAAACAGTTAAATGGGAAAAACAAGATAGGGATGCTTATCTTGAGTCAATGGTCGAAACATTGGAAGAATATTTTAAAGATGAAAAAGGCAAAGAATCTAATAGAGAGGGCCAAAATGAAAACCAATTTTTGGTCTTTAATTGCTGAATATCAAATTGAAATCCCTATAATTCAAAGGGATTATGCCCAAGGGAGACCTCTAGAGAGAAGAATTGCCGATGCTTTTATAAATGCCATATACGATAGCATCAAAAATGGCAAGAAGCTGAGTTTAGACTTTATTTATGGAAAAATAGATCAAGGAAAACTGATACCTATTGATGGCCAGCAGCGGCTCACCACTCTCTGGCTTCTTCATTGGTATCTTGCCTTGAAAGAAGACAGACTTAATAAGGATCTAAAGGATCGTCTATCACGATTCAGTTATGAGACTAGATTAAGTTCCCAGGATTTTTGTAAAAAGTTAATAAACGAGGGTGTCCAGTATGAAAAGGGAAAAGAGATAAGCAAGGCGATAAAAAATTGCAAATGGTTCTTTCTGTCTTGGGAGAGAGATCCAACAGTTTCAAACATGCTAAATATGTTGGATATCATTCAAGAAAACTTTGGAAAAGAGGAAAATGAATTGTTGGATAAGCTGATTGGCGGACAATCAGTGATTGAATTTTACTTCCTTCCGCTTGAAGAGTTTGCTCTTACTGACGAGCTTTATATCAAAATGAATGCCAGGGGGAAGCCATTGACTTTTTTGGAACATTTTAAAGCGTTATTTTCTAAAGATCTAACTAATGATGAAAAAAAGAAATTTGATAATGAATGGTTAGAAATTTTCTGGAAAATAGAAAAAATGCAAAGTCAGAAGATAAGTCCGCAATTCGTTGACAAGAAGTATTTCAGCTTTCTTGAAAACCTGGTCTTCCTTTTAAATGTTGAGGCTCATCATGAAAATCTTATATCAGAGGAAAAAGATATTATGGACTCATATGAAATATTTAAAATGTGGGATGACGAAAAAAAAACTAGAGATGGCCAGTCTGATCTAAAAGTCTCTACATTTACAGAAGAAAATATAAGGAATATCGTTTTATGCTTGGATTGTTTAACGCATTATAGTGAAAGTGTTAGCAATTTATTTGGAAAACATAAAGTATTGCGAAGGCTAATTGAGCCATTTAAGAATATATTTTTAGACTTTCTTAAACCTCATAGGGGTGACGACAGCGGGAGCACCATCAATTACCAGGAAAGGTGCAGATTTTATGCACTGTATAAATATTTTATAAGGGATCATGCCTTAAACGAGAATAATAAGGAGATGTTCAAGAGGTGGGCGAGAATAGCTCTGAATTTAATCAACAATACCAGAATCGATGAGCCTATGGATTTTTATAGGGCTATCCGCTCGTTAAAAGAGCTTAGTAATCATATAAACGACATTTATGAATATCTCCTAAGCGGTGACTCCAAAGTTGACTTCTTTTTAGGGATACAGACAGATGAGGAAAAGAAAAAAGTAAAGTTAATTATGGAAGATCCGAATTGGGAAGAACTAATTGTTGATGTTGAAACCCATAGCTATTTTAACGGACAGATCGGCTTTATCTTGGAATATTCCAAAGATCGACAGGGGGGATATGACCAAAAGAAATTCAGATATTATGGAGAAAGGCTGAAGGAATTATTTAGTAATAATGAATTATTTAGTAATGGTGATCGCGGGAAAAATGACCTTTTTGAGAGAGCATTATTGGCCAAAGGCAATTATCTGGTCAAGGATGGTATGAACTATACCTTTTGCAATTTTGAAGGAGGTCTTAGAGCTAAGATGGACAACTGGAGGAAGGTGTTTAATGATGATATTAAAAGTCAGTATTTAAAAAATCTTTTGGATGAGCTAACTTCTAAGAATATCGAGGAGGATCTGAACAGAATAATCGAGAAGTTTGGGGAAGACGATTGGCGTAAGTATTTTATAAAAAATCCTAACAATTTGGCCTATTGTAAAAATAGGAAAATCAGAGCTGATAGAGACGAACTTAACCATGAAAACTTTCCTAAGATATACCTCTTAATGAAAGAAAAACTAAGTGGCAGGCATGCTGAGCTATATACATACGACCTATTTAATCGTCACTTAAAAGGGAGAGAGGGACTTCAAGACAGAGCTGATTATATATATTCCACTGACCTTGAGGAGCCCTATATTGAGATCAAACGGGGTAATGAGATAATAGAAATAAGAGCTGATAAAGATAGCTTTTTAATTAAAAGGGGGCAGAATCTTACAAAAAAGGCTTTGTCTAAAGTCCAAGAAATTTTAGATGAAGTTGTCGATGATGCCCCAAAGGCTCAATTAAAATGATAAAAAAATGACGAAAAATGTATAAGAAATTAGACGAAGAATTTTATGTAGAAAACGCGCTCTTAGCCCAGCTGCAGAGACTCGGGTGGGGAATTTATAGGCAAAATAAAGATGATCCTGAGCAGGTCTGGCCGATATTATCGTTTAACGACCAGAATGAACCTAGATATGGTGAGGTGGTTAAACTTCGGGAGGCATTCATAGAGATTATTCTCGAAGACGAGCTAAAAAAGTCTCTAAAAAGAATAAACGCATGGATTGAAGAAGATCAGATAACCCAGGTTGTTAGGCGAATTACGATCCCTCAGGGACATTCTCTCCTGGAGGCCAATAGAGAGATTCATGACCTCTTAATAGAAAATATGTCCGTTTCAGAAAACAGAAAGACTGGTGAAAAGAGTCCTACTGTCAGGTATATAGATTTTAAAAGACCTGAGAACAATTCTTTTCTGGCAATTTCACAATTTAAGGTTAATATCCCAGGTACTGAAAAACATATCATCCCGGACATCGTGCTTTTTGTAAATGGATTGCCACTGGTCGTTATTGAATGTAAGTCTCCGGCCATAGCCGATCCTGTTTCTGAAGCAATTACCCAACTTTGGAGGTACGCCAATAAAAGGGGCGAAAAGGAAGGCAATGAAAAGCTCTTCTGGTATAACCTTTTTATGATTGCAACATCTAATCAAACAGCTAAATATAGCACGATCACTGGCGAGCACGAGCATTTTGTCGAATGGAAAGACCCTTATCCTTTTGCCCTCTCGGATATTGGAGCCGCTGGAAATCTCACCAGTCAACAAGTGCTTGTGCAGGGTATGCTTTCCCAAGATAACTTGTTAGACATCCTTTATAATTTCACGATTTTCAGAGAAGATCACAAAGGCGAGATTATAAAGCTTACACCAAGGTACCAGCAGTTTAGAGCTGTCAAAAAAATTATAAAGCGTCTTAAAGAAAAAACCGATCCAAAGGATAAGGGGGGTATTATCTGGCACACCCAGGGCTCAGGAAAGTCCCTGACTATGATGTTTACTGTAAGAGCCATGTATCATGATCCGGAACTGGCCAAGTATAAGATTATTTTTATCACTGATAGAAAAGACCTGGAAAGACAGCTGAAAGAGACCTCAAAAAGTGTAGGCTTCACGGTCAACCTCGCCAATAGCATTAGCCAATTTAAGGAACTTTTAAAGACAAATACACCAGATTTAGTTATGGGAATGATTCACAAAGTTCAGGAAAGAGACTTAGAAACTCAGTTTCCCATTTTAAATATCTCATCGAATATCCTAATAATGATTGATGAAGCTCACAGGACTGAGTATAGCCTTTTGGGTGCCAATTTAAATAGGGCATTGCCCAACGCCATAAGAATCGCCTATACCGGAACGCCAATAGAAAAAACTAAAATGACTTTTGGCGACTATATTGACCGCTATGGGATTAAGCAATCGGTTGAGGATGGGGTGACAGTTGAAATTGTCTATGAGGGGAGAGTCCACTCTGCTGAGCTTACAAATGAAGGGGCAGCTAATGCCAAATTTGAAGATGTCTTTGCTCAGGTCGGTCCAGATGAAAAAGAAAGACTCTTAGGCCGCTATACGTGGAGGGCTTATCTTGAAGATCAGAAAGTAATTAGAGATAAAGCCAGGGACATGATCGATCACTATGTTGAGCATGTTTTTCCAAACGGATTTAAAGCCCAGGTTGTAGCTGTATCACGGCTTGCGGCTATCAGATATAAACAAGCTTTAGAAGAAGCTCTAAGGGGAAAGATCGAGAAATTATGCCGGGAAAGCTCTCTGGGAATGGACATAGCACAGCTGGAAAGGCTTAAGGTGGCTGTCATAATTTCTGGTCTCCCTAACGACCCACCAGAATACCATGATTATACCGACCCCAATCTTCATGAGCGTTTAATTAAGAGCTTTAAATTGCCATTTGGTAAGACTGCAGAAGGTGGGATAAATGGGGATACAGGGATAATTGTCGTCCAAAGCATGTTGATTACTGGCTTTGATGCGCCATTGGAGCAGGTTATGTATTTGGATAATGTAATCAAAGAACACAATTTGCTTCAGGCAATAGCTAGGGTCAACAGGGTCTATGAAAATAAGAGCTGCGGCTTTGTAGTTGACTATGTCGGTGTTCTTAAACATTTGAAGGAAGCACTGGCTATTTATGCTGACGAAGATATAGAGGAAATTTCTCAAGTTATCATAAACAAGGCGAAAGGTTTTGATCAGCTTGAATATGTTCACAATCAAATTGAAAGTTTTTTTGGAAGTTACGGAGTAAGTGACTGGAGAAACAATTTAGAAGAGTGTATTGACTTGTTGGTAGATGAAGAGACAAGAAACGAATTTATATCTCTGGTAAGGAATTTTGAAAAATTAATGGATGCGGTCTTGCCGGATCCCCAGGCTTTAAAATATGTTACTGATTTAAAAATCATTGAGTTCATAAAAGAATCAGCTCGCAACAGATTTCGAGATGATAAGCTTAGCCTAAAGGATGCCAGCAAAAAGATAAGGGAGATAGTGGAAGAATTTCTTATTTCCAAAGGAGTGAACCCAAAAGTTGCCCCATTGCCTCTCCTTGATGACGCTTTTATAAAACAAGTAAAGGCGAGGACAGCAAAAGCTAGAGCACTGGAACTAGAATTTGCTACTAAAGACTATATAGAAAAGCACTTCGAGGAAGACCCGGAGTTCTATCAAAGATTTTCTGATAAATTAAACTCAATTTTAGAACAATATAAAAATAATTGGGAGGAGCTGGCAGCTGGACTGGAAATAATAAGGGATAAGCTAAAGAAGGGCAGGGAAGCCGAGCAAACATTTGGTTTTGATCCTAAAAAAGAGATGCCATTTTTTGGCCTCCTGAAGCAAGAAATATATGGGAAGGATTCCATAGACCAACTATCACAAGAGGATTTGAGTTTTCTTATAGATATAACCAGGGATATTATTGAAATGGTTAAAAAAGAAATAAGGTCTGTCGATTTTTGGGAAAATTATACAAAACAAAAACGGTTAAAATCATATCTAATATCGCATTTGCTGAATTTAAAGGCCAAGCATCTTGAACGATCAGGAAGTGCAGAAGGAAACGAGCCGGGATGGGGAGGCAAGATCCACACCAAAAGGAATGAAATTGCTCAGAAACTATTAGAGCTTGCCTATCATATATATGGAAAGAAGAATGCCTGAAATAGAAATTGTAAGAACTAACAGAAAGTCTATGTCTTTGAAGATTGGCTCGGGCGGGAAGCTAATCTTTCGTGTTCCCGCCAATACCGACGACGGGACTATAAGGAAAATTTTGGCAAAAAATAGTGCCTGGATTAATAAAAAAAGTGATGAATTAGCTAAAGAGCGCCAATTATTCAGGGCAAAAGAATATGTCAACGGAGAAGGATTCCCTTATCTTGGAGCTTATTACAAACTTAAGGTTGTCGGTAAGCAGGACCTTCCGATTAAGTTTGACAGAGGTTTTTTTATATCTAACAAAGCGCTACCGGAGGCAAGAGAATTGATCATTAACTGGTACAAAGATGCAGCCCGTTTGAAGATACCAGAAAGAGTCAGGTGGTATGCCCAAAAAAGGAGATTAAGTTTTAATAAGGTAAACATTACTGATTCAAGAAAAAGGCTGGCTTCTTGTTCTCCCTCTGGAAATTTAAATTTTTCTTGGCGTCTTATCATGGCCCCATTGGGAGTTATTGATTATGCAGTAGTGCATGAATTAATTCACTTGGTAGAGAAAAACCATACTAAGGAGTTTTGGGCAAAAATCAAGCTAATGCTGCCAGATTATGAAAAACATAAAGACTGGCTTAAAAAGAACGGGTATCTGTTAGATATATGATTTTATTTTGTACACTAGCCACCGGCCTTCAATGGGCCTATAAGAATAGTTATCAGCACAAACAAATAATGGTGTATATTATCTTTAGATCTAGAGAATAGTTATGGAGGCGACCTTATATATATAACAAGACTATATAAGGAGCTGCACTGTTCAGAGGGAGTATGTGTCTCCTTTTTGGGATCCAATGAATATTATAAAGATCCTTAAGAAAATTAAGAACGACCCATTATCAAATTACTTGGTCACCCTAGACGATCGTACGCCTTACTTAGGGTATGCAGATCCCATAAATTCTTATCTGGAACAATATATTTTCTTTATTCTTTGTTGTGAAAGGTTGTTGAAAGCCATGTCAATAGAGCGCCGATATAGGAACGGTCCTTATTGGTCTAGAAAGGTGGGTATACCGTTTACCAAGCATGAAAGGTGGCTTGCTGCTAAAAGAAATGAAACTGGACGCTTTCTCGGCCTGGATTTCGATAATTTGCTGATCCACAGTCGCATTCTTTTAGATAGAGCTAGTGCCATAACAAAGATATTTTTGAAAAATCAACCCACACAGCCAAGTTTTACTTCTTTTACGAAGCATCGCGAATTTTTCTTGAGGACTGAAAATATACCTTATAGTAACCATGAAACGTATGCAAAATATGTTCGTGAGCAAACGGGATGGTTTACCTCAAGTTTGAAATTAGTTAGAGACAAGTTTATTGTTCACCGAAATAAACCTTTTCAAAGATTCTATGGGTGGCCTAAATATGGTTTTAGTGAAATGGAGATGTTGTTGTTTACTTCTGCAACGGATGACCCTGGAAATTTGGGAACGGATGAACATAAGGTTGTAAACCCCTTGGATTTAATATTTAATATAGTGGACTATCTATCATTTACAGGAAATTATATGAAGGAGCAGGCTAAGAAAGGCAATGATAGATAATAGGAGGTTTCCCCTTATGTAGTGAACCCCGAAAAGCAAGACACTTTTTCTCGCTTTGAGAGATAGAGTTCTTTTTAAAAAAATAGTCCATATTGTTTGGATTACAGGCTGTGGCTTTAACCCGGTTCATATTTGAGCTCCCTGCGATGTAGCTTCCTGTGTTTGAACCCATTACTGAGCGAGCTCTTCAGGACTTAGATAGTCCAAAGCTGAGTGCACATAGAGCCGGTTATAATCTTCTATCCTGACACCGACTCTGGCCTCAGCTTCCTCAAACGAGCAGAACCTCATCCCTATTTGAGCCAGGCCTTTGGCTCTCCTTCCGATACTGCCCGCTCCGGCTTATCCTGAGAGTCTCACAGACCGATTTCAGGCTCATCCCTCTCTCCCTCATCAGCTCGACTACTTCCCTGAGATTAACTCTTGAGTTTTTTTAAAGCCTCAATCGCCATCGTCTGCCGCCCTATGAACTTCTCCAGCTTCTCTATCTGGGCTTGAAGCGCCTTCGTTTCATCCTCACTGCCCCCCTTGCTTAATCCCTTCTGACCTGCCTCCAAAAACCTGTCCCGCCACCGATAATACAATGCCTGGCTTATCTGGTGTTCCCGACAGATCTCAGCTACCGATTTTTCCCCCTTTAACCCCTCCAGCACTATGGCCATCTTCTCCTCTGAACTCCATTGCCTAGGCTTCATCCTGACGCCTCCTTATTCAGTATAAACTCTATCTCTTTGAGGTATCCACCTCCTCATGGGGTCAGTATAAAAATAAATCGTTCGATTATTTTTGTCAGAAATATATTCCATAGATTTCAGGTAGATACTGCTGGTTTTAATGGTATACCCCCTTTCAAATTTAGTTCGCTGTCTGGCTATCATAAAATTTTTATACTAAACTTAAATTCTTCATGATAAGCTTTTTGTGGGTGGTCATTTTTTCCTCTTTTCTTATGACCTATGTTCCTGAAGGTAATCTCGCCACTTGACTTGCCTTAGTATCAATTCAAGTCAATCTTTGAGCAAAGACCGATGAATCATCCCTCCAATTAGGTACTCTTCATCGAGTCCACTAAAACTTGTCTTTGACTTTAGCCCGCCTGGCGTCCCATTCTTTATACTTGCCTGGGGATAAATTCGGATAAATATATATCTCGAAAAGCCTAAACTTTTCTGAATCCGATTTAATGACCCTATTTACTCCGTCTTTCTTGCAAACCGAAATGAAATAAACCTTTGCCAGGTTTAGTTTTCTTATGCATTGGTCTAAGCTGTCTCTATCCTTTTTCGATATCCTTTTTCGGTTCCATTTGAGTTCAAAGGCAATACGCGGATCTGGAGACTTATTGGGGAAATCTCTAAAAATGACCATATCGACAATATGTTTTGTCTGTTTCGAAGGTCTCTCAGCGAAAACTTTCAGGCTTTTGTCTGAACCTATAAATCTTCTCAGATGGAAATAGACGCAGCAGGCAATGTCAGCTTCTCTGATGATACGAAGATCTTGAAGATCTTTTTGTAATTTCTTGGGTAAATCGTTTTTTATGAATCGCTCAAGAGAGCTTTTGTTTATTCTTTTGATCATAACTACCCTCCCCGGGAACAGTATATTTTTAGCATGAAGAGGTTGTCAATGGTAGTTAAAGTCAATAGCTTTATGAGTCTTGATATGCATGCACAGCTTTTGGCATTCATGGATTCAATCCATAAAAGTGTTAAGTGGTCTTGGTTTGGTCAGAGCATAAAAAGGGCTTGCCGGGACGGCGGGAAATAAGATATATTACACATCAGGAAAAGAATAAGATAACAAAAAAATACATCAGGAGAAGAAAGATGGATGGTATAATCGCCAGAATTTCGGAGGCTATCGCTTTCAAGTCATTGAAATTGCTACAGATAACTCGCCACTTACTGCAGGGCCGTTTAATGCCACAACAAAGTCAGCCCTTGGGCCAGCCTTTGCCGCCCAGAAGACTCCCGGCATCTACCTTAGCCGTCGCTTCTGCTTGCCCTCATCATCGGCCTTTTTGCTCTTCCGCCGCTCTTCGCCCAGACTTTTGTCCAGCCGGTTGACCCCGAGGCCAGGACAATTCAGCAGAAACTGCTTCGCGCTACCCCCGTTCCCCTGAATAAAGTCAGGTTAACCGGCGGCCCGCTCCTCAAAGCTCAAGAGCTGACCAAACAATATCTTCTGACTCTCGAACCGGATAGGATGCTGGCTCTCTATCGGAAAAACGCCGGCCTCCAGCCCAAAGCTGAGCCCTATGACGGCTGGGATGGCCCGGGCCGCAATCTGACCGGCCACATTGCCGGCCATTATCTCTCGGCTGTTAGCCTGATGTATGCCGCTACCGGCGACACCCGATTTAAGGACCGCGCCGACTATATAGTTAAAGAGCTAAAGGAAGTTCAGGATAAAAACGGCGATGGCTATCTCAGCGCCCTCGAAGTCGAGACGAAATTCGCCGCCTGGGCCGAGAAAATCCTCTCCGGCCTGAGTCCCAAGCAGATTCAGCAGATGCTGGACTGCGAATACGGCGGGATGAATGAGATCTTAGCTGACCTCTATGCTGATACCGGCGACCGCCGCTGGCTCCAGCTCTACCGCCAGTTTGAGCAGGAAATTTTCCACCGGCCGCTGGCTCATCATGAGGACATTCTGGCCGGCACCCACGGCAACACTCAGATTCCCAAGATGATCGGAGCTACTGTCCGCTACCTTTATACCGGCGAGTCGGCAGATTTGATGGCCTCGAGCTTTTTCTGGGACACGGTGGCCAATCATCATAGCTACGCCACCGGCGGCAACGGGATGAATGAGTATTTTGGTGCGGCCGAGGAACTGGCTTTTCAGGTTGATGGCCGGACTTCCGAAAGCTGCAACGTTTACAATATGCTCAAGCTGGCGCGCATCATCTTTGCCCTGTCGCCCGATGCTCATTACGCTGATTTTATGGAGAGAGCCCTTTTCAACCATGTGCTCGCCTCGATAGACAACGAAGACGGCCGGATGTGTTATATGGTTCCGGTGGGCCGCGGTGTCCAGCATGAGTATCAGGATATGTTCCGAAGTTTCACCTGCTGTGTTGGCTCAGGTATGGAAAACCATGCTCTCCACGGTCTGGGGATTTACTACGAGGATACAAGCCGGCTCTGGGTGAATCTTTATGTTCCATCCACGGCCGCTGCCGACCGGGTCGGAGCCAGGGTCAAGATGGAGACCGACTTTCCTGAAGGCGAAAAAGCTACCCTGAGAATTGAAACTGATAAGCCGAAAGAATTTACGCTGCTCCTGCGTCGTCCCTGGTGGGCCCGTCAGGGTTTTTCGGTCAGGATAAATGGCCAGGCTCTATCCGAGGAAGCCCTTCAGCCGACCTCATCTGTCGCTAATCCACAGTATGCCCGCGCCGCTAAGGAAAGAGACCGAAACGGCTATTATATCGAGATAAAGAGGCAGTGGAAGACAGGAGACACGGTGGAGGTCACACTTCCCAAGTCACTCTATCTCGAACCGGCTGCCGGCGAGGCGAGAGTCGTGGCTCTGATGTGGGGACCGCTGGTTCTGGCTGGAGACCTTGGCCCCGAAATCGACTGGAGACGGCGGGGGATTGAAGATGAGGATGAGGCCGAAGCCCAGGCTGCCTTAAAGCGTCCATCTGTGCCGCTACTGGTTGCCGCTCCACGTCCGGTGAGCGACTGGGTTAAGCCGGCTGGGGATCGCCCCGGACATTTTTATATCGAAGGTGTGGCCAGAAGTCTAGCCGAGCCGGATAAAGGCCTTAAGGTTGATCTCTTTCCTTTCTACTCCGTTCACAAGCGAATCTATGCTGGCTACTGGGATTATATAGATTTAAAAGAATGGGAAAAGAGGCTGATCGAATATCAGGCCGAACAGGCCCGGCTCAAGAAGCTCGAGGCCGCTACGGTGGTTATGGTTGAGCTGGGCAACCCCAGAAGTGAAAAGGGATTTAATTTCCAGGCCGGCGAAAGAATTACCCCTCAACGGGTCCTGGGACGGGGAAGCCGCCGGGGAAATACCTGGTTTTCCTGCGAGCTGCCTATCAAGGGAATTAAGAGCCCTGTCCTTCATGTCACCTATTACTCTGAAGAAAGACTGCGACCGTCGAGCTTTAAGCTATTGATTGACGGCGAGGTGCTGGCTCAAGAAGAGATAACCCGCGTTCCATCGCCACGCTTCATCGAAAAGGACTATGTGCTTCCGGATAAGCTGGTCAAAGGCAAAGACAGAATCACGGTGAAGTTTGAGGCCGCCGCCGGCAGCGAAATCTCACCGGTGGTAGCCCTCCGCCTTCTGCGGTCGCTCTAACTTAAGTTGACATGGCCAGTGAATGGCTTAAAATAGCAGCTAAACTCAGGATAAATGATTAAATTGAGAATAAATCAGGATAAGGCTTAAAGATGAATAATAAACGTTTTCTAGCGATTATCATGGCTGGCTGCTTCGGGTTGGTTCTGGGGTTAATCCTGGGGCCGATGGCCGGATTGGCCAGGGCCGAAGATGGCTTTTTTGATTCGAACGGAGTGAAGATTTACTACGTCACCGAAGGTGAGGGCGAACCAGTGGTGCTCATCCCTGGCTGGATGGCTGATTCCAGCATGTGGGGACGTGACCAGCAGGGGAACACCAAACTCGACGCCAGCACTGGTTTTAAGCTTATTGCTCTTGATTGCCGGGGGCACGGGAAGAGCGATAAACCGCATGACCCGAAGCAATATGGGGTAGAGCTGGCAGCCGATGTGGTGCGTCTGCTCGATCATCTTCATATTGATAAAGCCCACCTGGTAGGATATTCATCCGGGGCCTTCATCGCCGGTAAAGTGGCAGCCACCTATCCGGAGCGTGTCCTGAGTGTGGTTTACGCCGGCCAGGCACCGGTCATCGCCGAAGTGATGAAACCGGGTGATTTCTCCGAGGTCGAGTCTTTTGCCAGGGCTGTCGAGAGTGGAGATTTAGGCTCATATCTAATTGACATTACACCCGCTGACAGGCCCAAGCCGACTCGAGAACAGGCTGAGGCCGTGGCCAAGTATCTCTATGGAGGGAAAGATGTTAAAGCCTTCGCCATCTGTGGCCAGAGTTTTCCAGAGCTGGCAGTGACAGTAGCCGACCTTAAAAAATGCCAGGCTCCAGTTCTTTTCATCCGCGGCGAGAACGAGTCGCAGCATGTTAAGGGGAAGATCGAAACAGCCAGAGAGCTCCTGGGCCACGGCGAAATCAAAATTATCCCGGGAGGAGACCACATTACCACCCTCATTCAGCCGGAGTTTTCCGCCTCCCTTCTGGATTTTCTGCGCCACGGCCATCTGCAGTGATCTTCAAAATAAGCCTGGGCTTTAAATAGGCAAAGAATTATTTTTCTTTCGCTTTTTTGGCTGGAAATATAACCGGGATTATCGTTGCTTAATAAATATCCAGAGAAATGAAATACCCGGATTGACCTCTGGAAAAAGGAGGGCAGATGTTTTCAAAATTGTTTCCAAGGAACAAAATCCAGCCAGATCAGGCGGGATTTATCCGCCGCGGTCTGGCTTTTGCCGTAGATGCAGCCATCATAACTGTCCTTTCTCTCCTGGTTTACTCGGGCTATGCCGAATTAAAAGCTCGCCTTCGCCACGAAACATCTCCGGCCGGTCAGGTGGCAAAGACTCTAAGTAAAGGTGGGAATATCACTATCAGTACTGAAACTGGAATCAGTGTAGAGCAGGAGAAAAAGATGGCCTTGCTGGATCTTCTCAAGGGAAGAATACCATATGAACAATATCAGAAAGCAACCGCCATGACCGATGAAGAAATTGCCAGTAAATACCCGAAGGAACTGGCGGCTGCCAGTATTGAAAAAGCTAAAGAGGCATTGACAACCAGCCAGCGGGAAAGAGATAACGCTTATAACATCATCAAAGAATACATCATCACTTTGCTCTATTTTGTCCTGTTTTTCAGGTATGGTGGCCGAACGCCGGGGAAGAGGTTATTCGGACTGAAGGTCGTTGACCTGGAAGGCAACCAGCGGCTCGGCTGGTATCAGTGCTTTGAGCGGGCCCATGGTTATGTCTGTTCCGGGCTATTTGCTTCTCTTGGCTTCTGGCAGGTTCTGTGGGACAGACAAGGTCTCTCCATGCACGACCGAATAGCCACCACGACGGTCATCAGGCTGCCTGAGAAACCAAAAGAGAAGAAGTCAAAAATGAAGAAAAGCGTGAAGAAAGAGCCAAAGGAAAAAGTCGATAGAGAGGTAGAAAAAGTAGTAAAGGAAGAGCGAAAAAGCCAGGCAGAAAACACAAAAGAGACTGATTCTTAATAGCTCACAAATCAGGCTGTCCACATATTCACATATTTACTTTTTTCTCGGGTGGTAAGCGAGCCTGTCTTAGCGAATTATTAAGATCTTTGCTTGACGAAGGTATGATGAATCCGTTATCATATTTATCTGAAAAATCAGGTTAATTCTTTTTGTATCTTTTGACCTGAGAATGGCTTTGAAGGTTTAAAGACGAAAAGGGTATAAGCAAGAATGGTTGTACCTCCCGGCTTGGAAAAGAGACAAGTAGGGATAATGATTGCCTCTGACAGGCGAGATTAAAGTAGTGGATTTTCATGAGGCAAGTTGTGATTTTTAGGGCGTGGGTTTTATCTTTACCGAGCTCAGCCGGCCGGGAAGTAAGCATTATAAAATAAAAGCAGGAGGTTATGTTATGTCAAACAGTATTGCTAATTTAGAGCAACCAAAAAATGAACCCATACTGAACTATGGACCGGGTAGTCCAGAGAAGAAGGTACTGAAAGAACAACTAAAAAAGATGAAGGCGGCAGAAATCGAAATTCCCTTGATTATTGGGGGAAAAGAAGTCAGGACAGGAAAGACCGGGAGGTGTATTGAACCTCATAACAAGAATCATGTCCTGGCCACTTACCATAAGGCGGGAGAGAAGGAAGTTCAGGCAGCCATTGAAGCAGCTCTCCAGGCCAAACACGACTGGGAAAATATGCCCTGGGAGCATAGAGCGGCTATATTTCTGAAAATAGGCCAACTGCTGGCCGGGCCATGGCGTCCTGTTATCAATGCAGCTACTATGCTTAATCAGAGCAAGACAGTCTTTCAGGCAGAGATTGATGCTGCCTGCGAGGTAATAGATTTTTTTAGATTCAATAGTTACCTCATGACCCAGATCTACAAAGATCAGCCCCTGAACACACTCGATAACTGGAACAGAGTTGAGTACCGGCCACTGGAAGGATTTGTTTTTGCTGTTACTCCTTTCAATTTTACTTCTATTGCCGCTAACCTGCCGACCAGTCCGGCTTTAATGGGCAATGTGGTTTTATGGAAACCAGCTTCAACTGCTGTCTTTTCCGGCTACTATTTAATGAAGCTTTTTCAGGCGGCTGGCTTACCGGATGGCGTCATCAACTTCCTGCCCGGCAGCGGCGGCAGTGTGGGAGATCCGGTGATGAAGAGTGAATGGCTGGCTGGTGTTCATTTTACTGGCTCGACCAGTGTCTTTAACGACATGTGGGCCACCATTGGTTCCAACATCAGCAAATACAGGACTTATCCGAGAATCGTTGGAGAAACTGGTGGCAAGGATTTTGCTTTTGCCCATCCATCAGCCGAAGTTGAGTCACTGGCCACCGCTTTGATCAGGGGTTCTTTCGAATACCAGGGACAGAAGTGTTCAGCCACCTCGAGAGCTTATATTCCGGAAAGCCTCTGGCCACAGGTCAAAGCCAGATTGCTGGAGGAAATTGCGACTATCAAAGTTGGCGATATAGAAGATTTCACCAATTTCATGGGTGCCGTCATTGATCAGGCTGCCTTTAATAACATCAAGTCCTACATTGATTATGCTCGAAATTCGTCTGAAGCTGAAATAATTTGCGGCGGCAAGTGTGATGATAGTCAGGGCTTTTTCATTCAACCAACAATCATTCTGACCACCAATCCGAAATTCAAGACGATGGAAGAAGAGATCTTTGGACCTGTTCTGACCATTTATGTTTATAAAGACAGTGAACTGGAAAAAGCTTTAGAGTTGTGCGACAAGACCTCTCCTTATGGTCTGACCGGCTCGATCTTTGCTACGGACAGGAAAGCTATTGTCGAGATGGAGAAAAGATTGCGTCATGCGGCTGGCAATTTCTATATCAACAACAAGACGACCGGAGCAGTGGTTGGACAGCAGCCCTTTGGTGGCAGCCGTGCTTCCGGAACTAACGACAAGGCCGGAACAAAAATCAATCTGCTAAAGTGGACAAGTGTTAGGACGATTAGTGAGACGTTTGTGCCACCAGTGGATTACAGATATCCATTTCTGGCTGAGAAGTAATAGCCATAAAAAGCTTTTCCAGATTTAAAAAAAATTAAAAGCTATGGCCGGAAACGCCATGGTTTTAGAAAAATAAGAAGTATTTTTTAAAAGGAGGTCTTGATGAAGAGTCTAAAAGTTTTGGCTGGTGTCTTGTGTCTGGTTTTAGTGCTGGCTACCTTTGGTTTCTCTGCGCAGAGTCAGAAGAAACTTAACTTTTATGCAGGGGCCGGGCTTCAGTTACCATTAGGCGATTGGTCAGATGCAGCGGACATAGGTTTCAATGTTCAGGGCGGAGTCCTCTATCCGGTTTATAAAATGATAGATATCCAGGGCGGAATCGGCTTTTTTTATAATACCGGTGGCGAGAGTTATTATGATCTTAAGGTATCAAATATCGTTATTTCGGTTGACGGAAGATACAATCTCCCCCTGGAGAAAGTAAAATTATTTTTCATCGGAGGATTGGGAACCTATTTTCGGCATGCAAAACTCACGGCGGAATATCCTGAATTGATGATGGATGAATATGCTGTTATTCAAGCGGTTGAATCCAGTACAACTAATGAAACAAATATTGGATTAAGGCTGGGGGCAGGAGTAGCAATAGGCAGGCACTTTGAGGCAACAGCCATGTTTCATGTTGTGTCTGATACCAATATGCTAAGCCTGGGTGTTGCTTATAGATTCTAACCCTGTTTTTTCAGTTTTCATAAAAGACTCTTTACTTCCGGCTGTTAGCCAGAAAGCCAGCCGGATAGTAGTTAAAGCCGGCCACCCATTCTGGCGTAAGGCTCAAATTGCCGAGTTATTTTCCAGAACGGGTGGCCGGAGTTTTTTTTTATCGATTGCGTCTTATCTGAGGCGGGTTGCTTCCTACCTGATCTTAATTTTATTATAATGGCTAATAGCAGGTGAAAGAGTTTAATTCTGGTAAAGAGCAAGATGAGATTTGTCGGGCATAAATTACTTTGCGGCCTTTATCTCATAAAAATTGGAGGAGGAGGAAAAAATGGAAAACAAGTTTTTTGGTTTCGTTAAGCCCTACCTGTCATTTATTGACCAGGGACATTTCTTTCGCCAGCCATTTAGCTGGCTCTATGGCCTGTTAGCCATACTCAACCTGATATTTCCTTTGTATATCTTATTTTCTAAAACTGATATTTTTAAAGGGCCGTTCAAGTTTGTTCTCGTTTTTTTGCTGATTTGGGTAGTTATTGCTTTTGCCGGCTGGATAGGTTTTCAAATCTGGTGGGATAGAATGATGAAAATAGCAGCCAGTGCTGCTACTGGAGCTGAATTTGTAGCTACGCCCATCTTCTCTCATTTTATCCAGACCTTAGGCGAATGGTTTGGAACATTATTTGCAATTGTCGGATTTGGCGGCGCTTTAATTTCGATGATTTTAGTGGGGGATGATGGCTATAGCTTTTTAAGACTTATTGGGCTTCGCTTTCCGGGCAGAGGCTGGCTTGGCATTCTCCTTATGCCCATTATTGGCTATCTGATTGTAATCTTTACCAGGTTTCTGGCAGAACAATTTAGAGCCTTAGCTGCCATTGCCAACAACACGAAAAAATAAAAATAGAAATTTAAACTATTTTTATCCCGGGAAGAAGATAGAACTCTGGACAGGACCTGCTGAGCAGAACATCGTTCACTGAGTTTTTGATCTGTGGATTACTCGTGATTGATTTGACTTCAGCTCTTATATCGTTCAGGGTAACTGCTGTCGGCTGCTACTTCTTATAAAAGAGCGGGACTAATCAAAAACTTTCAGAATCTCATCAAGAGTCTCGACGAATAAATCAACATTGTCTTTGTTGAAAATGATAGCGGGCTTGATCTTTAACACCTGGTGGTAAGGGCCTTCGGTTGTCACCAGAATGTTATTTCTTTTCATCTTCTCGGCGATGAGTTCAGCCTCACGAGTCGCTGGCCGTCTGGTTTCTCTGTCTTTGACCAGCTCAACTCCTATGAATAATCCCAGCCCGCGGACGTCCCCGATTAACTCATGTTTTGACTGCAGCTCATTGAGCCTTTTCAAAAAATAGTCTCCAACCGAGCCAGCATTTTCCTGGAGATTTTCCTCCTCGATCGCCTCGAGGACAGCCAGACCGGCAGCACAGCTTACCGGATTGCCGCCAAAAGTGTTGAAATATTCCATGCCGGTGACAAACGAGCGGGCGATTTCTTCTGTTGTGACGACCGCCCCAATTGGATGGCCGTTGCCGATGGGCTTTCCTAGCGTGACAATGTCCGGTGAAGCCTCCTGCGATTCAAAACCCCAGAAGAAACGCCCCGGACGTCCGAAGCCAACCTGAACTTCATCAGCAATGCAGACTCCGCCGGCCCGGTGAACCAGATCAAAAGCATGCTTTAAGTAACGCGGTGGAAAGATGACCTGGCCCGCACAGCCCATCATTGGTTCGGCGATCAGACCGACAAGCTTTTTACCGGCGGCTTTTAAATCATTAATGACCTGCCTGGCGTCGGCGGTGTATTTCAGGCTGGTCGCCTCGGTTCGACCGCGATACGGCCCCCGATAGGGATCAGGAGTCGCCAGCTTATGAATGAAGGGTGGAGCACCCTTTCCTCCCGGCCCGTCAAATTTATAAGGGCTGATATCAATGAGCGAACTCAGATTTCCATGATAGGCTCTATCGAGGACTAAAATCTCTGTCGCCCTGGTATAATTTCTGGCCAGACGTAAGGCCAGGTCATTGGCTTCGCTGCCGGAGTTAACCAGAAAGCAGTACTGAAACTTCGCCGGAAACTTTGATAAAAGTTTTTCCACGTAGAGAGCTAATACGTCGTAAAGATAGCGGGTATTGGTGTTGAGTATGGCCATCTGGCGGGCGACAGCCCGGGCTACGCGCGGATGGCAGTGTCCCAGGTGGCAAACATTATTGACACAGTCGAGATAGGATTCACCGCGGTCATCAAAAAGATACTGGCCGGCACCCCTGGTTATGTGCAATGGCTGGCGGTAGGTCAGACTCATGGCCTCAGAGATATGCTCACTCCTGAATCCGAGGAGTTTCTCGCTTTCGAGCCAGAGAGAAGACAGCTCGAGTTTACAGCTTTTATAAAAAAGGCTTCGCCATTTTTCCGGGTTGGAGGTAAACAGAGAATCAAGCAGTTTCCAGCCCGGTTCTTCTGATACCGTCATATACTCATTCTGCGGCTCAGTCTGCCGTCTCCAGGCAGCCATGGTCAGGCTGATAACAAGACGCGACAGAATCAGGTAATAAAGAACATCGAGTTCGGCCGGCTGCAGCGGGTTGATTTTATGATAGGCAGAGAGAAGCACTTTTACGGCTTCTTCGGGCGCGGAGGTCTTCATCATGGCATAGGTCAGGGCAATAGCTGGCTCAGCGGCCAGAAAGCTGTCGCTCATATCGCCAAAATCAATCAGGCCGGTCAGGCGATAAGCTTCTTTTTTTACCTGGAGAATGAAATTATGCTCATTGCCGTCACCGTAAATGACCTGGCGGCGAAGCCCGGTCGAAACAGGGAGGAGGTAAGTCTCAATCTGGAGAAGAACATAATCAAGCTGCCTCCTTTTGACCGGGTCAGTTACATATTTCAATCTATCTTTTGACCATAGGACATTTTTCACATCCCAGGGCAGTTCGCGTCTGCTTCCGGCGTGGTAAAAATCCTTAAGGACGAGGTCTATTCGAGCCAGCAGACGGCCAATTTCTGACCAGAGAGATAACGGCACAGACTGCAAATCGGCCAGGCTCGGCCCTTCCATGTAATCAAAAAGCCGGAGATAGAAGACCTTATTGCCACGCTCATAGCAGCTTATTAGCTGGCCATTAATATCAGGTTGCGGCAGCGGAAAATGGTAATCAGAAAGCTCCTGGCTCAGCTTCAGGACGACCTGATTTTCAAAATCCAGTTCCTCCAGGTGGTCAAATGAAGATGAGATTTTTAAAACATATTTCAGGCCTGAACGGTCTGTTATCAGAAAATTCTGGGAACGGTCGCCGGGTAGAGGTCTGATTTCCTTAAGTGCGAGGACAAAAGCCTTAGCCGCCATAGTCCTGATTTCTTTCAAGCTAAAGTCTGGTTTCTTATAATTTTTAGGATTCATGATGCTTTCTCAATGCCTGTTGAAAATGAAGTGTTTCCATTCTAAGGAAAACCAGTCTTTAATTCAAATACCTTAAGGTGAGATGGTCTAGTAGTCAAGAGTGGAATTATTGAAACAATTTGCCTTATAATATAAGCAGGTAAAAGGAAAAGAAGCAAACCATGAAAAAAGCTTTTGCCATTCTGTTTGTTACGCTAATTTCGTTTTCTCTGGTTTTTGGACAGACGAGCAATACGAAAAATCAGAAGTATAAATACCTGGGGAAGTATTCAGCTAATAAGTATGATCCGGAATCCATCTCTAACCCCTGTGGCCAGTATGGAAGTAAATTTTCACCTGATAGTGTCAATAATCCATATTCACCCTACGGCTCACCATATTCACCGTCAAGCGTTAATAACCGCTATGTCTCTGGATCGAGTTCCCCAATTCTTGTTGGTGAGGATGGTCAGTATCTCGGCCGGCTAAATTCGAACAAGTATGATCCCGAATCGGTGTCCAATCCTTATGGAGTCTATGGAAGCAAGTACTCACCGGTCAGCATTAATAATCCATATAGTCCTTATGGCAACCGCTACTCTGTTTATAGCATGAATAATCCTTATACTACCCAGGCACCGAAAATTTATGCGCCTCAAAATTCATTATCGTTGCCTGGCATTGGTGGTAAGAGCAATTTGCTGAAAATAGACGATTGATGGCAATAGTAATGAGAAAAAAGCTTTTTTGAAATAACTTATAAAACAGTTTGTTTTTTGACATCTGAGCGAGAAGCAATTGGTGTACTCGGGGCGAGTGAAAGGTAATAAATGCAGCTTATCCCAGTCTAGAGCGTTCAACCTGCCAGCTATTAAACTAATTTTATAGACGGGAGGCATAGCCTTTAGTTATGAGAAACAAAGAGGAAAGAGACGAGAGGGAAGAAAAGGTGCTGGGCGGCCTGTTTGGTCTGGCCGTCGGCGATGCGCTGGGTGTGCCGGTTGAATTCACTAAGAGAAGTGAGCGGAAAAAGCAACCTGTTACCGATATGATTGGTTATGGTACATACGCCCGGCCGCCTGGAACCTGGTCTGACGATAGCTCGCTCGCTTTCTGTCTGGCTGAATCACTCTGTCAGGGCTTCGACCTTCATGATATAGCTCATAAATTCTGCCGCTGGTTGGACGAAGGATACTGGGCTCCGTATGGTCAGGCTTTCGATGTGGGGTGCACAACGGGGCTGGCCATTAATCGCTTGAGAGAGGGTGTAAATCCAGTTGAGGCCGGGGGAAGAGATGAGTTCAGTAATGGAAACGGCTCATTGATGAGAAGTTTGCCGCTGGCTTATTATGTTGAAAAATTGAGCCGACCAGAGCAATTTGAACTGACCCATCAAGTTTCCTGCCTAACCCACGGTCATCCGCGGAGTCAGATGGCCTGCGGAATATATATTCAATTGGCCATCAATCTTCTTAAGGGCCAGAACCCAGCGGATGCTTATAAAACGACAGGTGCTGAAGTAAAAAAATATTACACTCGCCTGCCATACAAGCGCGAGTTGCCTCATTTTGCCAGAATCTTAGAAGCCAATATCCAGGAGCTGCCCGAAGAATCAATAAACTCCAGCGGGTATGTAATTGATACTCTAGAAGCGGGCCTCTGGTGCTTTTTAAAAAGCAAATCATACGAGGAAACAGTTTTAAAGGCAGTAAATCTGGGAGATGATACTGATACGACGGGGGCCGTGGCCGGTGGATTAGCTGGCCTCTATTATGGCCTGGCCGGTATCCCGGAGCGCTGGATAAACAGGCTGGCCAGAAAAGACGATATCATGGATCTGGCCCAACGCTTTTGTAAATGTGTTTACTGCTTTTGATTTAAGCGGTAAAAGATCTCCTCTGTCTGGTTTCTGAGTGCGGCTTTGAGTCAAAAAATTGCTATGTGTTCAGAATTTCGGTGGCAAGCTGGCTCAAAACTTCTCAAGGGGCAGGGAAAGGTAATTTCTTTTCTCAAGATCTGGCCAGAAAAAAATAGGAAATATAGATTGTGTCCCTAGTTTTCCGGGTTAATTGGACAGCAGGTTAATCACCTGGTGGGAGACATAGAAATTGTTCCCGTTATAAACATTAATCAGCTTGGTCTGGACTCTGGTTCCGTTCATTTCGACAAAATCTTTGTTAGCTGGAATGACGAGAGTCCGGTTGCCTTTTTTGACTTTAAGCACAGGATTGGCCGGGTCAGTATTGAGATCAAGCTGAACTTCTGCGCCGCTGGCTGTGAAGGCCTGTGTCGCTTCAATAAAATATTCTTTGTTTAAGGCTTGCAGGTTTATCCGCAGCATGCTGGCCATATAGGAAGCTATCTCCGTATTTTCAATGACGCCAGTCGGCCGCCGTCCTTCTGGATGGTAAACAGCCAGGGCAACTTCCTCTCCTGTATGGCCTCCCGTTGTCCAGCCAACCATGGCCCTTTGACTCATCATCGGACCAACAACGGACATGAGTTTTCCAGCTAGCTCAGGATTTTTAGCAGCTTCAGCCAGATAATCCATGATTGCCTTAAGCTCTTCTTCAGTCAGATCCCAAAGGCCATAACGCTCACTGACGATAGATTTGACTTCGGCCGCACTCATCTCCGGCCGGAGAAGCTTTTCCAGACCTTCACCAGTTGTTTTGGCTGCTTTTAACGGATTAACGAAGTCGCCAACTTTTTCCCGACCTGATTTTGATGAGGTTTTTTCATTGCCGATGGTTAGGACACCAGTTGAGTGGTCAGCGACGACAATGACTGCTGTTTCCTGTGACTTAAAAGCAAAATCAAGTCCCACCCTGACTGCCCGGTCAAAAGCCATCATATCTGTCACTGAGGCCACAGGGTCATGGTCATGGTTGGCCCAGTCTATTTTGCTGCCTTCCACCATCAGGAAAAAACCATTTATATTTCTGGATAGAAGATTTATGGCGGCTCCGGTCATTTCAGCCAGCGATGACTCTTTGGCGGGGTCGCGGTCAAGGTCATAGGACAAATCCACATCGGCAAAAAGTCCGGCCAGTCGCTGACTTTCCACCGACTTCAACTCAGCCGGCGTGGTGATAATTTTATAGCCTTTTTCCTTGAGGACAGCGAGCAGATCCTCGCCGTCTTTTCGCCCGGTAAAATACTTAAGTCCCCCTCCCAGCAGGATATCAACGCCGGTATAAACCATTTGCTCACCGATAGCTTCATAGTCAGAACGGTCAGGGTAGTGAGCAGCAAAGGCGGCAGGCGTGGCATGCTGAAGGTTACAGGTCACCACCAGGCCGGTTGATTTACCGCTTAATTTTGCCCCCTCAAGGATGGTGGCTACCGGGGCTCTGTCCAGAGCATCAGGCAGGACGCTCAGAAAACCATTCCTCGTTTTGTGACCGGTAGCCATGGCGGTAGCTGCAGCCGCTGAATCGGTAATTGGGTCATCCGCTGAATAGGTCCTGACCAACCCACAGACATATTGATCCCAGCTCAGAGGTTGACCGCCGTTAAACCAGCGAGCCAGGCTCATCGTGCTGATGCTCATGCCATCGCCAATGAAAAGGATAACATTTTTAACCCCGCTGGCTGCCTGGGCCGGAGCAAAAACAAAAAGAAGAGCCAGAAGAGTAGTAACCAGAATTAACTGAATTTTTCCTTTTGAAGCCTTGGCCTGCATTTCATACTACCTTCTATGAATTTTCAACAGGATAGATTTTATTCCTTAATGAACTGAGTTCATAGTCGCCAGGTTAACTTTCTAGTTGTGCATTTTCTCTTATGGCAAATGACAATATGAAAACTTCCAAATAGTAAATCACTATCTATTTAAAACCAGGTAGTAAATTAAAGTTCTGAAACGATTATCATCAAAGTCAGATATTTTGCTTCTTAGCCCTTCTGTCTCGGTGGTATTATTTACTTTATGGAATTATAAATGTGGCTTTTCTTTATCAGGTCGAACCTAAAAATTGACTTGATAATTACGAATTTGAAATTCTTTCGGATATAGATGAACGATTCAAGGTAAAATATGAATGAGAGCTGCCAGACAGAGTTATTAATTCTGGCTGGCAGCCTTTCGCTCTAAGTCTTATTTATGGACTGTTAAATTTTCTTTGTACTGATTATTTTTTACTCCCCATTCAGGTAGATAATTCTTTGTCTTCATCTTGAAGTTCTGTATTTTCTTTGACAGTGGTACCCCCAGAACTTAAATCTCAGAGAAACCCCCTCAAATTTAAAGGATTTAATCATTCAACTAGCCGAAGGTTCAATCCTTTGATTCCACTGATACTTAAATAAAACTTATCGGGAACAGGTCAATGCCTAAAATATAGGTTTTTGTGCAAAGCAACTTCATTTTAAAGCAATCTTTCCTCTTGCCCCTAAATAATCCCTTTTAGGCTGAAGAGCTTCTTTGAATGAATTATCAGACTTTCTTTGGCTTTCTATTCAGTGCTGCCACCAGATGGTCAATCCTGTTGAAGTTGCGGCTGGCAGGGCTGCTGTGGAATAAATGCCGTCTCCTTCATGTCCCGGGATCATGACTACCGCACCATATCCATAGACTTCATCACCCCAGCTTCCCCAGAAACGTTCCCAGCTATAGCTTGAACAATCATTGGTTGCATGAAACCAGGAATCAAGGACCCGGCAGTTCTGGGCAAGATGCTTGCCAAAGTGTTTAGAAATGTTATCGTTAATGTACATAGATGTGCGAAATCCCACTGCCTGGCGAAGTCCCTTAAAGATTCTCCACCACGGGTCTGGCCAATTGGCTCTATCAGGAGGAGCGGGAATGATAGAACACCCTTTAAGGATAAGGAATCTCATGCTATCGCCAGCCCGGTTTCCATATCCTGGTTGGCTAGCAGCGTTCAGGTTAACGACGTCACAACAATTGCTTCGAGTCGTAAAAAGCCAGTTCGCTCCATGTCCCTCCATAAGAACAATGTGCCATTTATCAACATAGGAATTTTCATCAGTTGTCCAGAGCCAGGGCTCATCCCAGTAGTAATCGCCAAAGCTAATGGCAGGACTGCTGCTGCTGTGGCCTTGCAACAGACCATTACGAAAGTCATTAGCGTCATCAACCCAATCATTGCTATCATTGCGGACGACATAACGGCCTACACTCGGGTCATCCTGGGGAATAAAAGGCCCGCTGGCCTTGCCCTTCGGCAGGGGAGAAACCTGAAGAGGCAAAGCCCGCATCTTTTCTTCTTGAGGCAGGAGCACCGGTTCGGGAGGATTTTTCAAAGCTGTAACAATTCCTGCATAATAGGCTTTTCCCAGGGCCTCAGGAGAAGAGATTTCAGCCGTGAAGAAATAGGCAGGCTGGACGAATTTTCTGTCATCTCCAAAATAGATGAGTCTGGGTTTTCTGACCTGCACAGTTACATTCCCTTTGATTTGAGTCGTCAAAGTTTTTTCGATATCGTCATAAATCTCTTGATCTGTTCTGAATTCAGGCACAAGGTTGCTTGGTATGACCTCATTCCAGGTTCGGCTGTAGCCCTCTAACTTGCCCTCATTCCCAAGTTCAACAAAAAGTTGAGACCCCTTGCCTACCACAGGTTTATCATCAAGGGTTCTCTGGAATAAAACAGTTTGGAGGATATCGCTTACTACGGCCGGCTCGCCCTGCTTGACTTGAGCTCTGGTTAAGGTGATAACTTGCTTTGGCGTGACTTTACTTTCGTCTCTGGGGATAAGCTGCATGAGGTTAACCTGTTCCATAGCTTTATTCATGGCCATGTCGTGCCTCAAAAGCTGAGCTTTGGTCATGGCTATTTTTTCGAGATGAGGGAGCACGATCATGTGCCCTCGCTGTGTGTTGGTCAGTATTCTGGTGAATTTTTTTTCTGATTCCTGGTAGATTTCTTCCTGCTGAGGCAAATTTTTCATGATTAAAGGTGTCTTCATAAGACTTTTTTCTGCAATAAATTTTTGGATAAGATCGGTACGCACAGATAGGACCTTTGTCTCAAAAATCCTCATTCCTTTCGGAGATTCCAGTGGTGTTTTTTCCATAATAATTTTGGGCTGCGCTAAAGCAATTTTATCCAGTGGAATTTTTTGCAGTTGTCTTGACTGAATTAATTGTGAATGGCCCATAAAGATAAAGAGCATAATCAGCCCAAGACAGATGACATAAAACCTCGCTGAATAAAGTTTCTTCATTTTGTTCATTTTTGCCTCCTTTGGCATTGTCAAACCTAGATTAAATAGCAATTAGCCTCACTTCGGGCGGTGGAGCCCTGAAAAAGCATAAAGAACCTTTTTTGCTTCTAATAGCTTAACCTTCCCCTTTGAAGGATGCAACTCCTATAACAAAAATGAACGGCAAAGTCAATCTCTATTTTTGCCCTATTGCTATCTGATTATCACTGTTGAGGCAGATAGGGCAGGTAGGCCCAATGATATTTTTGCCGGCACCGGTCAGCTAAGGGGCAAATAAATTTAGCCTTAATCTTAAAACAGCGATTTGTTTTCTTTCCATTAGCCCCTTATCATTGTATTATTAAGATGAAATAAATAGACTGTAAGGAGAAAAAGCCAATGTTCTTTTTGCCAGTGCTTCTTTTTTTCCTGATTGGCTATTTTATTCTTCTTGGTGGGCTTTTCTTTTTTCTAAAGCTGGGAATTATCTCTTTTGCCTTCCAGAGGCTGGGCATCCCGCCTGACACAGTTTTTGCCCTCCTTCTTCTGACTTTAATTGGCAGCGGCATTAATATCCCTATAAAAAAGCTGCACTCCGGGTCAGTATTGGAGCGACAGGTAGTAAATTTCTACGGCTGGAAGTTTCAGATGCCGGTGGCTGCTTCAAGTGACACGACTGTTCTGGCCATCAATGTGGGTGGTGCGGTTATTCCCTCACTGATAAGCCTTTACCTGGTTTTCCGCTGGGGAGTGCTTTTCTGGGAGTTTGTTTTAAGCATGGTGATAGTTGCCTTTCTCGTCAACAGAGTTGCCCGCCCGGTTAGAGGCCTTGGTATAGCTACTCCAGCCCTTTTCCCGCCGCTGGTGGCAGCCTTAGTGGCTTTTCTCGTTTCACTTATCTCGCCTGATGGTATACATTCTGCTTCAGTTATAGCTTATGTTTCAGGGACGCTGGGAACACTGATTGGAGCTGATTTTATGAATCTTAAAAAAATACCTGAACTGGGAGCCCCGGTGGCCTCTATCGGAGGGGCAGGGACTTTTGATGGTGTCTTTCTGACAGGAATAATTGCCGTTATTCTGACCTCTATTTGAGATTCTGACCGGCCCGGCAGATAGCCTCAGTGATAGGCTCAAGCATTCTCGGCCCGGTTGAGTTTCTTTTTTCTGATTATTCTCTTTTATCTCTCTGCTCAAATTTTTCCAGAAGCACAGTATAACGGTTTTCCAGTGAAACCTCTTTACCTTCGATAAAAACTTTTTGAATTTTTGTTCCAAGCTCAAGCAGATCACCGTCGGTCAGAACTATATTAGCCAGTTTGCCTGGCTTGAGACTGCCCATCAATTTATCCACACCAAAGATTTCTGCTGGATAAATGGTCACAGCTTTGAGGGCTTCTTCTGGTTTGAGCCCAAAGGCTGCCGCTTTGGCAGCATGATAGGGGAGGTCTTTAGCAGCGCTGGCACTTGAGGAGGAAAAAGCAATTTTAACGCCAGCCTCGTTGAGTATGACCGGATTTAAGAAAAGGGCATCATAGCCATCTTCCCCGACAGGCGGCAGGCTGTAAAGAGAACCAATAATACAGGGAAGGCCGGCTTGCTTGATTTCCCTGGCAACTTTAAAGCCCTGTTCAACTCCGTAAAAAATAGCCCTTATCTTTTCTTCCTGTACAAATTTAATGGTCTGGAGGATATCTTTATCAGCATGAACTGAGAAAATGACCGGCAATTCACCTTTAACCACGGGCAGGAGAAAGTAACTGGCCTCATCAAAATCTGGCGGTGGCAGAAGGATGCTTTTCTGGGCTGCTTCTTTTCTTTTCTCATACATCCTGGTTTTCTCGAAAATTTGCCGCAGTTCATCAAGGACTTTCTCGGTAGAGATCTGAGGCTGCTGACGGCTGAGACCAGAAAACTCTCCGCGGCTTCTCCTGAGAGCTGGGAGTTCGATCACCATGGCCAGTGATTCTTTGATAACCATTTCCCGGTTGGTCCAGCCATCTAATTTTACCAGAGTACTCTGTCCAGAGATAAGGCCACCGGAAGGGGCAACTACTGCCGCCACAATACCATTGGCCCGGGCAATCGGGATATGCATGGAATCATAATGGAGAGCTTCAATGGCTTTAACCTGGGGATTAATCCGGCCAGTTTCGCGATTATCGACTGTGGCCCGAACTCCGCTGATTTCTTCCAGGCCGAGCCACGAATAACTGTCAATCATTCCCGGATATGCAATGAGGCCTTTAGCCTCGATAACCCTGGCTCCGGCCGGGATGGAAATGCTGGTTCCGAGACCAGCAATCCGGCCATCTTTGATCAGGATGGAGCCAGAGTCAATAACCGGGCCGGTGACGGGAACAATTCTGGCACCGACAATAGCTATAATTTCTGAGCCGTTTTCGGCTGCTGCGGCTGTTTGGGCCAGTGAAAATGGCGGAATGATGAGAATAACACTCAGTAAGACAGCCAGGGCCAGAAGCAGATTGCTGTTCTTTCTATCTTTTAATTGGCGACCGGTTTGAGCCATGCTCATTAGCCTCATGATAAGCCTCCTTTTTTAGCTGAAGCGGCAGCTCTTTCTTTGAGAAGTGCCTCCCGGTCGAAGTAAACCTCGCCCTCAATAATCGTCATCTCACAACGGGTGTAAGCACTCATTGGATGCCGGCTGAAAAGAGCCAGGTCAGCCTGTTTGCCAGCTTCAATGCTGCCGACGAGATGGTCAACGCCCAGTTGTTTAGCAGCATTAATGGTAATAAGCCTCAAGGCTTCGTCCTGGGTTAATCCATACTTCACCGTTTTCCCGGCTTCATTAAATAGCCTTCTTATCCGCTCGCCGCTATCGGAATTAATCGAGACCAGAATACCTTTTTTGGTGCAGTAAGCAGCGTTATAGGCGATGCCTTCTGCTGCTTCCATTTTATAAGCCCAGGAATCAGCAAAAACTGATATCCCGACGCCGGCGGCTTTTAGCTCGTCAGCTATCTTGTAGGCTTCCCAGGCATGTTCAAAAGCCCCTATTTTGAAGCCAAATTCTTTGGAGAGGTTTAGAAACTCGATCATTTCTGTGGCGACATAGGCATGACAGCGGGCGATGAGCTGGCCGCGAAGAAGGCCGGCCAGTGTCTCCAGTCTCAGGTCTTTTCTTGGAGGCAAGAGGTCAGCCGGCGGATTTTCGGATTTTTTAAGCTGCTCATAGCGATCCCAGGCAGCCATATAATCTTTCGCCTTTATTAATTCGCTTCTGATAAGAGCATTGGCACCCAGGCGGGTGGCTGGATAACGCTGAGGTCGCCCGGGGAGAAGAGGCCAATTAGATTGCTTGACATTTTCACCCAGAGCAAATTTAAGAGTGGGATAAGCTTCTTTGACAACGAGCTGCTCAGAAGGTTGGCCCCATTTAAGCTTCAGAACAACGTTGGTTCCTCCAATGACATTAGCGCTGCCGTGCATGGTATGAACCATGGTCACACCACCGGACAGAGCAGTCAGGATGGAAGTATCATCAGCATTAATCACCTCGGCCATATTAACTTCTGGTGTGACTGCGTCCGTCCCCTCGTTGGTGCCAGAGAGAGCGATGTGGGTATGGGTATCAATGATGCCCGGCATCAAGTATTTGCCGGCCGCGTCAATAATTCTGACGTCGGCTGGAGCAGTTAAGTTCTGGCCGACTTGCTCTATTAAACCATTGATGACCAGAACATCACCGCGGGGGATAACACCGCCGGTTACAGTCAAAATCGTGGCGTTTTTAATCAGCAAATTGCCGCTGGCTAAGAGCCAGGTGGCTGAGGACAGAAAAAGAATTAGAAAAGATATAAGCAAGCCGGTTTTCTTTATTTTTTTTCTCATTGGCCTTTCTCCTCATAAGTGAATAAGGTTCCATCAACCATGACTTTGACCACCTGTGCTTTTTCATCGAAAAGATCTCCTCTGGTCAGGATGAGGTTGGCAATTTTGCCCGGTTCGAGAGAACCCAGTTGTTTCTCCAGGCCAAGAGTGCGAGCCGGCTCAATGGTCAAAGACCGCAAAGCCTGGTCAGCCGGCAGGCCCACTTGAATGGCCAATCTGAGATTTTTTATAAAATTTGATTCATTCAGACCGAAGCTGGTCAGTGAGAAATTAATTTTTTCCTGGAAGAGGTGTGAAGCGTTAGCCGGATAAATTTCTTTTTCTGCCTTCTCCTTAGCAGTCTGTCCTTCCTGAGCATAATGGCTGCTGGTCGGGGGTCGAAAATCAAGGGTGACCAGCAGAGGAATATTAGCGGCTGACTTAAGATCCTCGCTAACCCGCCAGGCTTCGTTGCAACCGGAGAGGACGGCATTTAATTGAAATTCTTTAATGAGTTTCAGGGCGCGTTTTATTTCCTCGAGATTATGGCACTCAAAAACAATTGGTTTTTTGTCAATGACAAACGGCAGAAGCGCTTCCAGAAAAGGGTCATATACGGGTCTTTTTAAAAATAGCGGTGATTGGAGGTATTTTTGAAGATGAAGACTGTAATGCTGGGTATCATAAAATTTCTGCCGGAGGAAGGCTAAAGTGCCCATGGGGCTCGAAGGATAAACTCCTCTCTCGGTGGTAAAGTTGATGTTAAGTGCCCAGGGCTGGAGAAGGACCATCTCGTTAATCTGGTCGCCGTTTAGATTGAGAACAACACTCTGTCCCTGGAAAATCCCCTCATTGGGGGCAACGACTACTGTGGTGACGCCGGTTCGATGATAGGCTTCAACGGTCTGCTTTTTCGGTTTAAGTTTTTCTATGATTTGAAGCCAGGGAAATTCCTTTGGTTCTGCCGGCTGGCTGTAAGCAGCTAAATAATCTTCAGGTGTGGCTGGTTGGGCCTGTTCTTTTGTTTCAAAGAACAGGTTGGTGTGAGCAGAAATCAAACCAGGATAAGCGGTTAAGCCGCTGGCCTCGATAATTTCGGCGTCATCTGGAATTTGAATGCTGGCGGTCGGCCCAACAGCTTCAATCAAACCATCGCGGACAACGATTGTTCCTTTTTTTATAACCGGCTGGGCCACCGGGAATATCCGGCAGTTGACCAGGGCATAGGCTGGTTTGACTGCCTGGCTGCCGGCCCGGCCTGAACTGGCTAAAGGAATCACCATAACCATAAATAAAAAAACCAAGATCACAGGTCTACTGAATGCCGGACTGATTTTTTTAAGATGTTTATTCATAGTCCTCCTCTCTAAGGAATGATTTTTGATTTTATTAAATGAATAGTGGCGTGGTTAATATTCAATATTCTTTTGTTACGACCAGTATCAGTCAAGGTGACCACTGAGACCACAAAAAATCTTGAGATAATATATCTTAAATCTAGTAGTTTTTTTGTCAACTTAAATACCGATTCTGGTTAGATCACAGGATCGGTATGCTGGGTCAGGCACATTGGTGATATTTGAGGTAAGATAGATGTTGCTATGTATAGACAACCTGCCACTACCTGTGGTTCATGCCTCCCTGGTTCTGAGTGTATCCGGTCGTTTTATCAGCTCAGATATTTATTAGAGCGGCTGGCCGGCAAAATATTTTTCGTTGAGATTTTCTCATCAAACAACAAATCAACTCTGCCTAAATCTCCTTAGATCGGTAGAGATCAGCATAGTTATAGATTTTAAGTGAGGACACCAAATAGGTTTTGTCCAAAATTGCTCAGCCCGTTTCTAACCCTACTATCTTGCTAAATCTGTCCTGGCTATTACGGTCGATGAGGAAATCGGGAGGCAGGTCAACGCCTTACCGCCACTCTTGGCAGTAATTCACAAAATACATAGGCAGAAAAGGAAAGGCCAAGAAAGAATAGGAAATATAGATGGTGTCCCCTGTTTCCGGCTTCTTGACGGGAAAGGAGGTTTTCTGTATCATAAATTCACCCGGTGGGGCTGTAGCTCAGTTGGGAGAGTACGTGACTGGCAGTCACGGGGTCGCCGGTTCGAGCCCGGTCAGCTCCACCATTAAATTTTTTATAATCAATCCCCAAAACCGCCGGAAGTTAAACATTGATCCTGGCCTTGCCTGTTTTAACCAAATAGGTTTAAATTATTGATGTCCAATAACATAAAGAGGAGGTAAAAATGAGTGTCAAAAAGATTCTGATGCTGGTTGGAGACTATGTTGAGGATTATGAAGCCATGATTCCTTTCCAGATGCTGACCATGGTCGGCCATCAGGTTGATGCCGTCTGCCCTGGCAAGAAAATAGGGGAGGCGGTCAAAACTGCTGTTCATGATTTTGTCGGCGATCAAACCTACAGTGAAAAACCAGGCCACAATTTTGCCCTGACTGCGACCTTTGAAGAGATTGATCCAAAAAATTATGATGCCCTGGTTATTCCGGGCGGACGTGCCCCGGAGTACATCCGTTTGAATGAAAAAGTAATTTCTATCGTCAGGCACTTTGACGAAAATAACAAGCCTATAGCTGCCATCTGTCATGGCCCGCAGGTGCTGGTCGCGGCCGATGTCCTTAAGGGTAAACTTTGCACAGCTTATCCGGCCCTAAAACCAGATGTGATTAGAGCCGGAGCTAAATGGGGCGAGCTAAATGACAGCCTGTCCAACGCTCATGTGGACGGCAATCTGGTGACTGCTGCCGCCTGGCCTGGACATCCAGAGTGGATGCGGAAGTTCCTGGAAGTACTGGGCACCAGAATTGAACCTTAAGTGATTAATCTAAAAAACGGTCGCTATATTTTTTAGCGGGGTCGGTTAACAGGCGTAGCGCAGTCAATCTCAGCTTTTTTGCTGCCAGTGAAGCTCGGGACTTCTTTCTCCGGTGATAACATCCTGGTAAGCCCTGAGCATAAGAGGTGCAACCTGGCTAATGTCGTATCGTTTTCTGGCTGATTCTTTAGCCTGTCTGGACAGTGTGGCCAGAAGAGTCGGGTCAGTGGCCAGCCTGACCAGAGATTTTTCTACATCGAAGGCCACCGGTTCGACTACCAATCCTGCTCCGTCCTGCTCTATCTCTACCCAATTAGCGACCCGGTTGGTGATAAGAAGGGGCAGGGAAGCCGCCATAGCCTCGGTCAGGGCCATACTGACTCCTTCAGCTAAGCTGGGCAAGACCATGAGATCGGAAGCTGAATAATAGGCGGGTGTCTCATGATGATCAATAAGACCTACCCAGATGACGTGTTTTTCTAATCCCAGGCTGGCTGTCAGATTTTTAAGATTATTGACATAGTCTTCCTTGCCGGGCGGGCCGACAATCACTAGAAAAACGTCCGGCCGGTGCTTTAAAACGGCGGGCAGAGCTTTAATAATCAGGTCAATTTGTTTTTTGGGATGAAGCCTGCCCAGAAAAAGGAGAACCAGAGCCTCTTCAGGCAGATTTAATTTTTTTCTGAGTTCTGCCCTGAGATTATCATTTCTCTCATAACGGTCGGTAAAAATGCCATTAGGAACTATAAAGCTGGCCTCGCCTCTGGTAAAATCCTCGGAATCCTGCCTTTCTCCCTCGCTTAGAAAATGAACGGCAGTAGCATTTTTGATGGCTTTTTTCCCAAATAGATTCCAGTAAAATTTTTTTACGGGGAGAGAGCCAACTCCATAAAACGAAGCCGTCATCAGGCTGGAATGTGGGGTGATGATGGAAGGAAGACCCTGCTTTTTTACAATTGAGGTAGCGGCCACACATAGATATTGCCACAGGCCGGCTAAATGAATGACATCGAAGTTTTTGGCTGTCTTTTTCAGATGGCGAAGCAGGCCACTTGAATAGAAAGCCCGGACTCTGCCCAGCTCTTGACGAAAATACCAGACTTCCAGGCCATCCAGATTAACTGGCTGTTTGGTAGGAACATCCAGACGGCCGCCCAGACCATCAACATTACTGGCATAAACGGTCACCTCATGGCCCAGCCGGTGCAAAGCCCGGCAGAGATTACCATGAGCGGTGATCGAACCGCCTACAGCCCAGGCTGGTTCGAAAGAAGTCAAGACATGAAGTATCTTCATTGGCTTAAACTGTCCTTAATTATTATTAGCTTATTAACATAAGTTGGTACGAACTGGCCATTTAATTTATTTCGGCCGACTGCTGTACGAATTTCTTTTGCACATAAAAATGGAAATAAGTTGATTGAATTAGCCAGGCGAAACTTATTATGTAAGCCATAACAGTGGCCTGCCCCAGAGCCAACAGAGCAAAAATAAAAGTAGCAAAAAAATCGCGCCGCACAGTAAAGGCCAGCCTGGACGCCACTTTATCTATGATAGCCAGCTTTTTTTCTTTTTCAGGTCTGGCTTCTATCTCTTTGGCTACGAGAAATATCTTTTTGCCAATGCCAGAAGTGCGCGTATAGCGAGCCAGGTTGTAATAATACCAGGCAGCGGCAAAAAGGAATATGACCATGAGAGTCAGATAGCTGGTATCTTGTTTTAAACGATAAAGCCCCAGATCGAGACAGCTAAAGAAGATAATGTAGCTCGAGGCATCAAGGATTACATCCGACAGAGCCCCCTTATCGGAGGTGGTGTAAGTCAGACGAGCGACCTCGCCATCACAGCCATCAAAAATGCTGGCCAGCTCAAAAAATAAGCCTGCCAGGAGAAAACTCCAGTAGCCGGTACCGAGAGCAGCCAGCCAGGCACCGCCCAGGCCGATTAGAAAATTTATAAAGGATAGTAAACTTGGGTTGGCTCCCAGCCTGATCAATATCCGGCTGAAAAAAAGCGAAATAGGCCGGTTAATATACTTGGCGATAAAACCATCCTGCGGCTTGCGGGCCGTGGCTAACAGGGCTCTGGTTGCTTCTTTCCCGGCTGCTCTGGAATTTACACTCAGGAGAAACCGCCCCGCCGGCAGACTCAAGTATCTGACCACCGCCGTTCTGGGCAGAGTAGCTAAGAGTTTATAACCTTTACCATAATTGGCAGGCAATTGACTGAGTATATCTGGCAGGAGCTCTTTTGAAATAACTGCCAGCCCTGTCCAGTTTGAACCAGAGTCATCTTGCCTGCTGGCTTTAAAAATTATCATTTCATGGTACTGGGGCTCAAGAAGTTTTGCTTCTTCCAGAATTAGCGGATCAAAAACCACATTACCCTCAAGAAGGAGAAATCCGCCTGGTGAATCAAATAATTCATAGCTGCTTGTTTTACCTGGCAAGAAAAAGTCTTTAGCCAGCAAATAGTTTATAACCGGGGTAGCTGCTAAGATTCGCCGGTCATTTTTTATCGATTCTATCAGATCAAGTTCTTCTTGGTTTCCCTGGCCTATTAAATAAAAAGATTTAAAACCAGCCTGGCAGCAAGCCAGAATACCCCTTAAAAAGAGTGGCAGGCCAAGTATCTTTTTGCCTGATCCGGGGCGGAGCAGGATGACAGCCTTATCTACCATTGGCATTCTCCGTTGCTAATTTTTCGTTTTGCTTATGTTTACCGGCTGCGGTTAAAATCACGGTTAGAACAGCAAAGAAAATTTTACGCAGCCGTCTGATCAGCCCGACACTCAGACCAATCGTCACGGGATAACCGACAGTTGCTGCGGCCAGCAAACTTCCGCCTTCCGCCGCACCCCATTGCCCGGGAATAACAAAAAAGGCCGTGTTTATAATGACTGTAAAGACCGAAATAAAAACAACTTTGACCAGGCTGGCCGGCCAGCCCATCGCTCTGATAATGACGTATATTTCCAGAGCTCCAAGACAGCGGGCAGTAAAGTGCAGCAGGAAGACCAGCAATAAGCCTGTCTTTGAATGGCTGAACATCAGTCGCATATTCCTGTCAAAATCTTTCAGGCTGGCTTCTTTTTGTTCGAACCAGCGGCGAAGATGATGCGAAATGCCGGCCAGTCGCTCAACAATCGGGTAAACACCCTTCAACTGCAGGATGACCATAATTACCAGGACAATAGTGATGATGCCCAGGGCAACCAGGGAGGAAACTTCTAGCTTCTGAGGAATCTTAAGGTAAATTAAAGAAAGTAAAAGTCCAGCGGCTAAATAGGCGAGAGAGGCAAAATATTCAATGGTTTTATCAAAAACGATGCCAGGAATGCCTTCATTCAGCGGAGAATGAGGCTTGATAATAACTGCCCTGGCGGCTTCTCCGCCAATATTGGCGGCTATGGGCACGAGAGTGCCAAGCCCGTCTGCCATAATCTTCGCCCGGAAGAGAGTCATAAGCGGGACTTTTTGAAATGCGCTCTGGACAATGGACCAGGCTATGGCCTGCAGAAACATCCAGGTGAGGGCAATCAAGCAGACTAAAGGAAGATAGTAACCGGCTTTAACGATATTTTCCCAGACGACCTTTGGCCCGGCCCGCCAGATGAGGACAGCCAGCAGCATAAGGCCAAAAGCAGTTAAAATTATTCTGGCTAACTTCTTCTTTCTATTATTGGTTGTATTGTTGCTATTATTCTTGTCCATTAGATTGTCACTACCGGCCTGGCAGTTTGATTCTTAATCAAAAACCTCAAAATGCCTATTACATCAGGTTAGTTTTAGCCTCCTCCCGGGTCAAAGGGATAACGTCCGGGGTTAGCCTATAAGTTAAATAAGTATAAACGATAGTGTAAGTTATGTCAAAAGGGCTGCGGCTCTTCAACCAGGAATGTCATGAATAAAGAGGGGGGTGGAAAATGGCGATTGGAATAAAGGACAGGAAGGCTTATTTGCTAAGTCAAGGGCATGGAATTCGAAGTGTTATTCAAGCTTGAAAAGGGGGCTATTTAAGCTCAAAAAACGAACTGTTGATGAGGCCTCCCATCTATGGGAGGAATACATCGAACAGGTTCGCCAGTCTTTTAGTAACTAGCCGACTAAACAACCATCTAATGGCCAGAGGTAAAGGCTGAGCAGTTAGCAACTACGGGCAAACTTGCATTTCTGCCTTCCTGTTAGCAGAGGCCAGAGAGTTCAATTTTAGGCCGGAAAACAATTTATTTTTTAAATTTTGCCAGCAAAGAAATTCTTTTTCTGTAGTTCTAATCAATTGATAAATTACTAAAAAGAATTATTTATTAGCTTTTCTTATTTTTTGTAACCTACCGGATGATTGAGGAGCGGGAACTGTGTCTCTTTGAGATTGAGTAAGGTGCGGATTTTATCCCTGTCCATGCCGGCTCTTGGTCTGGTGCTTAGTTCAACAGCAGCGCAGAAGATAGAGATATTCTGCGAAACTAGGCCGGTATCAAGAGCGGCCCATTCCTTCTTTAAATCATCGCTGCCTGCCCGGAATCTGGAGACATCGGAAACCAGCAGAAGAACGACCGGCGCCATGGTCGGTTGTTGCTGAGGGCCAGGACCACTGGCAGGTGGTGGAGGCGGCTGCTGGCCGGACTGCCCTGGAATTGGTGGTTGCTGACCTGGTTGGCCGGGTTGTTCAGGCGAAGCTGGCCTGGGTGGTCTTGGCTGGAAGAACAGCGACCGCTGGTCGCCGCAAACGACCTCAATCAGGCTGTGGGTTTTGGCCTCATAGAGATAAGCTCCGTCTTTCAAGAAGACATAAATATCAACGTCCTGAGCATTCATGGCTGAGGGGGCTGTGCGTTTCCCGCTATCGGGGCGATTAATTCCGTTAGCTGCCCACAACAAATCGGATAGATCCTGAGCGCTTAGATCCTGGGTTGACCACTCGGTAGCCGAAGCTCTTACTGCCAGAGCTTCCATAACCGGCAAGCCGCGTTTTTTATTAGGCTCGTTAAGTTTACTCGTCTTTGGATTCTGAGCAGTGAGGAATAAGGGTGTTAGCAGCAAAGAAACTAAAAGAAAGACCATAATTTTAATAGTCATTGATTTATCCATTTTGTTTCCTCCTTTGTTATTTCAGATTATATATCTATATTTATTACAATAATAAAATATTTCAACTGAAGAAAGTTGCGTGGCTATTTAAAGTTCCGAAGTGAACCCGGGAAGACAAAAAAAGGGGCGGTAAACCGCCCCCATAAATTGAGTCCTTTAAATTCCTTTGACCCGGTCAGACCTTTTTATGGCAGAGCCACCAGTCAAAGCAATTGGCTTGTTTTTTACGCTCTTTAGCTCCTTTGACATCGGTTGGAGCCGGAATGATAACATGATCCTGAATCAGCTCATTGTTGGGCCAGTTGGCTGGCATGGCCACATCATGCTGGTCAGAAACCTGGAAGGCTTCGAGGATTCTGAGAATTTCTGACATATTGCGGCCAACTTCGGCCGGGTAGTAGAGAATCAACCGGACAGTAGCTTCCGGGTCAATGATGAAAACAGCTCTGACCGTCTTGGCGCCACCGCCTGGATGGATCATACCAATTTTCATCGAAATTTTGCCCAGATCGTCAGCAATGATAGGGAAAGGAATTTCCACTTTGAGTTCATTCTCGATCCATTCCACCCATTTGATGTGGCAAAAAACCTGGTCAACGGACAGGCCAAGAAGTTCAGCATTAAGCTTTTTGAACTTATCGTAGTTCTTAGCGAAGGACACAAATTCAGTCGTACAGACCGGCGTAAAATCACCGGGGTGACTGAATAACACCACCCATTTGCCGGCATAGTCCTTGGGCAGCAACTTTTTCCCGTGAGTTGTTTGAACTTCCATTTCGGGAAATCTGTCGCCGATTAAAAGCATACCTTTTGATTCATTGTTTTCCATAAGTTATCTCCTTACTTTGATAATTTAATTTAACAATAAGATGCCGCCTGGTGCTGGCACTGAGGCTTCCCTTGGTACCCGGTACATGGAACAAGTTCTGCCATTTCTACCTATTGGTAAAAGAAGTTTCTGGAATGGAATCCAGAGGGCTGGCTCCGCTGGTTGAAAACCAAAGGTTGGAAAGGGCTGGCAGTGAGCGGAGCGAATGCTGGGAAGGAACCTGGAATCCATGCCGGGGCTATTATTCGGCCATCTATCTGCGATGGAGCGAGGGAAGGCCTCAGTAACACCTGCGACATATTCTTTCATCTATTTTCCAGGTCGGTTTTCGTTTGTCTCGTTTTTATTTTCCCACAACAGGTGAATATTGCAGTATTCACGAGCCCAGACATGAGCAGCTTCCAGCGGGAAGAAAGCCTCCGGCTTGTCTCCTGGCTTGAGTTCCTGGCGGTAAATTTTCCCATCAGCTATAAGCTCGATCCATTCGATGTAATGCTTTTCTTCCATGGGATGATCTACCATCTGGCCGACCTTAACCAGATAGCCGCCAGCCACTTTTTCAATATATGGTACATGTTTTTCCTGGGTGGTGTCAGCCGTCCTGGCTTCCATCAAAGCCATCTCCTGGCCGCAACAAACCAGGGTGCCCGGACCTTCGTGCAGGACTTCAACGATATTCCCGCACTTCAGACATTTGTAAATACCGTACTTTTTAGCCATTTATACCTCCCATTCCTTTAGATTATTTTTTATGACTGCAGGAAGGGCAGAGGCCCTTCAGGTCAAGATGCTTTTCCAGCACTTGATAATTGTCCAGCCCACTAAGCTCGAGGCTTTCTATCTCGACATCATAGACCTGCCCACATAGCAAGCATTTGAAGTGCCCGTGCCAGGTAAGAGTGGCATCATAGCGAGCTTCATTTTTTTCTATGTTCAGCACCTGAACAATTTTTCTATCGAAAAAAAGTCTCAAAGTGTTATAAACTGTCGCCCTGGAGATGGCCGGGATTTCTTTTTTTAAGACTTCATAGATCTCGTCGGCTGTCGGGTGGGTGCGCTCATTAATCAGATACTCAAAAATTTTCAGCCGGTGGAAAGACGGTCTGATGCCTTGCTGGCCAAGAAACTGACCGATCTCATCTAAATTCCAGGGCTTATCTGTTTTTTCTCTTAATTTTGTTTGGGCTCTCATATTTGTAACCATTACAATATTAAACTAAGTATAAAATTATACTAATTATAATAAATTGTCAAGGCCCCGGCTGCCTTCTTAGCTTGCTTTGTTGAAAATTTCTCTCTGACGGCTGTCCTAAAATTTGCCTGAAAAAAAGCCCGGGCATGGTTTGTATCATTTTTAATATTTACTATTTGTTTGTTCAGGCCAGGCTGTTGCCTTCGGATACAGGCGCAGAATCCATGGTAATTAGCACAAATACCATCATAATTGAGGTGAGAAACCAGAACAAAGGACGTACCAGAATGTGAATGAGTGTTGGCTGAGAAGACGGTAGCAGATAAATTCCCCAGGTGACGAGAAAACAGCCCACGGCAATTGTGGCGTGTCCGAAGACCAATAAGGCAGTTCGGTTCCCGGCCCAACCTAAATAGACCAGACTGGCTCCAATTAAGAGGGGAATGATGGCTCCCAGGCTTTTATAAGCGGCCAGGCCCCAAACACCCTGTTGCAAAAGCATAAATCCCAGAATAAACACCACCCATCTTATTGGTTTCATCTTTTTGGCTCATCCTTTTGGCTCAAATATTATCTATTATTCGTCTTAGATTGTCTTTCACAGGAGATTACCAGTGTCAATTACCTATTCCGCTTTATTTAATTTTCTTCAGCCTTAAAGATGATTATCTTGTATAGTAGTCAATCATCTGCTGGATAGCTCGCTGACAGACTCGGCAGAACTCAATCTTCGGGCTGGAAATCATAACGCAGTACATCTGAGGGCGATAGAGGTCTTTGGAAGCATAACCAGCCCCTTCAAAAGCTCCGACTTTATCTTCCAGGTCTTTATATTTTTCACGGATGGCCTGAATCTTAGCCTGAAGTAGTTTGCTTTTTTCCTGGAACTTAGCCTGAAGTTTTTTTATTTCAGCCTCTTTTAAGTTTTTCTTCCTGGCCTCTTCCACTGCCTTTTGCATTTCCTGAAAGCTGGTTTTCATTTCGGCCTGTAACTTTTCTATCTCTTCTTTTCCATAGTCAGTTGGGATCTTAATCCCGGGTGAGAGGAGGTCCTGCCATTTTATATGTTCCAGGTCAAGCAGGGCGGTAATGTTCGGTTCAAGTGGTTCTACCCGGGCTGGGTAAAACTCGTTATAGGCTACATCTGAAGTGTAGTATTCGTCAGCCAGGCCAGCAAAGCTGTGTCCGAATTCATGGATAAAAACACTCAGGCTGGCCTTATTATCCACAGTAGTTATACAGTAATCATTATAAATTCCGCCTCCGCCATACCTTGAGCTGTTGACCAGGACGACAATAGTATCATAGGGAACCCCGGCGGCCATTTCCCGCAGAGCGAAGCCCTCTTCCGTCAGCATATAACGGTCAAGGTCGAAAGCATTGAAAGAAGCTTTAAGAGCAGTGTTCTTATAGGCTTTTTGCCTGGGTTCATCCATGCCTCTTTCGGCAGAAGGGCGGAAAACCCCATAGACATTGAATCTATCTTGATTGCTCTTATAAGGCTCTTTTTCAAACAGGAAGCTAGAAAATTTTTTGACGTCAGTCACAAATTTATCCTTATCCTCAGCCGTGTAACCTTCAGCCAGAAAAGCAAGATCAACTCTTTCTGGCGGCGGCCCGGTCTTGATCACTTCAAAGGTGTAATCGCCTCCTTTGGCCGTTTCTTTCAGTAGATGATAATCCCCGGGATCGATCGTTTCCGCCGCCAGCAGGTGGAGAAGATTCTGCCTGTCCCGGGCTTCAAAGACTACCTTGACTGGACGCTTCGGCCAGGGGATTCTCACTGCTCTCTGGAACACTTTTTTCACTCCGTTAAGAGCTGGTGTGGTGGTTTTATACTCGCCTAACTGGCAGTCAAACCCCTTAGCATAAATTAGCAGATTTGAGGCGGCTTCATACACTTTGATAAAGTAATGCCCGTAATTAAAGGGATTGGTCAGATTGGCCTTACTCTCCGGCCAGCAATCTTCCTGATAAATATTTTGAATGATAAATTCTTCTTCCTTAGCATTGCCTGTCATGTATAGATTTATCCGCATCGCTTTATCAATGAAAAAATCGTCGAATTTAATTTCCTCCCGGGCTTGAGCTGGCAGGTGTTGGGCTATGGTCAGGGCCGGCAACACGATCAGAATAAATAAAATAAAAGCCGGCCAATGATGATTTTTTTGGCGGGAAAACATTTTGAAGCTCCTTTCTTTAGTCATCATAAAGTCTTTATCTCCCAAAGGCATGAAGCCTTTTATATCTTTATAGTTATTTTATCACTTATCTTTTTTATGAAGGGCAGACATTTATGACCTGATCACCGTCTCTCCAAACTGCCAGAAACATTTGTTTGCTTTTTACCTTAATATCAAAAATGAAGTATATCAAATCACATTAATAACCAGGCTAAAGTTTTTAAGTGGATGATGTCAAGCATCTTCTGGCTGAACAGCCCGATTAAGATTGATCTTTTATTCTATCTTGTGATATGCTGCTAAAAAAGCTATCTGAGAATAGTTTAAGAACAGGGAGGTTCACTTTCATGTCTGAAAAATCAAGGTTTGTAACTTTAATTTTTTGCTGGTTTCTGGGGATTTTTGGCGCTCACCGCTTTTATACCGGCAAGACCGGGACAGCTATTATCTGGCTCTTAACCCTTGGCTGTCTGGGGATAGGCGTTCTGGTTGATTTGATTATGATTTTACTTGGCAAGTTTTTCGATGCTGGCGGCAAGCCGGTTCTGGCCTGGTTTAGAACCTGTGATGCCGAAGGAAAAGTTATCAGTTACGTAGTTTGAAGGCGGTGGCTTGTGCCTTATTTGAAGATTTAGAGCTTGCCTCAGCCAGGACGAGCAGCCAGTAATGTATTCAGGTTTTCTGCCGAGTTGAGTTGAAAAGTTTGCTTTAGTTCAAAGGCAGACTTCCATAATTCTGGTTTCTTAGAAGTCCAGATAATCGAGAGTTCGTGGTTTTTCTTCCAGATGGAAAATAATAATAGCTTGAAATATTTTTCCGAGATTTTTCCAGTCCTGAGAGGTTAACTTAAGATCAGGTAAGCAGGCCGGTGAGTTTTTTTTCATCCAGTCAATTAACTGGTGAAGGACCGGTGTCACTTCCAATTTGTTATCATGAGCGCAAGCCGGGCAAAGGACACCCTGTTTTTCAGTTGACAGCCAGCTGGTGGATTTAACTGGCCGGTGACAGTGCTGACAGCGGTCAAAATCAGGTAAGATGCCGTTTATCTTTAAAAACCAGAATTCAAAATATCTGGCGATATATTCGATGGCCTGACCCGATTTGGTGGCTGAAATAACGGCTTGAAGAAGGCGATAAAGAAGCTCTTCCTTCTCGCGGTAAGGTGAGAACTTTTCTGTTAATTCAGCCAGATAAGCAAACGCCCGGGAGATTTTTATCTGGCTAAAAAGCTCAAAAGAGGAATCGAGAAGATCACTATTACTGATGGTGACAAAATCATGCTTTTCTTTTTCATAATAAAACAGCCTGACTGAAGAAAATGGTTCAAGGCTGCTGCCAAAACGGTTATTAAACTTACGGGCTCCTTTAGCCAGGCCTCTGACCAATCCTTTTTCCCTGGAAAAAAAGACGACCAGTTTATCCTGCTCACCATAATTTTCTGTCCTTAAAATAATGGCTTCACACTGGTCAAGAGGCATGTTTACCGGCCATACTCATTTCATAAAATTGAGGCCGCCAGCCGTCATTAAATATTCTTTTCCGGTTGAACAAACTCGCTCAGGTTATCAAGGCTTATCCTGATGTTTTTGATGACTTCGCCTTTTTTGCCGAAAGGCTTGCCTTCTTTTCCATTTAGAGTAAAACTTAGCCCGCCGGCATTACCCAGATTGATGACCAATTCAGAGCTGGCTTTAACAGAAGTCTTATAACCCTGGACTTTCAGCCCGTCAACTGCCAGTTGACCATCAGCATAGACCTGAACCCAGCAATCTTCATTAAAGATCAATTCCAGATTTAAGCCTTCATATATTTTTTCCCCGGCAGCCGGCTGAGCCAGAGCTGTTAGCGGCACTGACAGAGAGGACACCTGATCATTGACCGCAGACGGGATTTCTTCAGTTTTCTCGGTCGTTTTTCTGGTTTCAATATTTTTTTGGGAAGCAGTGATGGACAGGTAGATTAAATAGACAAAGGCAACCAAGACAATAACAGACACAGAGATCCAGAAAACCTTATCAAATCCAAACCTCTGGCGTGGTTGACGAAACTTATCCGGCAGCTTGACCGGAGTCTCTGTTTCGAGCAGACCTGACTCGACCAGCTTTGGTAACCACTCAGCCGGATCTTCACCAATAGAGATTAAATAGGTCTTTAAGATCTGGCGGGTGAAAAAACCTCCGGGCAAGAGGTCAAGCCGGTCGTTTTCAATAGCTTCCAGATAGCGCAGGCCGATTTTTGTTTCAACAGAAATATCTTTTAAAGACAGCCCTTTATTCTCTCTGCTGTTTTTTAGAAGCTTGCCCGGACTTTCCATAATGCCTACTAATTTTAAACGAACTGGCTGGCTAGAGTCAAATTGCCAGTCATGTTATTTTAAGCTAATAATTTTTAGCTAAAATCTAAAGGCAAATCAGACTCGCAGAAACCTGGAAACAGCAGTGACACTCCCGAGAGTTCCGGTGATGGCACCGCCAGCAATTAACCAGATAATTTGTTCAAGAGTTAAGGGCTTTAAGGCAATTAACTGCTTGGCTGCTCCCAGAGCACCTCCTAAATAAACCGGGAAAATTTTTGTCAGAAGGAAAAGGATAAAGATAGCCAGCAGGCTGCCAACCAATCCGATGACAAATCCTTCGATCAGAAAGGGAATCCTGATAAAAGTATTGGTTGCACCTACCAGGCGCTGAATTTCGATTTCGTTATGACGGGCAAAAACATTAAGCCTGACCACATTAGAAATGATAAAGAAAGAGGCTAGAATAAAGATGGCACCCAGAAAAAAGCCAATAGCCTTGACCAGCCGGCTTAAAGACTGCATTTTTTCTACCCAGTCCTGATTGAACTGAACATCCAGAACGCCCGGCAGGCGCTTGATATTATCTATAAAGGCAGTAATGGCCGTCAGGCTGATGGCCATATTCTTAAATCTGGCTTCTAGAGAAGGTGGAAAGGGATTTGATTTTAAATTATCAAGAATATCTTTCAATTCCGGGAAATTAGCCCGGAAGCGATTTTGGGCCTCTTCCTGAGAGACATAAATTACACTATCAATGAGGGAAGAATCTATTATGGTTTTTTTTATCTCTTCGGTCTTTTCAGGCGGCAAATTACGGTCAAGAAAGAAGGAAATCGCCAGGTTCTTAGATAATTGCTCCCCGAGATATGACAGATTATTTGAAAGAGCAAGAAACATGCCAATAACCAGAAAAGAAAAGCTGATAATCAGGATCGAGAATGAATTCCGGCCGCGAAAATTCCAGAGGTTATGACCAGCTGCCCGGAAGAGATATCTTAGCTGCCTGAAAATCATGGTTTCATTTCCTGACCAACGATTTTGCCTTTCTGCAAGAAAAAGATTCTGTGGCCAAAATGGCGGATTAGCTCCCGGTCATGACTTCCAATGATAACCGTTGCTCCTTGATCGTTGATTTCCTTAAATATGGTCATAATTTCAAAGGCCAGTTCCGGGTCAAGATTGCCGGTTGGCTCATCAGCCAGCAGAATCTTGGGGTGATTGACAATCGCCCGGGCGATAGCCACTCTCTGCTGCTCGCCATAGGAAAGTCTGGAAGGAAATTCCCACATCTTGTGATGCATGTTTACCTGGCGGAGAGAATTAAAAACCCGCCTTCTTATTTCTTTATCGGGCAGGCCAGTAATCTGAAGTGGTATGGCTACATTGCTAAAAACAGGCTGATGAAACATCAGCCTGAAATCCTGAAAGACAATGCCCATCAGCCGGCGCAGTTTATATATTTTATGATCTGGTATTTTAAGAATATTAATTCTATCTATTAGGATCTGACCTTCAGTCGGCAGGATTTCCCTGAAAATAATTTTTAGCAGAGTTGTTTTGCCTGAACCGCTGGGACCCGTAATGAAGCAGAACTCACCTGAATCTATTTCCAGGGTGACGTCTGACAGGGCCCAGTAAGGCTTCTGGTACTGTTTCCAGATATGATAGAGTTCAATCATCTAAGCTAATAAAATGTTATTTTTTAGCCAGCCGGTTCAGAGCCTCCGTCAGGAGAGAGCGAGCCTTTTCCGGACTGGCCTTTCCCTGACTGGCTTTCATCACCTGGCCGAGCAAAAAACCTAAAACCTGAGTCTTGCCATTTAGATACTGTTTAACGGGCACAGGGTTGTCCTCCAGAACCTGGCTGATAATAGCCAGGAGAGCCTCATCCTGAGCAATGGGTTTCAGCCCCTTTTCTTCAATTATAGCCCGTGCTGTTTTTCCTGTTTGAAGCATGGCTGGAAAAACCTGCTCCTTGGCTATGGTCATGTTGATATCTTTAGCTTCTATCAGCTTGATTAATTCAGCCAGCGCTAAGGGTGGCAGGGGAAATTGTGCCATGTCCAGATTGTTTTCTTTAAGAAATTGCAGGACTTCCCTTTTTACCCAGTTAGCCGCCTGGCGAGGAGAGCCGGAATCACGAGCCAAAGCTTCATAGTAATCAGCCAGTGAGCGGCTCGAGGTAAGAGTGCTGGTCTCATCGGCGGTCAGATTGTATTGACGGATAAATCTTTCTATCCTGGCCCGGGGGAGTTCAGGCAGTTCGCCCTCAATCTCTTTGATCCACCCTTCTGAGATTATGAGGGGTGGCAAATCAGGTTCGGGGAAATAACGGTAATCATGAGCTTCTTCTTTGCTGCGCTGATGGATGGTTCTGCCTCCAGCGGCATCCCAGCCCCTGGTCTCCTGAATTATTCTCTCACCCTTTTCCAACAGTTCTATCTGGCGCTTAGCTTCATAATCCAGGGCACGAGCCAGAAAGCGGAAAGAATTTATATTTTTAACTTCAGTTTTTGTCCCGGGCTCTTTTGAATCTGGCTGTTTAACAGATAAATTGGCATCACACCGGAGATTGCCTTCCTCCATATTCCCGTCACAGATTTCCAGATATTGAAGAAGAGTCCTTAGATTTTGAACAAATTCCACTGCCTCAGAGGCTGAGCGCATCTCCGGACGGGTGACAATTTCGATGAGCGGCACACCGCAGCGGTTAAAATCGAGATAAGTTTTCTCAGCAGAATCAGGAAAGCCTTCATGCAGTGATTTGCCCGCATCTTCTTCCAGATGGAGCCTTTCCAGGTGAATGACTTTTGTCTTTCCTTCTGTTTCAATTAGCAGCTGGCCGCCTTCGGCCACGGGCAGGTTGTATTGAGTAATTTGATAACCTTTCGGCAAATCAGGATAAAAATAATTTTTACGGCTGAAAATTGATTTCAGACTGATTCTGGCCTTAAGAGCAAGAGCCAGCTTAATAGCCATGCTAACTGCTTCCCGGTTTATGACTGGCAGACTACCTGGCAATCCCAGGCAGACCGGGCAGGTCTGGCTGTTAGGTTGAAGTCCGAACGTGGTGCTGCAGCGGCAGAAGAGTTTTGTTTTCGTCAGTAACTGGGCATGAATCTCAAGGCCGATGACTGTTTCGTATTCCATGATCAAGGGGATGATTATAACATAAAATTTTTTCCCGGTTCAAAACATCATTAAGAGATGGAACCAAAAGCTAACCTGGCTGCTAAATTACCAAGGAATACCCTGGCAGGTTTACCGGGCAAATAGATACATAAACCAGCCAAAGCCCAGCGAAGCAACAGTCATAATTAAAAACAGAATCACTCCGTATTTCAACCTTGATTTTAAATCAGGCTTTCTGATCAGGGCCAGCACTACTGAGACCAGCAGGGCATAAATTATCATGGTATAAAGATGGCTTTCCAGGATCATGATTTTTTCCCCCGGGCAATATCCCATGCATCAAAAGCAACCAGAAAATTGAGCAGGCCGGCGCCAGCCAGGTAAGCACTACCGAACTCAAATGAAATTCTTTCCATTTCTCCCAGGCCAACGGGCAGGAATCTTGAAATCAGATAAAGTAAGCCATTGCCCAGATCAGAGAGAAAAGCCAGTAGAGTCAGGGGATTGTCAGCCTGAACGGGATAGATTCTCCCACCCATGATGATTCCCAGGAGGCACATCAAGCCAATGGCAACCAGGAAAATCAAACCTCGCCAGTATTTTTTCAGGTATAAGTGACCCAGGCCGGGAATAAACCAGCCAGCTATGCCTGCAATCAATGCTTTAGTTTTCATTGACAATTATGTTAATCAAAATTGGCCATTAAATCAAGGCCAGTCATCATTTCAAAAATAAAAATGAGATGGTGATCTCGATTAACTGAGTGTAAAATTCTATTATGCCTGAATTGCCAGAAGTTGAAACTATTGTTAGAGGCTTAAGGGCTCGTTTGACTGGCCGGCGGGTAAAGGCGTTTGTCTTTCTGTCACCCCATCTTGAGAAAAAGCAAGTACCTGGCTCTTTCCGGCCAGAAATTTACCAGGGGCGAAAGATAACAGGCATCAGGCGGCGGGGGAAGATGATTATTATCAGTTTTGACGGGCAACTGGGGTTGCTCGTCCACCTGAAAATGACCGGACAATTATTTCTGACTGATGCTGGCCAGAAAATGGATAAACATACTCATGCCTGCCTTAAATTTTACCGGTTCAAAAAAGAATTGCGCTTCCGTGACATCAGGAAATTCGGTTTTGTGAATTGCCTGGCTTTAACTAGAATTGAAGAAAAAATAAATAGGGATTTAGGGCCAGAACCTCTTAGTCTCAGCCTGGCCGGTTTTAAGCTTTTATTGAACAAACACGGTCAGAAAAGGTTAAAAAACTGGCTGCTTGACCAGAAAATCATAGCGGGCATAGGTAATATCTATTCTGATGAAATACTTTTCAGGGCCAGACTTAATCCCTTCCGGCTGGCTGGCAGTTTAGATGAAAAGGAGGCAGGCAGGCTGTTTCAATCAGCCAGAAGAGTTCTCAAAGAAGCCATTTCCCTCAAAGGGTCGTCAATCAGTGATTATGTTGATGCCCTGGGTAACAGAGGCGGTTTTCAGAAGAGGCACCAGGTTTATGCCAGAGAAGGAAAGAATTGCCTGCGCTGCCGCCAGGAAAAGATAATCAGAAGGAAAATCAATGGCCGGAGTACTTATTTCTGTCCTGCCTGTCAGTCTTGAAGCTGGCTGGAGAAAAGGGGCGTTAGAAGCTCCAGAGCACCTGAAAAACTTTGAATATCCCCTGACAATTGAAAAAAAATGAGGCTTAAGTTATAGTTAGCTCTCGAGATGGCTGCCCCTGTAGCTCAGTATGGATAGAGCAAGGGATTCCTAATCCCTGTGCCGCCAGTTCGAGTCTGGCCAGGGGCACCAGCTTGATACGCTGATTAACAGGTATGAGGAAGATAATTCGTACTGATAATCATCCTGAAAGGTGACAAAAAGAAAGGAAAATTGTATCATTTATGACGATTGAAAAACGTTATGATATGAAAGGAACGGGCTATGGATGGCATTATTCTAATGGATTTTGAGGAAAAAGATAGAGATTTTTTTAAGCAAGAAAAAATTGAGACTTATTTGTTTCGAACTTCTGATTTCGAAAATCTGCCGGTTGTTTTGCCTGAAGTCAAAAGCATTTTTTTCCAGATGAACTCGCCTGAGGAACCAGCAGAAAATGAGGCAGTGCCGGCTGATCTGTCAGAAAAGATAAGGGATCTGGTTAAAAATGGGACCAGGGTGGTTGGTTTTATTGGCCCGGGACATCTTTATCAGTTAACAGGAGTCATTGGAACTTTTCCTGACATTCATCTTCAAGAATCGGCAGCGGGTGATTCAGTTATGGTCAATCCTGAGCTGCCTTTTAACCTTCTGTTTGATAGATATTTCGATAAGATTGACTTTATGTATAAGCTGATGCCTACTCCCTTAGGGAAAGATATCTGGGAAATTCCGTCTGCTCTGGATGAAAGTTGGAAAATTATTGCCAAAAGTTCAGATAGCTATCCGGTTTCCCTGCTGATAAGAAAAGGGAAAGGGTTTTTCTGGCTGCTTCCCTGGTTTGGACAGAATAACATTCAGGTAGCAGATTTTGTTCTTAGAGATATCTTTCCTCTGATGGAACTTAAGGGAGAAGAGAAAGAGACAACTGATTGGAGCGAACGGGAAGATTATGTCTTCCCTGAGATTAGACAGCTTTACAGACAAAAAGAAGAAGAAAGAGAAAAATATGAAAACAGGATAAAAGAAATAGATGAGCAGATAAAGACGATAAGAGCGACTGAACAGGAAAATTTTATCCGGCTGCTAAAGGCAGAAGACAGAGAACTTAAAACCACGGCTCTTAATGTCTTTAAGTACCTGGGCTGGACAAAAGCTGTTGATGTAGATAGCTACTGGAAAAATGTTATTAGAGACAAAGAAGAGGATATCTGGCTGATTGAAGATTCAGATCAGCCGGTCGAGGCCAGCCTGCGCAAAGACTTCTTGATTCTGGTGGTAATCAGGAGTTCCAAGAACTGGGCATCCGACGATGAATGTACGTTGCTCCAGAGGTTCAAAGGACGGAGAATGCAGGAATTTGACAATACTAAAATGAAGGCCTTGCTTCTCGGCAACTACTTTAATCAGCAGGAACCCAGATTGAGAAATAATCCTTTCTCGCAGTTTCAAATAGAAGAAGCTGAAAAAGACGGTAATGCCCTGCTGACTACTTATGATTTGTTCAAGGCTATCAAAGCAGAAAAAGAAGGATTGATTACCAGAGAAGAAATAAGGCGCCAGATTAAGGAAAAAGCGGGCCTGGTGCAATTTGACTTTTAAGCTATTTATCATTTCTTTTTTTGCTGGCTAAGAATTATCTCCGGGCTGCTTGGAATGTTTGCCTGATTATGCTAAAAATGAAGTCTTCGAGGAGAAAAGATGAAAAGAACCGAAAGAAGACAATTAAAAGAAAACGAACTGGCCACTGGCTTAAACCGGTTTTATCGCTGGGCCAGGGAACATGGGAAGCAACTTAAAGTTGCAGGCCTGAACCTGATCATTCTGGCCGCCCTGATTATTGGCATTGGGCTGGTCAAGAATTATCAAAAAAGCCAGGAAGCGAACTACACGAGTCAGGTCCTGGCCCTGAGAGCTGAGCTCGATCAAAAGCCAGAAAACCTCGGCCAGTTGGAAAAAATGGCCAGCTCGAGTCGCTATGGCCGGATAGCCAGTTTGAGCCTGGCTGCTTATTATGTTGAAAAAAATGATTTTGCCCAGGCAGAAAAAGTCCTGGAGCGAGTAAAAGATAAGGGCTCAGATCTTATCCATTATCAAATTCTTGATCTTTATGGTCAGGTTCTGGCCAAACAGAATAAGTTTGATCAGGCTATTTCTGTCTATCGCCAGATAGAAAAAAAGAAGCCTGAAATTTACCCGCTCGAGATTGTTTTGTATCATCTGGCCGAAGTTTATGAGAATAAAGGCGACCGGGAAGAGGCACTGAAGCTCTACCGGGAACTGCAGGCTGGTTACCAGAACACTTATTATGGCTATCAGGCCTCGATGAAAGTTATGAAGCTTCAGACCAGCAGTTGAGATGTAGAGTTGCCTTGTTTATTTAGAAGAGTGAATTATAATATATCCTGATTAATAACTAAACAACAGGAGGAGAAGATGGCTTATAAAATTACAGAAGAATGTATCAATTGCGGCGCTTGCGAGCCAGATTGCCCTAATCAGGCTATTTCTGCTGGTGATGAAAGGTTTGAGATTAATCCTGATAAGTGCACCGAATGTGTCGGTTATTTCGATGAGCCGCAGTGTGCCTCTGTTTGTCCGACTAACGCCTGCGTTCCTGATCCTGGCCAAAAAGAAAGCCGGGAAGAGCTGGAAGCTAAATTTGACAAACTTAAGGGTAGCTAATAACATCAATTACCAGGCAAGAGGGCGTTAAAGCTCCCTTGCCTTTTCTTTTAGTACAGGTGCTTGTTCAAAATGGTTCAAAGCAGAAGGTGGGTCAACTTTTTGCTTTTCTTCTTAACGGTTATTTCTACCTATTTTGTTGGCTTTCTCTGGGCTGTAAATTATGTCTATGCCGGGCAGGATATTGAGAATATTCCTCCGCTAACCAATCTTGACATCATTTTTAATCCTGTCCTAAACCGTTTAAGCCTGATCTATTCTCTTTCGCTTTTAATCATTCTCCTCGGACATGAGCTTGGTCATTATCTAACCTGCAAAAAATATCACATTGAGGCTACACTGCCTTATTTTATTCCAGCTCCAACTCTTATTGGCACGCTGGGAGCTTTTATCCGCATCAAGTCACCACTGACCAGGAGAGATGAATTATTTGATATTGGTGCCAATGGGCCTCTGGCTGGTTTCATTCTCTCTGTTCCAGCCCTGTATATTGGCTTGAGTCTGTCAAAATTGACGGCGGTCCTACCTGTAGAAAACTCAATAGAATTCGGGGAGCCGTGGCTGCTAAAGGCTCTGGTCAGAATAATCTTTGGCCCGCTGCCCGCCAATCAGCAACTGATTTTGCATCCGATGGCCATGGCTGCCTGGGTCGGCCTCCTGGTGACTTCTTTTAATCTTTTTCCACTTGGTCAGCTAGATGGCGGTCATATTTTTTATTCCCTCTTTGGTGATAAAGTCAAAAAAGTATCTTATATCATTGTTGTCTTGATGATCATCATGGGAGTCTTTTTCTGGGCTGGCTGGCTCATCTGGGCGGTGTTAATCCTTATTCTCGGCCTCCAGCACCCTCCAGTGGCCTGGGAGCCTGACCATTTGCCGCTAAAAAAACAGCTTCTTGGCTTTTTGGTCTTGATTATTTTTTTAGTGTCGTTTATTCCAGCACCGGTTACAGATAGCGGCCTTCTTGATTTAGTTAGATAAGTTTTTAATATTCACAATTTTAGTGGAAAAGCCTGTGCAAAATCGGTTAAAAGCAGGTCCAAGTACTTTTAGTTTCATCTAGATGCAACAACCTGCACAAAAAATCGTCATGAGCTCTGACTGGCAGGTTACTTGCCAAACAAGCCTTAGAAGGTATAAATTTAAACTTAGCTAAACTAAGATGATAGATAAAAGATTTCAAATAGTAGAAAGCAATTTTGAGCGCCTGCGCTTGAAATTTGTTAAGGGCGAACTGAGCCGTGAGCAATTTGCTGAATCTCTGAGGAAGTTGAGGATATTTGATGATCAGGGAAGATGCTGGATGCTGGGAGCTCAGAGCGGCCAGTGGTATTTTTATGATGGAAAGGACTGGGTAAAAGCAGAACCATTGGTTGGCAGCCTTAAAGCCAGGCTATGTCCGGTGTGTGGCCAGGAGAACGAAGCTGGGGCCGAAGTTTGTCTGAAATGCCAATCTCCTCTAATTTTGCCCCCGGCCGGAATGATCTGCCCGGACTGTGGTTCCAGGCTGGAAGAAGGACGGGCTATCTGCCCTTTTTGTGGCGCGGCTATTAAGCCAGGAGAAGAAAGGCAGAAGAAAGATGAAGGCCAGCAGATTTCTGCGAGAAAGATGGCTGAAGGAGCTGAACTGTGCTACTTGCAGTCGGCTGACTATCTAAGCTTTTTGTTATTTTTTGGCGGCCTGGGTATTCTACTGGGAATTTTATTTGGTTTAATGGCTGGAGCTACTGAGTTTTTCCCTGGCCTGGCCTCTTTATTTCCAGCAGCCTTTCAGGAAATGCAAGGCAAGCTGGTTGGCGGCCTGGTTTTCAGTTTTTTTGGTGGGATACTGGGATTTGTAGTCATGGCTGGTGCCGGCTTTATTCTGGCTTTTTTGATTAATGCTTCGATTTATTTTTTTGGCGGGCCTGGTTTCAGACTTAAGAAACTGCATAGTCGTTCTAAATAAAACTCAGGTGGATGGTAAAAGCTGGCAAAGATCTTGATTATTTTGCCGTCAGACTAAGGCCATAAGCAATCTGCCCCAGGGATAATGATTCATCACCTGGTGAATAATAGATGGGCCGCCAGACTTTAAAGCCATTTTTATTAAGAAGGTACTCAGCTTTTTCGAGCAAGATACGGTTAAGAAAGACTCCGCCTGCCAGAATAATTTTGTCTATTCCGGCTTCCTGCCTGGCCAGGAGTGATACCTCGACAATGGCCCGGGCCAGAGTGTTATGGAATTTAATAGCTATTAAGCCCGGTGCTTGCCCTCTGGCTAATTCTTCTGTTATCTCTCTGATGGCCGGGCTGAAATCCAGACGATAAGGCAACTTGTCCGTCAAAAACAAATAGCTGTAAGTCCTGGCTGTCGGAGCGGCAAATGAGGCGGCAGCTTCCAGTCTGGCCGGTGCCTGGGCCTCAAATTCTATTTTCTCAGGAGCCAGTCCAGCCAGAAAGGAAACAGCATCAAAAAGCCGGCCAGCACTCGAAGTGAGGGAAGTATTCATTCTTTTTTCAATTAATTCTATGACTGCTTCTTGCTTTCCAGCCGGAATGAGCTGCAATGATTTTAACCGAGGGTATTTCCGCCCGAAAGCTTTAAAGAGAAACGAAAGAGCCATTCGCCAGGGCTCTCTCACGGCGGCATCGCCTCCAGGCAGGGGTAGATAGTCAAGGTGAGCATATCTTTTGTAGCCAGTATAATCACTCAGAAGAAATTCACCTCCCCAGGCCTGTCCATCATCTCCATAACCATAACCATCGAAGCTGATCCCCAGCACTCTGTCCCCGCCGGGTATCTGATGTTCAATCATGGGTGCCAGAACATGGGCGAAGTGATGCTGTAGAAGGTAATGAGGCAGGCCTAAAGACCTGGCATAACTTGAGCTGCGGAAATCAGGATGAAGGTCACTGATGACAAGATCAGGTTTAAAATCAAACAGGCTCTTAAAATGCCTGATCGTTTCAAGAAAATAGCCAAAATTCTCGTAATCATCAAGATCGCCAAGAAATTGAGAGGTTATAACATAGCCATCTTTGTAGATAGAAATTGTATTTTTGAGCTCACCACCAACAGCCAGAATCCTGGCTTTGGATTTCAAACTGTCAGGCACCTTCTGGGGAAAAGGTACAAAGCCTCTGGCCCGGCGAGAGAAAAGAGGTTTGGAGCGGACAATGCTCATGACCGAATCATCGGCTCTCATGGCTATTTCCCGGTTATGAGTCAAAATAAAATCGCACAGGTCAGAGCCAATTTCTGCCTCATCCTTGATGATAGGTGCATCCTTTCTATTGGAACTCGTGGCGACAATCAGCCTGAGTTCTTTAAGCAAAAGATGATGCAGGGGAGTGTAAGGCAACATAAAGCCCAGGGTGTCCGCTTCTGGAGCAATCCCTGGTATGTCTTTCTTTTTTTTTAAAAGAACTATTGGCCGGCGGGTGGAAGTCAGCCAGTTTCTTTCCGCCTGGCGAAGGAAGCCATGTTCAGACACGGCTTTTATGTCCCGTGCCATCAGAGCTAAAGGCTTAACTTTTCTCTGCTTGATCTTTCTCAAGCGCTGGACAGCCTGAAGGTTAAACGGGTCACAAATCAGATGAAATCCACCCAGTCCCTTGACGGCCAGGATTTTCCCCTCTTTGACGAGTTTGATAGCTGAATCAAGAGGCTTATTCTCTGGCTTCCTGCTCCTGGCTTCGAGCAAAATAAGCTGAGGCCCGCATTGAGGGCAGGCTACGGGCTGGGCATGATAACGCCGGTCAAGTGGATTTTCATATTCATGCCGGCAGTCAGGACACATCTTGAAATGAGCCATAGTTGTGCTTTTACGGTCATAAGGGAGTTTGCTGACAATCGTATAGCGAGGACCGCAATTAGTGCAATTAGTAAAGGGATAACGGTAACGTCTTTCTCCTGGAGTTTCTATTTCTTTGAGGCATTCTGGGCAGGTAGCAATATCAGGTGAAATAAAAACAAATGACTTCCCACTGGTTGTCCTGTCTATAATAAACTTATCCCGGCCTTCCGGCTCAGCTTCCTGCCAGTCAAGGCTTTCCATCCTGGCCAGCGGCGGGAGGTCATCTTTAAGTGCCTGGAGGAAACGTTGGAGACACTTAGAGCCGCCTTCCAGGTAGATTTCTACCCCCTGGCCGACATTTTTCACATAACCTTTTAACTCCAGGCGGGTAGCCAGGCGGTAAATAAATGGCCTGAAGCCAACACCCTGAACTGTGCCCCTAACCAGCAGGCGGTAAGCTTTCAAGCAGTTATTTTTATCTTCTGCTCGGGGCATCGATTACCTGGCCTGTTGGCTATAGATACAGCCACAATAATTCTGACGGTATAAGCCGAAATCTTTACTCAAGGCAACACTTTTTCTGAATCCGTCTTTTTTCTTAAAATTTGTCTCAAGAAATTCCAGGCGAAACTTTCCGCCTGTCATCCGGCCGATCCGGTTCAAAACGCCGGCATTTTTCCATGGGCTGATGCTCATAATGGTGGTAAAAAGAGAAATACCAAGCTCTCTGGCCAGGAGGGCAGTTTGGTTGAGCCTCCAGGCATAACAGATCTGGCATCTCCGGCCTTTTTCAGGCTCGTCTTTAAACCTGGCTGTTAGCTGCTGCCAGCGGTTTGCCTCATATTTGCCCTCAATTAGCTTAAATCCTAAATGCTGAGCTACCCGTCGTGTTTCATTCAATCGGAGTTCATATTCTTCTACAGGATGAATATTCGGGTTGTAGAAATAACCTGTCACCTGATAGCTGTCTTGAAGAAGACTAACCGCATAGAGAGCATCAGGAGCACAGCAAATATGAGCTACAATTGGCTGTTTTTCTTCCATGAAATCATTTTAGCCTTCCAGAGAGAAGTGGTAAAGGAAATGCTTAAATGTTTTCTAATTCTTTTTTCAGGTCCTGAATTTTCCGTCTGGCTTCGTCTATCTGAAGATAGTACTTAGCCAGAGCATCTGACCGGGGCCTGATTCTATCGATAATCAAACCGAGGGCCGTATAATGTGGTTCAAGCTGGCAGAGGACATCACCCGGGCTGGCTTCTTTTAGCTGCTCTCCCTGTTCTATTAGAGAATTTATCTCTGGTCTGGCTTCACTTCTATCCTTTAGCTCAGGCCAATGGGCAGCTCCTTGCTGGCCAAGTTGTATTAAAAGCCTGTTTTCCTTCTCTTCGACCCGGCGAAGTGCCAGCTCCAGCCAGAATTTCATAAATCTTTTTCTCGGCACTAAAAAAATATTATTAATTTTATTTCGTAAGTCCTTATTGTGAAGAAAAGCTAAAAAGAGGAGGAGCAGGCCAGCGCACAGGACAATATAAAAAATCCAGACAGGCAGGCCCTCTTTCTGGTTTCCGGCTGAGGGTGTCCAGTTCAGATAGGCTGTCCTGATTTCATTCAATTCCTGTCCTCCTTGGCCGGTGAACTTCGTCTGCTTGTTTTTTATGCTATTTCCGGTAATTTTTTCGAGTTGTTCTATTCTTTCTGGCTTTAAAGCCTCAGCCGGGCTGACCCGGGTTGATAATAAAAAATTTTAACACGATTGGCTTTATTTTTAAAAGGAAAAAAGGTATGATAGAAAAATTTGAGGGTGTTCACATGACAAAAATGGAAAGACGGATCAAAATCAGAAGCACGGGAATTTATCTTCCCGATAAGATTTTAACTAATGCTGACCTGGAAAAACTGGTTGAGACTTCGGATGAATGGATTACTACCCGGACCGGCATCAAAGAGAGAAGAATAGCTTCTAAAGAGCAGGTCACGTCAGATTTGGCCGAGAAAGCAGCCAGAATGGCCCTCGAGCGAGGCGGCATAAAAGCAGAGGATATTGACTTGATTCTGGTGGCGACTAATACTCCTGATACCATTTTTCCTGCCACGGCTTGCTGGGTGCAGAAAAAACTCGGGATTAAAGAGACCCCTGCTTTTGACCTTCAGGCCGGTTGTACTGGTTTGCTCTATGGACTGATTGTAGCGGAAAGTTTAATCCTTAGTGGCACAGCCCGCCGCATCCTGCTCATTGGTGTTGATATTCTGACCAAGGTTACTAACTGGCAAGACCGGGGGACCTGTGTGCTTTTCGGTGACGGGGCAGGGGCTTTTATTCTGGAGGAGAGCGATGATGATTCCGGGTTGATTTCTCATTTCTGGGGGGCTGATGGCTCTCTGGCTGAGCTGCTGATCCTCCCGGGAGGCGGGACTCTTTACCCGGCTGATGAAAAAACAGTAGAAAAAAAGCTTCATTGTATTACTATGAAGGGCAATGAGGTTTTCAAGCATGCAGTAAAAAGGATGGGGGAGGCGGCGGTCGAAGCTTTAAAGCTGGCTGGCCTGGACAAAAACCAGGTAGATTATTTGATCCCTCACCAGGCCAATTTGAGGATTATTGATGCTACAGGAGAAAGACTCAATCTGCCGAAAGATAAAGTCGTAGTCAATATTCATAAATATGGAAACATGTCAGTTGCCACTATCCCGGTTGCTCTTCATGAACTGATAGAAGAAGGAAAGCTTCAGAAGGGCCAGGTAATTGTCATGGTCGCTTTTGGTGCTGGCTTTACCTGGGCTTCAGCCGTTTATCGCTGGTAAATCTATTTTTTTAACAACCGGATTTAGCCACCAGTGGCGGTCCGTACCGCACTTTCCAGCTGTCAACCTGAATTCAAAATCTTCCAGGCCAAGAGCCAGGCTTATTCCTGGTTCAGTTCTCCAAATTTCTTGATGAGATCATCTTTTCCCAGCTTGCCAACATGACGGTATCTGATGTTGCCTTTTTTATCAATGAAGATAGAAGACGGGATGTACTGGCCTGGTTTAAAAGAGGCAACTATGTCCTGACCAACTAAGGCGACCGGATAATTTATTTTGGCCTCATCAACAAATTTTTTTAGTTCGGCTTCAGACAGATCATCAACTGAAAAACCCAGTATTTCAAGGCCCAGGTCCTTAAGCTCTGAGTAGGCTTCGATAAAATCCGGAATTTCTGCCCGGCAAGGAGGGCACCAGGTTGCCCAGAAATTGACCAGAATAACCTTCCCCGCGAGAGAAGATAAACTCAATTGCTTTCCAGAAAGCGTAGTTACCTCAAAAGAAGGAGCTGGCTCGGCCGAAGCCGAGGATGAAGTTCCTTCACTGGCAGGTGTTTCAGATTTATGGCATGAATATGCTGCCAGAAGTGCGATCACCATGAATATAGCCCATACACTTTTCTTCACGCATTTTCTCCTTTTTAATCAATCAGAGTATCTTGAGCCATCTAAGTAACGATTGTTACCGGGTTACAAGCCGCATTTTTTCAGGATTTTCTGGTAATTAGCCTCTACCTCTGCCTGAATTAAATTGATTTCTTCTTCTTTCAAATGGCGGAACCTCCCCTGGAGTTTTAGATAATCGGTAATAGGTTTTCTTTCTTTGAGCTTGAGGTTGAGTGTCCATTTTTCTCCGTTTTCTATTTCGTAAAGAGGGAAATAACCGGTCTGGACAGCCAGCCTGGCCAGCTTAACTGTATCGTCCGGCCGGCTCTTCCAGCCAGTTGGACAGGGGGCATAAATATGTATAAACCTGGTTCCATGGATGTCTTTAGCCTTTTTGAATTTTTTAACCATATCTTCCGGATAGGCTATGCTGGCCGTAGCTAGATAAGGGATGTTGTGAGCCGCTAAGATGCCGATCATGTCTTTTTTTCTTTCTTTTTTATAATGTTTGACAGGTGTAGTGGTCGTCCAGGCTCCAAGCGGGGTAGCTGAGCTCCGCTGGATGCCGGTATTCATATAGGCTTCATTATCATAACAGGCGTAAATTAAATCTTCGTTTCTTTCAGCCGCGCCCGAAAGTGCCTGAATCCCGATATCGAAAGTTCCTCCATCGCCTCCCCAGGCCATAACTGTTGTTTCTGTATCCCCCATCATATCAAGTCCGGCCCTGACCCCGCTGGCTGATGAAGCCGCAGTTTCAAAAGCACAATGATAAATTGGCACATCGAGTGAGGAGTGCGGGAATGGTCCGTCGATGACTGACCAGCAACAGGCAGGTATGCAAAGGATAGTCTTCTGGCCCAGAGCCTTTAAGGCATATCTCATGGCGAGGGTGGCTCCACAGCCCTGGCAGGCCAAATGGCCAGAACTCATCAGTTCTTCTTTTGGTAAAGTTAAAGTCATTTTTCTTTCTTTACTCATTTCTTTACTCCTATCCAGATGATTTCTTCCTGGGGCCTGTTATTTTTAAGGGTATAATCAGTGATTTCCTTAAAATCTTCTCTGGCAATATCGCGCCCGCCCAGGCCAGCAATGAAACCAAAAATAGCCGGCTGTACTGGCTGCCTGTAAATAGCTGACTTGACTTCCTGATAGAAAACTCCGTGATGCCCGTAGGAGATATTACGGTCAAGAACAGCTACCTTTGGAACCTTCGACAAAATCGTCCGCACCTGTTCGAAGGGGAATGGGCGGAAAAGCTTGATTCTAAGATTACCAGCCTTAATTCCCTGTTTCCTGAGTTCATCAACTACTACCCGGGCCGTATAGCCAGCTGTCCCGGAAGTGACAAAAACCAGTTCAGCTCCATCACACAAATAATTTTCAACCTGGCCAAGGTAGCGCCCGAACGTCTTTTCATATTCCCGCCCCGTTTCTTCGACAAGAGCCGGCACCTTTTCCATATCTTTCTGGAGTTTATAACGTAGTTCCATATAGTGTTCAGGGGCTGTCAGGCCGCCAAAGGCATGAGGATCATCTGAACTCAAGCGGTAAGGCGGATTAAAGGGCGGGAGATATGCATCAACTTTAGCCTGCTCTGGAATTTCAACAACTTCATAGGTATGGGAAAGGGCAAAGGCATCCAGAATGACCATGCTCGGAATCATCAATTTTTCTGATATTTTGTAGGCCTGAATAACCGTATCTACAACTTCCTGGTTAGAAGAGCAATAGAATTGAATCCAGCCAGTGTCTCGCTGTGACAGGCTATCATTCTGGTCAGTCCAGATGCTCCAGCCCGGGGCCATTGCCCGGTTTATATCACCCATGACCACTGGCATCCGGCCGCCAGAGGCCCAGTGGAGCATTTCATGCATCAGAGCCAGACCCTGGGCCGAAGTGGCGGTAAAAGTTCTGGCTCCAGCCATAGAAGCTCCTAAACAGGCCGCCATGGCTGAGTGTTCAGATTCGACTTTGATGAACTTAGCATTGAGAGTGCCGTCAGCGCACATTTCTGACAGGAGTTCAACCACCTGAGTCTGGGGAGTAATCGGGTAGGCAGCAATGACCTGTGCCCTGGCCAGCATCGCCCCATAAGATAGAGCGTGGTTTCCCATTATTACTTTTTTCATTTTTCCTCCTCAACCATGACAATGCATTTTTCCGGGCATTCTTCAGCACAGATGCCGCAGCCCTTGCAATAATCGTAATTAACCTGTGGCCATTCATCAACGATGTCAATCGAGGTATCAGGACAGAATTTCCAGCAGATGCCGCATTTAATGCATTTTGATAAATCTATAACTGGCTTGATGTTACGCCAGGCGCCCGTCTTGTTATAGAGCATCGAACCGAGAGACATAGCCACCAGAGGCATTTCCTTTTCGGAATTGAAAATTATTCTTTTGTCATCTTTCTTTTTGCTCATTTTTCCCTCCCTCAGGCTTTTTCATAGGCTTCGATGGCCGCCTGTCTGTTTTCTTCCGGCTTAAGCGGTACGCCTTCTTTAATGGCTTCGACCAGCGACTCGAGTTTTGCCAGCTTTAATATTTTGACCACAGCACCGACAATGGCGGTATTAACAATCGGAGAAGCCAGCGTGCCGAGCTTATGCCTGACAGCAATGTCAGTAGCATCGACTGTAAAAACCTTGAATTTATCAGGAAATTTGAATTCTTCCGGCTTCTTGGGGCTGTTGATGATGATATAACCGCCATCTTTCAGGCCGTCGGTGATGTCAATGGCTTCGACCAGAGTCGGGTCAACGACCACGACGTGATCCGGGTTATAAATACGGCTCTTGTCATATATCGGTTGATGATCAATGCGGATAAAAGCAAAGACCGGAGCCCCCCGGCGTTCAACGCCAAACTCTGGATAAGCCTGAACAAAATTACCTTCTTTGGCCAGAGCGTCAGCCAGAATCTTCGAGGCTACGACTGTCCCCTGGCCGCCTCGTCCATGGAAACGAATTTCAATCATCTACCTCTCCTTTATCAGAAATAGATTACTATGATTTAAATTGACTGTCCGGCTGGCGCCAAAAAGCTCCCGGTTATAATGATTGTAGAAATTAACTGGATTGGCCAGACGAACTAGTTCCCCGGAATAGTCTAATAAAAACTCCTCTCTCTTCCCGGTAATTTTTGAATTCATTCTGATTTAGATTATTAAATAATTAGCATTTAGTTTAGACTTTACATCATTCAGTGTCAAGAAAATCATGTCTGGTCCGGCTGAGTTCAGCCCTTGTTCCTTTTTCTTTGAGATTAAAACAAAGGTTTTTCAGCCTCAGGGCATCAGCTTCAAGAGAAGGGCTTTCGTCAATAATTGTGCCTTTAACGCCGGCTTCAATAATAGCCTGAAGCCACTCTTCATCATGAAACCCTGATTCCTCGATATTTATATGCCGGATTTCTCCCCATTGATTGAACATAACGCCAGAAATGTGGATATGGGCATTTTTAAGAGCTGTCTGCCCAAGTTTTTTCCCGACTTTCTTCAAAACCTGGCAAAAATCCCGGTAAGAATTTATTTTTCCTTCCCTGGCATAGAGATGAGCAAAATCCAGACAGGGATAGAGGTCGTCCAGCTCCCGGCAGAGAGACAGAACCTCATCCAGGCTGCCGAACTGCTGGCGCTTCCCCATGGTTTCAATTCTCAGCCTGGCCGGTATTCTCTCCAGGCGATTGATAGACAGGATATCTTTCAAACTGTCTTTAATCTGACGGTAAGCTTCTTCAGGTGACTTACGTCCATAATAGCCAGCATGAAAAACCAGATCAGAGGCTCCAGCCGCGGCTGCCAGCCTGAGGGAATTGAGCAACAATTCCTGACTGCGCATCCTCTGTCCCTGATCTTCAGAATTTAAGTTAATAAAATAAGGAGCATGGGCACTGAGCTTTATTCTGCTCTGACTGGCTTTTATCTTAATCTGGCCAGCCATTTCCTGACTCATTTTAAAGCCATGGACAAACTCAAGTTCCAGAGCATCAAGGCCGAGAGAAGCAAGAAAATCAATGGCTTGAAGAGAGGAATTTTCGCGGCAGGAGGGAGGAACCCCGGCTACACCAAAGCGGAGATCATCAGAAGCAGGAGTCATCAGTCTCTCCATTTAAGAACTCGCTGACGATTTTCATGGCACAGAATTCGCCGCACATGGAGCAGGCTGAGGTCTTTGATTTTCTCTGTTTCCTGATTTGCGCAAATTTTACGGGGTCAATGGCCAGCTTTTGCTGTGTCTTCCAGTCAAGTTTTTTTCTCGCTCGGGAGAGCTCTATATCCCTATCTAATGCTCCAGGAACACCTTTTATAATATCAGCTGCATGACCGGCTATCCTGGCGGCTATTAACCCATCCTTGACATCATCAAGCGAAGGTAACCCGAGATGCTCGGCGGGAGTGACATAGCAGAGAAAATCAGCACCGGCTGAAGCCGCCAGAGCTCCGCCGATAGCTGAAACAATATGATCATAACCAGGAGCAATGTCGGTAACCAGAGGCCCAAGGACATAAAAAGGTGCTTGCTCGCAGACTCTTTTTTCCAGTCTGATATTCATGGCTATCTGATCAAGGGGAACATGTCCCGGTCCTTCGACTATGACCTGGACATCCGCCTGACGGGCTCTTTTGACCAGCTCCCCCAGGGTGAGCAGCTCTTCAATCTGGGCCCGGTCAGTGGCATCAAAGATTGCACCGGGCCTTAAGCCGTCGCCCAGGCTCAAAGTGGCATCATATTTTCTAGCTATGTCCAGCAGCCGGTCAAAATTTTCATATAGGGGATTCTCTTTCTGGCGATGGAGCATCCAGGCTAAATGAAAAGCTCCACCGCGGGAGACAATATCAGCCATCCGTCCCTGCTTCTTTAGCCTGTCCACCGCTTTGATGGTTAGGCCGCAATGAACGGTCATAAAATCCACCCCTTCTTCCGCTTGCTCCTTGATTGTCTTGAAAAGGTCATCTTCTGTCATCTTGACTATTGACCCACGCTTCTCAATAGCTTCAATAGCTGCCTGATAGACTGGCACAGTTCCCAAAGGGACAGTGGAAAGGTAAAGAAGCTTTTTCCTGATACTCCTGATATCACCTCCAGTGCTTAAATCCATGACGGCATCAGTCTGATATTTGAGGCTTAATTTTAGCTTGGCAATCTCACTCTGGAGGTCAGGATAATCCCGGGAAGTTCCGAGATTGACATTGACCTTCGTCCTCATTTTCTGGCCGATAGCTATTGGCTGGATCGAATCGTGCCTTCTATTATAGGGGATGACTACCCGTCCGGCCGCCAGAAGGGATAGAAGCTCATCAGGATGGATTTTTTCTACGGCGGCGATTTTCCTTATGGCCGGAGTCAAAATACCTTTTCGTGCTTGCTTGACCAGGCTCATGATTTTGGCTTTCTTTATGATTGGATTAACCTGAAATTTCAGTATAGTTTACCCCCTGAAGGCTGTCAACAAGAACTCTCCTGCTTGCTAAGCTTAGCTGACGAGAGAACTCAAAAATAAGCATTAAGAGTTGCCGCTACTAGCCTGCCTTTTCGAACTGGAAGCAACTTCCCCTGGCCTTAATTTACAAAAGACTGATTTACTGATAAATTTAATAAGATAATAATGAGAAAAAAGGGCAACTTTTTTGAGGGAAAAGCCAGAGCAGCTCTTATTATCTACTTGTTCTTCTGTCTAACCTCTGACCTGTTAGCCTCGATAGAAGTAGAAATTTGCCAGTCTGACGACCTGGAGACCGCCCTGAAAATTATTGACTTCCTGGAAGAAGCTGACCGCTATCGACAGGAGAAGGGCTGCTATCAGAATAAAACAGCTGAATTTTCAGAAGAAGAAGTTTCCTCCTTTTTTCGCTATCTCTTTTCAGAAGAGGCACCAGCAGTAAAGACTATTAGGCTTAAGTTACTTCTATCTAATAAAATTGAAGGTTGGATTTTGCTTAATTTAAAGGATCAGGGACTGCCTTCTTACTTCAAAGACGAGATTAATCTCTATTTTGCGGCCAGGCTGGAAACTGACAGCAGGCGGATCAGGCTGAATGTCAGCAAACTTTATTTGGAGACTGAGCTCATTAAACCTGAAGTGGTTAATTTCTTGATTGACCTGATAGCCAGAGGTAACGGGCTTGAGCCTCAACATCTTGATGACTGGTATGAGCTGCCAGCTGGAGTCTTTGATTTAAAGACAGACAGAGGCAAGCTTCTGGTTTATTATTAATGGAGAGGTCTTAAGGTGATCAGAATAATTGGCGGCCGGTATAAGGGAAGAAACCTCAGGCTGGTTAGAAGCCCGCTTGTCCGGCCTTTGCCGGCCAAGCTTCGCGGCTCTCTGTTTAATATCCTTAAAGACAGACTGTCCGGGACCAATTTTCTCGATGGCTTTGCCGGGACTGGATCAGTCGGTCTGGAAGCTCTGAGCCGCGGGGCTGGACGGGCAGTCTTTATTGAAGAGCTGCCTTTGGCGGCTAGAGCCATCGAAGCCAATATTAAAAAATGTGGAGCGGATGATGTCGCCCTGGTCATCAACAAAGAATTTAACCGGGCAGTCATTGATCTGTCCAAAAAGAATGTCCTTTTTGATCTTATTTTTCTTGACCCGCCATATAAGCTGCTGGCTGACCGGAATCCTTTAAAAGTGATCAGGAAAAGACAGATTCTTAAACCTAGCGGGCTGGTGATCATCAGGCACCATTACCGCTATTCTCCCTCAAAAGATGATTTCCAACTGATTCGCCAGGTCAACTTTGGCGATGATATTTTCTCTATTTATTCAGGTGAAGATATCAGACACAGGAGCAGCCGGGACGGCCAGTCAAGTAGATCAAATGAGGCCAATAGAGCAAATAAAGCAAAAAGTAGTTAAAGGATTAAACTAAATGTCAGATCAGGACCAGAAAGTTAATGCTTTCCCCGCTGATGAGCCAGTGCTTAAAGAAGATGAGATCTTTTCCGGTCTGGGACCGGCCCGGGGTTCGCTGCTCTTTCTTGGCCGTTACACACTTAAGGAAGTTATGAGCGTTCTGGCTAAGAAGAGCTTTTTCCGTGAAGCCAGGAAAAGGAATCTCTGGCCGCTGGCTTACCGTCTTGATTCTTCTGATTGTCCTGTGCAGAGATTGCTTATTTTCTGGGAGAAAAGAGACCCGGACCGGATAATAGTCGATTTGAAATTAAAAGAAAGTGAGGTCAGGTTTCTCGCACCAGAAAAACATGGGTTTAAATTGCCCCCGCAGCATAGTTTGCTCTTTGAATGGTTAACCCTGCAGAATCCAAGAATGAGCTTTAGCGGCCAGCATGGGCCACTTCCCGGTCAGACCAGGCCAGGGTTGAGCCTGTCAAAAAAAATTCTTGAAATTTTTCTCTATTTATCAAAATTGATTGATTTAGACGCTCTGGTAGCTTTTCCTGCTTACTTCCATAATGCCCTGCTTTTTTCCAGATATCTTCATTTTGTCGATCCGGTAAAAGAAGGTGAGATAAAAGCTATACGCCGGCAGTTCAATCATGTTTCTTTCCGGCGGTTAGCCTGGGCTGTTTATCTCGGGTGTCTGGAAAGGGAAGAGGGCCAGATCTATGACTGGCAGGCTGAAGAGCAGCTTTACCCCCTGAGCGAGCCGCTGAAAGATTATATAAATTCCAGAGTTTATAAGGAAATTACCCGCCATGTAGAAAAAACTTCCGGGTTTAAGCTCAACCTGGCCCTCTTGAAGGAAAAAAGCCAGAAACAGGGGATTCTTTACTGATCAGGTTAAACCTGCTATAATCAAGAACCTGAAGAGGAGAGAAGAGTATGAAAAAAGGAATTCATCCAGAATATCAGGAATGCACTGTTATCTGTGCTTGTGGCAATACCTTTAAGACCAGGTCAACCAGGAAAGAAATCCGGGTGGAAATCTGCTCTCAGTGTCATCCCTTCTTTACCGGTAAGCAGAAGATCATGGATACAGCCGGCCGGGTAGAGAAATTCAGGAAAAAATATGCAACCAAGACTAAAAAATAATTCAGATGCTTCAGGAATTAAAAACTGTCGAAGAAAAATACAGGCAGGTCATTTCCCTTCTCTCTGATCCTGCCATCACTGCCCATCCTCAGAAAATCAAGGAATTAGCCCGGGAGCGAACCGAACTTGAACCTCTGGTCAGGAAGTATGAGGAATTTAAGAAAGTAGAAAAAGAACTGAAAGAGTCCACTGCCATTCTGGCTGATGACAGCTCCGATCCGGAGTTAAAACACCTGGCTGAGGCAGAACTTGAGTCCTTAAAATCTAAAAAAGATTCTTTAGAAAAAGAACTTAAGGTCATGCTTCTGCCGAAGGACCCCAATGATGAAAAAAATGTCATCCTGGAAATAAGAGCTGGAGCCGGGGGTGATGAAGCTTCGCTTTTTGCTCAAGATTTACTCAGAATGTATACCCGTTATGCTGAGCAAAAGGGCTGGAAATTGGAGCTGATGGATATTAGTTATTCTCCCATTGGTGGAGTCAAAGAAGCTATAGTCAATATTCAGGGTAAGAGAGTCTATTCCTGGCTTAAATATGAAAGCGGAGTCCATCGCGTTCAGAGAGTTCCTAAAACCGAAGCCTCAGGCCGGATTCATACTTCTACTGCCACGGTCGCTGTTTTGCCGGAGGCTGAGGATATTGATCTTAAGATCGATCCCAGGGATTTGAAGATAGAAGCCTTTGGAGCCTCAGGGCCAGGCGGGCAAAATGTCAACCGTAATTACACCGCCATCAGGGTTACTCATAAGCCATCTGGACTGGTCGTTTCCTGCCAGGACGAAAAATCACAGCATCGCAATAAAGAAAAAGCCTTGAAAATATTAAGGGCCAGGTTAATGGACATAGCTCAACAGGAGCAGCACAGCCGGATCTCCCAGGATAGAAGGCGTCAGGTGGGGAGCGGCGAGCGAAGCGAAAAAATCAGAACATATAATTTTCCTCAGTCGAGAATCACAGATCACCGGCTAAATGAAAATTTTTACAACCTGGAAGGCATCCTTGATGGGGATCTGGATGAAATCATGGAGAAGCTCGTCATCTATTTTCAAACCAGGGCTCTTGAAGAAGATAAATCTCAAGAAACTTTAGATCAGCCAGTTGAGCTCTAAAGATTTAGAACAGCTATTCCGGGAGACAGCCGCCAGGTTGTCCTCTGTCGCCTGCCCTTTCCTCGAGGCCCGTCTTCTGATCCAGTCAGCCGGCAGAATGAATGAGGCTGGATTTTTCAACCGACTGTCTGAGCCAGTATCCAGGCAGCTCGAAAACAGGCTGGTCAGACTGGTCAGGCAAAGGAAGAACGGTTGGCCAATTGCTTATCTTCTTGGCTGGAGGGAATTCTGGGGTTTACCATTCAGAGTTAACCGCTCAGTTTTGATTCCCAGGCCGGAGACTGAGCTGGTGGTGGAAAAGGCTCTCTCGCTTCCATTGCCTCCCGAGCCGGTGATCCTTGATATGGGAACCGGCTCAGGTAATCTAGCTGTTTCCCTGGGAAAAGAACTTCCCTCAGCGAGGATCATAGCTACTGATCTTTCTGGAAGAGCCTTAAAGCTTGCCTGTGAAAATGCCCGGTTGAACAGGGTTACCAATGTTAGCTTTGTCTTAAGTGATATGTTTAAAGCCTTTAGACAGAGTAATCTGGCTTTTGATCTTATAGTCAGCAACCCGCCTTATGTAGCTGAAAATGACTGGCAGAAGCTTGACCGGCCGGTTAAAGATTTTGAGCCGCGAAAAGCTTTGGTGGCTGGAAGTGATGGCCTGGGATTTATCAAAAAACTGGTCAGGCAGGCGGGCCATTTCTTAAAGCCTGGTGGCTTTCTGGTCATAGAAATCGGTGCCGGTCAAGCTGAACAGGTCAGGCATCTGTTTGGGGTTGACTGGCATCAGCCGGAGATACTGCTTGATTACTCAGGCCGGCCGCGGGTTGTTTTTGCCAGGAAAGCCTCTGATTAAAATTGAGCAGATAAGATCGCCAGTTTTAAGTTGACTTGTTGTTTTTGAGCAGTGGTTGGTATTCTTCCAGAGAGAGTAACAATCTGGTGGTCTCATAGCGGATTTTTTCCCATTTCTCTATTTCCAGAGAACAGAAAACTTCAACTACTCTGGGATCGAAATGAGAGCCCGCATTTTTTATAATTTCTTCTCTGGCCGCCCGGAAATCTTTTTCAACCCGGTATGGACGGTGAGAAGTGATAGCATCCAGGGCATCCGCCAGAGCAAAAATTCTTGATTCAAGTGGTATTTCTTCCTTTTTTAGCCTCTGGGGATAACCGGAGCCGTCATATTTTTCATGATGGTATAAAATAATATGACCAACTTCAGGCAGCATTTTCATTTCTTTGATCAGACCGAAGCCAAGAGAAGGGTGCATTTTAATCTTTTCCCATTCATCAGGAGTTAACTGGCCAGGTTTTTTCAGGATTGAATCTGGAATGGCAATCTTACCAATATCGTGGAGCAGGGAGCCCTTCCGGATGTTATCCAGTGTTGTCTGCTGTTTGATGCCCAGCAAGCTGGCCAGTACCTGGGAATATTTGGAGACAGTTTGTGAATGCCCGAAAGTTTCAACATCTCTTAAATCCAGGGCGGTCATTAAATTTTCTACAGTTGTATCGTAAATTTCCTCCAGCTCAAGCATTTCTCTAATATGCCGGGAATGCTCGAGTTTTAGTCTGGTCAGGTTTTTTAAATAATATTCGTTTTCCTGTTTTAACTGGAAGCGAGAAACTTCTGCCCTGACAGCAGAAAAAATCGAGGGCAGATTATTTTGTGAACAAATGTGATCTATCAGTCCTGCCTGGAGACAACTGACATATTGACTTGCCAGGAGTGACGAGGTGAGCATAATGATAATGAAATGGGGAAAAGCCTTTTTCAAGGCATGAAGATCTGCATATTTGTCCTCACTGAGTACCCGTTGAGAAACAATCAAGATAGCGTTTTGCGGCCATTTGTCGGTCTGGCCAGCAGTGGGCAGGCTGGAAGCTGTCTGCACTTCCAGCTTTAGCCCGGCCAGCATGTTGACCAGGTGTCGGCAATATTTCTCCTGAAAGTCAATAACCAGTATTTTTAGCTGATTATTTTGATTATTATGATGGCTATTATTCAAATTAGCACCTGTGTTTATTCAACCTGTATACAATATTTAGAGTAAAAGAGCAACAGGAAATTTTTCCAAAGCGGCCAGAAAGCCAGTCTTTTTTCAGCTTACCGGCGGTGAAAGAAGTAAGCCAGTTTCACCTCCAGTAAACCAGGGCCTTTCTCTGCAGGAAGCAGTCAGAATCTGGTTCGGCTCTGCTGAAATTTCTCTTGACACAGGCTCAGCCTGATTTTAAAATTAAAAAAAGATTGAAGGAGTGATCGGTGGACATAGATAGTGAAACACAAAGAAAGCCGATTTCAATCATCCAGGAAATCGAAAGTCAACTGGAGAACTATTTACACCGGCAGCATGAGGAAATCGAGCAGAAATTAGAAGAGAGAATCCAGGAAGAGCGGAAGATAGCCAGGCAACAACTGGCTCAGATAGAAGAAGAAATCAGGAAAGAGTGGCAGGCTCTTGATGACTATGGCCGGGTCATGGAACAATTTGAAGAAGAAAAAAACCAGATAGTGCAAAGGATTAGAGAATATTTAGACAATATTGTTCAGCGCCAGCAGAGGATCGAGGAACTGGCCCGGGAAACTTCTGAAGATATAAAATCTATTAATGAGTTACAGAATCGTCTGGAAGAAATTCGCAGCCAGTCGATGGAAAAATCCACTTTTTTAAGAGGTGAGTTAGAAGAAAAATTCGGGTTAAAAGCCAAGCTCCTGGAAGAAACTTCGGAAGAAGAAACAGTTAAGATTGATTTAAGTTCCGAGTTGGAAAAACTTCAGAAAGTGAAAGAGCTCCTGGCCATGGAAGCTGAAATCAAAAATGAACATATTCCTTCTGCTACTCAGCTAGAAGGCGGGCCGCCTGAAGCCGAAAGCCAGGAGCAAACAGAAGCTGAAGCTCAAGCCTTTATCCAGCCAGAACCAGTATTTCTAAAAGAACCCAGCCTGGAAGAAAAACTGGCCGAAGGAATAAAAAAAGGCCTGGCTGAGAAATTAGCCAGTGTCAGGACGTTAGAAGAAGAAAGTGTTGATAGCCGCGATGTTCAAAAAGATAATGCTGACCGTCAGGATCTGATTTCCTGCTATCGTCAGGAATCGGCCAATGGTTCAGGCAGGATTGGTTATTACCAGAAAGATGACCATTATGTTTTTGAAGTCCGGGAAATATTTAACAGAATAAAAAAGACAGTTGATGAGGCCAAAAAGATTTACTATAAACTAAACCTGGTTAGTTCGGTTAAAGAGCAATTCTTTTTTAAAAGAGAATTAATAGCTGAGCAGGAAGGGTTGAAAAAATATTTGCAAAAAATAATCTATCTTCTAGAGAAAAAGGGCTTTACCTTTCCGCTGGTGTCTCAGGATATCTTAAATCAGATAGTAGCGGTAGAACTGGTTGATTTATTGCAAAGCCAAAACTGGGGAGCACCTGAGGATTTGAATCATTTTGAGCAGAGAATTATGGCCATAATTTCCAGTTTTAATGAGAAAGCTAATCCCCCTTCTGTTTATTATTTAGCCTTGAGAAAAGAACTGGGATTTTAAAAGCTGGCCTGAGCGCAGGCCCGGCCTGTCTAATTATAACCTCGTTTTTGGGTTTCCTGGAAATAGTCTTCCAGCAGGCGCAGGTCTTCAGGGCTTAAATCTTTAAATCTGAGACCGGCATAAAAGGCTGGAGAATCAGTTGCTGCTTTTTCTGAATAAATAACTTCAGTTTTCAAAGATCTGGCTGTTTTGCCCAGGATTAGAACAATATCTAAAGACCTGGCCGCCGGTAAAGGCTTATCTGATAATATTTTTGCTCCGCCCAGGCTTAGATTAATAGTTTTATTAACCCGGAGATGACCGTTTTCCTTATACATCAAAAAGGTCGAAGTGAAGTATCTCTGAAAATGTCTTTTTTCCCGGTAAAATGCTTCCTGGTAAGTAACAGCCACTCCAGGCTGTTCACCTTCTTGCTCCCACTCATGAGAATAGGCCACCACGGTGTTTTTCATGACAGGCCGCGGCTGGCCTTTAGCTGCAGGCAGTCTCCAGGTTTCTTTCCCTTTGGCGGCAGCCAGAGCGAGATCAGACTCATGGACAAGATGCTTTAAATCATCTTTGATCAGGCTATCGCTCGAAATTAACTGCCCGCGTGGATAGACAGTTACGCCAAAAGACATGGTCAGATTGTTTCTTGGTTGATGCTCTTCAAAAGCGAAATAATGCTCTTCAATATTTTTTCGTATTCTTTCAGTCAACTGACAGGCTTCATCCAGTCCCGAAACGCCAGCCAGAAAGAAAAGAAACTCCTCGCCGCCATAACGGCAGATTAAATCCTCCTCCCGGATAGATTGGCGCATGATGAGAGCCAGCTCCTGCAGAAGCTTGTTGCCCGCCTCGTGACCATTGCGGTCATTATAATGCTTAAACCAATCAACGTCGCCCATGACCATGGCAAAAGAGCCTTCTTCTTTTTTCCTTTTGCTCATAGAATTAATTTTTTGCAGGATTCGTTCGAAAAATGGATCAGCCCGAAGTAAGCCAGTCAGAGCATCATATTGAATCAAATTGAGCTTGGTCATAGCAATGCCGATATGCTCTGACAATCCCCGCAAAACTTCTTGATCCTCCTGGCTAAAGCCTTCTGCCAGGAACTTGCCCGAGCAGAACTTGTTATAGACTTCGACGACACCGATAATTTGATTTTCATAAATAATGGGGACAGCCAGGATGCTCTTCAGGGGTTCTTTAAGATTATGCTGATAGCGAATTGAGAACCTCTCGTCAGAAGCTGGATCAGACAGGTTAATTTCCAGCCCATCCCTGGCCACGGCCGAGCTAAAATCAGACGACTCTATTCTGGCCACATATTTGAAAGATTCAGGATGACTGATAAAAGTGTCATCCCAGATTATTGGTTTCAGGAATTTTCCCAGGGATTCGTTTTCTTCAATAAGATAAATGGTCAGGCCCCTGGCTGCTAATAGCTCTTTTATCTCGGGAACAGCTACCAGAAGGCTGCCAACATCATTGGCTGAGTAAATTTTTCTGATGATGCCTTCTGTTTTTTGCCTTTCCTTCAGAAACCTCACATAACGTGTTTCGTTAGAAATACGCTTTTCCACTTCCTGCAAATAGTTTTGATTGATCAGCCGCTTAATTTCCGTGATTTCCTGAATAACCTCTCTGGTCTGGCTGGCTGATACGGAAAGTGATTTCTGTAATTCAGCCCATTCTTTCTTGATGCGGCTAATATAAACGGCCCTCTCTAAGAGCAAACCTAGAATGGGTTCTAAGGTCTGGCCGCTTTTTTCAAAGGCAAAGTTCACATAATATTCTTTTGGCCAGCCAAGGAGAAGATGGTAAAACTCAGCTTCATCCCGGCCAATAATGATGACTGATATATCGCTTTTAATCAGATCTTTCCAGCGGTCATAAGCAGCATAGCTGCTGTCCACCACCATTGCCCAGAAATCATTCTGATTAATTAGATCTGGTACTTCTTCGGGCGTACTGGCTACAACCGGCTGAAATTCACGCTCGCAGACTCTGGCTATCTTGAAGGCCTGTTCTGTCTCCCGAACCAGGATGAGAATACCAGTCTGCAGCATGTTGGCGGGACTTTACTTCTCCCTGGGTCCTCCTGCTAAACCTTTATAACCTTGACCTTTATATAATCTTATATAATCTAATGAAATTATTTTTTAGAGTCAATAAATTTTTAGAGGCAAAAATCATTAACTGATCAGGCGGACCTGATTAAGCCGGCGTTTTTTGAATATGTAAGATTAGTGTGATATATTTTTAATTGCTCTTATTTTTCAGCCGGAAAAAGACAATTAATGGTTAGAGTTAGATTTGCACCCAGCCCAACGGGTCAACTTCATGTCGGCGCGCTCCGCACAGCTTTATTTAACTGGCTATTTGCCCGTCAGACGGGCGGGACATTTGTCCTGCGAATTGAGGACACAGATGTCAGCCGGTCCTCAGAAGAGTTAACCCGGACCATCCTCGAGGCTCTCAAGTGGGTTGGACTTGACTGGGATGAAGGCCCAATTTATCAATCACAACGGTTTGAGAACTACCGCCAGGCAGCTCGGCGGCTGGTTGAGCTTGGCCAGGCCTATTACTGTTTTTGCTTGCCTGAAGAAATAGACAGACGGCGGGAGGAAACTAAAGCCAGTGGCCAGCACTGGAAATATGATCGTCATTGCCTTCGCTTGCCGGAGAGCCGGAGAAATAAACTGGTGGAAAAAGGAGCACCAGCGGCCATTCGTTTCTTAATGCCCGGAGGTAAGACTGAGTTTGACGATCTGATTCACGGGCGGATCTCAGTTGAGAACAAGAATCTTGAAGATTTTGTTCTCCTGCGGAGCGATGGCTTTCCTACCTATCACCTGTCGGTGGTGGTTGATGATATTGAGTCCCGGATTACCCATGTCATCAGGGGAGACGATCATATCACCAATACACCCAAGCAAATTCTGCTTTATAAAGCCTTTCAGGCGGAACTCCCGAAATTTGCTCATTTGCCGCTGATTCTCGGGCCTGACCGGAAGAAATTGAGCAAAAGGCATGGCCATACTTCTGTCTTAAGTTTCCGCGACCAGGGTTACCTGCCACTGGCTTTCTTTAATTTTGTGGCTCAGTTGAGCTGGTCTCCAGGACGGGAAGAGAGAATTTACAGCCGGGAAGAAATGATAGCTGAATTTTCGCTCGGCCATATAAGCAAGGGAAGTCCGGTCTTTGACCTCAATAAACTTCAATGGCTTAATAGCCGGTTGATCAACGAAATGCCGGTTTCAGAGCTGATGACAGAGCTGCGTCCCTGGCTGGAGAAAAAAGGGCTGGAGCTGGATGCCTGGCTCGGAGAGAGAAAGGACTGGTTGGCCAGGCTTATTGAAATGGTTCGGCCGAGGAGCCGGACGCTGGCTGAACTGGCCGATATGCTGGCTCCATTTTTTTCTGATCGGGTCAGCTATGATCCGGAAGCTGTCCAAAAATATCTGATGGACACCAGCCTCGAACATCTTCTTCCCAGATTAAAAGAGGATCTTAAAAAGGTAGAGGCTTTTAAAGCAGATGAATTGGAAAAAGTCCTGCGAAGCAGGGCAGAGAAGGAAGGTGTCAAAGCTGCTGTTTTTATTCACGCCTTAAGGGTTCTTTTACTTGGGCGCTCTGTTGGCCCTGGGATTTTTGAGGTTCTCGAAATGATGGGGAAGGAAAAAACTCTGGCCAGGTTTGATAATTTAGCTGAGGCCAGAAAAGTAATAGAAAAAGTTACGGAGGTAAAAAATGAGCGAAACGATAGTGACAACTTATAAACCCGTCCGGGCGCCGCGCGGCAACCACCTTCACACCAAAAGCTGGTCTCAAGAAGCAGCCATGCGGATGCTCATGAATAATCTTGATCCCGAGGTGGCTGAAAAACCTCAAGAGCTAATCGTTTACGGGGGCACAGGGAAAGCTGCCCGCAACTGGGATTGTTATAAAGCTATTGTCAATAGCCTGAAAAAACTCGAGAATGATGAAACCCTGCTGGTCCAATCAGGTAAGCCAGTTGGCATCTTTAAAACTCATAGTGAAGCTCCGCGGGTCTTGATTTCCAATGCCATGCTGGTGCCTAAATGGGCTACCTGGGATGAATTCCGGCGTCTGGAAGCCCTGGGGCTGACTATGTACGGTCAGATGACCGCTGGTAGCTGGATCTATATTGGGACACAGGGCATTCTTCAGGGGACTTATGAGACCCTGGCTGGTGCTGCCAGGAAGCATTTTGGTGGAACGCTAAAAGGCAAGCTGGTGGTCACTGCCGGTCTGGGAGGTATGGGCGGAGCACAGCCATTAGCAGTTACCATGAATGGGGGAGTAGCCATTATTGCCGAAGTTGATCCGAACAGAATCAAGCGCCGCCTGGATACCAGATATGTGGATACCATGACTGATAATTTAGATGAAGCTCTCAAAATGGCTGATGAAGCCTGTAAGAAAGGTCAGCCGCTGTCCATTGCCCTGCTGGGCAATGCTGCTGATGTCTTACCCGAGCTGGTTAGAAGAGGTATCACCCCCGATGTTCTGACTGATCAAACTTCAGCTCACGATGAATTGAATGGCTATGTGCCCCGCGGTTTGCCTTATGAGGAGGCCCTGGAGCTCAGAAAGAAGAATCCTCAGGATTATATTCGCTGCTCTTATGAATCAATGGCTGCTCAGGTAGAAGCCATGCTGGAACTGCAAAAAAGAGGGGCTAAAACTTTTGACTATGGTAATAACCTCCGTGGCCAGGCAAAAAAAGCCGGTGTCGAGAATGCTTTTGACATTCCTGGCTTTGTTCAGGAATATATCAGACCCCTTTTCTGTCTGGGCAAAGGGCCTTTCCGCTGGGTGGCTCTGTCTGGTAAGCCAGAAGATATTTATGCCACCGATGAGGCCGTGCTGAAAATGTTTCCTGAAGATGAATCCTTAGCCAGGTGGATCAAAAAGGCTCAACAGCAGGTCAAGTTTCAAGGGCTGCCGGCCCGTCTATGCTGGCTCGGCTATGGGGAGAGAGCTCTTTTCGGGGATGTTATTAACACGATGGTCAAGAAAGGGAAAATAAGTGCTCCGATAGTTATTGGCCGTGATCACCTGGATACCGGTTCAGTTGCCTCACCCAATCGGGAAACGGAAAAAATGAAAGACGGTTCAGATGCAATTGCTGACTGGCCGATTCTGAATGCTCTGCTCAATGCGGTTAATGGTGCCTCCTGGGTCTCGGTTCATCATGGCGGCGGAGTGGGCATCGGCTTATCCATCCATGCTGGCATGGTGATTGTGGCTGATGGATCAGCAGCTATGGCCAGGCGCCTGGAACGTGTCCTAACTGTTGACCCGGGTATCGGCGTTGTTCGCCATGCTGATGCTGGCTATGAGGAAGCTATTACCTGTGCGCGCCGGAATAAAATTAAAATGCCCTGCTTGCCGCCCGGTTCTTCTAAAAAATAGATAAAAATAAAGGTTATAGCCTGAGGGTTAAAGATTATTAAAACTGTTGACTTCAGGAGAGAAGCTTCAACAGGCGGTATTCAGGCTCAAAAACTAATTTTTTGGGTTTGATAACCATTTCTAAAGGGATGGGGATGATTTCTTCATTCTTCAGGGTGATGCATTTATCGTTTTCTCCGGCCAGGAGAGCTTCAACGGCTGCCCAGCCCAGCTTGGCTCCCAGAATACGGTCAATAGCAGTTGGCCGGCCGCCGCGCTGGATATGACCCAGCACAGCAATTCTGGTTTCCAGGCCGGTCAGGAGGGTAATAGCTGTGGCTACATCCTGAGCCCTGGCCTTGCCCTCAGCTACAATGACGATCCAGCTCACTTTACCCTGGGCATTTCCGGCCTGAATTTCCTGGCAGATTTCATTCAGATCAAAGTCCTGTTCGGGCAGGATGACATCTTCGCAACCGCCAGCTAAAGCCACTTTCATGGCTAAATAGCCGCACTCCCGGCCCATAACTTCAACGACAAAAATCCTTTCCAGGCTGGTGGCTGTATCGCGAATCTTATCGAGGGCATCGAGGGCGACATTCACGGCGGTATCAGCGCCAAGGCATTGATCAACCTGGCCGAGATCATTGTCAATCGTAGCTGGAATCCCGATTACCTGAAATCCATATTTAGTGGCCAGAAGGTGAGCTCCGGTTAACGATCCGTTTCCACCGATAACGATCAGGCCATCAAGCTTATGGTTTTCAATCATCCTGACGGCTTGTAACTGGCCTTCCTCGGTTAGAAATCTTTCTGACCGGGCAGATTTTAAAATAGTTCCACCCAGGTTGATAATCCCGGAGACTGTCCGGCGATCGAGGGGGCGTAATTCACCATCAATCAGCCCGTCATAACCTCTGATTATGCCATAAACCTCAGCCTGCCGGCCGGTAGCTGTTCTGACTACAGCTCTTAAAGCTGCATTAATCCCGGCGCAATCTCTGGTCATTACTCCAAGACGCCTGGTCATGAGTATCTCCTTAAAGGCAAAACACTTTTAATGTTAACAGAAAAAGGGCTGTCTTTAAAGCCAGCCGCTAGCCAGACCTGCTTACTGTTGGGTTCAGGCCTGTCAGACCAGTATAACATCACACCCAGAGCTGGCTGTCTATAATTTTGCTTAACAGAAAAAACCTGGAAAATAAAATTCAATTGAAAAAAGGGAAAGTTTTTTCTGGAATAATGCTTTTGGTTGTGTTAATAATAATTACTGGTTTAATTTCGTGGAGGCCTGTTATGAAGGACAAAAAAATGTTTGCTTTTAGCCTGGTTTTAGTATCCATGGTTGTGATCCTGGTGCTGGCGGCCTGCTACCGGCCGGCTCAGGAAAAAATTATTTACCCTCAAACCAAAAAGGTTGATGTCGTCGATGACTATTTCGGGACGAAGGTGCCAGATCCTTACCGCTGGCTCGAAGATGATAACTCAGAGGAGACAAAAAAGTGGGTTGAGGAAGAAAACAAGATAACCTTTACTTATCTGGATAAAATTCCTTACCGCCAAAAAATTGGGCAAAGATTAAGAGACCTCTATAATTATCCGCGGCTCGGTCAGCCCTTTAGAGCCGGTGAATATTTCTTCTTTTACAAAAATGACGGGCTTCAAAATCAGCCGGTGATTTATGTTCAAAAGGGCCTAGAGGGCCAGCCTGAAGTTTTTATTGATCCAAACCAGTTGTCTCCAGACGGGACAATTAGCATCAGTCTGGCTGGCGTTTCTCCAGATTTCCGTTACATGGCTATTGCCCGTTCAGAGGCTGGCTCTGATTGGTCAGAGCTAAGGGTAATGGAAATAGCCAGCAAAAAAGAGCTGCCTGATCAGATTCGCTGGCTGAAGTTTTCTGCAGCTTCCTGGTATAAAGATGGCTTTTTCTATAGCGGATATGAACAGCCGGCGGCGGGAGAAGAGCTTAAGGCCCGCAATGAAAATCAGAAGATTTTTTACCATAAACTGGGCGATCCTCAGGAAAAAGATGCCTTGATTTATGAAGATAAAGAACATCCCTTAAGATATTTGACTCTGGGAGTGACCGAAGATCAGAAATATGGCCTTCTGGTGATTTCAGCTGGAACTTCGGGGACTGAGATTTGGTGGAAGGATCTTGGCCAGAAAAATTCAACTTTTAAATTATTAATCCCGGGCTTTGACTATAATAGCGAAGTCATTGATAATCTTGGCGATAAGTTTCTGGTCAGGACAAATATAGATGCTCCTAATTACCGCCTTGTCCTGATTGATCCTGGCCAGGCGGCTAAGGAAAACTGGCAGGTTATTGTTCCGGAAAAGTCTCAAGTTTTAACAGCTGCCGCTACGGCTGGCGGGTATCTTTTTGGCACCTACCTTCAGGACGCTCAGACAAAAGTTTACCAGTTCAAGCCGGAAGGCGAGCTTATCCGTGAGATTGAATTACCGGCCATCGGGACAGCGGTTGGTTTTGGCGGCTGGCGCGATGATAAGTTTATTTTCTATACGTTTACTTCTTTTAATTATCCACCAGCCATCTATAAGTATGATCTGGCTTCAGGAAAATCAGAGATCTTTAATAGACAAGAAGCCAGGTTTAATCCTGAAGATTACGAGGTCAAACAGGTTTTTTATACCAGCCAGGACGGGACCAGGATTCCCATGTTTCTCGTTTACCGTCATGGCCTGGTCTTAAACGGCAAGAATCCAACTTTTTTGACAGCTTATGGCGGCTTCAATATCAGTATGCTTCCGATCTTTAATCCTTCGATTGTTCCGGTCCTGGAAAACGGCGGAATTTTTGCTCAACCGAACATACGGGGCGGAGGAGAGTATGGCGAGAACTGGCACCGGGCTGGGATGCTCCAGAACAAACAAAATGTCTTTGACGATTTTCTGGCGGCAGCGGAATATTTAATTAAGGAAAAATATACTTCGCCTAAATACCTGGCTATCTCCGGTGCCTCTAACGGCGGCTTGCTGGTCGGAGCGGTTATGACTCAGAGGCCTGAGTTGTTTGGAGTGGCTTTCCCGGCAGTCGGGGTAATGGATATGCTGAGGTTCCATAAGTTTACAGTGGGCTGGGGCTGGATGGTGGAGTATGGCTCAAGCGATAATCCTGAACAGTTTCAGTATCTGCTCAAGTATTCTCCGCTTCATAATATCAAAGAAGGAGTGTGTTATCCGGCGACGATGATTACCACGGCTGATCACGATGACCGGGTCGTGCCGGCTCATTCATTTAAGTTTGCGGCTACTCTGCAGGAAAAACAGGCCTGTGATAATCCAGTTTTAATCAGGATTGAGACCCGCTCCGGACACGGTTCAAGCAATATTACTAAAGCGCTGGATGAACTGACTGACAAATACTCTTTTATGTTCTATGTCATGGGGGTCAAGCCAATTTATAAATAACAGAAAAGAAAAAAGCAGAAACAAAAAACAGTGGCCATGAGATTTTTTCAATCTCAAGCCGGCAGCTTGCCGTGAGTCTTTTAATGAATTAGAATCAAAAAAGCAGTTAGAGGAGAAATAAAGATGAAAAAAAGAGCACTATGTTTGGTAATCTTAATGCTGGTTTTTCTATCAGCTGGCCTGCTTCAAGCCCAGGTTCAACAGAAAAGACTGGGACTGGGCATTATTCTGGGGGAGCCCACCGGTGTCATCGCCAAATACTGGACCGGTAGCCGCACAGCCTTTGATATTGCTGGTTCCTGGTCATTTTCTGGTGAAAATGCCTTTCATCTTCATGCCGATTATCTTTTACACAGTTTTATTAAGGTAGAGGCAGGCAAGCTGGCCGTCTATTATGGAATTGGAGCCAGGTTAAATCTCCAGGATGATGCTAGATTTGGGGCGAAAATTCCACTAGGCCTGAGTTATATGTTCGAAAATAGTCCGCTGGAAGTCTTTTTTGAAATCAGCCCGGTTATGGATTTGATTCCAGATACGAAACTACGACTGCTCGGTTTTGTCGGTGTGCGTTACTTTTTCTGATTGTCTGGAAGGAAGAAAAGCGGGAAGATGAGATGAAAGTCAGGGAAATGAGGTGGCTTTCTTAAATCTGATTTAAAGCGGATCGTGTCCCCGGATTTTCTCAAGCAGCAGAAATTCCTATCATTTAGTCCAGAAATGAATGAAAAATGCCTGTAGCCTTTAGGTGTGTGCCCGTAGCCTCTGGGTGTGGGAGTGCGCTTTCCACAGTACAAGGAAGTGTCACAATACATGGAGGTTATAGCCTTTAGCCTGTGGGTGGCTTGACATACAGATTAGAGAGTTGGTTTCAACCAAAACTGGCCCATTTTTACATCCCATTTTTCCTTAAGAGACTAACTATATTTTTTATCTCGTCTGAGTGTGCTTCTATAATTGACAGCAATTCTTCCGGCGTTCTGGTGTCCTGCTCTTCCCGGCGATTTGGATTAACTGCTTTTAAATCATAATATTATCAAATTTGGGCAATTATCGGTCATCCATTAGCCAAGTTAGTTAATTCATCTGGAATAGTCTTTCAGAATACAATCTTAACAGCCTATAAATAGTCCTGATTATCTAATAACTATCTGATGTCATGATAAATAAGCAATCAATAGGCAATTGATGCAATTATTGGGCAATAAGGTAGAAAACTTTTATTTCCTTTCTACTGCTTTCTTTGTCAGTTCTCTTTTGGTTTGATTCTCCCAAGTCATTGGTTGCTATCTTCCTTGGAATAAGCCTGGTTTAGAATGCTGCTTATTTTTAAACTTCTTTTTCTACTTCACCTGCATTACAACTTTAATCTGCCTATCATTTTATTGCATGCTTCTTAGAATTTCTCCTTTGTAGCTGTTTCTAAATAAGTGTGATGCAATAAAATATTTATTTATTGGGCAGGTACCTCAAACTTAATTTTGGCTGATAAGAATACCGGTCTGATTGAAATCGCCTCCGCCAAATTCATCAAGTAAAAAAATCATTAGAAATTTGACAGAAAAAGTTTAAAATTGTTGAAAAGTCGTGTTTAGAATTAAGGAGGATATCAGTGCTGTCGCTGACGGAGAAAATTATCCTGTTATTTCTGGTTCTGGCTACGGCCGTGGTTTTCTTTATTCCGGTCATCAAGCGTGTCTGGATTATTGTTTCCTGTCAGGCTGAGAACCGGTTTGATTCCATAATCAAAAGGTTTTTTTATACTGTCTTCCGGGTATTTCTTCAGCTTTGCACCCTGCGCAATGAAAGAATATGGACCGGGCTGGCTCATGTGCTGATTTTCTACGGGGCGCTGGCTTTTGACACCATGACTGTCAACCATGTGCTCGAAGGCTATGTTAATGGCTTCTATCTCTTTGGTTCATCGACTTTTGGTCTGGTTTTTTCAGCTACAGTTGATGCCTTTGCCATCACTGTCCTTATAGGCATCTGCTTTTTTGCCTTCAAGCGGTTTGTGCTTAGACCAAAAGCTTATAATACTTCATCTCTTGATTCGGCTTTAATTTATAGTTTTATTTTTCTGGTGACGGTTACCTACCTTTATTATGAAGCAACGCTCCTGGCCAGTCATGGGGAAGCCCGCTGGGCCTGGCTCAGCCAGTGGCTGGCCTCCAGACTCGGTCTGGCCGGACTTTCTCCGGCGGCTTTAGGACTTAATCTAAAAATCTCTTACTGGCTTCATACTCTGGCTGTCTTTTCTTTTATTGCCTATGTGCCCAATTCTAAATATTTCCACATGTTTGCCGGCCCGGTTAATCTCCTTTTTAAAAAGCACGAGCCTTCCGGGACGATTAAGCCTCTTGACCTTGAAACCTCAGAGAATTTTGGAGCCGAGAAAGCCACGGATTTTAACTGGAAAGATGCTCTTGATGCCTTTGCCTGTGTCGAGTGCGGCCGCTGTCAGGATGCCTGTCCGGCTTTTTCCAGCGGTAAAGCTCTCTCACCTAAAATGATTATTTATCATCTGGAAAATCATCTGCTAGGTTCTTTCCAGGCGATCAGAAGGAAAAAGAAAGAGGAGCTCAAGCCCCTGGTGCCAGAGGTCTTTAATGAAGAAGAAATCTGGGCCTGCACCACCTGCGGTTCATGCCTTCACGTCTGTCCTTTTGAGATTGAACATCCGGCTAAATTAATTGATCTCAGGCAGAACCTGGTTCTGGCGCAGGGGAAAATTCCAGTTGAACTCCGTGATTTTTTCCATCATCTAGAAACACAATCTAATCCGTGGGGGTGGCCGGCCGGCCACCGGGCTGACTGGGCAAAAGATTTAAATCTGAAACGGGCCGCTGAGCTGCCATCTGCCTCTTATCTTCTGTGGGCAGGCTGTTTTGGTACTTATGATGAGCAGGGAAAGAAAATTGCCCGGGCGATGGCCAGGATTCTTCAGGCTGCCTCGGTTGATTTTGCCATTCTGGGTAATGAGGAAAAATGCTGCGGCGATTCAGCCAGGAGACTGGGCAATGAGTATCTGTTTCAGACTTTAGCCACTGAGAATCTAAAAACCCTGGCTAGATACCGGATTAAAAATATCATTACTTTCTGTCCGCACGGCTACAACACTTTAAAAAATGAATATCCGGCTCTCCTTGATTTGCCGGGAGTTTTTAATCAGGAAGAAAAAGAGTTTTTGAAATCTATCCGGGTTGTCTCGCACGTGGAGTTTCTGGCTGGCCTCTTAGCAGAGAAAAAGCTGCCTTTGAAGAAAACCGAAAACCAGACTGGCACAAGCCTGGCTTACAGTTATCATGATGCCTGCTATTATGGAAGGCATAGCGGATTGTTTGACCAGCCTCGCCAGGTGTTGAAAGAAATCCTGTCAGGAGAATTAAAGGAATTAAAAAACTGCCGGGAACATAGTTTTTGTTGTGGGGCGGGTGGGGGACGAATGTGGTTAGAAGAAAAGCCTGGCCAGCGGGTCAATCACTTAAGAGCTGATGAAATAATTAAAAACGGCAGCAGCCTGGTGGCCACTGCCTGTCCCTTCTGCCTGACTATGCTTCAGGATGGCTTAAGAGATAAAAAAGCTGAAAATATAAAAGTCATGGATGTGGCCGAACTGGTGGCTGCCAGCCTGGATATAACCGGATAGAGCTAAAGAGCCAATTCTGGATCTAAAATCCAACAGCCTGGCTAAGGCTGAACATGGCTAAGAAGTCAATAAGGAAATAAGAACTCTGTTAGCCCCCGGCTAAAGATGTGAAGAAAAACAGGGCAGAGCCTATCCTGGCTTCACTGATTAGTCCAGAATATTAATTCTGCACAGCTCAAACTTTTTAAGACAAGGATTTTGTTTTCCGACCTTGATAATAGGTTATGATATACAGAAATGATGATTAGCTTGATTTGATAAAACTTGATTTAATAAAGATTTAATAAAATCTAATAGACTTTCTTTTGAGGTGGCTGGACTTTATCTAAAACCTATTTCCCTGTGGAACTGGCCGGACTTCTTTATAATCCATTCTGGTTGCTATCAATTCTAAAATCAGCTATAAATAATATGGTGCGCCTGTAGCTCAGCTGGATAGAGCGACGGACTCCGGATCCGTAGGTCGCGCGTTCGAATCGCGCCAGGCGTATTTTTTGTCTAGACAGGGGAAGAGATGTGATGAGAGAAGCAGGATGGCGGCATCAGTCCAACCGAAGTAATCTATTTTCAGGTCATTTTGAAGCTTTAAAAATTATTATTTTTTTAATTTTGTTTTTGCCTTTAATGGCAGGAGCGGCCAGGGCAGATGAAGCCTTCCTTTCTCTTTCTCCAGATAAATCGCCTGCTCCGGACAAGCAGCCCTGTTTTTACCTGCTTTTGCGGGTTGTCGATGGAGATACCATCGAGATTGAATCCATTGGTGAAGTCAGGTTAATCGGGGTTGATACGCCTGAGCTTTATCATCCGCTAAAACCTGCTCAATTTTATGCCAGGGAAGCTTCAGACTTTCTTAAGAGACTGGCTGGCGATTCGTCAGTCAGGCTTGAATATGACCGGGAAAAGAAAGATAAATATGGGCGGACGCTGGCTTATGTTTACCTTCCAGACGGGCGCTGTCTCAATGAGGAAATCATCCGTCAGGGCTATGGATTTGCTTACACCCGGTTTCCCTTTAGATATTTAGTTAAATACCGCCAGCTTGAAGCTCAAGCCCGGGCCAGTGGCCTCGGACTGTGGGCTAATTATGGACTGGATGAATTCCAGTGGATTCTGAGCCAGGAAAGAGTCCCTTACGAAATATTCGAGCTGGCCAATAACTGGTGGGCTATAAGATTTAAACAATATGTCAAACTCAGGCTAAATGAGGAAGAGCTTTTAAAGGAGATAGTTAATCTCAGACAGTGGACAAATGAGTTTTCCGATAGGGAACTAAGGCAAACTCTTTTAAATCACGGCTGGCAGGAGATCAAGGAGTGAAGCAAATAAAAGCCGTTATTTTAACGGCTGCCCTGCTTTTCACCGGGCTCACTGCCCTCCAGGCTTTTGCCCAGGAAAAGATCATCCCTTTTGAAAAGGCCGGTGATTATGTTGGCCAAACGGTAACTGTAGCGGGGGTAATAGTCAGCAGCTACAATTCAGGCCGTGCTTGCTTCCTTAATTTTGATCCAGATTACCAGCATTATCTTAGCCTGGTGATTTTCGCTTCTGATTTTAATCGCTTTCCACCGCAGCCAGAAAAATATTATTTAAATAAAAAAGTCAGAGTCAGGGGCAGGATAATGCTTTATAAGGGACGGCCTGAAATTATCCTCAGTTCACCAGACCAGATAAAGATAGTTGAGGAGGCGGGTGAGGAGCAGGCGCAGACTGTGGCCATAGATGGTCAAAGAATAGCGGCTGCTGGTGGTAAGGCAGAGGCAGAAGAAAAAGCAGCCGCCCGGCTACAGTCCAGTGACAAGCCTGAAAAAGAGATTTCCTGGGAAGAGGCAGCAGACTATTATGGCCAGACGGTCCGGGTGAGAGGGAAAGTAGTCGCGGCCAATAATACTGGTAAAGTCTGTTTTCTTAATTTTCACCGCAACTGGAAAAGATATTTTACGGTGGTTATTTTTGCCAGCTCCTTTTCCCGTTTTCCTGAATCGCCAGAAAAGCTCTATTTAAATAAAGACATCCGGGTTTACGGCCGCATCAAAGAATATCAGGGCAAGCCCGAGATAATCGTCGATTCACCAGAACAGATAGAAATTATTAAATAGGGCAGACAGCTTTTTTGTTTTTTTTGAGATATTGCTGGTGATATTCTTCGGCCCGATAAAAGTGGCTGAAGGGTACAATTTCAGTCACAATTTTGCTCTGATAACGCCCGCTGGCTTGAAGCTCTTCCTTGATTTTTTCTGCTATTTGCCGTTGCTGGTCATGATGATAGAAAATGACCGAACGGTAATTGGTGCCAGTATCAGGTCCCTGACGATTAAGCTGAGTTGGATCATGGAGAGCAAAAAACTGGCGGACAAGCTGCTCGTAGCTGACCACCTGCGGATCGAAGACTACCTGAACAGACTCAGTATGTCCTGTTTTCCCGGAGCGAACCTGCTCATAGGTGGGGTTGGCCGTTTGCCCGCCGCTGTAGCCAACGGCAGTTGAAATTACACCTTCTATCTGACTGAATCTCGCCTCTACTCCCCAGAAACAACCAGCAGCAAAAGTGGCTACCTCTGGAAGTTCCCTGGAGGCTTCTTCCCTGGGCTTAAAGATAAGAGCAGCTGAATTTATACAATAATGCTTATAGACCGGGGCTGGCCCGTCGTCAAACAGATGCCCAAGGTGAGCGCCGCAAGTAGCACAGGTCACTTCAATCCGGAAATGGCCAGAAGAAAAATCATCTTTATACTCCAGATTAGCTTCAGATAGAGCCTCTTTGAAACTTGGCCAGCCGCTGCCGTGATCATATTTGTCATCTGATTTAAAAAGAGGAGTACTGCAGGCGGCGCAAAAATAAACCCCTTCTTCCCAGAAATTGTTGTATTTACCGCTAAAAGGAGGTTCCGTGCAGCACTTAAACATCACCTTATATTGCTCCGGAGTAAGCTCCTTTTCCCATTCTTCTTTGTTTTTTTTGATTTTTTTCACAGGTTTATCTCCTTTTACCTGGCTGATAGCTGCTGGTTCTCCCCGGCAGGCCAGAGTGTTCAAGCCCTTCCAGCCGGCCCAGGCCAGCCAGAGGCTCAACCCAAGAATTATAGCTTTTTGATAGAATTTAGTCATCTGGCCATTCCTGACTGAAAAAGCCTATTAATTTAGTATACATTAATTCCGGGACGAGGGTAATGGGTTTATACCGGGTATTCTAAATTTTGATTTATATATTCCGGATTCAGATAGTGATGGAAAAGCGAGCCGCTTCATTCATAGGACAGGCAAACGCCAACTGCTCCCAGACCATTGTGGACGCCAACGACTGGTGAGGCTTCTTCGATAAAGCTTACCTGGCGGCCCGTAATCCGTTCAATTTCCCGGGCATAAGCTTCAGCTCTCGGGCGATTACCGGCGTGAACAATCGCAAAAGAATGAACAGGATGGGCGGCCTGCTTTTTTCTGACCATCTTAAGAATCTTTTTGAAGTTCTGCCGCCGGCTGAAGGATTGACTACAGGGAACAGCCTGGCCGAGCTTATTAATAATAATGATTGGTTTAATGTTGAGCAGTTTGGCCAGTAAACCCTTCATCGGGCTGACCCGTCCACCCTTGACCAGATATTTGAGGGTTTTGATATCAACCAGGATTTCAGTTTTGGCAGTCAGCTCTTCTGCCCGGCGGGCCAGTTCATCTACATCCTGTTGAGTATGTTGGGGCCAGTTTTCGAGCAGTCGCTGGACAATAAGTCCCGAAGAGCCTGAAATGTGACGGCTGTCAACTATTATTATTTTTTTCTGGGGGAATTTTTCAGCCACCGCCTTGACCAGATTATAAAAGCCGGATAGGGCGCTCGAAATGGTCAGTACCAGAATGGCCTCATAATGACTGCTCAGAAAGGAAAACCAGTTTTCTATGGTCTTAGGAGCTGGCTGGGCACTGCCTGGCATTATTTCCTCTTCGGCCAGCAATTTGTAAAAGTTTTCAGGCGAAATGGTCAGCTTATCAAGGAAAACATGATTTTTAATATTCAAAAGAAGCGGAATAACCACCACCTGATTCTCTTCAAGGAGAGAGGCTGGCAGATCACAGGAAGAGTCTACCACCAGAGCTATCTTGCTTTTTGGCTGGAAGCTTATCTGTGACTGAAGCTTCATGTCTTCTACTTTCGGTTGAACAATCGTCCCCAGATCTTTAAGAGCCTCAAACAGCTTCTCCGGCTCGTTAGTATGGACATGAAACCTCACCCTGGTTTCAGAACCACCCGTAATAGCTGACTCGCCTGCTTTTTCGACCAGGCCTTTAATTTTTTCGAAATCCAGATTATCCCCGGCGATCAGGGCTTCGGTGCAATAGCGGAAGGGGATGTCTTCTTTAACTTTATGAGGAGTCTCCTGAAATTCAACTGCCGGTATTTCCTCACTTAAAACATCTTTCAGGCTGCCCTGACGTATGAAATTTGCCACCCCTTCTATAAAATCCACAAAGCCTTTGGCTCCGGCATCAACCACTCCGGCTTTTTTCAGAGCAGGCAGCTTTTTAGGTGTTTCCTGGAGAACCTGCCTGGCTTTTTCCAGAGAGTGGTGAATCAGTTCGTGAAAATCGGAAAAACGGTGACGGCCCTGGTAAATCTCCTCAGCCCATTCCCTGATGAGCGTCAGAATGGTGCCCTCCTGGGGCCGGGCAGTAGAGCTATAAGCATAGCGAACAGCATTCCTGACAGACTCGCCAAAGCGGGCAGCAGAAATTCTTATGTCATTGCCGAGTTCCTGGCTGAGTCCATAAATGTATTGAGCAAAGATCAGGCCAGAATTTCCCCTGGCTCCAGTCAGAGCGGCCTCAGCTATGGAACTCAGTGATTCTTTGACCGAACGGCCGGGCCTGGACTGCTCAGCAATGGCTTTCATGGTTGAAGCTAAATTGGTTCCCGTGTCGCCATCAGGTACCGGATAGACATTTATTTTGTTAAGATAGGCAAAATCCTTGATAATGGCCTGACCACCAGCCAGAAAAGCAAAATATAGCCTGCGACCATCAAGATATTTTATTTTCATCAGTAATATTTGTCCTTATTTTATTATATTTTCTCTTTTGCCTTTTCAGGCTTAATCCTGAGTCAGGTAAATTATTTTATCAGGTTGTTTCTGTTTTGGCCAGAAGAGAATAGCCTGTCAGCCTAGTAGCTCCTCCTAAAAAAATCTATGAAAATGAAAGCTCTGCTGACATAGGGACTATTGTCAAAAACAGGATTCAATGCTCATCTTAAGTTAACGTCTAAACATGCACATAATTTTTGATTTAGAAAAAATTATGTCCCTCATTCTTTAACATAACAGGCAAAAAGAGTTGATAGCTTTTACAGATGGCTCTAACTCTGTTTCTGCAGACTGAGAGAGTGAGTTAGTTCAATAGCGCCATGAAACCGGGCTTTTCTTTTTCTGGCTCAAGCCGGGCTATCGGAAGCCATGATAACCGGTTATCTACCTTTGAACTATAATGTTCATGTCACAAGCCCGGGGATGAAGCTGTCACCTTCCATCAAGGACTGCCAGACAAGGCGATAAAAAACGATAGCTACGTTTCTTACCGCATGACCTGATAAACCTCGCGCCAGGATTTGACACGGAGTTTGTTCCCGATAGGAACTGGCTGAGACAGAACTTCACTTGGTGGTTCAGGTCCACCCAGGCCTGGCTGTGTATAGCTCTGAATAAAGACCTGGCGTTTAGTCTCATTTCCAACCTGTCTGGTAGCTCCAATGGTGACTGCCGAACGGGCCTTCTGCAGAGTGGCTAAGGAGGCTATCGTCTGACCGCTGGCATTGGTCAGGGCTGAAGTGCCAGCCCTGACTCCGGTGGTATAACGAGCATAAAGATGGCCTGCCCCTCCCAGTGTCAGGCAGGGATTGATATTCTCAATGGAGCCGTTGATAGTAGCAATATAGATGACTCCATCCGAAATAATAGGGTCGGCCCAGACCTTCTCGCCGAGGGAAAAAGTTTCCTTGCCGAGGCTGGCATCAATACCAAGTGCCTGAGCTAAGGCAGCAGTCCCAATAAACCAGGTAACAGCTGGAGAGCTGCCTTTGTCGTTCAGGGCGATGAAAGAATAATAGGCATCAGCCGGGGCACTCTCGTCTCCGCCAGTTCCGAAGTAGAGGTAAACTGAGTTATCAGACCGGTTGATCTCCACCGCCGGCCTGGTGATAATCGGATGTTTATAGGGGTCTTTATAAATAGCAGCCGGATTCCAGGTGTTTGGCGCAGCAGTCGTCACGATTTTCCATATCCGGCCCAGCAGATCGCCAAAATAAACAGCATCCACAGCACCGTCATTATTCGTATCTGCCAGAGCCGGGCTGCCGGGAATAGTATTCTGAATGCCATAAGGACTTGTTGGCTCTGGGGAGTCCTTAATCAATTTGTTAAATAGGACCTGACCATTAGCAATATCCAGGCAGTAAAAATGGTTGCCCAGGACTACATCCGGGTCACCGTCTGTATCATAACCAGAACCGAAAAAGGCTACCCAGCGACCATCTGATGGCAGCTTGCCAACTGCCGGAACAGACCAGGTTTCACCGGTTGAATCAGGATCATTAAATTCCCAGAGGGGCAAAGGATCATCTGGATCTGTCACATCAAGGCAGAAGTAATACCAGCCGTAATCCTTGCCCCAACCAGGTCCCTGCCCGCAAACAGCTATGGTGTGCCAGGAAGAATTAAAGTAAACATCAGCGATAGTGGCTGTGCCGTCAACGAAGGAATGGTGAACAAGGTATTCACCGCACTGAGCATCCCTGACCCGCATCTTTTTAAGTTTATAAAGAAGGTTGTTAGGGATGAAAGCCCATTGCTCGGTTAGAGTTTCTGGATCAAAGCAGTGGAACATGCCATCATTAGCCCCAACCAGAAGCCGGCGAGCACGCTCAGCCTTCTCAGCCTTGAAGCCGTCATAGCCAGCTCCCATCAGGGCAGGGTTGCCTTTCGGTGGTTCAAGCACCTGAGGAGAGGAATGGTTAATATCTCCTAATTTCCAGACATGATTCCTGCCAAGGACAAACTCTATGAGCGGGACAGATTCCGGGCTATCAATACCCAGCCCGAGATAAGGCTCGAGACTGCTGACACTGGAAGTGTTAAAATTCAGCCGCTGATTCATAATGCCATTCACATCGGCCTCAGCTGTATAGACCTGACGGCTGCTCCAGGATCTGGCCGTTAGAACTTCGCCGGCATCAACGACATTTGAAGCTCCGGCCTCCTTGATTTCCTGAATGGTCGAGCCTTTAGTGGACTGAAGTGTCATATCAGTGAGATCCCAGGAGCGTAAATGTCCACGCCAGGAGGGAAATTCAAAAGAAGCAGAAAATAAAACCTCTTCCGGTCCCTGATGACTGCTGTTTACTTCAGCATAGGCGAAGGCATGTGATGTTCTGGAGTATTCCCGTTTGCCTATATATTTATAATTGAGGCTGATATAACTGATGCGAGGTGTCTTTTTTTCGTCAGATGAGGTCAGAGCAGCTTTCCAGCGCAGGAACCAGCCCGGGGCCTTAAACCAGAACTCTACTCCTGGTGTGACCGGACCCTCCCAGAGAGGATTGCCATTATCATCGTTGGAATTGGAAAGGTAATAGGTAATAGTAGTTCCAGATGGGACGTTGTGCATAACACTCATCGTGACAGACACAATGGCATTATCAGAAGTAATGAAGGAACAGGGGAGAAGGTTGATAGAATAAACGCTTCCCTGGTCCACATAGAGGGGGAAGGTTTCATTCATGAAAAAGTAACAGTTCTGAGAGTCATTACCATCAGCCACGAAGAAGTCAACATCACCATCCTTATCAAAATCACCGACGGCACCAGAGTCGAGATCACCCGAAGATGATACCTGAGCGCCATTAGTAGGTACTTTGTTTTGAGTCATCACACCTGCGCCATTATTTGAAAACCAGAAGACATAGCCCCCAGGTGTATTGATATTATGGCCATCTGTAGCCAGAACAATGTCCGGACCGTTATATCCATCCAGGTCACCTGCCCTGAGCATGGTGGTGGTTCCCTTATATTTATCGATAGTTATTGTTTTAGAGGAAATTTGTTTGAAACTAACGCCCCCCTCGTTGCGGTAGAAATATATATCCCGGGAATTAGCTGACCCGACATAGAAATCAATATCGCCGTCGCTATCAAAATCAGCGGCGGCCACACCGCAGACCCCATAGATATAATTTGAGTTGTTAGGATAAGGGTTGATACTGGTCGATTGCCGGGAGAAGACACCGGCACCGTTGTTAATGAAGATCACTACCTCTCCCCAGCGGCTGGAGGCCCAACGGGTCGGGACACCCACGACCAGGTCAAGATCTCCGTCGCCGTCAATATCAACCGATTCAATGTTGCTTTCCCACCGAAAGTGGCTCTCTGAGCTGCCAAACTCACCGTAGCCGTCATTGATCAGGTCTCCTAAATAAACAGGACTGCTAGTATTGAAGACTGGTGTGCCGCCTGGTTCAAGGCCATTTTCAATATAGAGGTTTTTAAAGATAAACAGACGCCCCTGCCAGGACAGGACAGCGATGTCGGCATCGCCATCTTTATCATAATCGCCGGCTCCACAAGCTATAATTTCATAAGTTTTATTTAAAGTTGATCCAGCATAGAGAAGATAATAAGGACTATCAAACTTGAAGCGTTGCGGATTATTTGGATCTTTACCTCTTGAGATAAAGATAGAGATATTGCTATCAGTGCTGGGTGCGGTATTGTCGCATCCGCGGCCACCTTCCACCAGGTCAACATAGCCGTCACCGTTGAAATCAGCGGCGGCACCTGTCATCCGGTAGTTACTTGTAACATTATAACCAGAACCTGACACAAAATTTGCCCCCTTTTCCCGCAGACGTAGAGCGAAGTCTCCGCTCTCCTGGTCTATATCCACTCCCTGCATATTACCGGGTTCAACAGTTACCGGGTTATTCCCGTTAGTATAGCCGATGACCTGGGCGCTCTGGGTATCGCAGCCGCCAGCTTGAGCCCTGGCTCTATCAATAATGATAACGCCGGCGACGATGGCAATGATTCCGCCCGCGAGTACAAACAAGATATTTTTTTTCATCATCTTCCCCCTGTCTTAATTATGACCGAAATTGAGACCGGCCCTAACTCTGAATCATACCCGGGTCGTTGCTTAATAACTAGTTGATTCAGGCCGGGAAGCAACCGGTCTTGTTCTCCATGGCCTGGGCTCTGCCGATAGCCAGGAAGCCTAGAGTAGCAAAGTTTTGATTCCAGAGCCTGACGACATCTATAGCCCGCTAACGACCAGTTGTCCTGGGGTGCTGTCTTTCTGGCCTGGATGGGTAGAGGCGAGTAATCAGTAGCTTGATGGCCAGCACCATTCAAAGTACTGGTTAAATTTTCTGCTGGCTCTTTTATCATTTTATTTTCCCGTTCATTTCCCAGACAAACTGACATAATCATCATGTCCTGATTGATTTGTTCATCCTCATGGCATTTCTATCTCTATTTCCAGGCGGCAGGTACCCAGGATTCTGTCGGTCACATTGGGGCCTGATCTGACCACACCTATGCAGACCATAAGAGTATCAGCCGGGTTAGAAGCAGCCTCGAAACCAGCCTCATCGTCGATGATAAAAACTGTATATCGATAGCGTTGGTTCAGGTTTCCACTCTGGTTATAGACAAAAGGCTCCTCAAAGAAGATTAATTGATCCTGGGGAACACTATCCGGGACACCGTCGTGGTTAGCATCTATGAGGGTCAGGATTTGCTCATCAGTCAGACGGCGGAAGTAACCTGGATTGGGTGTGTTTAGATCCCCACCGATAAGGGGAACATCTATGCCGTGTTCAGTGAGGCCTTTAAGATAATGATCTCCAAAATCTGTCCATCCTTCATTGCTTATAAATATCCTGGCAGCATCAAAACCAGCTTCAGCGGCATTAAATGCTTCTTCCTGATAGCGCATACTGGCTGAGACTTTAGGGCCTGAGCTGGTTACAGTGAGAACAGCCAGGCCAACGGTCAGCATAAAGGCCAGCACCAGAATAACTACGATCATGCCTGAACCTGAAGGCCTGTGGTAAACCTGGCTGTAAATCTGCCTGTCAGCCGGGGCTAAATCCTTCCAGGATTTTTTGTTCCTGGCTCTTTTGTTTTGTTGCTGCTGGCTCATCTCTCTCCCAGATTGTAGATATTTAAGCTTAAATTTCTGACGTTAGCCGTTGTTTCCAGGACAAACCGGCGGTGATAATCGTCGGTTGTGCTACCCGTTGAATCAGAAACTGCTGGCCGGCGGTAATTGTGAACATTGGCTGGCACTTTGCCTGAAACGGAGGTGAATCTATTGGGTGTCCGGCCAACAATGATAATCCTTATCTGGCGAATAAGGGCAATCTGGTCTGCAGTCCAGGTATCATCCCAGGGCTTAAAACCGTCTAAGTGGCCATCGTCGTCAAGATCTCCATTATATTCAAATTGTAGATTCTCTATATTCTGAGCCAGAGGGAGATGCAAGCCATCAATTGTTTCATAGAGAATACCTGGTTCGCCCACATAGCCTTTCTCGCCTGCCGTCAGACCTGGAAAATGAGTAAGCCCGTAGCTGCCAGTAACATCCAGCCAGATTTCTTTATTGTTGGGAGATATAATCAACCCATTATCGTAGTCATTCGGGTCACAGTCAGTATCGGCTGTTAGACCACCTGGAGGATTTATGCCCGGAGCCAGACCTGGCGACATATTAAATGCTTCATTGGTGCCTCCGGTACTCCAGGTAATATGAGTTATTTGCCTGACTACACCTTGCCGGCAGTCAGAGGCCGGGTTGGGCAAGATTAAAACAACTCTATTTTGATAATATTCTTCACTGTAAGGATACTGCTCAAAACTTCCATCATAGACAGACACGGTAGCCGAACTGCCCTGATATTGGTGGATCTTAAGGCTTAATGAGTTGTCCATATTGCCAAAAACAATCAGGCGGTCAGGCGTGACCTCTGCTTCCTGATCCTCATTATTGAAACCCTGAAAGGCATAATAAGCAAATTCGACTGGTAGGCCTGCTCCGGCCATCCGCACATCTCTGGTGATCAAATACATGGCTGAGCGGACATCATGCTGAAGCTCGGCATATTGCTCCTGATCGACAGAAATCTGGTTACTTCTGGAATAAAGGGCTAAAGCGCCAATGATAACTACCAGCATGATAGCTGAAGAGACTATAAGTTCAACCAGAGAAAAACCCGCTGAAGTCTGGTGATCAGACCGGTTTGAGACTGAAGTTCTTAAACTCCAGCGCTCATTGTTATCTTTTGTGCTTATTTTTTCTTTTTGTTTTCCGTTTTTCATTTTTCACCTGTTATTCAGGCATCAGTTTAGCCTTCTTAACGTGTAATAATCGTATGAATGTAGGCCCGGACCTTATAATTTTCTGGATTAGCTACCAAACTCTCGGCGGTTGTATCCTGATAAGCTGGAGGAAAAACCATAATGAGAACATCGAAACCGGCATTAGCCATGGTAGCCAATGGTTGAACCCTGGTAAGCCTTCTGAAATCTATTGTCCCGTCGCTGTTAATATCTATTTTTTCATCATCACTGGCTCCAGTAATCTCACCTGGAAAATTATTTAGCTCATCTGAGGTTAATGTTCTCAGAAAATCAATCTGCTGCTGGGCTAAAAATATAGCATTACTGATTTCGTTCGACCTGACATTCTGCATAATGCTGATGGTAAAAAGCTGGGCTAAGCTGACAAAAACCACGGTAACCAGAGCCAGGCTGACGATGACTTCGATCAAAGTGAAGCCTTTAAGATTTTTACTATTCCGGCGGTTAATGAATATAGGCTTTTTCTCCGGCCAGCTCTTTTTGTCTGATAACCAGGTTAGACACATTTGCCTCATGATGATTGCTCCTCTAAGCCCTGGCCTTTTTGTAGCCAATAGAGCCGCCAGCATAAATTGTAATGATTCTTTGATTATCCTGTCCTAATCTCTGCAGCTTGTCGCTTTGCAGAATAATCTGAAAATTTTGAGGAGTGGTAAAATTATAATTACTCACCAGTCCTAAGGGGGAAAAGACGATAGTTTGAACCTGTATTTGAGGATTGAACTTCGGCGGCAAAGTCTGAGTTATAGACTTGCGGGCGGGCTGCCAGGTATAAGCTCCTCCGGTGATGCTGGCTTGCTCGACCTCAACCAGGTATCGCCACTGGCTATTTTGCTGGAAAAAGCGAACCCGGCAGTTGACCTTATCATTGACGGCTGTATAACGAGCTGCTTCCAGTGCGGTCAATAGTTCCCTGGCTGAACTGTCCAGAGCTCTTACCTCCAGCATATTGAGAATACTTGGATAGGAAGCGGCCAGGATTATCCCCATTATTCCCAGAACAACAATAATCTCGATAAAAGTAAACCCTTTAACCTTCATTCATTTATCCCTGGTCCATCATTTTTTTAATTTTACCCTAATTATTAATCAAAATGCAAGAAGATTAATATGTTTTACACTTTTGTCTGGATAGACTTTGCCTCCTATTAGCAGATTATGAACCTGAGCCCCAGGAGGCAATGGTCACCGGGGGTGATTTAAGGGGTGATTTTCATATGGGGTAAGGCCAGAATCCTGGTTTTAGCCAGCCCTGGATCGTCAGGAACCATTCCTGCCGATCCCCCGCCGGTAAGATCGACTCTTTTGAAGGCAGTCCAGAGGGATATCTCTTCCCGACCACGGGCTAAAAGCTGGGAAGGAGAGACGGAAGACAAAGTAAGTGTTAGAAAGGAACTAATAGCTCCCTCCAGGACTTTGGTTTTACTTCTGCTACCGGAGCTTCACGGATACTCTGGCACTGGCTTCCCAGATTAAACTATTATCCGATATCCGATGTAATTACTTTGGCCCGCTTTTATCTATCTTTTATCTATTAAGAATTAGATTTTCAATAAAAAATTCCATCATCCGGTCCTGACGGATACTCGTATGACCCAGGTCTGGCCCGACCTGAACTTCGAAACTTTTCCCGGCTTTCTGCAGAGATTGAATTAACTGCATGGTATTATTCGGATGAACATTATTATCAGCTGTGCCATAATAAATCATCAACCGGCCTTTAAGATTATTTATGTAGGTCAGGGCATTGCCATTTTTATAACCTTCCTTATTTTCCTCTGGTAGCCACATGTGCCGCTCGGTGTAAATATTATCATAATTTTCCCAACCGGTAACTGGAGAAGAAGCACTGGCAGCAGCAAAGATATCAGGATGGCGCAAAATCGCCATAATGGAAGCATAGCCTCCATAGGAAGTTCCAAAAATGCCAACTCTGCTGCCATCGACATAAGGCCTTTCACTCAGGGCTTTGACCCCGGCTGCCTGGTCATCAATTTCTAATGTTCCGAGCTTCTGGTAAATAGTATCTAGGAATTTTTTCCCCCGCCCACCGGCGCCCCGAGTATCAAGGCTGGCTACCAGGAAACCAAATTCGGTAATTGGAGCCGGAGGTACAAATGTCTCTCTGGCACCATTTGTAGCTGGCCCGGCATAGACACTGACCAGCAATGGATATTTCTGACCGGGATCAAAATTAGAAGGGAATTGAAGTAAGCCATACAAATCTGTCTGCCCATCCGCAGCTTTGAAGGTAAATAATTCAGTTTTCTTTAACCCGAGAGCTTCAAACCGGCTGAGATCAGATTTAGCCAGTTCAGCAACTAATTTACCTCCAATCGTGTAAAGCCTGGTCACCGGTGGAGTATCATGAGTCTGGGCAATGTCAACATAGTATTTGCAGTCAGGAGAAATATCTATGGTATGGTTAAAGGCCGGATCGGTTAGCCGCTGGTCATTTTTGCCGGTAAGCGGCACGCGGTGAAGCTGGATCTTCATCGGATTATCGCCGCTTCTGGCTGTATAATAAACCAGGCTCGATTTCTCATCCACGGCTAAAACGTTGACCACTTCAAATGGATTGCTGGTCAGGGTGACCAGCAGTTTTCCGCTCAAATCATAAAGATAAAGATTTTTGAAGCCAGTTCTTTCTGAAACCAGGATAAAACGCCGGCCGTCTTTGAGCCAGGTAATGGAAGGAGAATTCTCTGCCCAGCCAGTTGGCCATTCTTCACGGACAACCAGACGGGTTTCTCCGGTGGCCGGATTAGCTGCCGCCAGTTCAGTTATGTTCTGCCGGCGGTTTGCCCGGAAGAAAAGAAGCTCTCGGCCATCTTTCGTCCAGTTGATCCCGTAGATATAGTGACCGACGACTTCATTGGAAAAGGGTTGTCCCTGACGGACATCAAGGTTCGTTACCTTTTTGTTCCTCAGGTCATAAACCAACAGGTCAACCACTGGATTGGGCTGGCCGGATTTAGGGTAAGGCTCAATGTCCATCTTGCTGTAAAGCTTGGTCTGGTCTAGCTGCAGGTAGTAATCGGGCACTTCCTTTTCGTCAAACCGGTAAAAGGCAATTTGTTGACTGTCAGGTGACCACCACATGGCAGTTGTCTGATCCAGTTCTTCGCCATAAACCCAGGAAGCCGTACCGTACTTAACTCTCGTCTGATCTGAGCCATCCGTTGTTATAGCTATTTCTTCCTTTGTGGTCTGATCAACCAGGTAAAGATTGCGATCGTGATAGACAGCTTTATATTTTTTATCAGGTGATTCGGCACTGGCAAATTGACGGCCGCGTTCAGGCATTCCTGCCCGCCGGCCAAAACCCATCGGCGGCTGTTCCTTGGCCTCGCCGGTTTTAACCAGTTTTCTGGTTTTGAGGTCATAACGCCATTGCTGACCATCCCGGACAAATTCCAGAGCTTGACCCCCATCTTTCCAGGTAACCCGGACAGAGCCGAGCTTGGCTACCTCGCGCATTTCTTTCATCAACTTTTCGTAGCGATCATAATTGGGGTAAGTTTTAAGCCTGTCTTGAGAAAGGAGTAGTGAAGGCAGGAAAGCCAGCTGTAAGAAAAACAGCAAGCCAGCCAGAATTATCCCGGATCTAAGATTCTTCTGACTTTGTTTAATTGTTTTGAGCATCTTTCCTCCAGATTAAAGATTATTACCTTAAGATGATGATTATACTGATTAAAGCAAAAAATTCAGCAATTAATTTATTCGTTCTAATCTACTTAAAATTTCTTTAAATTAATTTAAATTCATTGACGATAAATTTATAATAAGCGAATGCAAAATAATGATGCTTCAGTTCCTCCTGCCGCTCCGAAGACTCCTGAGCTGCAACGGGCTCTGGGCCTGTTCAGTATTGTTGGTATTGTCATCGGGGCTATGATTGGTTCTGGAATTTTTATCAATCCTTCTAACATTGCGGCTACTGTTGGAACACCGAAACTGATGCTGGCTGTCTGGATTATAGGGGGTATCCTGAGCTTTTTTGGGGCACTGGCTATAGCCGAGTTGTCAGCCATGTATTCCCAGGCCGGCGGGATTTATATCTATCTCCGTGAAGCCTATGGGTCACTTATTGCTTTCCTCTTTGGCTGGACTCTGTTCCTGATCGTTGAAGCCGGTACGATCGCCACCCTGGCGGTTGGATTCTCCTCCAAATATCTGCCGTATTTCGTAAAAATAAATGGCCTTCAGACCAAAGTAGTGGCTATTTCCCTCATTGCGATTCTGGCGGCTGTAAATTACCTGGGTGTCAAAAAGGGTGCCCTGGTGACCAACTTTCTGACGAGCATAAAATTTGTCGCCTTGATTGGCATGTGCGTTGTTATTTTCCTGTTTGCTAAAGGGTCGACAAGTAACTTCTTTTCCACTGAGAATGCGGCCCCGGTGAGTGGCGGGCTACTGGGCGCCTTTGGGGTGGCCCTGGTTTCAGCTCTCTGGGCCTATAAAGGGTGGGAAACAAGTACCTATTGCGCCGGGGAGATTAAGAACCCGCAAAAAAACCTGCCACTGGGACTCTTCATCGGCACTTTATCGGTTATCTTTCTTTACCTCGTGGCCAATCTTGCCTATCTCTATGTTTTCCCGGCTGCCAGGATGGCTAAATCGACCCGGATAGCCGGCGATGTAATGGAAGCGGCTGTCGGGCCAATCGGGGCCTCCCTCATCACCCTCATCATCCTGCTGTCGATGACCGGAACCATAAATGGTCATCTCCTGACTGCACCCAGGGTTTTTTACGCCATGGCTAAAGACGGAATCTTCTTTAAGGCCGTAGCCAGGGTTCATCCTAACTACCGGACACCTCATGTCTCGATCATCATCCTGGCAGTTTGGGCCTCCCTGCTCAGCCTCAGTGGCACCTTTGAACAACTCTATTCTTATGTCATTTTCGGCTTCTGGATCTTCATGGGCCTGACGGTTTTAGGAGTGATGATACTTCGTCGGAAACTCCCTGATCATGCACGGCCCTACAAGACGTGGGGGTATCCCGTCACCCCAATCCTCTTTATCCTGTCTTCCATTTTTCTGACGGTTAATTCGCTTATCCGTACCTTCTGGATCTCGTTTGCCAGCTTAGCGTTGATAGTGCTCGGTATCCCCGCCTACCTTATCTGGAAACGACGATCAAGGACCTCGGCTGACTCAGTCTATAACAAAGGATAAACCATGTTGAACCTAAACCTCATCAATACAGTGGCCTTTGCCGGTATCATCCTCTTTCTCGGCTATGGACTTTGCCGCTGGATCAAGCCTCTGTCGCGGTATAACATTCCTGCACCTGTGGTTGGAGGCTTATTGGTGGCTTTCGCCGCTCTTATCGCCCGCAATTATGGACTTAGCCTGTTTACTTTTGATACGACCCTTCGAGATCCTCTGATGATTGCTTTTTTTACCACCATTGGTTTCGGAGCCAGTCTGCGGCTTCTCAAAGTGGGAGGCCCTCAGGTTTTGCTTTTTTTTATCATTGCCACGGTGGCCGCTATTTTCCAGAATGTTCTGGGTGTGGGCCTGGCTGTGCTGCTGGGTTTAAAGCCTCTGTTCGGAGTTCTGGCAGGTTCAGTGACCCTGACCGGTGGTCCGGCCACCGGCCTGGCCTTTGCCCCGCTTTTTGAAAAGACCGGAGTGACGGGGGCGGCTACTATTGCTGTAGCTGCGGCCATGTTTGGAATTATCAGTGGCGGGTTAATCGGTGGGCCACTTGGCACTTTTTTGATTGAACGATACAAATTACGTAAGCCTGCCGCCAAGCCCCGTGCTATCCAGGTCGCCACGGCCGATGAGATTGTCGAAGCCAATGTTCTTGAGCCTAAGGAGATTACACCATCTGGAGAAGACAGGGAAGCCTACATTCTCCTTAAAAATACGGTTGTGCTCCTGGTGGTCATGTGGATCGGGTCCTGGCTGAGCCAGGGCTTTGCGGCCCTTCATTTTACGCTTCCTGCTTACATCGGGGCCATGTTTGTGGCAGCCATCATCCGTAATCTGGACGATCTGACCGGCCTCATCGGGCTTTCCCAGAAGACGATGGATGACCTGGGCCACGTTTCGCTGTCGCTTTTCCTGGTTATAGCCCTGATGACGCTCAAACTCTGGGAACTGGCCGGTCTGGTTCTGCCTCTGATCATTGTTCTGGTGGGTCAGGTCATCTTAATTGCCTTGCTTTGTCTCGGGCCGGTGTTCAGACTGATGGGGCGGGATTATGAATCGGCTGTCATGAGCAGCGGCTTTTGCGGCTTCATGATGGGGACGACGGCCAACGCCATGGCCAATATGAAAGTCCTGGTGGACAAATTTGGACGAGCGCCCCGGGCTTTTCTGGTCGTGCCGATGGTTGGTGCCTTCTTTATTGATTTTACTAATGCTCTTTTGATCACTGTTTTCCTGAACATTTTTGGTTGAGGCCATTCGTTCTGTTGACAATTAAATGGCTCTAAACTAAACTTAAAAATAATTTTTGGCCCGTTAGCTCAATTGGTAGAGCAGCGGACTCTTAATCCGTTTTGGACAATCGAACTAACTTGTTGAAAACAAACTAAATTATTGATTTATATAGAAATTGCCATTGTTTCTGTTTTAGATTCTAAAGGGCAATTTTAGGCTGATTTAGGAGTCTTGTAGACACTATTTGGACACCACATTTGCTTCTTTTTCACATATCCTTAAGAGATAGGCGGAGCAGCTCCCAAAAAGCATGCTAATTTTCTATGTCTGCTATCCTCCGATAGCGATAATGGATTAAATAATATAGGCTGCGGATTCATTAGTTACTACTTTCCTCGATCCATAGCCTTTCCTGTAGACCCCATAAACTCACGGAACAATTATTTTTCTTTCGAAACATTATTCATATTGATTTTATCGGACTTCAATTCGATTCATTTTGGCGAGTTCCAAATATTTATCTCTAATTTCTTTCAAATACCAAATTCTCATTTCTTGCTTTCTTGATTTAACATAATGATTGATTAAATTTCTGATAACTGATAATGCAAAACTAACTGACATCAATGTCACAAATTGAGCTTCGGTGGGAAGCCTCAGTTGTGTAAACGCAACTTCACCAGGCTTATCAATAGAAAATTTTCCTCTCATTATGTCTGTACCATGCAAAAAATCTGACCAGAAACGATAGAGAATATCATAAAACGCAGCGTATCCTAAATATGTTGCTAGCGTTTGAATGTCATTAGGCCCTTTATGCATATTGAACCACCATTTCGGATTTCTCATTCTTTGATATTCCTTTTCAGAGTCAGCATAAGATGGCAGGCTAAATATTATATTCAAAGAATCAATCTGAGCTTTTATGTCAGGAATTATGAGCCTTTTCATATTTTTTAACAATTTATCTTTCTTTATTTTTGAATTATATTCTTTATATAAAATGTCAGTTGGGTCATGGCGTCTATAATATTTTAACTCACGATGTCTGCACCATATTAAATAATCTCTTCCTCTCTGTTCGGTATCCTTTTCTAGGATATACTCAAATGTGAGAAATGATTCGAAGAGAGCTCTTAAAATTGATTTGCAAGGTTCCACACAGGATTCTTTAATCAATACAGATATTGAATCTAATAACTCAAATATATGCCTATAAGTAAGAAATACAGGGATATTTTCATCCCCTCCTTTGATATTTTCAATTCCCCATTTAAAGACATGAGAACCAAAGTTAATCGTTTCATCTATAAAAGCTGAAAATTGACTTAGAACCGCCTTTAATTGAGGCGATTCAATTTCTCTGGGAATAAATTCTTTGATTGGATTTGTAGGCATTTTGATTCCTCTTTCAGCTAAAATTTATAAACCTATTGCGCTCGTCTCTTATATCATCGAGGCCTCTTATTTTCTGCGTCCCACAAATTCGGGAGAGACTTCGGCCCCACGCTAATCAAGCCAGTCATTTGACTTGCCAGCCTTTGGATTCGGCATAGTACCGGGCGCGCCAGCGGTAGAAGAGGGTTTGACTGATCTGATGTTCCCGGCAAATCTCAGCCACCGACTTCTGCCCCTTTAGCGCTTCCAGCACAATGGCCATCTTCTCCTCTGAACTCCATTGCCTTAGCTTCATCCTGACACCTCCTTACTCAGTATAATCTCTATCTCTCAGAGGTGTCCACCTCCTCAGGGGGTCAGTATAGTACCTTTCTAGCTCTCAAATCAATCTTTACCTTCAATGTGGCCTAAAATACAAGTTCCAGTATGTTGATTTTCTCCCCAAGCCCTTCAAGCCCTCAGGCTTAGCCTTTGGCAGTGCCCTTCACTCAGCCCTTTCCTGGTTCCACAGGGAGACCATGACTGATAGTGGAGTGCCGCTCGAAAAGCTCTTTAAGATTTTTGAAGCAGACTGGTACAGTCAAAGAATCGAAAATGAGATCAGGTTTAAGAACGGTGAAGATGAGATGAAGCTTGGAGTCCTGGCTAAGGAAATGCTGAGTCTTTACTATAACCTTCCTCCAAAGAAAGCTAAATGCTCAGAAGTTCCATTTTCAGTGCCGCTTATTAGACCCGGAAACGGTCAAGTCCCTCTGATTGATCTCGAAGGTGTCATTGACCTAATTGAGGTAGGTGATGTAATTGTTGAATTTAAGACTTCAGGTCAGATGGTAGATTCTAAAGATGCAGACGAATCTCTTCAGCTAACAATCTACAGCTATGCCTATGAAAGGCTCTATCAGAAAACCCCGAAGGCCTTAAAGCTCATCGATTTTGTTAAATCAAAAAAGCCGAAGATCCTAACATTTGAAACCAAACGTGATAAGGCAAGATATGAGCGGCTCTACTCAATTGCTGAGCAGGTTCTTAAGGGAATTAATCTTAAAATCTTCTTTCCTCGGCCAGGTTTCTGGTGCAAAGACTGCGAATATGCAGCCCAATGTCAAGCCTGGCAAGGCCAATAATAGCACCTCCTCAACAAACCAAGGAAGCAGAAAATCTGCTTCCTTTTTATTAAACATACCCTCATTAGGGGTTAATATTCTTCTGTCTGACAGTTTATAAATGGCTTCTTTTGAGAGAGATTTTACGATGGTTCGCTCCTTCAGAACAAACCGCGAGCTATTTTGTACACCAGCCTTCCCATCTTAAAAGCCTATACTTTTCAATTGAATTTACTCCCGTTACTTGCCACTATTGTTTTGTGCTAAATAATTAAGATATTTTCACTCGACATAAAAAGATCTTTGTGCCTAGATATTATAAATGAGTCTGTCATTCCGGCAATGTAGTTCTTAACTGATAAAATATTTATCTCCTTTTCATTTAGATTTAAGCCTCGGTAAGCATTTATAATATGATCGTTATAATCGGCCGGAATTAGCTTTCTATCTTGATAATATGCATCAAAAAGGTCTTTTATAATCGTTTCAGCTTTAAATTCTGTTGCTCTATATAGTTCATGATTAAATACTCTTTGTTTTATATAGTCATCATAGGTAACGTCTTTAATTTTTTCATATTTTGCGTCCAGCTTTATCATCCTCTTTTTAAGTTTCTTTGCTTCGATGGGAGAAGATAATTTATAACTGGAAATAAGATTATAGGAAGCTTCAATTACATTTAATATTAGTGCACTAATTGCCTTCCTCCTAAATTCTAAAAATAGGTCTATATTATCTATATTTTTCTCGACTTTTGGATACTGATGAGCATCTGCTATCCCGTTAATCATTTCTATAAATTGCTTAAAGCTTCCCTTATTAATCTCAGAATAATTCAATATATGAGATCTAAGGGCATCTTCAAAGTCAGCAAAAAAATAAGCCAGCTTGTCGGCAAAAAATACGCATTGTGCTTCTAATGAGCCATAATCTAGGCCGTACTTAGTATATTTATCTTTATTAACGATTTCCTTATATGTCAATTTTTCTTTTATTGGACTTGGTTCTTTAAGGTTCCTTCTCCTATGTTTTAAAATACCTTCGATTACAGGAACAGTAAGATTTAGTCCTGAATACTTTGGCTCGTATTCTTTTTCAATCCTTTCCACAATTTCAACACCCTGCAAAGCATGATCGAAGTTATAGATTATTACATTTTTGTTTTCTAGAAGGTTATTTTTCTCCTTTAATTCAGTTAATTTTTCATTTAATGCTTTTTCTCCGCTATGTCCAAAAGGCGCGTGTCCAATATCATGTGCAAGAGCCATAGCTTCAGTAGCGACTTCATTTAATTCTAAGCTTCTCGCAATGGTAGTAGCTATCTGGCTAACCTCTAAGCTATGGGTTAGTCGCCTTCTAAAATGGTCGGCGCTATAACATGGAAAGATCTGTGTTTTATGCTGCAGCCTTTTAAAAGATCTACTCCAGATTATTCTATCCCTGTCTCTATGAAATTGAGTTCTATATTCTAATGGGGAGGGTTCGTGCCGATTTCTCTCTGCCTGTTTAGACTTCAAAGCGTAAGAAGCTAAATATTTTTCCTCATAGTCTTCTAATTCTTTCTTATTATAAATGTTTTGCTTTCTCATCAGGCTCTTCGCTTTGAGTAAAGGATGTTAAGGTAGCTATTGCCTCAGCAATTTCTCTTTTGGAAGATTTATATCTTATAAATATTTCTTGCTCAATTTTTGTTAGCTCCCTTTTTTTTGAAAGGGCGTCTAACATTTCTTTAGCTATTTTTTTGTTTTTGACCAGAGCGGCATGATTTCGAGATGATATTATATCCGCCATTTTTCTTGCAGATTCTCTTAAGCTAGTCGTTTTTAGGTAAAAACTATCATAACCACTGGGCTTGGAAATAAGAGAAATAGAACTATTTTCAGTTGAGCATGTAGTTTCTTTAAGGAATAGGCGGCATTCGTTAATAATGAATTCGCTCCAACTATTTTGCTCTACCTGTAATTCTAGAAAATCGGCATTGATTACATCCCCTGTTTTTCTTAATAAGAGAAGGTCTCCTTCCCGCCAAGGCTGTTTTAGCTTAACACCTGATTGTTCATAAGCCCTGGCTTCAAATTTTGGTACTTCATATTTTATAGCTGATGGCCAATAAGAGATTATTTTAAATTTGTAGTCCTTGATAAATTTGTAAATTCTTTTTCTTTCTTGATAAATAGTTGGCCGTGTATTAACAGGTGGCAAAGATATGAAAACAAGCCCTCCTCGCTTACATAGCTCAGACGCTCTTTTAAGAAAAGTAAGAATATAATCTACATACCAAGGAGGATCCAAATATACAATATTAAAATTGTTTTGAAAATCTTTATTAAGATTACTTACTACGTCATATCTAATAAGATCAGAATTATTTTTCGCCTCACTTTTTAGATTATTGAGGAGTGTTTCGTCAACATCGAATATTACAATCCGATTTTTAATAAAATGAGACACATAAGCCCCTAAGGTAGGGGCACCAATTAAAGCAATGCGTTCTGAATTGGATATCCTTGATAAAATTGCGCTTGATAATAAGGGCAGTGATGAATCTTCAAACCACCATTGAAAATACACGGGTGAGGCCTCGGGCAGGTTTTTCTTTATCGCCTGAATGATATCAGAGGTTTTTTGGTCATTTGCAAATGGTAATTTTGTTAAAAAATCTTTATTTCTATAGCCATCTAGGGGGTCATCTGATGATTTTGATAAACCAACATCCAAAGACTTCTTAATTGAGTATTGTTTTTTGCGAGGATTATAATTTACTATTTCGTTTGAAATTAAATCTTCAATACCTTTTTTAGTAACGAGAGGGTCACAATTATGAAGTCGAGACAACAAATCCGATAAAGTTAGATCGTCGGTTTTAAGCAAACCAACAATCTGTTTTTGAATGCTTGATAAAAATTCCCTATTATTAAATAGGGGTAATACGTGGTTCTTAATTGTAAATTTAATGTTATGTTGTTCGCCTGACATTTCCATGTTTTGAGCTTGCCTTATGTTACAATTTTCTTATAGCAAAAAAAATAAATGTAGTCAAGACAAAATCTCTCTTCTGTTAAGAAAACATGCACAAAGAGCGGGATTTACCGTTAATTGATTATGGCCACTCTTACATGAATTTAGTATTGATCAATTTACAGGCGGCCAATTACTTTTGCTGGAACATGTCGACTTTATGTTAGGCCATAACATTATTCAAAATAGCAAAGCTAATTAACTTCAAAGAATAAAACCATCTGCTTATCTAAATATATTCTTGATCTAAGGTACAGCGTCAAGATATAAAATATCAAACAATACATGCTTCGAGTATAGATGTAAGCGACCTTAGATTTCCCCAGTTATTTTTTATCCGGGTTCGAATTTTATCCATTGTGGCGGACACTGTTGGACTGTGGGTGTAGATTTCTTCAAAATCTTCTTTATTTAAGCCACGCTTTTTAGGTTCGAACTCACCTTTTACTTCAGGTACCCTGGCTGACATATCTCCAATCGCTTCGAAGGGAAAATGTAGCTCTATTACTAACTTTTTGTCTTTTAAGGTTAGGTTCGAACCGAGAGCCCTTAAAATTTGGAATTTTTCCTTAGGCGTGCCATTTTCAAACCAATAGGGGGCATAACAGGCAAAATTGAAAATCTTTTCGCCCGTCTCGAGCCAGTCCTCAGCTCTATCCCCGCGATCATTCAATAACTCTTCAAGCCGGCTTTTCCCTTTAAGAGCTCAGTTTTGTGCTTCTTATACTCCTCGTCAGAGAGAAGACTCCCATCGGCATTTTTAGGTGAGATTTTCAACTCGAAAAGATTATTGAGCTTCTTAAGACAGGCGTCATAAGCTTTTCTTTGTGAGGCAAAGATTGACTCCCTCATTTGCGCTTCTTTTTCATTCTCTTCTTTTAGATAGTTAATAGCCCAGTCTTTAAATCCTTCAGAGATTTGAATATTTTTGAGATAAGAATCAATCTGGGTTTCGAGTTCCTTCTCAGAGATAGATTTTTGGCTGCATTCAGGATTAACTCTTTTAGTACAATGATAGTAGACATAGTGAAGAAACTTTGGTTTCTTCATTTTTGAAATAAGGGTGCCACAATAAGGGCAAGAAAGCTTACCATTAGAGGAGAACTTATGCCTGCATTTAGAGCAGATAATTTGGTTTTTTTCTTCAGCGGTGACCATAGCTCCACATTCACCACACTCAATAAGTCCAGTAAAAGCAAATTGATGTTTTTTAAGCCGTTGCTTTGCCTTTCGGCCTAAAAGGATTTGAACCTTCTCATATTCTTCTTTGGTTATCATTGGTTGATGTTTTCCTTTATACCAATTGCCGCTGCCTTTAGGGTATTCAAACCAGCCGCAATAAAAGGGGTTAGAAAAGATTTGATAGATACTGCTTCTTCTAATTGGTTCTTCATGATAGCTTTTAAGCCCCCACTCTTTATTAGCAATGTCAGCTATCTTGGGTGGGGTGTACTGCCCAGTCAGCATGAGTTGCCACATCTTTTTGACCAGATTAAATCTTTCGGGGTCTTTAATTATCCGTGCATTCCCTTTCCCCTGACTTCTCTCATTAAGATAGCCAAGAGGTGCGAGCGCCGACAGCCATCCTTTTTCAGCCTTAAATTTTAAGCCTCTTCTGACATTTTTACTTAAATCGAGAATATACTGATTAGCCATGCCAAACTCCACACTCATTAGCAAGACATTATCCTCAGGGTAGTAGCTTCTATCGAAGGTCTGAAGATGCTGAATAATTCCCTTCTGAAGAAGCCAGATGATTTGACCGCCATCGATGGGATTGCGGGCCAGACGGTCAAGTTTCCAGCAGATAATGCCATCAGCTTCCTTTTGGCTAATTCTTTTGAGCATTTCATTAAAATAGGGACGGCCAGGAGATTTAGCTGATTGAGATTCGCTATAGATATCAATAACCTGAAGATTTAATCTTGTGGCCAGTTGGCGAAGCTCACTCAGCTGAGATTCGAGTGATAATACTTGCCTGTCTTCTGATTCTGAAGACTTCCGGCAGTAAATGAAATAACGAGACATAGAATGAGAGGCTCAGCCATCTTCTTTCTCTCAGGAGTCTTTGAGAAGTAAGCTTACCCAGCCTCAATATTTAACGGATTTACCTAGGATCTTAATCTGAATAAAAAATATGTCAAAGCTGCTAAGGCTTGCCGGAAAAATGGCTATCCTGAGAGGGCGTGTCTTTTCCCGGGATAGGCCGATAGATAATTTTAAATAGCGAAATCAGCCTTTCACCTAAGTCCTGGGCTTCCTCATCAGAAATCGTTTTTCCATATTCTTTAAAATAGATTTCTTTTAAGTCTTTAATTGCTTTCTCACTTAACCTCATATTCATTTTTAAGGTTAGGCTTTTGATAAATAAGAGAAAGGCAGGAATTGAGGTGCTCCCCATAGTTTGGACAGAAAAAGCCTTGTATAGGATTGCTTTGTTGACAGCTGCTAGGTAGTTACTATGTAATAAAATCTGGCTCAGTCTGGATCATGACAAATTTTTATACTGGCTAACGTAACGCTTACTGAAATAAAAAACATGCATATTTTCGTCTGTAGGTTGATTAAAATTGTGCTTAAGACTCTGGAACAGGTGAGATCCCTGTTTTTTCCGAAATAACCTTGACGGTATTTTGGTCGAACTCATACCAAGAACCCGTCGCAGCGTCGACAATTACTGGGACAAGTCCAGCTACAACATCAAGAACAATCCACAGTGCGTCAACCTTGTTCTGAACATTAACGGTCTTGTTTGGATACCCTTCCTTCCGGAACTCGATAGCATAATCTTTTTTTGATTCTAGTCGGAGTTTCAAGGGTATATCGCCCATATAATTGCCGTTGATAATGATCCATCCAGCGAAGCCTCCTGGCCACAGCCGCTGAGATGGTGCCCTGCCGAACTAAAGACCGGATATACTCAAACCCAGGAATAAGTGAACCTTAAGTGGTCGTAGGTTGTATATACATGGCAACACCTATCTTACATCAAGTGTCACCAATGTGTCTGACCTAACACAGACGAAATTTAATTTTTCTTTAAGGTATGATTCCTTTAACATACCACAACTATTTGAATCTGAGGATAAGTCTCGAAGGCCATATCATATGCCCATAAAGACTGATGCAGCCTCTCTTGATTATATTTTTGAATAAATTAACTCATCCTTGTTCTACATTCAACTATCGCCCCACAAGCGTCCACCTCTTCGGGGGGTCAGTATAGAATTTTCAGATCCTAAAAGCATACGGCCTTCTAGCACGGTATCAAGACAGCATTCAAGTTTAAGATCGTGGTTCAAAGAGATTATCAGGCCTAGACCAATGTATGAATCAAAAATAACAATGATCTGTCTGTTTATTTTTTGCTGGACTTTTATGACGACAGGGGCATTAATCTTCTTCCTTATGATTTTTTAAACCTTTTTCAAATTCCTTTTTTATCCTTTTGTAATTTTTTCTTGATGCCCAATGAATTCTACCATAGGAATCGACTATGCCGACTCTTATAAAGTCTTTTCGTTTTAGACAATCAGTTTTGTCAAGGTCTATCTCGAGGACGTCCATTTCTCCAATACCGAGCGGTTTAGGGAGAACTGGCATTGGAGATTGGGTGCCTAATGACCTATATTCTTTGAAGGATTGAGATAGAAGGCGCGTAGAAGCTAACTGCATATATTCGTAGGTATCTTTCTTAAATAACTTTTTGAGCAGGAACCACCGAGCTTTTAGAATGGCGAGATTACTTATGGTAATGTCCCCAGGGCCTGCATTTGTAGCATAAATTTTCAAATATTGCGGAGCTAATGACAAACTTAATTTTAATTTCGGTTTCCTAAGTTCTTTATAAATATTCCAACTCAGCGATATTCCTGCAATTATGAGAGAAAAAATACTTATCCAAATAGCTATATTGTTCATTTTATTAATTACTAAGAATTTTTTCTATCCTTATTTGCTTTTCCTATAATGCCACAAGCTACAGTAAGCATCTATATAGTTTCATTATTTAGACTTGCCGATCAACATAAAGAGTCCACCTATAAGAAGGCTAATAGTCAATAAATCACTGAGGTCTTTTTCTTTCTTTTCTTTTCTCAAATAATGAGCTAAGCCTTTTAGCGCAACGGCAATGTTCTGCTTATCAAACTCAATATATTCAATGCCTTCCAGAATTCCCTTTAATTGAACTCCTCGTTCTACTACGGGAATGACAGTTATGTGATTTGCTTTTGCTGTTGCTATTTCTTGTTGGACCATTGCTGAGCCCTCTGCGTTTTTTGTCATAAGGACTATTATGAAATTGCTTGATCTTATATTTGCCTCAATCTTCTTCCATAAAGGTGTCCCAGGTCGAATATCCTCGGATGCTATATAGACATCGCAAATTGCCTTCAAAGCTTCTTTAAGATTTTTTGCCAGATTAAAATCTTTTATACTAAAACTTAAAAATACCTTCATGGCACCCTCTTTTTCTTCTATCATGCGTTTATTTTTAGATCTTGTCAAATCCAACCAATCCTTATTGCCTCATGAGAGAATCCATATGAAATCATAATCATTGCCTCACGTAAGAATCTAGACGAAAAGTTGTGCACTTTTTCTTATATTTTTGAAGCTGAAAGAGTTTGCTCTGGAGCTTTTCCATCTGCTTTTTGAGCTTAACCACATTAAGTTCTTTATATATTGCCCGGAGTTTTTCTTTTTGTCCTTCCTCTATGGATGGTGATTCTAATAACCTCTGATAAGGGGCCTGAGGACTATCATATCTCTTGCTGACCCGGCTCTGCCTATTCTCTCTTTACTTTTGAGCTTCATGGTTACCTGGAAGAAGTTATAATATAGTCTGGAGATAGAATAAAGCTCATTTAAGAGAGCCTGTTCCCCCTGGGATCATAGCGGGCATAGCCAACCAGACGTCTGACCACTGAGTAGTTCTTCTGCTCGATGTAACAGCCGTCATTTTTCTTAGCGGGTCGACTACGAGTAAAGGTCAGCTGATTATCATGGCAGTATTTGATGAGGTGAGCATTAATAAAGGCCCCATCGTTATCTGATATTCCCAGGAGCTTGAAGGGCAATCTCTTCTGGATGGCCTCGAAAGTCCAGACTTGAGCTCTGTTCCTGACCGCCACGGTTTCACTCCAGGTGGAGGCTACATCAGTGACATTAAGGCTCCAGAGGAACTCTCCTTCGGCTCTGCCCCCATCATGACCAACCAGGTCTGTCTCCAGGAAGCCAGGTCTCCTCTCATCCCACTCCGCATAGGTCCTGATTGGTACCTGATGCTTTAAGAGGGTTCCAGGCTTGGTCTTGGCTCTACTCTTTATCTCCATCTTCTTCCGCTCCGGCCGCAATAACCGATCCGCGGTCGAGGCTGAGACTCTCAGGAGCTTCTCCCTGACTGGCTTCTTAACCCTTAACTCCCTCTGTTCCTCCAGCTTCGGTACCAGCCAGCCTAAACTCCCGGCCAGCCTCTTACCACAACTGTAATCCAGAACCTGCCACAGGCCAGCCCAGCACCTTCCTGAACTCTTCATCATAAACCCTCTTCCGCCTCCGCTTTATCTTCCTTAACTCCCCAGTTACTATCACCTCCTCCCCGTTTAGCCCCCTCATCACTACCTTCCGACCACAGTTCCGCAATAACCAGCTACCATAACAGCGGTTATAGCTAGTAAGCTCTAAAAACTCCTCCAGCACCTGGCCCTTGCCCTTCTTAGAGCTCCTCTGATACTTACAGGCTAACTCCTTTAATATCGCTCTCTTAACTTTCATCTCTAAACCCATCGCTTCGCCTCCTGGCTATTCTCACCACCAAATCTAGCTTCAAGGCGAGCCAGAAGGCAAAAGATTTTCGTGCAGATTTTCTCGTGAAGCAACGAATCAGTTTCGTGTAGATTTTAAGTGACGCCATTCGTTCTGTTGACAATTAAATGGCTCTAATCTAAACTTAAAAATAATTTTTGGCCCGTTAGCTCAATTGGTAGAGCAGCGGACTCTTAATCCGCGGGTTGAAGGTTCGAGTCCTTCACGGGTCAATTTTTGTCTCGAGGTGGAAGTGAAGGGAAAAGGCGCTCTGGCTATCCTGCTGCTGGTCATAGTCATTATTTATTTTGCCTATTTTTTGAGAACAGGAAAAAAGGCACCAGTCGAAGAAGAAATTTCCCGTTTCAATCAGACCAGAGCGGAGCTAACGACCGTTAATCTGGAATCACTATCAAGGGCGATTATCGAATGGATGGCAGAAAGCGGCCGGGAAGCGCCTGAATCGCTAAAAGAATGGCCAGGCGCCAGGTCAGCCGGTTTGAGTCTGACCGACGGTTGGGGACACGAAATAAGATACGAAAAAGTTTCTGACAGCAGTTTCCGCCTGCGCTCGGCCGGCTCGGATGGCCGGTTTGAAACCGGGGACGATATTATTAAAGAATACTGATAGCTTTTTAAGCATCCCTCATGGCTTTGAAAAAGGGTCTTTCTATTCCCGGAAAACTGATGAAGGGAAAGGGCGATATCAAATGGCTATATTAGCAAAAAAGATACTCAAAATTCGTCTCTAAAATACTTATAGAAGGGAAGGCCCAAGTTCTTAATATAAAAAAGACTATGAGTTCACTTCTAACACCAGATCATTCTTCCAGGCCTCTTTTGATTTTAAGCTTCCGGTCAGGATGAGATATTTAAATGGACTCTATTCTAATGTCATTTTATTAATAGGGAAAAAGTGAGCCAGCTGTCCGGAGCCAGGAACAAGAGGAGGGCACGGAATCTAATTGTCGACTACTCCTGCTTCCTTTAGTCGGAGGTCATATAGCCCGTTTTTCTGCTTTAGATTTAGATCCCCAGGCTGCCCGCCGGCTTCCGCACGGGGAAGAATGCCATCTACAACTATTCTAAGAGATTGGGATAACGCTTCTTCATTTCTTTAACTTTCCGGGCCAGAACCCCTGACAGCAAGAGAAGGCCAATCAGGTTGGGAAAAGCCATAAAGGCATTGGCAATATCGCCCATAAAGAAGACTATTTCGATGGAGACAACTGCTCCGATAAAGGTTAAGGCGATGAAAATGATCCGATAGGGCATGGCTACTTTGATGCCGAATAGATACTTGAGGCACTGCTCGCCATAGTAGCACCAGCCGACAATGGTCGTATAACCAAAAAGAAAAGAACAAAGAGCGACGATGATTCCACCGATGTGGGGCAGGGTTTTGGAAAAGGCCGAGACTGTCATGGCTGAGCCGGATACTCCGCTGGTCCAGACGCCAGAGGAAATATTGATTATTCCAGTCAAAGTGCAGACGAGAATGGTATCAATAAATACTTCCATGATGCCGATCACTCCCTGGTGAAGCGGACTGGGCGTCTGGGCTGCAGCATGGGCAATAGGAGCACTTCCCAGGCCGGCTTCGTTAGATAAAATGCCGCGCCTGGCACCAAACTGAACAGCCTGTTTGATAGTGGCACCGACAAACCCGCCGGTTGCGGCCGCTGGGGTGAAGGCTAATTGGAAAATTAACTTGAAGGCATTAGGTAAGGCGCCGAAATTGTCTATAAGAACAATGATTCCTGCCGCCAGGTAGATAACAATCATGGTGGGAACCAATCGCTCGGCTACGGCGCTAATCCTTTTAATTCCACCGATGACCACCAGGCCAACAAAAAAAGTGACTATTGCTCCCGTTACGATCGGCGAAATGCCGAACTGAGTTTTAATAGCTAAAGACATCTGATTGCTCTGCATCATGTTTCCGGTGCCAAAAAGGGCAGCAAAGCCTCCGCAAACGGCGAAAAAGCCAGCCAGAAAGACAGCAAACTTAGTCTTATTCAGGCCGTTTTTGATGTAATACATCGGGCCACCGGCGATTGTTCCATCCGGATATTTTTCCCGGTAAAGGACTCCCAGGAAGGCTTCAGAGAATTTAGTCGCCATTCCCAGAAAACCGCAGATCCACATCCAGAAAATGGCTCCAGGTCCTCCCCAGTAGAGAGCAGTAGCTACGCCGGCAATATTTCCATTACCGACGGTCGCCGCCAGGGCAGTGGAAACAGCCGCAAATGGAGAGACGTCTCCTTCCCCGCCGCCTTTTCTTGAACGGCGGCTGAACATTACTTTGAAAGCCGTTCCCAGTTTGGTGAATTGAATGAAGCCGAGTCTAATGCTTAAAATCAAACCAACCCCGAATAAAATCGGAACCATAATCGTCCAGATGTTAGTGGCCGTGTTATCCAGCCAGTGAGCCAGATTATTAAGGAAAACATCCATTTTGGCTGCTCCTCTCCTCTATTAGATGGGTCAGTCCTTTCAGGCTGCCAATTTTTATCAAATTCTAATCTTTCTCTCTCTAACACAGGTCTATCAGGCTGTCAATTAAAAATTCAATGGTAAAAGGCAAAAATCATAATAGCCGAAACAATCATATTTCCATCAGGTTTTCATCAGATTTGAAGACCTGCTATGATGGGAACTGATACATTCTCTTGATGTTCAAAGGAAAATCTGCTATTTTAATTAACTGTCTGGATAGATGACAGAAGAAGGAGAAGCCATCTTTGGAACAAAATAGCTTTGATAGCAAATTCCGGTTTATTATTGTGGCTGCCCAGAGAGCTAAACAACTGCTCAAGGGGGAACACCCGAAGATAAAATCTAAATATAAAAACCCGATCCGCCTCGCCGAGGAAGAAGTTAGAACTGGTGCTGTCCAGTATGAAATTCTTCCCTCTAAAGCAGAGGGGGCAACCGAGGAAGAAGTTATTTTGACCGAAGCCCTGCCGCTCGAAGCGGCCGAAACAGAAACTGAAGCTCCGGCCGAAGGGCATGATTTAGCTGAGCCCGAAGAAGCGGAAATTGGTGAAGAAGATCTGGAAGAGCTTGATAGTGAGTTTGAAATAGAAGAAGAAATTGAGGATGAAGATCATTCTAACGAAAATGACGAGTGATTTTTCTGGCGCCCGGCCATAATCATTTGCACATAATCCAATTTGATAAAATCCTGCCGGCTATAACCTAATTTTTGAGCCAGCCTGACGATGTCACTTCTTTTCCCTTCAAGCTCTAAAAAGCAGCCAGCTTCAGATTCGTCAAGGGTGACCTTAACCCGTTCAAAACGGAGAAGCATTCTTTTTTTCCGGTATTCAAAAACTGGCCTGAGGCCTAACTTTTTTAGAATTTTTTTAAAATCTTTGATATTTTTTATCTCTGACTCAAGTTCTTCTCTTATTTTAAAGGATCTGGACTTCTGCGGCCGCCCTTTATAGGTGATGAATGCCTTTTTGCCGGCCTGCCTCAAGCGTAGAGCTTCCTGCCGACTGGTCAGCCGGCCATCCTGAAAATCATAAAAAGCGTTCCACTCACGATAAAAATCACGAACTACCTGACCGCCCAGCTCAAGCAGCTTCTGCCTGGCAGTCTTAAGATCTGGCACCCTGATTTTGACTTCAATTTCAATCATGCGAGCCTCTTGTTCTTTATGTTTTGTCTATTTTTTTCGTTTGAGCACAAAATCCGTCAGCTCTACTAACGATTTCTGATAAGGACTCTTCTCAAGTTTCATCAGGCAATTTTTCGCTCTGTCTGCCAGTTCTCCGGCTGTTCTCAAACTGGAGTCAATAGCACCGGAGTTTTCCAGTCCGGATAAGAAATCATAAAAGCCAATAACAGATTGTGGTTTCTTGTCCTGACTTTTTTTTAGCCAGCACGCTGCTTTCTTTTTTTGTTCGGCTGGCCAGGCCTTTAAGGCGCGAATAACAGGCAAAGTAATGCGCCCTTCCCGCCAGTCCGAAAAGCGCATCTTGCCTGTTTCCTGGGATTCGCTTTTAAGGTCAAGGAGATCATCTACTATCTGGAAAACCAGGCCGAGATTAAAACCGTAGGCTGTTAGCTCCGGTCGTATATCCTCAGGAACCCCGGCTAATTCCGCCGCCAGTTCGCAAATAGCTCGAAAGAGACTGGCTGTTTTTTTGCCGATAATTTTAAAGTAAGTTTTTTCACTTATTCTTAAATTGAAACTTTGAGTCAATTCCTCAATTTCACCTTCAATCATTTCTCCGCTGGCTTTAGCTAGAATTTTGATCAGCTCTTTATTTTTGAAATCGAGGGCGCTGACTATAGATTTTATGAAAATATAATCACCGAATAGCAGGCTGAACTCCGGGCCAAAAACTTTAAAGGCAGTAGCTTCTCCTCGTCGCAGAGCGGAGCCATCTATAATATCGTCATGAATCAGACTGGCTGAGTGAATAGCTTCGATGACGGCCGCCGCCTTAATTTTGTCTTTTCCTTGATAGCCGTAGTGAGAGGTGATCAGCAGAAAGAGTCCAGGGCGAATTAATTTGCCCTGCCTGGAAATCGCCCGTTTAGCCATCTGCTTCAAGAACCGGCTGGAAGCACCAGATCGGTTCAGCAACTGATTTTCTACCTGATCTAGTTCACTCTGGACAGGAGCAAAAATTTTATTCAGGGAGGGCTCATGTTCAGACGCGCGATTTAAAAGAAGAGAAATACTGCGCATTCTTTTTCTTCAGTCACAAAAATTGGTTAAATCTTAACACCCGCTGGACTATTTTTCAACCGGAAGAAACGAAAGAAGTTTCGAGTTGTGGCTTCAGCGACTCTATCGGGCGGGATATCCTTCAAGCTAGCCAGCTTTCTGGCCGTGGTCACGACGAAGGCCGGCTCATTTCTTTTATTATTCTTTTTTTCTGGGTAGGGGGTGAGATAAGGCGAATCGGTTTCAACCAGCAGGCGATCTAGAGGCAGGCGGCGGGCAGCTTCCTGGACATCTGTAGCCTGGGCATACGTCAGAATACCGGAGAAAGAGATCAGAAATCCGAGATCAATCATCGTCCTGGCCAGTGGCCAGCTTTCACTGAAACAATGGAGAATGCCTCCCCCGGAGTAGAATAGGGCTTTGATGATTTCTATTATTTTGCCGGCTGCTTCCCGGCTGTGAATAATAACTGGAAGTTTTAATTCTGAAGCTAAGGCTAACTGCTGGCTAAAAGCTTCAATTTGCTTATCAGGTGGAGAAAAATTGTAGTGAAAATCAAGGCCGATTTCTCCGATAGCCAGGATTTGACCACTGCCGGCCATTTTTTTAATTTGAATAAAAATTTCAGGTGATAACTTTCGGGCATCATGGGGATGAAGGCCGGCTGCCAGATAGATGTTATTTCTTTCTTCTTTAAGCTTAAGGCCCTGGTTAAGGCTTTCCCGGGAAGAAATATCAAGCGGACAGAGAATGTATTTAACTCCATTTTTACTGGCTCTCTGGATAACTTCATGCCGGTCAGAATTAAAGTCGCGCATATCCAGATGGGCATGAGAATCAACCAAAATCAAAGCTTCCTGTTCAGGCATCTGACTGGCCTCCTTTTTCTCTTCAGGCCATTATCCCTTTTCATCACCATGGTGTCTGGCCCGGGTTAGATTAAACAAAAAAAAGGGAGAGAAAAACCCTTTTCTCCCCCTTTAAAATGTTTTTCTTTACCGGTTTAGCAGATTCCTGAGCAAAGAAGGGGGCAAGGCTGAATTGGAAATCAATTTCGTTAGAAACTCGGCTTGGTTGAAAGCTTGGCCCTTAGTCATCCGTATTTCCTTTTCCAGATCACGGATTTCCTGAAGACCGATATAAGGGAGAGCTCCCATGCCTGGATTAAGAACTAAATAATCCCATTTTCTTTCTGCTTCAGCTTCACTCTGGAAACCGGTCATGGTCAGATATTTCATCATCTGGTCTTTGGTCATTCCACTCTGATTAATATTCAGATCACAGATAAAATCCATCACATTTTTGAGCATTAGCTTCAACTGGGCCAGCCTGAGTCTGAGGTCATAATCACCATAACCGGAAGTAATAAGATTCTCTTCAAGATATAGAGGCCAGCCAAGGGTTAAGGCCATATTGGGGAATAGCCTGGTCATCAGGCTGCCAGATTTTCTAGTCATGGCCCGGGGAACAAAGGATCCAGGAAAGACAGTCTGGGCAGTCATGACTTCAAGATAAAAATTATTGTACTCTTCCAGGAAGTCCTGAATCTTCTCGGGTGGCCAATCAGCCGGGATAGACATAATCTCCAGCGAGTAATTTCCATTGTTGTCATAAGCACCCGGTCCAACCAGCCGGGTTATACCAAGATTAGAGAAATAAAGAGGCATTGGTTTTATGTTCAAGTTGTCTGCCGGTACGGGGAAGAATTTTGTTTCTTGTCCAAACTTTTTCAGGCGGTCAGCTGAGGCGGTAATACTGGCAACAAAGTTTTCAGCAGCTGGATGATATGTTTTTATCTTGTCAAAAATGTCCTTAACTATCCTATTGATAACAACATCCTGTTCACCAGGCAATTTGGCTATATCAACTTCTGGATACATCATTTTGTGAAGGGGCATGCAAACCAGGAGCATTTCCATCCTGATGGCTTTAACTTCATTGAGTGCCCGGCTGATCAATTCTTCCTGGCTGAGAGCAGCACCTGATAACCTTTGAATTGTGCGGCGGTGAGCATCCGGCCGCCGGAAATTGCCGGTAGATTTCGGCAGCAGTTCGCTTTTCAAGTAACGCTGATAATCTTCAAGGGCAGGAATCATCCGGTTAATTTCAGCCAGGAAGAGCTGCTTACTAGCGTCAGATGCACCGGCTGCTAATTTAGATACATCATTTTTGTAAAAATCAATGATATAGCCAATTTGTTTTATAGCTGCCTCGGTAAAAACCTGGGCTGGTGTTTTTAATTCGCCTTTAGCTCTCTTAATCAAGCCCGGTATAAGCCTGGCTCTTTCTGTGGCGCTCTTTATCCGCGTATCAATGGGAGCAAATTCTCTGGTCAACAGGCTGTGGATGCTGTTGATGATGACACCATTGTAAACGAGTGGGTTATTTTCCCAGGGCAAGGTCATTTCGAGCTCAATAAATTCGAGATCAAGCTGATCAAAGAGAATATTTAAAGCCTGCTGATTTTCAACTGAGAGCTTTGAACGGTCAAATTTGATCATCTCGCCATTGAATTTTTTTAGTATGTCATCTCTTTTATCTAGATTGGCTGAACTGGGTTCTTCGAGTCTATCATTATATTTATAGTAGCCAGCCAGAGTGGCGGCTGTTGGGTAGAACTTCCAGTACTCATCAAGGTAGTTTTCAAGAAATTTCTGGAATTTACTATCCTCAGCACTCTGAGCAAATACAGTTCCCAGACCTAAGAACAGGAAAAGAACAATCGTGCTCAAGGCGACAAATCTTATTTTCTTCATTATTTTCCCTCCTCATTTTTGAAAATAAGCTTCTGGTCAACGAGAAATCCTATCATAACCAGGCTTTAGATATCAATTATAAATTGAATTTTTCTTTTTTTAAATTATTTTTTTTACCATCTGATAAAGGCTGAACCCCAGGTAAAGCCAGACCCAAAAGCGGTCAGGGCCAGTAGCTGGCCCTTTTTGATCAAACCGCTCTGGACGGCTTCAGCCAGAGCAATAGGTATAGAAGCAGCTGTCGTATTTCCATAACGCTGAATATTACGAATGACTTTTTCCTCGGAAAGTTTAAGGCTGCGGCCGACCATCTGAGAAATGCGATCATTGGCTTGATGGGGAATTAAATAGTCAATATCAGCCACCGTTAGACCGAGTTGATTGAGCCCATAGAGAACAGCCTGAGGCATTTTCTCACAGGCATTTTTAAAGACCGCCCGGCCATTCATCCTGGGAAAAAATTTCCCCTGGCGGAAAAATTCAGGTTGGAAGGTAGGATTATCCCTGGAAGAAGGTTTTTCCATCCAGAGTTCATTGACAAACCGGCCGTCAGAAAAAAGATAACAGCCCAGCAATCCGCGCCCATCACCCGAATCATCAGCTTCAAGTATTAGAGCGGCTCCGCCATCGCCAAAAAGCACTGACATATCTCTTCCTTCATCAGAAAAATCAAGGTTAGCCGATTGAAGTTCAGCTGCCACGAGTAATATCTTTTTATAAGTTCCAGTTCGAATATACTGGTCAGCAACTGATAAGGCATAAAGAAAGCCAGAACATTGATCCCGGATATCCAGAGCGCCAATATCTTTGAGCCCAAGTTTAGCCTGAACCATCAGGCCAATTCCAGGAAAATAGTGATCTGGAGAGAGAGTAGCGGCGATAATAAAGTCAATTTCGTTTTTATCCAGCCCGGCTTTTTCTATGGCTTTGAGGGCAGCCTGGCAGGCCAGGTCAGAAGTCCCGACTCCAGGTTCAGCCCAGTGTCTTTCTATAATGCCCGTCCGCTCCCTGATCCATTCATCAGAAGTATTCATCATTTTTTGCAGATCAAGGTTAGTCACCACTTTTGGAGGAACATAAAAATCCAGGCCGGCGATGACTGTTCTTTTTCCCATCTGCATTTATCCTTTCATCTTAATCACACGCATTGATTATTAAAATAAACAATAGATGAGAAAGCCAGGGAAAACTTTTTTGAATAAATCGGCCTACAACCAGCCATTAGTCTTATACCAGTCTATAGTAACTTCCAGAGCCCGGCTAAAAGGCCAGGCTGTTTCAAAACCAAGTTCTTTTTTTATTTTGGAGTGATCAGCTACCCAGGACAGCTTTTCCATATCACGGTACTTGCTTAAATTTAACGGACTGGGATGGCCAGATAGCTTTGAGCTCAGCTCAGACAGGCCAGCTGCTGCTCTGACCAACCAGAGAGGCACCTTGATATTTCTTACTTTCTTATTCAAGATTCTGGCTGCTTCCCGCCCAATATCCTCCCAGGTTCTGGGGACAGGATCAGTCACATTGTATATTTCTCCCTGGCCGCGGCTCTTTTCGGCACAAGTCTCCAGAGCAGTAACCAGATCATCTACATAACACAGGCTCATAGTTATCTTTTTATTAAAGGTAAACATCCAGCCATGATTTATTAGCTCAAAAAATTGCAGGAAATCCCTGTCCCGTGGCCCAAAAATAGCGGCTGCTCTGATGATGGTAACGGGCAAAAAGTTTTTATATTTTAAAATTTCCTGTTCAGCCAGAAGCTTGCTCTTTCCATAAGGAGAAGCCGGTTCAGGCGCTTCTTCTTCTGTAACTGGCTGCCCGTTCCTGGCAGGCCGGCCAGCCGCCAGACTGCTTAAATAGATAAACTTTGGGCTAAGTCTATTTTCAATCAGGTGATCAACCAGGCTTGCTGTTCCTTTCTGATTTACAGTATAATAATCTGCGTGGTTGGTGGCTTTAGTCAGGCCAGCCAGGTGAAAAACTATGTCCAGATTGTCCGGCAGGGCAGGTAGCGACTGGAGATCTCCGCTGAGCAGATGGAGCGCTGGGTTATTTAACCAGCTAAGCTTAGCTGGATTTCTGACCAGAGCATAAATTTCATTATTGCCTCCCGTCAGGAGATGCTCGATGAGACGGCTGCCGATAAAGCCGGAAGGCCCGGTGATAAAGACAATCATAGGTTGATTTTAGACTAAATTGTCCCTGGTGGTCAATTTTTCTTGAAAAAAATTGCTCAAAAAGGTAAAAAGTAAAGCTGCCAGACAGGCGGGAAAAAAGAAGGTATAATGATGCAAGGCATAAATGAAAAGATAGAGGAGGAAAAGAATGGACATTTTTGAAAAATGTCATGAGTTTAGCCGGGCAGAAGAGGTGATGGCAACTGGTAACTATCCTTATTTTACCCCCATTTCTGAAGCCATAGGAAACAAGGTTAAGGTTCATGGCCGGGAAATGATCCTAATCGGGTCAAACAATTACCTGGGGTTGATTGATCACCCGAAAGTAAAAAAGGCAGCTAAAGAGGCTATTGATCGCTATGGGGTGGCTACCTGCGGTTCAAGATTTCTTACGGGGACAATTGACCTGCATGAACAGCTCGAAGACCGGCTGGCCAGATTCATGAACAAAGAGGCCGCCCTGAGTTTTTCTACCGGTTATCAGACCAATCTGGGGATTATTTCCTCAGTCGCCGGGAAAAATGATTATGTGATCACCGACAGAATGGACCATGCCAGCATTGTTGATGCTTGCCGCCTGTCTTTTGCTGAAGTCAAAAAATTCAAACATAATGATATGAAAGACCTGGAAAGAGTGCTGTCAGAAATTTCGCCCGATAAAGGTAAAATGATAGTAGTTGATGGCGTCTTCAGTATGGAAGGTGATATTGCTGATCTCCCCGGCATAATCAAACTGGCCAAAAAATATGGTTCCAGAGTCATGGTTGACGAAGCCCATGGCGTTGGAGTCTTGGGTGAGCATGGACGGGGGACAGCCGAACACTTTGGCTTAGAAAAAGAGGTTGATCTCATCATGGGAACCTTCAGTAAATCTCTTGTTTCTATTGGCGGGTTTGTCGTCGGTGAAAAAAAAGTAATTAATTATATAAAGCATTTTGCCCGTTCTTTGATCTTCAGCGCAGCCGCCACGCCTGCTTCGGTGGCCGCCGTCCTGGCTGCTCTCGAGATTATCGAAACCGAACCAGAAAGAAGGGAAAGGCTGTGGCAGATTACCAGTTTTATGAGGGAGAGTTTCCAGAAGATGGGTTATAATACAGGCACGAGTCAGACGCCTATCATTCCGATTCATATTGGTGACGATGACCTGTGTTTCGCTCTGTGGAAGAGTATAAGAGAGGAAGGAATTTTTACCACTCCGGTCATCTATCCAGCGGTCCCTCAGGGACAGGCTCTGGTCAGAACGAGTTATTCAGCCAATCATACAGATGAAGAACTTTATCAGGTTCTGGCTGCCTTCGAGAAGGCCGGCCGGTCTCTGGGACTGATCCACTGATCTCTGTCTTCATTGTAATAAAATAAAAAGGTACCATTGAGATGTTCAGTTCAAACCAGATGAGGAAAGGGAAATATCCTGTTTCCTTCTTATTTATTTTTACTATTTTATTGAGTTTCTGGCTGTCCGGGCCAGCTCAGGCTGGACCGGTGATCATGCCGCTTTCCCAGGTTAAACCAGGAATGAAAGGTATAGGCAAGAGTGTTTTTGCTGGCCATAAAATTCAGGAATTCAACGTAGAAATCCTTGGAATTCTTGAAAACGTTCAGCCAAAACAGAACTGGATTCTGGCCAGGCTTTCCGGCCAGAACCTTGAGAACACCGGGGTAATAGCCGGCATGAGTGGCAGTCCGGTTTATATTGACGGCAAGATTATTGGCTCTGTTTCCTTTAGTTATTCTTTTTCTAGAGAGCCTATCGCTGGTATAACGCCGATTGAAGACATGTTAGCTATTCCCGGGAAATATGTTTTGGCCCGTTCCGGAAAGAATCCTGACTTTAGCTGGTTAAAGATTTTTCCCACCATGCAGGAACTCGGGAAAAACTACTTAGAGTGGAGCCAGAATCAGCCGTCATCAATCTCGCCTGACCAGGCTTTGATTCCAATTAAAATTCCGGTGGTCTTTTCTGGCTTTTCGGCCCGGTCTTTTAATGATTACAAATCGGTTTTCAGCCGGGACAATTTCCAGCCAGTGCTGGGGGCCAGAATGGCTTCCACCCAGACTTTAAATTTAAATGTCCCTTCTTCTGCGTCTCTGGCTGAAGGTGAGGCGGTTGGCATCCAGTTGATGGGCGGAGATCTTGACCTGACAGCAGTGGGAACTGTGACCTATGTTGATGGGGAAAAAATCGTGGCTTTTGGCCATCCCTTTTATAACCTCGGGAAGGTTGACTATGGCCTGACGAGAGCGGAGATTCTGACCATTGTTCCGAGCCTGCAAAGTTCTTTTAAACTGGCCGCCACTGGCGAGCTGATTGGACGCTTTTCTCAGGACCGGACAAATGGGGTTCTGGGAGAAATCGGAAAGTTCCCGCGTTATGTTCCGGTCAATGTTGAAATCCAGGATAATCTGGCCAGTAAGAAACAGTTCAAAATAAAAGTAGTAAATGATCCCATATTAACTCCAGCCCTGCTCAATGTCGGTCTGGCCACCATAATCAATGCTGAAGAGAGATCCTATGGCAACCTGTCGCTTGATTTTGAAGCAACTATCGTTCTTGATCGCGGGCAGATAGTTCATTTAGAGGATCTATTCAGCGGAAATGCCGACAATCCGGCTACCAGCCTGTCGGCTATCGTAGCAGCGGTTTCTTATCTTTTGAACAACAATGAGTTTCAACCAGTCAAAATTTCTCAGATTGATCTCAAAATCAGAGCGGTGGAGGAACTAAGACAGGCCAGCCTGGAAAAAGTCTTGCTGGATAAATATACTGCCCAGCCAGGAGAGGTAATTACGGCCAGGATTTATTTCCGGACTTTTAAGAATGAAACCAAGACAGAAGAAGTTGAATTTGTCGCGCCTCCGCTGCCGGCAGGCTCTGAGCTTGAGTTAGTAGTAGGTGATGCGGCTTACATGCAGCAATTGGAGAAAAACCTTTACCGGATTCAGGATTTCAGGCCACGGAGCTTTGACCAGTTGCTCAGGATACTTAGTAATTTGAGAAAAAATAACAGAATTTATTTTAAGCTGCTCGTTTCAGGGCTAGGTATATTTCTTAAGGGTGAAGAGTGGCCGGATTTGCCTCCTGGCTACAAGGCTATGTTGACTTCCCCCAGGGCGGCGACAGCTAATTTGACAGAAATCAGCCGCTCGACTCTGAGTGAATATCAGTTACCTGTCCCTTATGTTTTTAAGGGTGCGATTAGCATCCCAATTAAAATAAAAAAATAAAGAGGGAAGACCTTAGATGAGAAAAACAATAAACTTCACCTTGAATTTAATAACTGTCCTTTTAATTGTCAGCCAGCTTCAGGCGGTAACGCCCAGAAAGTGGGAAATCAGGTCGAAAGAAGACTTTTTAAAAGGTAAGTTTTCTGGAGCGACTTTATCCTCAGAAGGTGTCTTATCAATCGGTCCGAAAGTGGAGAAGATGGAATTGCCACCTGAAGAGTTTTATCTGTCTGCTGCCTTTGGACCCGGAGGGGTTATCTATTTAGGAACCGGGCACAACGGGCGAATTTACCGATTGAGTGAAAATCGTCAGGCAGAACTCTTTTATCAAGCGGCCGAAGCGGATGTAACCTGTCTGGCTGTCGATCAAAAAGGGAATCTTATGGCCGGCACTTCACCTAATGGGAAAATATATAAAATTACTGCTCAGGGAAAAGGGGAAGAGTTTTTCAACCCTCAGGAAAAATATATCTGGGATATGAAATTTAGCAATAAGGGAAATCTCCTGGCGGCTGTGGGCGTAAAGGCTGGCATTTATGAAATTAGCCCGGCGGGTGAAGGCAGGCAAATCTTTAAGACTATCGATAATCATGTTCTGTGTTTAAGATTGACTTCAAATGGAGATATCCTGGCTGGAAGCGGGGGCCGTGGGCTTCTCTATAAGATTTCTGGTGGTAAAAAAAGTGTCCTTTTTGAATCTCCTTACGAAGAAATCAGGTCAATTGATCTTGACCCGGAAGGGAATATCTATCTTACAACCTCAGGTCAACTGTCAAAGCCCGGGTCATCAGTCAGGACTGCCACGGCTTCTTCTCAGATGAAAACTGAGACAGATGTCTCGATAGTGGTTATGGCCGGTAAGCCGGAGACCATGGAATCAAGCTCAGATTCAAGCGTGACTCCGGTGGCTAAGTCCGAGCGGGTGTCTGGAGCAATTTTCCAGGTCTTAACCGACGGCTTGAGCCGTAGGCTCTGGAGCTCCAGCGAAGAAATGCCTTTCAGTTTGATTTTTGATAAAAGCCGGGAGCGGATAATTTTTGCCACCGGCAACCAGGGCAGGCTCTACGCTGTAAATAAAAAAGGGGATTATGAGCTTTTAAGCCAGGAAACCCCCGAGCAAATTTATGGCCTTTACCAATTAAACAATAAATTTTATCTTCTTGGTAATAATCCCGCTTTTCTGGGGATTCTTTTGCCTGAGGGCAGTTTTTCTGGTAGCTATCTCAGTTCTGTGCTTCAGGCGGGAGGAGCTGCCAACTGGGGAAGAATAAGCTGGGGAGCTGATTTGCCGGCTGGTGCGACTGTTCAGATCCAGTCAAGAAGTGGCAACACGGCCGAGCCTGATGATACCTGGAGTGACTGGTCACCGCCCTATGCCCGTCCGGATGAAAAAATACTGAGCCCGGCTGGGCGATATCTTCAGCTTAGGGTAAGTTTAAAAGGTCAGGCGGGACAAAGATTTCCTTCTGTTCAGAAAATTCTCGTCTTCTACCAGCAGCTTAATTTAGCACCAGTGGTTGATCAGGTTGAGATTCTCCCGGCCAATGAGGTTTACCTCAAGCTGCCTGGACAGGAGGAAGAAATACTTGGACTTGAAAAGGCTTCTTATGAAGGTGCCGTCAAAAAAGAAAAAAGCGGTCTCCCCTTGATCCCTAAAAAATCAGAGCACCAGGGTTTTAGAACTATCACCTGGGAAGCCAGTGATGGTAACGATGATGAACTGAGTTTCAAAGTCTATATCCGGGCGGAAAAGGATCAAAACTGGCGGCTGATGGAGGCCGGATTAACCGGTAAGGTTTTCTCTTTTGACACCAGAAATTATCCCGATGGAACTTATCTGATCAAGGTTGAAGCTTCTGATTTGCCAGCCAATCCCTCTGGTACTGAGAAAAAGGCCGAAAAGATTTCGTCTCCACTTGTTGTTGATAATTCTTTACCAGAAGTTAAGGATTTTTTGGCAGTTAAAGCCGGCCGTGGTCTTGAGGTTTCATTTGTCGCTGAAGATAAATATTCATATATTGAAGAAGTTAAATATCTGGTCAAACCTGACGACTGGCAAATCGTCTTCCCGACCGACGGCCTGTGCGATTCAACCAGAGAGAGTTTTAAATTCACTTTAGGCTTAAAAACGGGTGCGGATAATCTGCTGGTGGTCAGGGTAAAAGACAGTTTCGGCAACATCGGGGTTTATCAGTATAACTTTTGAACTGAAGCCTAGAATCAGCTTATAAGCTTTCTTCTCTGGGAAGAGTCACTTAGCCTTAACTCTTTCCAGGTATTTATCTTCTCTGGTATCAATTTTGATCACATCCCCTTCTTTTATAAACTGGGGAACCTGGATAATAAGGCCAGTCTCAAGTTTGGCTGGCTTGGAACTGGCACTTTGAGTCGCTCCTTTTAGCATTGGCTCGGTTTCAACCACTGTCAGGTTGACCGTATTGGGAAGTTTTATACCCACTGGTTGCCCTTCGTAGGTTTCAATAGTTATGACCAGCTCAGGCATCAAGTAATTAGCACTGTCGCCTACTGCCTCGGCCTCCAGTTTGATCTGCTCATATGTCTGGAGGTTCATGAAATAGAACTCATCTCCGCTCCTGTATAAGAAGACCATCTCAACTTCTTCCAGATAAGCTTGCTCCACCCGGTCATCAGAGCGAAACCGGTATTCTAACTGTGAGCCGTCCTTGATGTTTCTCAATTTAGTTTGCATCATGGCCTTCCAGCGGCCCGGAGTAACCAACTGGCAATCCATCACCCGGTATAGTCCGTCATTGAGTTTAATAATCATTCCTCTTCTTATTTTGGTAGCATCAAGCATCCGTCCTCCTCAGAATCAAGAACATCCAACATCCTTAATCCCGAACTTTCATCTTTTTTTATTAATTAGAATCAGCCTTTTATTTTACAATAAAAAAGTTTTTTGTCTATTTTTTGCCTTTAGAAAAATTATTTTCTACACTCAGGCCCGAGTCAACAGTTACCAGATAAGATTTTCCGCCAGCCTCTTCCATGGCTCTGGCCATTCTTTCTGGTTTATCCGGGATATAAGCAAACATGCAACCTCCGCCGCCAGAACCATTGATCTTTCCGCCCAAGGCCCCATGCTTGAGGGCAGCTTGAAGCATCAGTTCAATTTTAGGAGTAGATACCCCCAGCAGGTCTCTTAGAACTTCCTGTTCTTCCAGCAGCAGGCGGCCAAAGCAGTTCTCATCAAAGGAGCTGGCTGTCAGGACTTTTAATCCTTCTCTGGTTAGCTCTCTGTTTATGACTGCCCCCAGGAGAGGTTGTCTGATTTCCGGGGGGAGTTTTTTCAGAAGGGATCTAATTTCGCTTTCGGTTACATTTTTTAAGTCAAAAAGTGGATTATCCAGTCTGAGTAATTCCAGGCCTTTTATGACTCTCTCCCGAACCGAACTCAGGATGCTGGTTGTATTTTTTTTCACTTGAGAATCCCCCAGGACAAAATTACCCGGGGGAGTCTGAAGATCAGTCAAATTCAATTCCGGGCTAAATCTGATCCAGGCCAGGCCGCCTCTGGCGGAGGTAAGATGATCCATCTGCCCGCCCGGCTCATTAAATTCAAGCACTTCAGCCTGGTGGGCGAGTTCAGCTACCTTTTCAGGAGTAGATGCCAGGCTGGAACATCTTGAGGCTTCCAGCAAAAATTTTATCCAGGCGACCACCATCGCCGATGAGCTGGAAACACCGGCGCTAATCGGAATTTGACCTGTCAAGCGGACATCCCAGCCGCAGTCAAAGTAGTAGCCAAGGCGAAGCAAAACATTAACTGAGCTTCTTAAATAATCCCTGGGTTTTAGATATGGCAATTCTTTTTCAGGCAGGAAGCGGTCTTTTTCATTTATGTCAGGTAGATCAATGTAGAAAAAGCGATCAGCTCTAGCGCGGCCCTCAATAAAAATCCTGAGGTTAATAGCGGCGGCTATGACCTCAAGCCCTAAATAGTCCTGATGTTCGCCGAAGAAACAGATTCTGCCGGGAGAAGAGACTTTTATCTCTGGCTGCTTCATCTCTTTTCTCTCTTTAATCAGTATCAAGACAGTTTATAAACAGCTAAAAAGTTAGCTTAGATAGCCAGGCATGTCAATCAGCTCAGATGCAGGGTGACTAGCCCAATCACATTAGTAAGAATATCAAGATGAAAAGATACTTACTTGCCAGGTCAACAATCTGGACGAAAATTCCCGAACTTTTTCGTTTTTCCTTTCAAATTATGAAAACCGCCTTAATACTCAAAGACATATTTATAATTTCAGATTAAAAAGAACGTTAAACAAAATTAATGAATAAATCTGTCGATGCAATCCATAAAAATGGATAAAAATCCAATGCAATAGATTAAAACAGAAACAACAAATTTTTCCAAATCTTAAACTGACTTTTCAACCGAGTGCTTCTGATAAATTTGTAGCAGCTATGAGCTATCAGAAGCAGGATCAAACACCGCAATGGGGAGACCAATACTATAATATGGATTCTGTCCAGGACGACCCTCGGACCATCATTGTTCCAAGCCTCCACTGGATCCATACCTGGAGTCCAAATTTTCTCAGTACCATCAAGGTTGGAGCGCTATTTTATAAATGGGAGTGGGTTCCTACCACTGAACAAGGACGCAACTCTCTTTACTGGTTATGGGACAACAATACCAATTATAATGGAACCGGATTTGAAGATCTTTATCAGAGAAACAGATACCAGCTCAATGCAGATGGGACCTTGTTCCTGGATAATCTGGCCGGAGGCCATGAACTCAAGTTTGGTATCCAATCTAACTTCAACAACACCCGGAGGTTAGTAAATGTTTTTGGACCCATGGACAGTGGCGGGTTGGTGCAGCTTTATCTGTATCATTACCTTGATGCTGGCAATCCCGTTCCCTATTATGCTGCCTGGGCAGCCGGGTTTTCGCAAAGAACCCGGGCCATGAATATCGGCTTTTTCTTGAATGATTCCTGGAGTGTCACTAAAAGGCTCACTGTCAGTCTTGGCCTGCGTTTTGACTATAACTGGAACTTTACTCCCGCTCAAAAAGGTTCGATAGATCCTGATGTGCCCAATGTGGGTAATTTGGGATATATCGGATATCCTGAATTGACCTGGGATATGGACATCGAAGAAACGGTTAATAACTTCAAATGGCACACTTTTTCACCCCGGCTTGGATTGATTTATGATCTAAGGGGCAATGGCAAAACTGTTTTGAAAGCTAATTTTGCCCAGTATACTATGGACAATTACACGGCAACGACCTGGTATGTAACACCGGTCGGCTGGATCTGGGTTGAAGGATATACCAATCCTGATAATCCTACCGGAGATGTTAGTGAGGTCACATATGCATC
>JAQURD010000002.1:0-53428 GCA_028749115.1 Acidobacteriota bacterium | reverse complement strand
CCCAGTATACTATGGACAATTACACGGCAACGACCTGGTATGTAACACCGGTCGGCTGGATCTGGGTTGAAGGATATACCAATCCTGATAATCCTACCGGAGATGTTAGTGAGGTCACATATGCATCAGTACCAGGTTCAAATGTAACCATAGGTTATCCCGGTAAGAAGCTTGTTGCTCCCAGAACCTATGAAGCCAGTTTCGGAGTTGAACAACAGCTATTTGAAGATATGTCTTTAGGCCTCCGCTATATCCGTAGATGGGAACGGAAGCTTATTGAAGACGTTGATGCTAGTGCTCTGGACATGGACGCTCTGATGAAGAATGGTGAGCTTATCTGGGACGAGACGCGTTGGGTACCAATCGAAGTTACGGATCCGTACGATGGCAAAACTATCACTTTCTATGGCGACGGTGAATATAGAGCCGCCGATATCTACATGGTCAACGTTCCGGGCTTGAAGAGAGATTATAATGGTTTCGAAGTCACGCTCAGGAAGAGATTTTCCCTTGGCTGGTCGTTTGACCTGTCTTATGTTTACAGTAAGGCCACAGGTCTGGTGCAAAATACATACTGGGAATCAGAACTGGATGAACCTCTCTACAACAACCCAAATGCCCATACTAATGCTTATGGTCGTATGTCCCTGGATCGACCTCACCAATTGAAGCTTTCGGCTGTGGTGAATGGCCCCTGGGGTATTAATATTAGCACCTACACCCGATTTTTTAGCGGCTACGCCTCGCGGCGCCAGGTCGATTCATATCCGCTTGCGGGATATGATGCTGGCAATTGGGTCGTTAATGCAGAACCTTATGGCTCCTACCGTCTTCCCAGCTTATTCTTAATCGATTTGCGTTTGGAAAAGCAATTCAAATTCAGCAACTCTATGTCATTTCGTGTATTTGGTGATGTCTTCAACCTCACCAATGCTAATACCACCACCTCCTGGCGAACAACTTCGAATCACCCTTCCATTCCTTTCCAATATACGCAGGGCATCTTAGACGCCAGATCTTTTAGGATTGGTGCTAAATTCTCCTTCTAAGTATGGCAGGTTAGTCCTGTCATTGCCGCCAGTCCAGAAAAAGGGGTGCTTTTTGCGCCCCTTTTTTCGGCCGTGATGTCAGTGTTAGCAGGCGGCTTATTACTGTTTATCTTTTTATGTTCCTTAATCTAGAGAGAACTATTAATAAAAGAAAAAACTATGAGTGCCGAAAGCAGGTTAACTTCTCTTCTAAGCTATTATATTTCAGTAAGTTCCGGTTGCATTTTGTATGTCTTTTTTGCCAGAGCTGTTGGCAGATTGTCCTTCTCGGGGTTGATTTCTTGGTAAAGATATTTTATAAAATACCCTGAGGAAAGGAGCCGGCTCGGCTCAATCAGAGATCATAAAAAGAATCAGGTAAGAAGAAATTAGAGCTGAAAAGTAAGCCAGCCAGAAAGGAAATTAGAACTGAAGACAGATTTAGATTTTTTTTTAAGAATTTGTTCTGAAGGTTTTGTCACTCATTTTTCTGCTTGGGTATCAGCCGGAAGGAGAGACAATGACTGATCTGGCCCTGATCAATGGTGAGGTCTGGACAGTTGATCAAAATAAACCTGAGGCTTCGGCCCTGGCCATAGACAAGAATAGGATATTGACTGCCGGCCAGGATTCAGACATTAAACAATTGATAGGACCATCAACCAGAATAATAGATTTAAAGGGCGCTTTTGTTCTGCCAGGTTTTATAGATGCTCATTCCCATTTTCTAAATGGCGGCTTTGCTCTGAAGGCTGTCCAGCTGCGCGACTGCCAGAGCCGGGAAGAGTTTATTAACCGGCTGGCCGCTAAAGCTGGCGTGCTTCCAGCCGGTGCCTGGATAGTTAATGGAGACTGGGATGAGGAGCAATTTGATCCACCTGAATATCCCCGGAAAGAATGGATAGATAAAGCAACTGCAGATAATCCGGTTTGTGTCAATCGCTTTGATTGGCATATGGTTCTGGTTAACAGCCTGGCTTTAAAACTGGCCGGAATTGGGAAAAATACTGTTTCGCCAGCCGGCGGTGAAGTTGAAAAAGATACAGTGACCGGTGAGCCAACTGGCATCTTAAAAGATGCTGCCTGCGATCTTGTTTATCAAATTATCCCGCCACCATCCAATGAAGAGAAGCAAGCAGCCGGGAGAGCAGCCTTAAAAGAAGCTGCTGCTCATGGAGTCACTTCGATTCATGATATGTCAGACCTTTCCAGCTTTGAGGTCTATGATAGCCTGCGCCAGAAGGGCAAGCTAAGTGCCCGGCTTTACGTTTATGATCAAATATCTGATATTGATAACTTTCTTCAGGCTAAGAAAAAAATCAGGATAGATGATTCCTTTCTGAGGCTGGCTGGCCTTAAGGGCTTTGTCGATGGTTCTCTGGGTTCCAGCACAGCTTATTTTTTCGAACCATATAATGATCAGCCCGAAACTTATGGCTTGTTAGCCAGCCACATGCACCCCGAAGGAATCATGGAAAAAAGACTACTTCAAGCTGGCCGGGCGGGCTGCCAGGTGGCGGTTCATGCCATCGGTGACCGGGCTAATGCCATTATTCTTGATCTTTATCAAAAAGTTTTTGATCAGTTGGAACCAGGGGACCTCCGCTGGCGGGTGGAGCATGCGCAGCACTTGCGAAGACAGGATATTGCCCGTTTCGGGCAGTTTGGCCTTATTGTTTCAGCTCAACCTTATCACCTGATTGATGATGGCTGCTGGGCAGAGAAAAGAATTGGTCCGGAAAGAATTAAAAGCACCTATGCTTTTAATTCACTATTGCAATCAGGAGCTACTCTGGTTTTTGGCTCTGACTGGACAGTCGCGCCGCTTGACCCATTGGCCGGTATCTATGCAGCCGCTACCAGGAGAACGCTTGATGGCCGCTATCCCGGCGGGTGGATTCCGGCAGAAAAGATTTCAGTGGAAGAAGCTATTAAGGCTTATACTATAAAGGCAGCTTATGCTGAGTTTTCTGAAAATGAAAAAGGCTCAATTAAGCCTGGCAAGCTGGCCGATGTAGTTGTTCTCGACCGCCATCTTTTGAAAATAAAGCCAGAAGACATAATGTCCGCGAAAGTTTTGATGACCATTGTTGATGGACAAATAATCTTTGACCGGACGGAAATGGTAGGATGATAGAAAAAGTTACAATCAAAAAGAACCATGCCCGGCAAGTAGCCGAGAGTCTGCTAAAGGGCATATCGCCTGAGAGGAAGAATTTGATTTTCTTTCTTCACCAGGTGCAAAACCACCTGGGCTATTTCCCTGAAGAAGTGGTTTTGCTTGCCGCCCAATATTTTTCAGTATCACCGGCTGAAATATTTGGCATTCTGACCTTTTATTCAGCTTTCAAACTAAACCAGAGCTGTGCTCATCATATCAAGGTCTGTCAGGGAACTGCCTGTCATGTGCGGGGCTCAGAAGCCATTATGAAGGAATTTTCCAGACTTCTTGGTATTGAAGCTGGCGATTACGACCGGCAAAAAAGTATTTCTCTGGAAACGGTCAATTGTCTTGGTTGTTGTGCTATTGGTCCGGTAGTTGTGGTTGATGGGCAGTATCATGCCCGGGTCAATCTAAAAGAAATAGAGAAAATTGTAGCCGGGCTGACGGCCGGGGAAAAATCTGATGAAACCTGTGAAATTTAATTCTCTAAAAGAACTCAGTGATTATCATGAAGAAAAGCGGAGCCAGCCTTCTTTTAGAATAATCAGCCTGTCAGCAGCCAGTTGTGGACGGGCTTCGGGAGCCTTAAGCCTGGCGTCAGCTTTTGAGGCGGCTATAAAAGAACTTGGTCTGGCCGGTAAAATTGAGCTCAAATTAACTGGATGTCACGGCTTCTGTCAGCTCGAACCCGAAGTCATTATTTTTCCCGAGAAATATTTTTATCCAGATATCAAGGCCAAAGATGTAAAACATATTCTGCTGGAAACAGGAATTAACGGCCAATTTATCCCCGAGCTGGGATTTAAGGATGAAGACAGCCAGAAAATCTGTGCCAGACTGGAAGAATTGCCTTTTTACCAGGGTCAGGTTCGCTGGCTGATTGACAGGCAGCTTGACCTGGATCCACTGAGCCTTGATGATTATTTGGGGCATGCAGGTTTTCAGGCACTCGGGTTAGTTTTAGGCCGGCAGACACCGGAAGAAGTGATAGAGGAAATAACTGCTTCCGGGTTAAGAGGAAGAGGCGGAGCCGGTTTTTCTACCGGTTTAAAGTGGCAACTGGCCAGACGGGCTGAGGCTCAACCCAGGTATTTGATCTGTAATGGAGATGAGGGAGATCCCGGAGCCTATATGGATAGAGGGATTTTAGAGAGCAATCCCTATAGTGTTCTGGAAGGAATGATGATTGGTGGTTATGCGGTTGGTGCTAGCTGCGGTTTCATTTATGTTCGCCAGGAATATCCCCTGGCCATAGAGAGATTGGACGAAGCCATTGACACTCTTCATCAGGCTGGATTGTTAGGCGAAAAGATTTTAGGCACAGATTTTTCTTTTAATCTGGAGCTTATCAGGGGAGCCGGTGCCTTTGTTTCAGGTGAAGAAACTGCTCTGATTGCCTCAGTTGAAGGGCGGCGAGCTAATCCCAGACAGAGGCCTCCTTTTCCAGTAGTCAAGGGACTATGGGGTAAACCAACGGTCATCAATAATGTTGAGACCTGGGCCAATGTTCCCTTGATCATTCGCTCCGGCGCTGCCTGGTTCTCAAAAACCGGAACGGATAAGAGTAAAGGGACCAAAATTTTTTCACTGGTTGGTCATGTTAAGTATAGCGGTCTGGTCGAGGTGCCACTGGGAATAACCCTGAATGAAATTGTCAATAAAATAGGTGGTGGGGCCAGAAAAGGGAAGAAAATAAAAGCTGTCCAGATAGGAGGACCGTCTGGCGGCTGCTTGCCGGCTGAATTGTTTGATCTTAAGGTTGACTATGAATCTTTACCTCAGGCCGGGGCAATTATGGGTTCGGGCGGATTAATAGCTCTGGATGAAGATACCTGTATGGTCAATCTGGCTCTTTATTTTCTAAAATTTGCCTGTGAAGAATCATGCGGAAAGTGTGTTCCCTGCCGGATTGGTACACAGCAGATGGTTAAAATTCTCGAAAAAATAACCAAAGGGCAGGGAGAACTGGCTGACCTTGACCTGCTGGAGAAAATTGGCCTGACCATGCAACAGGCTTCACTTTGCGGGCTGGGGCGGACGGCGCCCAATCCTGTGCTGACAGCTCTTCGTTATTTCCGCCATGAATTTGAGGAGCACATAAATGAGAAAAAATGTCGGGCGCTGGTCTGTCCCGGACTCATATCCTATATTATTGATGAAAATCAGTGCTCAGGTTGCCAGCTTTGCCTGAATTCCTGTCCTTATGGTGCGATTGAGGTTGGGCCAGGTGGCTTACCTCGGATTAATTTATCCGCCTGCCAGGCTTGTGGTATCTGTTCTTCAGTCTGTCCTGAAGAATTTCAGGCAATTAAAAAGGTCAGCGGGCAGAATAATCAGCAGGTCAATCAAGCAACTACGGGGAATAATTAAATGGAGAAAAAATCTTTAAGCCTAAAAATAAATGACCGGCCGGTTGAGGCCAGGCCAGGAATTTCTGTCCTCCAGGCTGCCCGGGAGGCTGGCCTTTATATCCCGGCTCTGTGCGAGCTGGAAGGATTGCCGCCCCTGGCCAGTTGCCGCCTTTGCCTTATTAAGATTAAAGGCCGGCCGTCATTTGCCCCGGCCTGTGCCACCCTGGCTGAAGAGGGAATGGAGGTTGAGACCTCATCAGAAGAACTGGAAAAGTTGAGGCTGACCACTCTGGAAATGATTTTAAGTGAGCATCCGTATTTTTGCCTGCTCTGTTCGGAAAAAGCTGATTGTGATGAGTTGAAGGTGACCATGAGCAAGGCTTTCGATCCTGGGGGCTGTATCTTTTGTCCTAAAGATGGTGATTGCGATTTGCAGCGGGTAGCTTCCTATCTAAATATTAAAAAAGTCAGCTTTGAGTTCAAAGATCGTAACCGTCCTCAATGGTCAAAAGATCCCTTCATTATTCATAATCCGAATCTTTGCATTCTCTGCGGAAGGTGTGTCAGTGTCTGTGGAGAAATCAGGGGAGAAAATGTTCTGACCTTTGTTAACCGGGGAGAAGCAACAGCCATTGGCACGTTTTATAACCGGTCTCTTCAGGCCAGTAATTGCAGTTTTTGTGGTGCCTGTCTTGATGTTTGTCCGACTGGAGCCATGTCTGAAAAAGGCTTGTTTCCGGCCAGAGGAGAAAAAATTAGCACAAAAAAATTTGTCTGCCCTCTCTGCAGTTGTGGCTGCGAGCTGGAGGCAGAAATTGGAGAAGATAAAGTCTGCCGGAGAATTGTTCCTGCCGCCGGGGAAAAACCGGCTTTTTTCTTGGGCTGTGTTCGCGGCCGTTTCGGTTTAAAAGGCTTGCTGGCTGATCATAAATTAGCTGAGTCTCAGACGGTCAGAATCAAAAACAGCCGGGAAAAGGCTTCACTGGAGCAGTCTCTATCGGCCGTGGTGACCAGTCTGAAAGAAACCAATCCGGAGGAAACAGCCTTTATTTTTGCTGAATCAAATACAATTGAGAATTTACTGTCTTTTATCCATCTTGGTCAGGAACTCGGCTTAAAAAATATCTTCTGGTATTATCCGGAAAATTTCTTGACCAGGCTGATAGAATTTGAGCAGCAAAACCAGGTTGGTTTAAACTATTGTTCATCAGTTCCTGAGAAACTACCAGAAAACGGATGCTTTTTTATAATCGATTCTGATCTTAAATCCGAGGCGGTAACTCTCTGGCTGGAAATCAAAAAGCAGCTTAAGGCCGGATCAAGAATGGTTGTCCTTGACTCCGGGTCAAACGCGCTGGAAGGGCAGGCTGACCTCAAACTCAAACCTCTACCTGGTAAAGAAGATCTGGCCCTTCTGGCCGTATTGAGGCTCTGGCTGGATAGACCAGATTGCTTGAAATCATGGCCCGGCTGGAAAGAGCTAACTGAAAAACTTAGACATTATCAGCCAGAAGATCTGGCTCTGGCCAGTGGATTGAATTCAGACTCTGTTAAAACCATAGTTGATTTCCTAGCCTCAGGTAAGTCCTGGACATTTATTTTTGGCCAGCGCTTTTTAAGGCAAAAAAACTGGAAAGAAAATTTACTGGCTGTCTGGAATCTGAGCCTGGCGCTTGGGGCCGGGATATGGCCTCTGTCTTCCAAGATAAATGAAAAATTTCTGGCCGGCCTGGCTGGTCAGGGGCAGATTAAGATCCTGGATGAGATAAAAGAGCTTGAAAACAAAATAAAAGCGAAAAAAGTCAGGAATCTTTATGTCTATGGAGATATCCCGCTTACTGAGAAACCGGAGTTTCTGACCGTCCATAATCTATTTTTTAACTCGTCGCTGGCTGACTTAAGTCATGTTTTTCTTCCAGCCAGCTTCTGGCCTGGAGAAAGCGGGCATCTGGTTGACTATACGGGGCAGCTTAAAGAAAGTCCCTCGACCAGGGAGCAGGAGGGACATCCGGTATCTGATCAGACCATTTTCAATAAACTTAGAGCCGAACTGGGAAGAGCTGAATGGTCACCCTCTAAAATGAATATAAATCTTTCTGAACGGCCAGGAGCGGCCGCAACTTCTCTTCTTAAACCTGGAATGAAAAGATATTTTCTTTCCGGGACAATGATGGAAAAGATTGGTGACTCTCTTTCTTCAGAAAAGGAAAGAATGCTGACAGAGGAATTTATCATCGTGGTTGAGCAAAATCTTGATCTTTATGGTGGTTTTAATTTAACGGAGGGAGTTCCTGGATACCAGCAGGCCAGAAATCCCGGTACTGTTTTGATTAATCCCAGCGATATTAGCCACCTCGGGCTGGAGGCCGGTGAGGAGATAGTTATCAAGCTCGAGAGTAAGGCGTTGAAAGGCAAGATTAAACCTGATTCTGGCATTACACCAGGAGTCCTGGTAATCAGGCCGCTTTTGATAGATGGATTTCTGTCAGATATCTATCACCAGGGAATAGTCAAGGGATGGGTGGAGCTGAAAAATGAATAGGGTAATTTTAGCCGAGCGGCTGGTGCCTAATATTTTCCGCCTGGTAGTGGAGGCGCCGGAGATTGCCAGGTCAGCTCGCCCCGGACAATTCGTGATAGTCATTCCAGATGAAAAGGGAGAAAGGGTGCCTATTAGTCTGGCTGACTGGGACGAGGACCAGGGAACTATTGACCTCATTTTCCTGAATTTAGGAGTGAGTACCAGAAAGTTAGCCAGGTTTAAAGCCGGCGATTCTATTCAGGCGGTGGCCGGTCCACTCGGGCGGCCAGCTGAGATAGGTAATTTTGGTCAGGTTCTCTTAGTTGGCGGTTGCTATGGCCTGGCTGGGTTTTATCCACTAGCCAGGGAACTTAAGCAAAAAGGAAATAAGGTGACCTTTCTGGCTGAGGGCCGGGATGAGGCCTTTATTTTCTGGGAAGAAAAAATAAGAAAAGTAGTTGACGGTTATCTAAAAGTTCTTAAAGCTGATTGTTTTGCTTCCGGGGATGAGCTCGGGAAAATTATCAGACAGTTAAAGAATAACAATCCAGAGCTATCCAGAGTAGTGGTCATGGGCTGCAGCTATCTCTTGTTTATTGTTTCGAAAATTACACGGGAGCTGAATCTAAAAACCATGGTCAATTTGAATCCAATTATGGTTGACGGTACCGGCATGTGCGGTGCTTGCCGGGTGACGGTTAATGGCCAGACCTATTTTGCCTGTGTGGACGGGCCTGAGTTTGATGGCCATGGAGTTGACTGGGCAGAATATTTTAACCGGCGGAAAGCCTTCCTCCGTCAGGAAGAACAGGCCCTATCCAGTTACCTGAATAAAACCTTAGATTAAGGTTCAATCAATGAGCAAAGATGATATTCTCGAACCGGGCTTAAAGGAAAAATTAAGCCGGCAGCGCGAACAGGAATGGAGGAAAGCCCTCCGCCGGGATGTTTCAGTCCGAAAGCGCCTGGAGAGTCAGCGCCATAAAATGCCCGAACAACCACCGGCCCGAAGAGCAGCTAATTTTCTGGAGGTAAATCTGGGCTATTCTCTTGAGATGGCCAGGGAAGAAGCTCAGCGCTGCCTCGACTGTAGTGATCCGGGTTGTGTTTCCGGTTGCCCGGTAGCCATAGATATTCCAACTTTTATTAAATATATTGAAAGCGGAGAAATCGCCCTGGCTCTGGCCACTCTGAGGGAGACTAATGGGCTACCAGCAATTTGTGGCCGGGTTTGCCCCCAGGAAGTCCAGTGCGAGAAAAACTGTAATCTGATCAAAGCCGGTAAAGAACCGGTAGCCATTGGTCATCTGGAAAGATTTGCCGCTGATTATGTCAGGTGTAATGATCAAACTGTTAATGAATCTGCCTGTGGCCAGGCTAAAGGTGAAAAGATAGCAGTTGTCGGTTCGGGGCCAGCCGGTTTGACAGCGGCGGCTGACCTGGCCCGCCTCGGTTATCAGGTGACGGTCTTTGAGGGGCTTCACCTCCCGGGCGGCGTTCTGACTTATGGAATTCCTGAATTCCGCCTGCCACGCTCCATTCTCAATCAGGAAATTGATTTCATTCGCAGCCTGGGAGTGGAGATCAAAACCAATTTTCTGGTCGGAAGAACAGCTACTCTGACTGATCTCAGCCAGGCTGGCTACCGGGCTTTTTTTGTCGGTACCGGGGCTGGACTGCCATCTTTTATGAATATTCCCGGAGAGAATCTTCTCGGGGTTTTTTCGGCCAATGAATATTTGACCCGGGTCAATTTGATGAAGGCTTTTAAATTTCCTGAGTATGATACACCGGTGCCGGTGGTTAAAAAAGCGGCAGTCATTGGCGGTGGCAATGTGGCTATGGATGCAGTCAGGACTGCTTTGAGGCTGGGCGCTAAGGAGGCAACCATCTATTACCGCCGCTCCCGGGTAGAGATGCCTGCCCGGGTAGAAGAAGTCAAGCACGCTGAGGAAGAAGGAATCAAGTTCAATTTTTTGACTGTTCCAAGCCGTTATTTAGGGGATGAAAAGGGACGGCTTAAAGGTCTGGTCCTTCAGAGATTAACCTTAGGCGAGCCAGACGCTTCGGGCCGACGAAGACCTGTGCCTGTGCCTGGATCAGAATTCGAAGTTGAGGCTGAACTGGCGGTGGTGGCTATTGGCCAGAGTCCAAATCCTCTTTTGATCCGCCAGGTAGAAGGGTTAAAACTCGGACGATGGGGGAATATTGAAGCCGATCCAGTAACGATGGCCACCAGCCTCGAGGGAATTTACGCCGGCGGAGATGCGGTCAGAGGCGGAGCAACCGTCATCCTGGCTATGGGCGATGGACGGCGGGCGGCCCGGGCTATAGACCAGTGGCTCCGAAAATGCTAAAAATATATTTTATAGCTTAGAACTAAATTCCAGGTCGTAAATATGGAACAAACAGAGCTATTTACACCAGAGAAAGGCCATATCGGAACCGATGAATCCGGCAAGGGCGATTATTTTGGCCCATTAGTGGTAGCTGGCTTTTTTTTGCCTGACGGTCAGTCCGAAGTCTTAACTGAATTAGGAGTAAAAGATTGTAAAAAGTTGTCTGATCGGCGGGTGCTGGACCTGGCAGCTGAGTTGAAAAAGGGCTATATATTTTCTGTCGTGGCTATCGGGCCGGAGCGTTATAATGACCTTTATGACCGTCTAGGAAATCTTAACCGCCTGTTAGCCTGGGGACATGCCAGGGCCATCGAAAATATCCTCGAAAAAGTAAATTGCCAGGAGGCCTTAACTGACCAATTCGGTGATGAAAAATTTGTCAGCCAGGCCTTACTTAAAAAAGGCAAAAGAATTAATTTGATTCAAAAGACCCAGGCCGAAACTGACCTGGCGGTAGCGGCGGCTTCTATCCTGGCCCGGGCGGAATTTCTCCACCGGCTTAAAAAACTCTCCCTGGAGGTTGGATTGGAACTGCCCAAAGGAGCTTCACCTCTGGTTGAAGAAGCAGGCTTTCAACTGGTAAAAAAATATGGTCCTGACATACTGGAGCGGGTAGCCAAATATCATTTCAAAACAACTGAGAAAATTATAAAGTTAGCCCCGTCCTGATATGAAGTTTCTCTGGCTAAGCTGGCGGCCGGAAGGGCTTAATTGAGGTTGGAGTTTGATTTGGCTCAGAAACCTAAAGACAGAGAGACAGAAAAAGGTTTAACCTGTGGTGGAAAAGACTTCCCTTATTCTCAATCTCATGGAGACCAGGCCATATTATTTTATTGAAAATGGAGAGGGCCATGACAGAAGATAAAATTAATTATCCCCCGACTGATAAATTATATTTCGAAAACTCCTATCTAAAAGAGTTTCGGGCAAGAGCGATTGGCCAGGAAATTAGAGACGGGCAGAGTCTGATTATTCTCGACAGGACAGCTTTTTATCCAGAGTCAGGAGGTCAGCCCTATGATCTCGGCTCTTTAAACGGAGTTAAAGTCGTCAGGGTTGAAGAAGAAGATGGTGTGGTTCTTCATTTTCTGGAAGGAGAGCTGGCCGGGGAGGAGGTTTATGGTCAAATTGATTGGGAACGGCGATTTGATCATATGCAGCAGCATTCAGGCCAGCATATTCTTTCTCAAGCCTTTTACCAGATTATCAAAGGCGAAACTCTGTCCTTCCATCTCGGGCAGGAAGAATCGACGGTAGAAATTGACCTGCCGTCGATAAAAGATGAGACTTCATATCAGGTTGAGCGGCTGGCCAATCAAATTGTATTTTCAGACCTGGAGATCAAAACATATTTTTTGCCAGAAGAGGAAATATCAACCATTCCACTCAGAAAACCACCAAAAAAGACCGGAAAGATCAGAATTGTCGAAGTTGATGGCCTTGATTATTCCGCCTGCGGCGGGACCCACTGCGAGCGGAGCGGTCAGATTGGACTGATCAAAATCATCAAACAGGAAAAAATCAGGGGCCATCTCCGTTTTTCATTTGTATGCGGTTTTAGAGCTCTCCTTGAATTTGAAGAACGCCGGCAGTGGCTTCAAGCCGCAGCCCGCCTGTTTTCCTCCGAAGAGAAAGAAGTGCCAGCTTCTGCTGACCGGGCGTTAAGTGAGCTTAGAAATCTTAAGAAAAAACAAAAAAAGCTTGAAGAAAACCTGACTATCTTTGAAGCCAGGGACATACTGGCCAAAAGCCAGTCGAAAGTTATTTCTGGTTTTTTTCCTGATAAATCTCCTGATGGGATAAAATTTTTGGCTCTCCATCTGGTTCATGAGTCAGAAGTTATAGCTGTTCTGGCATGTTTAGCTGAGGATTCTTTTCACCTGGTGATAGCTGCGACTGATAGTTTAAAAATAGATGTCCGCACAGTTATTCCATTTTTGCAGGCCGAAATCAAATTGAAAGGCGGAGGAAGCCCAAGCCTTGTTCAGTTGATCAGCGGAGAACAGGACAAGGCTGAAAAGGCCCTGCAACTGGCGGTTGATATCCTTAAAAAGCAGAGCGGCCTTAGCTGAACTGGTTATTCGTATCTCAGGCAGGCAATCGGGTTAAGGCGGGATGCTTTGTGAGCGGGGAAAATCCCAAAGAAGAGTCCAACTGCCATGGAAACAGCTAAACCAATTGCTGCCGACCACCAGGAAACAGAAGCTGGCAGAGGAGTGGCCAGCTTGACGACCAGAGCTATGGCCAGGCCAGCCAGAATGCCGATGATTCCGCCTATTCCAGTCAGGACTACAGCTTCTATCAAAAATTGCTTGACGATATCTGCCGATCTGGCTCCAATTGCCTTTCGGATGCCGATTTCTCTTGTCCTTTCCTTGACGGCGACCAGCATAATATTCATCACACCAATTCCCCCAACCAGCAGGCCGATAGAGGAAATGATGATCATGACAATAAAGGCCGCCCCGGTGATTTGATTATACAGGCTGAGTAAACTCTCCTGAGTGAAAACAGCAAAACCATTTGGCTGGCCAGGCGGGACTTTCCTCCGCACTCTTAATATATTGGTCACCTGATCAATTGTTTCATTGATTTGTTTAGCTTCTTTCGGGACGATGGTTATGGAAAGAGAGGACAGATCGTAAGGAAAATATTTCATCAACGATGTATAGGGAATAGCGACGATGTTATCCTGAGACTGACCAAACATCTGCCCTCTTTTACTCATCACGCCGATGACAGTAAATTTTTCCTGGCCGACCTTGATCTCTTTACCCACAGGCGACATATAGGGGAAAAGCACATCGGCAACTTCGGTTCCGATGACACAGACGCGGGAGCTATGCCTGATTTCCCCCTGAGTGAAACTCCGGCCTTCTTTCGGCAGGTAAACAGCAAAGACATTAGTGAAGTTATCGTCACAGCCATAGATAATTGCATTTTCGCTTTTGATGTTCTGATATTTGACCTCAGGCAATTTGAGATAATCAGGTGCAAGTTGAATAGTCAGAGATTTGATCAGAGGGCAGGCTTCTTTAATCGCTTCGGCGTCTTCCAGGCTTAAATCTTTACGCTGTCTTTCTTCCTCTGTCCTTTCTACAACAACGACCGGTTCAAATTTCTGGACGATGATTAAATTGCTGCCCATACGCTCAATTTCGCCGGCAATACTGGCGTTCAGGCCCTGAATAACCGAGACCATGCCGATAACTGTCATGATGCCAATGACAATACCCAGAGCTGTCAGGAAAGAGCGCATTTTGTGCGTCTTGATCGAATCCAGTGACATGGAAAAAATTTCCAGCCAGAGCTGAGTTCTGACCTTCATTGTTCTGCCCTCAGAGCTTCGACCGGGTTAAGCTTGGCGGCCCGGTTAGCTGGATACAGGCCAAAGAATAGGCCGACAACCGTTGACATTAATATGGCCACGATAACTGAGATGGGGTCTATCCGCGAAGGAATAGAAGTTGTTAGGGTGACCACTCTGGCCATAATGTAGCCAAAAATTATGCCAATCAAGCCACCCAGACCCGACAAAATGGCTGCCTCAATCAAAAACTGCATTAGAATATCCCGCCGACGGGCACCGACTGCTATTCTTATCCCGATTTCTTTAGTTCTTTCGGTGACTGACACCAGCATAATATTCATGATGACTATTCCGCCCACCAGAAGAGCAATGGAGGAAATAGCAATCATAGCGAAATAGATGCCTGAGGTGGCCGATTTATAAAGCTGGATAAAAGTCTCTGAAGTTTGGAAGGCAAAGTCATCAGGCTGGTTGAAGGTTCTCTTCCTGATGGAACGCAAGACAGTTCTAACTTCTTCCATCGCTGCCTTCATTTTTGCCTGGGAGGAAGTATGAATATTGATAGTAATGGTTCGTCGGCTACCATAGATTTTCATAAAGGCGCTGATGGGGATCCAGACATAGTTATCCTGACTGAAACCAAGTATCTTGCCTTTTTTTTGCCCGAGGCCGATGACCTCAAAATTTTGCTGACCAACCTTGATCCAGCGGCCCAGAGGGTCAAGGCCTGGAAATAGGTTCTCGGCCACATCAGCTCCAATGATACAGACAAGCCTGGAGCGCTCTTCGTCATCAGGTGTGAAATAGCGCCCCCGCTCGAGCTCGAGAACCGAACCGATTAAATGATCAACTGAAGTTACTCCGCGCAAATCAACATTTTTGATGCTCCGTGAGCCATATTTGACCGTCTGCGTGGCATTGACCGAGGCTCCGGCCAGTTCGCACGAGGGGCAGAGGCTTCTCAGTGTTTTCAGATCATCAAGAGTCAGGTCTTTTCTCTTGAGCTGCTCCTGATAATCTTTAATGGAGGAGATAACGGGGGAAAATTTGGAGACAGCAAAATCATTGGCTCCGTAAAAAGACATTTTTGTATAGACATAATTATTCAGCCCCTGAATGACGGAGACAACAGCAATGATGGTCAGGACACCAATAATTACACCTAAGAGCGTTAGGAAAGTGCGTAATTTGTTTGAATGGAGGGAGGCCAGAGCCATACGGAGAGACTCATGGAAATAAATATTTCCTTTTCTCATCTTACAGCTTTCATCTTCAAGTCTTTATGGCTTAATTCTTATCTGATATTGTTTCCAGCCAATAAGTTTACCTTATTTTATACGAAGAAATAAGTCCCCTGGTTCTAATTTAAAAAATAAATTTTAAAATCGAAATGATCAGGCCTATCTTGACTCGAAGGATGGTTAGCCAGATAATTTTTAAGGCTATTAATCCTGGGGAGAAAGTTATGTGTCAATTAGATTTTGAAGCTAAAGGTCAAGCGGTGCCTTGCCTCTATTTTGATGAGCCGGGAGCTATCAATACTGAGGCTACCCTGAAAAGAGCGGCTATAAGGGTTCAGGAGCTAAAAGTCAGGCAGGTAGTTCTGCCATCAGTCTCAGGCGAAACTGCCAGGGAAGCTCTTGGTATTTTTTCTGACTGCCAGTTAGTCGTGGTGACTCATTCGGCCGGCTTTTTGAAACCAGACTTTCAGGAAATGCCAGATAGTGTCAGGCTAGAACTGGAGAAAGCCGGAGCTAAAGTGCTGACTACCCAGCATGCTTTTGGCGGAGTCAACCGGGCAGTCAGAAAAAAATTTGGCACCTACGAGCTTGATGAGCTCATAGCTCACACTTTGCGCTGTTTCGGCCAGGGTCTAAAGGTGGCAGTGGAAATAAGCCTGATGGCGGCGGATGCCGGACTGATTAGGAGTGGTGAGCCCAGCCTCTCTCTGGGTGGGACAGAAAAGGGAGTAGATACGGCTGTCTTGCTTAAACCGGTTAACTCTCAGAGCTTTTTCGATCTCAAAATAATGGAAATACTGGCCAAACCAAGGTTTTATGGCCTGGTGGAGTAAGCGAGAATAACCCGGGGTAGCTACCTCCGATTATTTGGGTTAAACTAAAACCTGCGAACAGCCATATTAAAGAAAGGACAGGCCAATTTTAAGGATTAACAAATTTCTGGCTCAGGCCGGGCTGGCTTCCAGACGAGAAGCTGATCGGCTGGTAGAAGGGGGTCGGGTTCAAGTAAACCACCGGGTAGTCAGGCGTCCGGGAACCTTGATTGACGAAACTTCCGACCGGGTGGAAGTTGACGGACGGCCGGTCAGGCTACCCCCGACTAAAATTTATATTCTGTTAAATAAGCCGCCTGGTTACATCGTGACCATGAGTGATCCTCAGAAAAGAAAAACAGCCAGTGAACTTTTACCCCGGCTTCCTTTCCGGCTGTTTCCAGTTGGCCGGCTTGATAGCGAAAGCGAAGGAGCCCTGCTATTCACCAATGATGGCAAGCTGGCTAATCGCCTGTTGCATCCCCGCTATGGCTTTAAAAAATTTTATGAGGTCAAAGTGAAAGGCTATGTTACCGATCAGCAAGTGGCTAAATTAAAAGGTGGAGTGTTTATTGATGGCCGGAGAACCAGTCCTGATAAAGTTGCAATGATTTACAGAAACAGGCAATTTTCTTGCCTCAGGCTGGAAATTCATGAAGGGCGAAAACATGAGGTACGAAAGATGTTTTATGCCCTTAATCTAGATGTTAAAAAATTGAAAAGAGTAGCAGTGGCTGGACTGACCATCAAAGGCCTCAGACCCGGCTTATGGCGCTACTTAAAAAAAGAAGAAATACTCAGACTTAAAAAGCAAGCTGGATTGCTGGATTGAGTCCTCCTGTGCCGCAGGATCTTTAACTCTTTAACGGTTACCTTCAAGTCTTCCGATCCGGCCTATTGTTCAGGTTCAACTGGCTGTCCTTCTTCCGATGTGCCTTCGAATTCATGCCAGGCTATGGCCAGGCGTTCAAGTTCCTTATCTACTAAATAATTAACTGTTCCCTCTTCAAATCTCCCTTCTGCCTGCTTTTCACCAGCTTTTACTCCCGTCAAGATCTCCAGGCCTTCATCAATAGTTTTAACCGGGTAAATATGAAATTGACCTTTTTCAACCGCCCGGACAACGTCTTCATTGAGCATCAGATTATTCACATTCTGGTAGGGGATGATTACCCCCTGGGTTCCAGTCAGGCCTTTAGCCTGGCAGACAGCAAAGAAACCTTCAATTTTTTCATTGACCCCGCCGATCGGTTGAATCTCGCCTTTCTGATTTAATGAACCGGTGACCGCCAGATCCTGACGAAGTGGCAGGCCTGACAGGCTGGACAGGATGGCATAGACTTCAGTCGAAGAGGCACTGTCCCCGTCAACACCTGAATAAGATTGCTCAAAGGCGATACTGGCCGAAAGGGCAAAAGGCTTATCCTGAGCATATTTTCCTCTTAAATAACCGGCCAGAATCAGAACTCCTTTGTTATGAGTCTTACCGCTCAAGTCTGCTTCCCTTTCAATATTGACCACACCTGCCCGGCCCATTGATGTTCTGGCTGTGATCCGGGTAGGCTGGCCAAAAGCCAGTTCTCCAGTATCATAAACAGCCAGACCGTTAACCTGACCGACGGTCTGGCCCTGGGTATCAATGAGAATAGTTCCTTCTTCAATCATTTCTCTAATTTTCCTCTCCGCCAGGTTTACTCTTTCGACTTTTTCTCTGATGGCCACCTGGACATCCTGGCGGGTAATAAACTGGTGCCCGTTTTTTCTTGCCCAGTAATCAGCTTCTCTTATCACATCGGCGATCAGGTGAAATCTGGTCGATAATTTTTTCTGGCGGCCAGCCTGCCTGACCCCAAACTCGACGACGGCGGCCAAACCGTCACGGCCCATCGGCTGCAATTTATCTTCATTGCAGATTTTTTTAATGAATCTAACATAATCAACAATACTTTTCGCAGTTTTCTCCATGTCAGTGTCAAATTCTGCTTTAACTTTAAAAATCTTTTTGAAATCCTCATCCATGAAATATAAAAGATTATAAATATAATCATCGCCTATCATAATGACTTTGACATCGCATTTAATTGGTTCCGGCTTCAACCGGCTGGTGGAAATAAGAAATGGAGAAACAGGATTCTGGATTTCGAATGTCTGATAGCGAAGGGTGCGTTTCAGGGCTGGCCAGACCCCCGGCTCAATCAAAACATCGAGAGCATTTAGAACCAGATAACCGCCATTGGCCTTAATAAATGAGCCGGCCTTGATTTTGGTAAAATCTGTCTGCCCAACGCCAAAGCGGCCATAGCTATATTCAATTGTCCCGAAGAGATTGAGGTAATTGGGAGTGATTTCCATAATAACTGGAGCACCCTGGAGGTCAGAGTTATCCACCAGAAGGTTTACCCGGTAAGCCAGCAAGGGATCAAATTCCTCAACTGGCTCATGTTCCTCTCCAGGTTTCTGGCCTTTAAATAAGTCCAGGTCAGTTATCAGGTTTTTTTCGATCTCATCCAGATAAGTCTGGACAGGCTGGAAAGGCAAACCCGTCCTGAGATTACTTAGACCTCCTTTGACTATCGGGTTGCAAGCTTCAATTTCCTGATTTTTTAAGAGTACCTGGGTTTCTTCGTCAATGACTTTTAGCTGGTCAATAACTTTTTCCAGTTGTTCAGTTAACTGGCCGTACTTTTTTTTAAGTTCATCCAGTTTCTTTTTTGGAAATTTATCTTCTTTGGCCAGAGATTCGAGTTTATTAAAAGGAGTTGCCTGGCCGTCTATAACCGGGATCAAATCAGGCCTGGCAAAAAGCCCCATCTGAACCTGAATAACAGCGAAGCCTTCCGCTGAAACCAGATCCTCGAAGTTTTGCAAAATTTCCCTTTGCTTTCTTTGCTGGCTCTCATTGATGCTCTGCTTCCTTTCCTGGAAGAACTGGCTTTTGAGTAACTCGGGAATGTTGGTTTTCAGCATGCTAATCAGCCTGTCCAGACCGTCGCGCAGCAACCGTCCCCGGCCAGCAGGCAGGGCGAGGAAAAGAGGCTCTTCTGGCTTTTTGAAATTATTGACATAGAGCAAGTCGTCGGGCACTTCCCGGCCATGCCTGATTTTTTCCAGGAACTTTTTAATAGTTGTTGTCCGGCCAGTTCCGACCAGGCCAGTAATGAAAATATTATAGCCGCGGCTTTTAATTTCCAGTCCGGTTTCCAGTGATCTTAGAGCCTTTTCCTGTCCAATTATATCTTCACAGGCAGCGCATTCATCGGTTGAATTAAATGGTATTAATTCCTCAGGACAATGCCAGGCCAGCTCTTCCGGTTTAAGCTCAAAAAATTGAGTTCTGGTTTCCATTTTAACTCCTTTAGGATTTTGCTATTATTTTACCTTTGATTAAAAACCAGGTAAAGATATTAAAAATTTGAGTGAAAAAATTATCTGAATTTGATAAAATCTGCTAAACAAAAAATTATTTAAAGGGCAGATACATGAATAACCTGACCATCAAACAGGTTGAGGCTGGCAGGGAACTCAGGGATTTTATTAGTTTCCCCTGGCGTATTTATCAGGGTGATCCTAACTGGGTTCCTCCTCTCCGCCTTGAAATAAAAGAAAAGCTTAACCGCCAAAAAAATCCTTTTTTTGAGCATGCCGAAATGGCCCTTTTTCTTGCCAGGCGGGGGAAGGAGCCAGCCGGCAGGATAGCCGCCATTATAGATTTCAATCATAATGAATACCATAAAGAAAAGGTGGTTTTTTTCGGGCTGTACGAAAGCCTGAATGATGAGGAAGTAGCCAGACTCTTGCTGGAGACTGTTATGGCCTGGGGGAAAAAGAGAGGCATGGAAATTTTGCGCGGGCCGGTAAGTCTTTCCATGAATGATGAGTGTGCCTTTCTGCTGGATGGTTTTGATCAGCCGCCGGCGATTATGATGCCCTATAATCCCCCTTATTATATCGACCTCATGGAAAAATGCGGATTGACTAAAGCCAGAGATTTATTAGCTTTTTTTATGGATCGCAGCCATAAGACCAGAGAAAAAGTTAAGGAGGTCGTGGCCAAGGTCAAGCAGGCGACTTCTTTCCAGATGAGAACTGCCAATCTTAAAAATATGTCATCTGAAGCCAGGAAAATTGCCTATATTTATAACCAGTCCTGGGCTAATAACTGGGGTTTCGTTCCCTGGACTGATAAGGAAATGGAATTCATGGGGAAGAATTTAAAAGCTTTTGCTGATCCTGATCTGGTCATTTTTGCTATGCATGATGGCCAGGAAATTGGTTTTGCTTTAGGTCTTCCTAACTACAATGAGATTACCAAAAGCCTCAATGGCCGTTTATTCCCATTTGGGATTTTTAAGCTGCTATTAAACAGAAGAAAGATAACCGGTCTAAGGGCCATGGTTTTTGGAGTGCTGCCACGCTATCAACGAACCGGCGTGAGCTATTTGCTTTATGATGAACTGGAAACCAGGGCCCAGGCAAAGGGCTATCAGTGGGCAGAAACCTCCTGGCAACTGGAAGATAATAAAGCTATCAATAGCTTTACGGCTTCGATTGGTGGTAGAATATATAAAAAATACAGGATTTATGAAAAAAAGCTTATTCAGCTAAACCAAGGAGAAAAGAATGAAAATATATGAAGGCAAGCTTCAGGCCCGGGGATATAAAATTGCCATCATCCTCAGCCGTTTTAATCAGTTCATTTCCGGTCACCTGCTGGCTGGTGCTCTGGAAGCCCTGGGAAAACTTGGTGTAGAAGAAGATAATATTGAAATTTATAAGGTTCCGGGGGCATTTGAAGTCCCTCTTTTAGCTAAAAGACTGGCTAGGAAAAAACAGGTGGATGGCCTTATTTGCCTGGGAGCTTTAATCCGGGGGGAGACGCCTCACTTTGATTATTTGAGCGCTGAAGTTACTAAAGGGCTGTCTCAGGTAGCCATGGAAGAAGGGTTGCCTGTTTCCTTTGGTATTCTGACCGTTGAGACGATTGAGCAGGGTATAGAGAGGGCCGGAACAAAATCTGGCAACAAGGGTTATGAAGCAGCACTCTCTCTGATCGAAACTATAAATTTATTAAAACAAGCCAAATTAGACTGATTGCCGCCAAGAAATTTTAACTATGGGAAGCAGAAGAAAAGCCAGGGAGTGTGCCTTACAAATTCTATTTCAATTAGAATTTTCTCCTGATCATCTGGATGAAATACTTAAGGGTTACTGGGCGATTCAGGCAGTCAAGCCAGAAGTTAAAGAATATACTACCTGGCTAGTGAGCGGAATAAGCGGGCATCTGGCTGAGATTGACCGGACAATCGAACAGGTCTCTTGCCACTGGCGGCTCGACAGAATGGCCATGGTTGACCGGAATATTTTAAGAATTGCCGTTTTTGAATTGTTTTTTGAAAAAAATTTGCCTCCACCTATAATTATTGACGAAGCCATTGAAATAGCCAGAAAATTTTCGGGCCAGGAGGCGGCTTTTTTTGTTAATGGAATTCTGGATGGCGTTAATAAGAGCCTAAATAAAGATAACTTAGAAAATACAAAGCAGGCCAAAAATTCTGAAAAAAAGAGGAAAAAAGATGAGCGCAGAGGAAGTTAAAAAAGAACAGCAACTGCGACTTGTTCGGGAGGAATTGTCTGATCAGGAGCTGGTCAGGCTGGAAAAATGGAAAAAACTAAAAGAGAGAGGAATAGATGTTTTTCCTCACCGGGCTGAGCAGACTCACTCGGTTTTTCAAGTGGTTAGAGATTTTTTCGACTTAAGCCGGGAAGAGCTGGAAGAAAAGCATTATCAGGTCAAAGTGCCAGGCCGGATTATAGCTATACGGAAAATGGGCCGGGCGACTTTCTTCCATTTGGCTGACTTCCGTGACCGGGTTCAAGTTTATCTGCGGGAGGACCTGATTGGCAAAGAAAACTACGAGCTTTTTGATCTATTTGATATTGGTGATGTCATTCTGGTTGAGGGCTGGCTCTTCCGGACAAGAACTGGTGAGCTGACTATTCTGGCTGAAAAAATGACCTTTCTGGCTAAATCTTTTCATCCACTGCCTGAAAAATGGCATGGATTGCAGGATGTCGAACTTCGCTATCGGCAGCGCTACCTCGATTTAATTATGAATCCAGAAGCTGGCGAGACTTTTAGAGTCAGAAGCGAATTAATCAAAAAGATGCGTCAGTACTTTGATGAGCGAGGCTTTATAGAAGTGGAGACACCGATGATGCAGGCCATGCCAGGCGGGGCGCTGGCCCGGCCCTTTAAGACTTTTCATCAAGCCCTGGGTATAAATCTATATTTAAGGATAGCGCCAGAACTCTACCTGAAAAGACTGATGGTTGGCGGGATGGAAAAAGTCTATGAAATTAACCGCAATTTCCGTAATGAAGGAGTTGATTCGCAGCATAACCCTGAATTTACCATGCTGGAGTTTTATCAGGCTTATATTGACTATAACCAGTTGATGGACTTGACCGAAAACCTTTTCCTGTTCCTGACCAGAGAGATTCATGGCAAGGAAGAGATCCAGTATGGAGGCAGTGTCATTTCTTTCAAAAAGCCCTGGGCCAGGCTAAAATTTCAGGAGGCTATTCTTAAATATAGCGGCTTAGCTCCAGCCAGATTCGATAATGAAAAAGAGATTATGGAACTGGCCGGGACGCTGACTTCGGATAAAAAGCCGGCAACTTACGCTAAAGCCCTCGATGTCATTTTTGATAAGCTGGTTAAAGATAAGATTATTCAACCAACTTTTATTATCAATCCACCCCGGGAAATTTCTCCGCTGGCTAAAGCCGATCGCCAGAATCCGTCAGAGGCTGATCGCTTTGAGCTGATGATGGCCGGGATGGAACTGGCTAACGCCTTTTCTGAGTTAACCGATCCGTTCGAACAGAGACAGAGGTTTGAAGAACAGGCGGCTATGAGAAAAGCTGGAGATGAAGAATCTCATCCGGTTGATCTTGATTATGTCGAGGCGCTTGAGTATGGGTTGCCACCAACTGGAGGAGAAGGCATTGGCATCGATCGCTTAGCCATGATTTTTGCCAACCAGAAATCTATTCGTGAAGTGATTCTCTTCCCCTTATTAAAGCCAAGATGAGAGACTAAAAGTGAAGACTGGTTTTGAGTTATTTATTGCCAGAAAATACCTGACTGCACGGAGGAAACAGGCCTTTATTTCAGTTATTACCTTCGTTTCCATTCTGGGCGTGACTATCGGAGTGATGGCTCTGGTTATAGCTTTATCCTTAATTACTGGTTTTCAGGAAGATGTTCAGGAAAAAATTCTGGGGGCGACTTCTCATCTGATGGTTTCTGATCTGTCTGGTGAAGGCTTAAGGGGCTATGAAGAATTGGCAGCGAGAATTGAGGCTTTACCTGAGGTTCAGGCGGTAACGCCAGTAGTCTATAATACTGTGCTCATCACGGGTCCTGCCCGCAGCGCCGGTGCTCTTCTGAAAGGGATGGATTTTAACCGGGAAAGGCAGGTAGCCGACTGGCTAAAACAATTACCAGCAGGTAATCTACCGCCCGAGGACGAGACTCCTCTTCTGGTACTTGGCAAGGCACTGGCTGCCACTCTCGGAGTGTCTGTCGGCGAAACGGTCAGCGTTTTGATTCCGGCGGCTCACCTGACCCCTGTCGGCCTGTGGCCTAAGATGAAAACTTTTAAGATTTGCGGCCTTTTCGATTCTGGCCTGTATGAATTTGACTCATCAACAGCTCTTGTTTCCTTAAGCCTGGCCCAGAAGATCTTTAACCTGCCGTCCAGGGTCAGTTACCTGCAGGTCAGAATCAAAGACATATTTCAGGCTGGCCAGCTAGCTGACCGGATTCAGCAGATGACCGGGCCAGGAATTTATATAACTACCTGGATGGAGCTCAACCGCTCTCTGTTTTCAGCCCTGAAACTTGAAAAAACCCTGCTTTTTCTCACGATCGCTTTGATTGTGGTGGTAGCTGCCCTGAATATTATAGCCAGTCTTGTCCTTCTGGTTATGGAAAAAACTAGAGATATCGGGATTTTAATCGCCATGGGAGCTACAGCCAGGCAGATCAAAAAGGTGTTTTTCTGGCAAGGGGCAACCATCGGGCTGGTTGGCACCTTCATCGGCTTGAGCCTCGGCCTTTTCTGGTGCTGGCTGGCGAATACTTTTGAACTGATCAAGCTGCCAGTTGATATCTATCAGATTGCTTTTGTGCCTTTTCGCCCGAGGCTTTTCGATCTGGCTATGATTGTCCTGGCGACTCTGGCCATTACTTTTCTTTCCACCCTTTATCCTTCGCGGCGGGCAGCCAAAATAGATCCGGTTATGGCTTTAAAATATGAATGAAAATAAAAATATCAATCTGACTGGAAAAGCGGTACCAGTTATTAAAACTGACCACCTGGCGAAAGCCTATCTTTTGCCAGACCAGCAATGGCTGCGGGTGCTTGACGGGATTAATTTCGAACTCAAACCGGGCGAACTGGTGGCCATTATGGGTGTGTCTGGAGTTGGGAAGACTACTTTTCTAAATATCCTGGGGGGCCTTGACCGTCCGACTGAAGGGCGGGTTTATTTTGAAGGGCAGGATTTGATGGCCAGAAGTGAAGATGACAGGGCAGAGTTAAGAAACAAGAAAATCGGCTTTATCTTCCAGTTTATCTATCTCCTGCCGGAATTTACAGCTGTTGAAAATGTGGCTATCCCTTTAATTATTGCCGGCCGGGGAAAAAAACAGGCACTGCACCAGGCCAGAGAGGCCCTGGAGGAAGTAGGTATGGGTCACCGGCGTGATTCCCGGCCGGCTCAGCTTTCAGGTGGAGAGCAGCAGCGAATTGCCGTGGCCCGGGCGTTAATCAATGAGCCAAAGGTGCTTCTGGCTGATGAGCCAACTGGTAACCTCGACTGGAAAACAGGTGAAACAATCATTAAGCTTATTGTGGAGTTACACAGGCGTAAGGGCCTGTCTTCGATCATAGTTACCCACAATGAGAAAATTGCACGTTTTTGCCATAAATCTTATCTGATGGAAGGCGGTAATTTGAAACTTTTTGAAGGAGCGGAAGGTTAAAACAACTGTGGCCTGTAATCTTCTCCCAGAAGAAAAATGAGCTGGCCTCTTTGAAAAGTAATAGGCGTTATGGTATAAGATAATTTCCATGAAACGAGTAAATATAATCCTAGCAGCTTTTTTATTTGCAAGTTTTCTGTCTGCCCAGGAAGTAGTGGAAAAGATTGAAGTCGTTGGTAATAACCGTGTATCCAGGGATACCATTGCCTATTATTTAACCTGCCGCGAGGGTGATTATTACAATGAAGCCATTCTAAAAAAAGACTTCAGAGTCTTATGGTCAACTGGTTTTTTTTCTGATTTAAGAATCGAAGAAGAATCCGGGCAGAAGGGCAGAATTATTAAAATCTATGTCGAAGAAAACCCGATTGTTAAAAATGTAATTTTTAAAACCGGTAAAAAGGTCAAACAAGGGGACATTATCAATAAACTTAAAGAGAAGGATGAAAATATCGTTCCCCATTCTTATTACAGTCCCTATAAGGTACAGAAAGCCAAGAGAACAGTTAAGGAATTGCTGGAAGAGAAAGGCTTACAGGCCGCCCGCCTGGATACTGAATTGATTAACCTGGGCAAAAATGAAGTCGATCTGATTTTCAGAATAGATGAAGGGCCGAAGCTGAGGGTTGGGGAAGTAGTTTTTATCGGTAAGAATAAAGTTCCTGATAGCTTTCTCGTTGAGGCTATGAAAGACAACCGTAATCATAGTCTTCTGAACTGGATTGCCGGCAAGGATGTTTTTAAAAAGAATAAACTGGAAGAAAATATAGCCGAAGTTAAGAAAAAGCTGCAGGAATTTGGCTATATGGAAGCTTCAGTCGGCGAGCCCAAGATAGAAGAGATAGCTAAAAAGTCGGTCTTATTTAAAAAACAAAAAATGATGAAGCTTATTATTCCGGTCGATCCGGGGCTTGTTTACCGAACCGGGGAAATAAAAGTCGAAGGCAATAAATTTGTCAGCAACAAATATTTAATGAGCCTGGTCAAGCTTAAACCAGGCGAAATTTATAATTTGAAAATGAGGGAAAAGACAGTTGAGAAAATGGGTGAAACATACCGGAATTTAGCCTTTCTTTATGCCCAGATTATTCCTGTTGAAAACCTCGATCCTAAAAATAAGGTAGTTAATGTTACTTTCAGTATTAATGAAGGGGAGGTAGCCTTCCTGCGCCGCCTGAACTTTATTGGCAATACTTTCACCAAAGATAAGGTTATTCGCCGGGAGATGATGCTCAGGGAGGGAGACCGCTTCAGCCTGGCTATGTTTAAAGACAGTGTTCTCAGAGTTAAACAGCTCGGACTGGTGGACATAGAAAAGGATCCGGATATTAAACCAGACTTAGAAGATCCAACCAAAATTGATGTCAATTTAAACGTCAAGGAATTGCAAAAAAACAATATTCAGTTAAGTGCCGGTTACAGTGGTTATGAAGGGACTTTTGTTGCCTTTAGCTATTCAACAGTAAATTTTCTTGGTGGTGGAGAGACACTTGAATTTACTCTTCAGCAGGGGAAAAGGGTCAAAAACTATAGCTTTGGCCTGACCGAACCCTATATTTTTGACCAGCCAATGACCGTGGGATTTAATGTTTTTGACCGGAAAGTGAACATTCCCTACCTTTATAATCAATTGGCCAAAGGTGTCTCTCTGTTTTATGGCATGAGGTTATATGAATACTGGCGTTTTAACTTGAATTATTCGTTTCAGAGAACCACTATAGATGTGCCGTATTATGAGGATGAAAGCGGTAATCATTATTATTATAATCCCTATTTTTATCCAGGCACCTATAACGTCAGTGCCATTGAGCCCACTCTTTACCGGTCAACGGTTGATAGCCCGCTGACACCCAGCCGGGGAACGTCATATTCTGCCTCTTTTAAATATGCTGGATCTTTCCTGGGAGGGCAGGTTCATCTCATCCGGCCGCGGTTAGATGTAGCTCATTATCAGCCATTTATTGCCAATCATGTTCTTGGTTTTCACCTTGAATATATGGTGGTTAAAGGCACCAGAGGGCATGAGGTGCCATACTGGGAAAGATTTTTCCTGGGTGGCGAGCAATCAATACGCGGTTATGATTTTTATACCATCGGTCCGCGTGACGAGAATGATGTATTAATAGGAGGCCAGAAGTCCCTGATCATTAATTTTGAATACATCATTCCAGTTGGCGGACCTCTTTACGGGATCTTCTTTTATGATCTGGGCAACGCCTGGCTTTCAGGCAAGAAGGTTAGCTTGAAGGATGTCTACACCTCGGCTGGCCTGGAGGTCAGGGTATTTGTTCCTGCCCTTCGTGTTCCTTTCCGCCTGATTTTTGCTTATAACAACAGGAAGATTTATGCTGACAGCTCTAATTTTGCCTTCCGTTTTGCCATCGGAACAACTTTTTGAGATAAAGAGTTTCTTTAATTTTTAAATGGAAAAGTGTAAAATTAAGGAGCATTAATTTTTAGGAGGAGTTAGATGTACAAAAAACTGGCGACATCCTTATTAGTTCTGTCAATGATGGTGGTTGCTTTTAGCCTGTTAGCTGAAGCCCAGCAGGTTATCAAAGTAGGAATTATCAACTCCCAGGAAATCCTGGAAAAATCAGTTGAAGGCAAAAAAGCTATTGCCCAATTAGAAGAGAAAAACCGGAAATACCAGCAGGATCTCTCGAAGGCTGATGACCAGATCAGACAGATGGAAACCAAACTTAACACCCAGCAACTGACTATGACCCAGGAAGCTGTTTTATCTTTAAGTGCCGATCTTGACCGGAAAAAAACTGAAAGACAGAGATTGGCTGAAGATGCCAACAGGGATATGCAGGAACTTCAACAAAGACTTATTCTCAAAATCCAGAGTGAAGTTATGCCGGTCATCAGCAAACTCGGACAGGAAAAAGGCCTGGACTTAATTCTGGATCTCAGAGCTAGTGGTGTTCTATATTTCAATCCGACTATAGATCTGACCAGTGAAGTTATCAAAAGGTATGATGCCAGTAAAGGGACTACTCCCGCTAAGTAATCTTACTGATGATAAATCATGAAGCAAGAAAAAATTGAGGCGTGGCTACCACACAGGTATCCCTTTCTCCTGGTTGATCGGGTCCTGGAATTAAAGCCCGGGGACAGTATTCTGGCCTTAAAGAATGTTACCTATAATGAACCTTTTTTTAACGGGCATTTTCCTGAAAGGAAAATTATGCCCGGAGTTTTAATTGTAGAAGCTCTCGCCCAGGCGGGAGGTATTTTACTATATCATTCTCACCCTGATCCAGCTTCAGTTTTTGTTGTCCTGAGCAAGATCGAAGAAGCCAAGTTCAGGAGAACAGTTGTTCCAGGTGATCAACTGAGATTATCAGTTAAAATGTTAAAGCAGAGAACCAGTTTTTGCACTTTTGAGTCTAAGGCTCTGGTCGGCGAAGACATAGCGGTTGAAGCCAGGCTGGTCGCCGGCCTGTTGAAAAAAAATGAGCTGGATGAGAAGCTTTGATTCTCATCCAGCTTTTCCTTTATTGGCTCCATTCAATCAGCTTATCAATCTAATTGTTGAGAGCCAGCCTTGATTATTTTTTATTTAAGGACAAATAATGAGTCTTCCAGTCCGGTATTATGGACAACCTCACTGATTGTCATGCGGGCATACTCACTTCCAGCCTGATTGACTGTGATCAAAAAGGGAACCATGGTCTTGCCGATTTTTCTATAATCAGTCAGACGAGTCTCTGTATCTACTTCGGTTCCGGAAGGGTCAAGACCTTTAGTTTTCGTCATGTAAGGCAAATAGGTACTAGCTTCCAGATAGAAAGTGGTTACATCTCCATCCTGAAATTTTTGTTCTAGAACATAACATTTCTTTCCATCTACAGTTTCTTCCCCTTTATAGGTATAGGTAATGCCAAGTTTAGCCGGGTTAAGCAAAGCCTGGTTGCCCAGGGCCTGTTTTTTTATGGCTTTAGTTTGATCAGGCGGAATGTCTATTATTCCCCCGGTTTGGGGATTGGTTGTCTGAGCTTTCTGGCCATCGTAGACCTGAATTACACTATAACCCATGACTTCCATTTCCAGACGAAATTTACCAGGTTCCTTTTGATAAATAGTTAAAGGAGAAGTCAGCCCGAACTGAGTGATTTCCATTGTCCCGCTGGTTTTGCTGTCTTTTATCCCGGCCAGAGCTTCTTGCCCACCCATAGCCGTAATCATTTTCTCCAGGATGTCTTTCTCGGGCTGAGCGCCAAGAGGCATAAGGCTTAAGCCCAGGATAAGCATGCACAAAATAATGCCTGATTCAATTTTTCGATGATTCATATCAACCTCCTAAGATTTTTTCCTATTATAAATTAAAATAGCACATAATGATAGTCAGAAATGATCGAAAAAAGCAAAGAGACGGAAGTAAGGCCAGGTAAAAAGCTCCCTTAAAGGTGGCAGTAAAAGAATCGATGGGTTTTTCCTGTAATGAGGTGGCTGGCCAGCAGCCAGCGAGCCTTAGGTGCCGGATATAGAACTGAATTCTGTCTGAAAGAATTTCTTGTCGTTTGTTTGTTTTTTAAATAAGATAAGAAAATAGACAGGATGCCAGGCCTGGCCTCAAGCTATCCCGGGCCAGCCACCTGACTGGCAGATGCCTGGCTGCTCGCCTGTCTGGTAACCAGAAATGCAGGAGGTGAGATGAAAATTAAAGATATTGGTTTCCTGCCGTTAGCTGTTATTTTTTTTATTATTAGCTCTATCTCTTTGCGGGCTCAATCCAGGGCATCTTCGTTTATCTCTGCTAAATCTCCAGACAACAGGGTCGAACTCAAAATTGAACTGAGAGGCCAAATTTTCTATTCGGTTTATTTTAACTCGAAGGAAATAATTAGCCCGTCACCCATTTCCATGACCATAAATGATAATGTTGTTCTGGGCAAGCATCCTGTTCTTGAAAATCTTAACAGAACGAACATCGAGGATAAAATCATTCCAGTTATTAGAGAAAAAAGAGCCACAGTGGTTGATCGCTGTCAACAAATTAACCTCAAATTCCGTGGCAATTTTGGTCTGATCTTTAGAGTGTATGATGATGGTGTGGCTTACAGGTTTTACACTGGCTACCGGGTTCCGATCAAAATCAGGGAAGAGGAGGCTACTTTTACTTTTCCAGAGAATTATCATGTCTATTTTCCTTTTTTAAACAGTCTTCATACTTCTTTTGAAAGCACTTACAGTTATTTACCTTTGAAGGATATCGGCTCAGAGCGTTTTGGTTATGCACCGGTAGTGGTTGAATTAAATGATGGATTTAAGGTAGCTATAACTGATGTTGATGTCAATGATTACCCGGGAATGTTTTTGACTGGCAATAATCAGGGGTTAGCGCGGCTGGCCGGCAAATTCGCGCCCTATCCGGCAGAGGAAAGATGGCGTCAGGGAAGCGACCGCGAACTGGAAGTAATTCAGGCGGAAAATTATCTGGCTGAGACAAGGGGTAACCGGCAATATCCCTGGAGACTGATTTTACTGGCTGGAAATGATGCTGAACTGGTTAGTAGTGATATCGTTTACCGCTTATCACCGCCCAATGAGCTCAAGGATACGTCCTGGATTAAGCCTGGCAAGGTAGCCTGGGACTGGTGGAATGACCTTAATATCCACGATGTTGATTTTAAATCGGGTATAAATACCGAAACTTATAAATATTACATTGATTTTGCCTCAAAATACGGACTGGAGTATATCCTGCTGGATGAAGGCTGGTCTGATCCATCTGATCTTTTTAAAGTTAAGCCAGGATTGAACCTAGGAGAAGTGATTCAATATGGGCAGATGAAGAAAGTTGGAGTCATCCTGTGGTGTATCTGGCATACTCTTGATCAGCAGCTTGAGAAGGCCCTTGATTATTTCCAGCGCCTCGGAGTAAAAGGAATAAAAGTTGATTTTATGGACCGCGATGACCAGAAAATGGTCAATTTTTATGAGCGTTGTGCCTCAGCGGCTGCCAGACGCCATCTGCTAGTTGATTTTCACGGAGCACATAAACCAGTTGGTTTAAGGCGGGCCTGGCCAAATATCCTGACCAAAGAGGGTGTTCTGGGGCTGGAGACCAGTAAATGGGCGGCGGCTGTTACACCGGAGCATGATGTCCTGATTCCATTCATTAGAATGGTTGCCGGGCCGATGGATTTTACCCCGGGTGCTATGCGTAATGCTCAGGAAAAGCAGTTCAGGCCGGTTTTTGATTTGCCAATGAGCCAGGGAACCCGCTGTCATCAACTGGCCATGTATGTTGTTTATGAATCACCCTTGCAAATGCTATGTGATTCTCCTTCGGCTTATCTGAAAGAACCGGAAATTATGGACTTTTTGTCTGTTGTCCCAACCATCTGGGATGAGACCAGGGTTCTTGAAGCTAAAATTGGTGATTATCTGGTAGTGGCCAGAAAAAATGGTGAGGGCTGGTATCTCGGCGGAATGACTGACTGGTCGCCAAGGACATTCGATGTAAAGCTGGATTTTCTTGAGGCGGGTAAAAACTGGCTGGCTGAAATCTGGCAGGATGGAATCAATGCTGATCGTTATGCCGGGGATTATAAAAAACTGAAGATGGAGGTAAGTTCTGGGAGCAGCTTAAAAATAAACCTGGCTCCAGGCGGGGGAGTGGTCATCAGGTTCAGGCCGGTGAGATAAGACCTGCCAGGAGCCATCTGCCAGCAGAATATCTACAGGGCTAACTTTTTTGGGGGAAAATTAAGCCTGCGGTCAAGGTTTCAGGAAAAAGGCGGCCTGTCTTGACAATCACCCGGCAGTCGGGTATATTGACTATCTAATCAGGAAGCATTATATATAGTATATCTAAATAAGATGGTAGATTATATTGAGGTTAAATGGGGATGCAACTGGTTTGCTTCGTTTGGGCCTGCCACTCTAAGCCTGCCTTTTTAACTTTTTAAAATTATAAAAAATTAAGAAAGATTATAAAGAGAGAAAAATGAAGGTTTTGAAAATTTTAGGCAGTCTTTGTATAACTGCTTTTTTTCTTATTGCCAGTCCGCTGGAATTTGGCCGTGATGTTGATTTTTTCCATGGCTATATAATCCCTCGGCCAGTAATACAAGTTGGCCTGGTCACTGGCTTGAAACAGGCAACCATTACTGCTTCGGCCGGTATGAAGGTCTATGAAGTTGGGCGGGAATACCGGTTGCTGGCGGAAGAAACTGATGAGGTGTCGATCAGAGTGACCCGGGAAAAACTGTCAGAGAAGTTTTCACTGCAGATTACTCAATCAGCAGACCGCCAGGAAGCGGAAATGCTGGCCTCCAGTCTAAATCAAAAACTGAATGGCGGGGTAGTAGTCAGCGAAAAATCAGGAGTGAGCGGGCCTGTCTATGTGGTAAAATACGGAGAATTTCTAACCAGGGGTCAGGCTCTGGAAGAGATTCATCGCCTGGAAAAGATTGGTCTTCAAGATATCTGGATATTAAAAGAAGATATAAATTTGCCCGAGCCAGGTACTGCCTGGTTGCAGATTGATCACCGCTTATTGTCACTTGGCGGGGAGGCTGATCTTTATTTTATTCCTGCTCAGCAGGAAAGTTTTCTGACCCTGGATGGCCGTAGCTATCGCGGGATATTTATTCTTAAGAGCACTTCGGCCAGATTGTCTCTGGTGAATGTCGTTAATCTTGAAGATTATTTGAAAGGTGTTGTTCCACTCGAATTATCTCCCAATACTTTTAATGCTCTAGAAGCATTAAAGGCCCAGGCAGTAGCTGCCAGAACTTATGCTTTAAAGAATCTTGGACGTTACGGCCACCTTGGTTTTGACCTGACTGATACCCAGAGTTCTCAGGTCTATGGCGGCCTGTCTGCTGAGCATCCTCTGAGTAGCCAGGCAGTCGAAGAAACAGCCGGGGAGATTATTACTTATAAAGGCCAGTTGATTGATGCCCTTTATACCAGCACTTGCGGAGGAATGACAGAAGATGTGGAGAATGTCTTTTCCAGCCAGCCGGTTCCTTATCTAAAGAGCACAAATTGCCGGCTGGAGAAGCAACCGGAATGGCTGATTGAGACAGAGCAACCAGTTCTGAAGGTTAGAATAGGCGATCAGGATATCACCAGCCAGATTATGCCTCTTCTGGCTCTCGGGTTGATTGTGCCTGAAGATGAAGCTGATTATTTTGGAAAACCAGTGACTTTTGAGGAAATAGAAAATTCACTAAAATCTGCCTCCTGTTTTAAAAAAATTAACGAACAGTCAGCCTCTGGAAATTTTCAATTGGGGCAAACCACCCTGAATTTTATTGATCTGAGCCGGTGGCTGATTGCTTATTTTGGCTGGCAGGAGAAAGCCGTTAATTTTGTCCTGGAGAGCGAGGCTAAATATTTATTGCAGGCCTCACCTCAGCTAGCTGAACTCAAAAGCACTGAGCGGAAAGGCCTGGCTTATCTTATTCAATCGGGTATCTTTCCTTCTTATCTCCGGCAGAGCAATTTGAAAAGAGAAGTGACCCGGGCCGAATGGGCTTATATCTTGGAGAAGAGTCTCAGCTGGCTGGATGACCTGTTTTATCATGGCTTGTTTATTTCTAAAAAAGATGACCTGATAGAAGTCATGGACGGCCAGAGCCAGGAAAAACGCTGGCTGGCTTTGACACCTGAACTCTATTTATTGAGAAAAATTGAAGAAGGTATCTATCCAGCCAGGCAGCTGAATCTTCTGGGCGGTGAAAAAATAAGCTGGATGGAGGAAAATGGCTGTTTAAAACTCCTGCAGGTAGATTGTCCGCCGGAGACCAATCTTCTTGACCGGAATTCTATCTATAACCGTTGGACGGTCAGGCTTAGCCGGGATGAACTGGAGAAAAATGTTCACCGGTATTATCCTGGTCTCGGCCACCTGCTTGATCTTAAAGTTGTCAGGCGCGGAAAATCAAACCGGATAGCTTCCCTTCAAATAACAGGCGACAGACAGCAGGTTAATGTGTCGGGGCTTAAGATCAAATGGGTTTTGGGTTTAAAAGATACTTTATTTTTTATCGACAGGGAGTATGATAGCCACCATGAGTTATCTCATTTTATTTTTACCGGCCGCGGCTGGGGGCACGGGGTCGGCCTTTGCCAGGTAGGAGCCTATGGACTGGCGAGAGCAGGAGCCAGCTATAAAGACATTCTTGGACATTATTATCGCCAGATAAAAATTGAAAAAATCCATTGAACCAGCTAAGAAAGTATGACATCATTCTTGACTAATAAAAAAAGTAATTTGCCTGGCTTCAAATTTTTGCCTCAAAGGAGTCTGGTTGATGAGCTACTTGCAAGCCCTGGTGCTGGGAATTCTTCAGGGTCTGGGAGAATTCCTGCCAATTTCGAGTTCAGCTCATCTGGCGGTTGTTCCTTTCCTATTCCATTGGAATTATCAGGGGCTTGAGTATGATGTTATGCTCCACCTGGGAACTCTTCTGTCTATCGTCTGCTTTTTCTGGAAAGACTGGATAAAAATAATAAAAGACGGCTTCAGACAGCCCAGAGCTCCTGAGGGGCATTATCTCTGGTTTATCATTCTGGCGACTATTCCCGGTGCTCTGGCCGGCTTTCTTCTTGAAGAGAAAGCAGAAACAGTTTTTCGCCAGCCGGAATTAATTGCTGTCAGCCTTATTTTCTTTTCCTGCTTAATTTTTCTGGCCGACCGCTCAGCTAAAAACCAGACAGGTCTGGAGAAACTGACTCTCGCTCAGGCCATGATTATCGGCCTGGCCCAGAGCCTGGCTATCTTACCCGGAGCTTCCCGCTCAGGCATGACCATCATGGCTGCTCTATTTCTTGGCTTTAGAAGGCATGATTCTGCCCGCTTTTCTTTCTGGCTGTCAACCCCGGTTATCATCGGGGCAGCTCTACTGGAATTGCCAAAAATTTCCTTGAGCCAGATCAAAGGACCTTTTTTTCTTGGTTTTCTCACCTCGGCTTTAGTTGGTTTTCTGTCTATTAAGTTTTTGCTTACTTTTCTCAAAACGAGAACACTTATGCCTTTTGTTATCTACCGGTTGTTGCTGGCCGGTCTCATTCTGATCATTTGCCTCTGAGAACCGGCCGGTTAAGTTGACTTGAAGACCTATGTTCTTTATACTACCCTGGCTTAATTGATTGTTCCCAGGGAGGAAAAGTTGAAAGTTAAAGCGGTATCTTCGAATCGAAAGGAGGCCAGAGAATATCAGACGCCTTCATCCGGATTATTTTTTAAGGTTAAAAACGTTTTATATGAAAAGAAATCAAAATATCAAAAGATAGAAATTATTCAAAATGATTTTTATGGACGGGTTTTATTTCTTGATGGCCTGGTTCAGACAACTGAAAAAGATGAATTTTTTTATCATGAGATGCTTGTCCAGCCTGCTTTGTGTTCATGCCGGCAGCCAGAAAGAGTGTTGATTATCGGCGGGGGTGACGGGGGAGCTCTCCGGGAGGTTCTGAAACACTCTGTTGAGAAAGCCTGGCTGGTAGAAATTGATCAGGAGGTGATCAGGGCCTGCGAGCAATATTTTCCCTGGCTGGAGGCCAGTCTGTCTGATCCAAGAGCTGAACTGGCTATTGCGGATGGCTTTGATTTTATTCAAAAGACTAAGGAAAGGTTTGATGTTATTCTGGTTGATTCTTCTGATCCAGTTGGACCTTCAGCTATTTTGCATGCCCGGGATTTTTATTTTAAGCTGAAAAAAGTATTAAGACCAGGAGGAATTATAGCCGCCCAGTCTGGCTCACAACTTCTTCATCTAAAGGAACATGGCCAGAAAGCGAAATTTTTAAAGAAAATGTTCAGCATCAGCCGTTTTTATTCTGCCCCCGTTCCGACTTATCCGGTTGGCACGTGGTGTTATAATTTCCTCTCTGATCAAATTGATCCACTAAAAGTAAAGAAGTTGAGGATACCGGCTGGCCTTAAGTATTACAATGAAGAAATTCACCGGGCCTCTTTTGCCCAGCCTGTTTTTTTCAAACAGGCTATCCGCTGAACTTAATTTATGGTCTTTGTGTTTAGGGTTTTAATAAATTAATCGAAAGCAGTCAGAGAAGTACCTGAGAAAGACTCAACCGTAACCCTTTATAAAAACAGAGCACTTGCTGCTCTGTATAAAATTGAGCCCTGGCTCTTCACCGAGCTGGCAATAATCTGGCAATAATAAAGAAGGGAATCTCCCTTCTTAAAAATTTCCTTTAGTCTGATAATGGCTGTGGTTTCAGGCAGGCTGGCGAACAGCTTTCCAGCTAGCCGTACCGAAATCACCCATCTTTACCTCACCGCTCATATTATTTTTGTCTTCAATTTTGCCTTTATAAGTGGTGGTAATTTGTCCGCGGGAAGTCTCTCTGGTTATTGTCCATTCAATTTCGTTGCTCTTGACTGTGCCTTCTCCTTTGATTTCGCCTCTTTGAGTTTTCATCGTAACTTCTAATTTCTCGCCTTGCTGGGTAAAGATCACATTATTCGACCTCTCTCCACGCTGTGTGGTAATAGTGAGTGTCCAGTTGCCACTGATGTTTATCTCCTCCGCCATGGTCAGGAGACCACTGAAAGCTAGAATAAAAATAAAAACCGGAAGTTTCTTCATGTTTTGCCTCCTTTTTGGTTAGACGGGACTTTCTGCTTTTTCTTCCGGAAGTGAAAACCTGTTTAACCGGGATAAACCAGCTTGCCCTGATTCTTTTTCTCCTGCAGAACATTCAGCATGTCAACTGTCATCCTGGCCAGGTCATAATCCGGCTCCCAGTTCCATTCTTCTTTAGCGGCTGTATCATCTATTGATTCTGGCCAGGAATCAGCAATCGCCTGTCTGAAATCTGGTTGATAACTCATTTCAAAAGATGGCCGGTGTTTTTTAATTTCAGCGGCCAGCTGAGCAGCTGAAAAAGACATAGCGGTGACATTAAAATTAGAATGATGCCTTAGCTGACTGAAATCGGCTTCCATTAACTTGATGATAGATTTCAAGCAATCAGGCATATACATCATGGGCAGTCTGGTTTCTGGCCGCAGAAAACAGCTATATTTATTATGAATAACTGCTTCATAAAATATGGCCACAGCATAATCAGTTGTTCCACCCCCCGGCAGGGCTTCATGACTTATGATTCCGGGAAAACGGCAGCCACGGACATCAAGATTAAATTTTTTAACATAATAATCACTGAGCTGCTCCCCGGCAACCTTGGTTACTCCATACATGGTGGTCGGACTCAAAATAGTATCCTGAGGAGTATTGACCCGTGGTGTTAGCGGGCCAAAAACAGCAATCGAACTGGGGCAGAAAACCTGTTTTACCTCCAGTTCCCGGGCGGCCTCCAGCACATTAAAGAGGCCATGCATATTAACTTCCCAGGCTTTGACCGGATTCTTCTCTCCTGTCGCCGACAGGATAGCCGCCAGATGATAAATCCTCTTAATTTTGTGCTTCTTAATAGCTGTTTCCAGCTGAACTCGATCTGTTACATCCAGCTTTTCAAATGGTCCCTCACGAAGACTGTCAGCTTTTGGTTCAACCAGGTCAGAGGCAATCACTTTATGCTGGCCAAAATTTTCTCTTAAAGCCGGAACCAGCTCAGAGCCAATCTGACCGGCAGCACCAGTCACCAGGATAGTTGCTGTCTCAGATGTCATTTTTACTCCTGTGATCTAAAATCTGGATAAGAACAACTTTATATCTTTAGTTGCCTTCTGTGTCAACTTCAACCTGGCTCTTCAGGCTTAGCCCGTAGTTAAAATTTTAACTCATTTCTCGTTATTAATCTTTTATAAATTTTATTTTTAGTGATAAAATAAAAAGCCAAAAATAAATTAATCGGAGGATTAAATGAGTGTGATCATAGACGGCAATTTGACCATTGAACAACTGGTAAGTGTGGCCAGAGGAAGAGAGAAAGTCGAGCTTCATCCCGAAGCTACCTGCCGGATTAATAAATGCCGGGCGTTGCTTGAAGACAAGATTAAAAAGAATGAAATAATGTATGGAGTAAATACAGGCATTGGCGAGCTGGCCAATGTTGTTTTAACTCCTGAACAGGTAGAAAAATTTCAAAAATATATTATCTACAGTCACGCTGCTGGTTACGGCCAGCCGATGCCTGTGGAGGTGGTTAGAGGGGCGATGGTTTCCAGAATAAGCTGTCATGCTCATGGGCATTCTGGCTTGAGGCTCGAAGTAGTAGAAAAGCTTGTTGAATTACTAAACAAAGAAGTAACTCCGGTTGTCTGCGAAAAGGGTTCGGTAGGAGCTTGTGGCGATTTGTCCCCCATGTCGCAAATTGCTCTGGTGCTGATGGGTGAGGGGGAGGCTTTTTACCAGGGAGAAAGGTGGCCAGCTAAAGAAGCTCTGAAGAAAGCTGGGATTAAGCCGCTGGTCTTTCAGGCCCGTGATGGCCTGGCTACCATCAATGGGTCAAATATGATTACCGCCCTGGGCGCTTTAGAGGTAGATGATGCAGGGCGCTGGCTCAAGAACTCGGAAATTGTGGCGGCTATGACCCTTGAAGCCTTGAATGCCAATATGAAAGCCTATGACGACCGGGTACATAAGGTACGAGGTTATCCAGGAGCCATTGTCTCGGCTGAAAATATAAGGAAAATCACGGCTGGTTCTGAACTTCTGTCTCAGCCAGGCAAGAAAGTTCAGGATGCTTACAGCCTGAGAAGTGTGGCCCAGGTAGTCGGTGCAGCCAGGGATGCCTGGCATTGGGCTAAACAGATGATAGAAATAGAACTCGGGGGAGCTGCCGATAATCCGATATTTTTTCCTGATGAAGATTTAGTTCTGACTGGCGCTAACTTTCAGGGGGTGCCTCAGGCTTTAGCACTCGAACTCCTGGGGACGGCAGTCACCATTGTCTGCGTCCTGTCAGAACGGCAGGTCAACCGGTTGATGAATCCAAATTTGAATGCTGGTTTGCCTGCTTTTCTGACTAAAGGGGCGGGTATGTTTTCTGGTTTGATGCTTTCTCAATATACGTCTGGCGCCCTGGTTTGTGAAAACCGGGTTCTGTCCACTCCGGCAGCCACCGGCTCAATTCCAGCCGCGGCCGATCAAGAGGATTTTGTCAGCATGGGCATGACCACTGCTCTCAAAACAAAACAGATCTTAGATAATGCTCAGGCGATTCTGGCTATTGAATTCATCGCTGCTGCTCAAGCTCTTGACTTTCGTCAGCCTATAAAGCCTTCCCCGGCCAGTGAGGCGGCCAGGCAAGTTATTAGAAAACATGTGGCTTTTCTTGATGAGGACAGGCCATTGTATAACGACATTAACAAACTTAAAGAAGTAGTTCAAAAAGGAGAAATTCTTGAGGCCGTAGAAAAAGCCGTCGGGCGCCTCAAGTAAGAGTAAGTGCCCAGGAAATATTAAGGATAAAAGAAAAAATTCCCGGCCTGCCTGGTTTTGATATGATTAAAAAAACAGGCAGGTGAAAGGGATAGAAGCCTGGCCGGACAGAGAGAAAGGATTAAATGATGGAGGCAAAAGTTGCGTTAATAACCGGGGCAACGGGACACCTCGGGCAGAGTGTAGTAAAGAGGCTGGGTCAGGATTTTAATCAACTGGCTATTCATTATTACCAGAATGAAACTCTGGCCAGAGGCCTTAAAGCAGAGATAGAGAAAAGTGATAAGAAAGCAGGCATTTTTCAAGCTGACCTGACCAGTGAAGCTGGTGCTGAAAAGCTGGTCAGAGAGGTAGTAAAGGAATTTGGCCAACTGGATCTACTGGTTAATATGCCAGGAGCGATTAGAAACAAATCGTGGGATGAGTTGAGTCAGAGTGACTGGGAAGACATCATTAGATCGAATCTAGAAAGCTCCTATTTTTGTTTGAAACATGCACTACCTGTGATGCGAGCCAGGAAATCGGGGCGGATTGTCAATATTGGTTTCCATCTGGTTGAACATCTTGGATCCTTTCCGGGGATAACTCCTTATGCTGTGGCCAAGATCGGCCTGCTGATTCTGACCAGGACGGCGGCCGTAGCTGAGGTGGCCAATAATATAACTGTCAATATGGTCTCACCTGGCCTGATAGAAGGAGGCCAGCTGCCGGCTGGCTTGAAGCTTAGGCCGGGACAGACAGGGAAGGTTGAAGATGTAGCTGAGGCTGTAGCTTTTCTGGCTTCTGACCGGGCTGCTGCTCTTACCGGCGTTAACTTGATTGTAGCTGGCACCTGGAAAATGTAAAAACGGCATAAAAATATTTATGGTATAATCATCAGGTGATTCCTTTAAGACTATCAATAATAGAGTCCAGGATAGTGAAAACCGGGCGAAAGCCAGCCAAACTAAATAAGCTTTATTTGCTGATTTTCTCTTTGCTGGCTGTCTTTATTTTCTTTTTTGGCTGCCAGACTCAGGAATCTATCAAAAAGAGCAGGATCAGTCAGCTCGAAAAAGGTCTTTACCGGGCAGTCTATTTTAAAGGGCAAAAGCCGGAAAAACTGAAACTACTTAATCGTCTCCAGTTTTTTAAGGTTCCGGGAATAAGCCTGGCAGTAGTTGATAAGGATAAAATTGAATGGTTTAGTACCTATGGCTATAAGGATATAATCAAATATGAAAAGATAACCCCGGCTACAGTTTTTCAAGCTGGCGAGCTCAGCCAGCCAGTAGCGGCGGGTGCCATCCTGGCGGAAGTGAAAAAGGGCCGGCTAAAGCTGGAAGAAGAGGCCGGTTCCTATTATGGAGATCTGGCCCTGGCAGGCAGAAAATTCAGTCCGCAGGATAAAATATCTTTTACTATATCGCAGCTTCTAAGCCATTCAGCTGGCTTTTATCCCTGGACATCAACTGGTTACCCGGCCGGGGAGAGAATTCCAGACCTGGTTCAGATTCTAAAAGGAGAGGAACCGGCCACTAATTTTTTTAGCTGGCGTGGTTTTGACCAGGAAGCCGGCGTTAGATATTCAGATTTTAACTATGTTCTCTTGCAAAAGTTCCTTGAAGATAAAACCGGAAAAAAGCTGCCGGAACTGGCCAGAGAGGAAATTTTTACCCCCTTGAATATAACCAGGGCTTTCTGGGATTCAGCTGAGCTGACTGACCTGGCTACCGGCCATTCGCGCGAGGGTTCAGCGATTGAGGGTGCCTGTTTTCGCTATCCGGAACAGGCAGCCCGGGGCTTGTGGTCCAACCCTCTGGATTATCTGAAATTTGTCCTTGAAATAGTGAACTGTGCCCGTGGAAAGAATGATGGCCTGCTGTCACCTGAGCTGGCCAGACAGATGCTTTCAGTTGATCCAGGACAGCCAGGACTTGGTTTTCGGCTTGAAGGGCAGGGTGAAAAGTTTAAGATTTATATGACCGGCAGAACCCATGGATTCCGTTCAGCCCTGGTGATGTATCCGGCACTCGGACAGGGAGCTCTGATTATGACGAATAGTGACAATGGAGGCCTACTGGTTGATGAAATTCTCAGGGGCCTGTCTGCTATTTACAACTGGCCTGATTTTAAACCTGAGGAAAAACCGCTCTATCGCCTTGATCCTTCTATCTACCAGCGGTATGTCGGGCGCTATGAGGTTAATGGTTCATACTATCTGGATATAAGCTTTGAAGACTATTATTTAGTGGTTCACCCGACGGGCCAGGCACCAACCAAATTTTATGTCGAGGCTCAGACTATTTTCTTCTCAGCTGATCCTTTTATCCGCATCAAATTTAACCTGGATGAATATGGCCAGGTGTCCGGTCTAGCCCTCTGGCAGGAAGATTATGAAATTAGAGCCAGTAAAATCAGTTGAAGTTCAGTCAGATTGAACGAGTGTTAAAGTGACCTTTCTTTTCTGGCCATTTCTTTCAATGGTTAGAGTAACAGTCTCACCAATTTTGTAATTATCTAATAAATTATAGAGGTCATCATAAGAGAGAACTTTTTTCCCATCAATTTCGGTGATGATGTCTTGAATAAGAATCCTGCCAAACCGGCCCCGGGTTAAACCTTTAAGCCCTTTTCTAGAGGCTTCGGAGCCAGCTGGTACCTCATAGATAACTACACCCTTAAGGCCCAGTTGCCTGGTATAGCTGTCAGGAAGATAGGTCAGGCCAAGTCCAGGCCGGATGACTTTCCCGTATTTTATGATCTGGGGGACTATTTTTTTTATCGTATCAACGGGTATGGCGAAGCCGATGCCTGAGGAGGCACCACTCGGAGAAATAATCATGGTATTCATGCCGATAAGTTCGCCAGCCGAATTCAAAAGCGGGCCACCTGAATTTCCCGGATTAATAGAGGCGTCGGTCTGGATCATGTCTCTGATGGTTACTCCTCCGATTCCGGGCATGCTCCGGCCGAGGGCACTAACGATGCCAGCCGTTACTGTGTGGTCAAAGCCAAAGGGATTGCCAATAGCAATCACTTTTTGGCCCACCTGGAGACCGCCAGAAGAACCTATTTTGAGCGGGAATAAATCCTTCAGGTTGCCTTCAATCCTCAAGACGGCAATATCTTTGGCTGGCTCCTTTCCTACGAGCTTAGCCTGTCGCTGATCTTGATTGGGCAGAGTAACATTAAAAATATCTCCGTCTTCAATCACATGGTAGTTAGTAATGATATGACCGTGATCATCCCAGATAAAACCGGAACCTGTGCCCCGGGGAATTTTTTCTTCTGTCCAGGAAAAGAAGTTTACAACAAGCTGAATATTGGTTACATAGACAACAGAATTTTGAGTCCGTTTGACGACTTCAATTGTATTTTTCTCGTCTTCAGTCAACTGAGCTTGAGCGTTAGTTGTAAAAATAATCAGCCAGGCTGATAGCAGAAAAATAATTATAACGGCATGGGCAGCTTTAGCTCTTTTAGTTATCATGGGTTATTTCCTTTTAATAGATTTATCTAATTTTATATAACTCTAATAAGAAAAAAATTGCAACCTGAAAAAACTTACCAGTGTTTTCAGCCAGTTATTCTTTTGCCCCGAAATATTTTTCATTCTTGGGCCAATAGAAAAGGAAAATAGCCAGAGCAAAGATTCCAGTCAGGATAAAAGGAAACCCGATATTTATCAGATCGGACAGGAAACCGGCAATTAAAGTAATGACCGCTCCGGAAATAAGCTGAATATTTGATACCCAGCTAAAAGCCAGCGTTTGCTCCCCGGACTTGACAGTCGAACCAACAAAAGTATGAAGAGAAGGGTAGGTCATCAGCATAAAGCCCCCAAAAAGTAACAAGGAGATTACAGACAACACCCGGTTAGAAGAAAAGCCAAGGAAGAACAGGCAGACAGTGGCTCCAGTCAGGCTGGCCAGGAAAACTTTTTTGCGGCCAAATTTCCGGCTCCAGACTCCATAAAGATAGCCGGTGATTGTGCCGAGACCAATCCAGAGAGCTAAATAAAGGCCAGTTTGTCCCATGGGTATGTTAAATTTATTATGAAGCAAAGAGGGGGCATAGGTAATAGTCACCCACCAGCCGCTGCCGGCCAGGAAAAAGCCGGGAATCAAATGGCTTATTCTTTTTAGGACTAGAAACCAGCTTCTGGCTGACAGATCTGGTTTTATCTCCTGGGCTGATGGAACTTTTTTGATGATGGAGACGCCGGCTGCAGTCACAGCTAAACTCAGGAGCGACCAGAGATAAAGAGGGGTCTTCCAGTCAAAATGCTGGGCAAGATAGCCAGTAGTAATAAAAGCGGCCAGGGCGCCTAAATTGCCTGAGCCGCTCTGAATACCCATGGCATCATCGAGCTCCTGGCCTGAATCAGATCTTGAGCGGGCGATCCAGGCGATGACCACCGGATGATAAAAACTGGTTACTGTCCTGAGAAAAATATATAGCAGAAGAAGCAGGCCAAAGGATTGAGCCAGGGGAATCAAAAAGTTGGCCAGGGCTATACCCAACCCGCTAATCAGCATCAATCGCCTGTATTCATATTTGAATGATAGCCTGACTACCCAGAATTGAAGGAGTAAAGTGGTAATCAGTCCAAGATTGGAGAGCAAACCTATTTGTGAATATTTTCTTATGAGGAAAGCCTGACTGTAAAGAATGGGAAAAACCGTCGGAGTGACAATGGAGGCGGCATCGGTCAGAGCATGGAAAAGCGAGGCGGAAACAAGTATCCTCTTTTTCATTTTTAACAGGCCTTAATGAAACGAATAATTTACCACCTGCCAGGCTGGCTGACAAGTGCAGCTTCTAGTCAGGGTAAAATATGGCAAAAATAAGTGAATTTGGCCGCTTTTATCTTTATAATCTACTAAGAGGTCATAAGAGTCGAGAAAGACAGATAGCAATTAAATTTATGGAGATCAAAATTGAGCAAGAAAATAATTAATTATGCTGGCTGTTTTGTTTGCGGGCAGGATAATCCGGCTGGTCTCAAATTAGATTTTTACTTTGATGAGGAAAAGCGTTTGGCCTGGACGGAATTTCAGCCAGAGCAGCAGTTTGAAGGGTACAGGGATGTTCTTCATGGCGGAATAATTTCTTCTCTCCTGGATGAGGTTATGATTAAGGCCATCATGTATGAGAATATTCTGGCGGTAACGATAAAGCTTACCATTGAATTCAAGCAGCCAGCTAAGATTGGCGAAAAGCTAAGAGCAGAAGGCCAGGTTACGGCCCGAAAAGGCAAAGCTTTCCTGACTGAAGGATGGCTGGTTGGAGAAGATGAACGGTTAATAGCTAGTGGCCAGGGAGTCTATTTCCGGGCTGAAGGTGAACTGGCCGAACAGCTTCAAAAAAGCCAGCCCTAGCCTGATTGTTTAATCTTTCCTCTGGTTTTAGCATATCTTCTCGGCTTTTAGTTCAATCGTACTCAAGAGCTTGCTCGAGGTCAGCCCTCAGGTCTTCATAAGCCTCACAGCCGACGGACAGCCGGATCAGATCATCAGTGATTCCAGCTTCTTCTTTCTCTTTTTTTGAGACGACAGCATGTGTCATACTGGCCGGGTGCTCAATAAGCGTTTCAATCCCTCCCAGGGAAACGGCCAGGGTACAGAGTCTGACACTGTTTATTAATTTCAGGCCGGCCTCATAGCCTCCTCTGAGGCCAAAAGAAATCATTGACCCTGGGCCTTTCATCTGTTTTTTCATCAATTCAAACTGTGGATGGCTGGGCAGGCCAGGATAGTTAACCCAGGCGACTTTAGGATGAGATTCGAGCCAGGCCGCTAATTTCCTGGCATTGTCCTGGGCTTTTTCCACCCGTAGATAGAGCGTCCTTAGACCACGGAGAACCAGCCAGGCCTGATGAGGATCCATTGTTCCACCCAGCAGGTGAAGAACCTTGGCCAGGCGCTCATGCAGTTCCTCTCTTTGGCTGACAATAATACCGCCAACGACATCAGAATGGCCATTGATAAATTTGGTCACACTATGGACGACGACATCAGCTCCCAGTTCCAGCGGGTTCTGCAGAATGGGCGAAGCAAAAGTATTATCAACAACTAGAATTATCCCGTGTTCCCGGGCTATTTGAGCGCAGCCCTGGATATCTGTCATGGCCATAGTGGGATTGGCCGGGCTTTCAATGTAAAGAAGCCTGGTATTTTTTTTGATTTTTTTCTTTATTTCCTCCAGATTAGAAGTATCAACAAAATCTGAGGTGACTCCATAACGGGCAAACTCAGTTTCGAGAATCACTCTCGAAGCTCCATAGAGGGCAGCGGTTCCAATCATGTGCGTGTCTTTTTCAAGGAGTGCCATATAAACAGTCGAGACAGCAGCCATACCGGTGGATGTGGCCAGGGCTCGAATGCCTTTTTCCAGGCTGGCCACCGCCTTTTCGAGGGCCTCAATAGTGGGGTTACCAAGGCGGGTATAAATAAATCCTTTTTCTTTACCGGCAAATAAAGCTGCCCCCTGCTCGGCGCTCTCAAAGGCGAAAGTTGAAGTTTGGTAAATGGGCGGAGAGACACTGCGGGTAGCTTCATCTGGCTCGTAGCCAGCATGAATGACTTGAGTCTCTAAATTTTCTTTGCTTTTATCCTCCATGTTTTTTCACCTTTCAGCCCAGGCCTGAAAATATGGCCAGGGCAGCAACTCCCTTTGTGAAGCACTTTTTTCTAATTCAGCCAGATATTTAATTCACCGGCAAACTTTGATCGGGTTCACACCTTTTCTTTACTTTGACTAGTTGCCTTTAGCCAGATCAATCATAATCTTGACTTCCTGGATCATCTTCTCTGTATCATTCTCAAATCCAACAACTTTGAATTTAATCTTGCCTTTAGGATCAATAACAAACTTAGTTGGAATGCCAGACACTCCGTAGGCAGAGGTAACCGTATTAGTTGTATCCATCAGGACATAAAAGGGATATTGATTTTTCTCAAGAAAATCTTTGACTACCTGCTCTTTGTTGTCCTCATCCTGCCAGCAATTGACAAAAACGAAGGCCACATCCGGCGTCTTCTGGTATTCTTCCACTAATTTCTTCATTCCCGGGAATGAACTAAGACACGGACTGCACCAGGTTGCCCAGAAGTCAAGGATAACCACCTTGCCTGAATAATCACTCAACTTGACATCTTTACCCTCAAGATCTTTTAATTCAAAAGGTGCAGCCGCCTCATTGATCATCTTTTTAGTCAGGTCGGTTTTCATCACTTTTAGAGCTGAAGCTTGAAGTTCACTTTGATACTTGCCCCAGCCTTCTTCTGATTTATGGACTCCTGTATAAGCCTGTTTAAGAAGACTCATCAGGTCTGAATTAATGAATCCCTCCTGGCCGGCCTTTTCCAGCAAACTGCTTGCCTGAGCAAAGTCTTGATTGGCGAGAAGAGCCCGGGCATAATTGGCTGTGACGACGGTATCTTTCCCCTGATTTAACTCATAAGCCTGTTTTAAAAGCGGCAGAGCTTCACCTGTCTGGCCTTTTTTCATCAATAATTGGCCCTTGAGGCCGGAAAACATGGGCAGGAGATTTCCCTCGGATTGCTCTTTCCATTCTTCCTCAGTGTAATAGGCTGGCTTAAATTTATCTGGCTGTTTGAGCTGTTCCTGGGCCAGGGAGTAGCCATAATCTAGAGCTTTTAGTGCCAGATCAGTCTGGGCCTCAGTCTGAGCTGCCTGGGAAGCTATCACATAAAAGTAATAGGGCTCAGTTTTGTCCCGGTTGTTCTCCAGGAAAGTTTCGGCCTCTTCCAGTTTATTTTCCTGAAGAAGAGATTGAGTTATCATGGCAACAAGGGAGTCGGTGTATTTTGAATCCGGAAATTCTTCTTTAAACTTAGCCAGAAAATCCAGTCTTAATTTTGGATCCTGAATAGCTTGAAATTGCATCAACGCCTGAACCTGAAAAAAGTCACTTTTTGGATTTTTCTGTGCCTGCTGATAAATGGCCGTAGCTTTTTCCTGATTTCCAAGCTGAGCATAATAGCCATAGAGAGTGGTCAGAGCCGAATCATCAAGTTCTGGCAGGCTGGAAACTTCATCCAGAAAAGCCTGTGATGTTTTCTCCCAGCCTTCGGGCTTGAGTGATTGGAGGAGGCGAAGATAGCTGTTGATAAAGTCTTTTTTAATGTCGGGATTAGCCTGAAAATCTTCTTCTGTCAGAGCCAGAGCCTTTTTTAGATCCTGTCCGATTCCAATTAGTTGTCCCCAGGAAGTATAGGCTAAGGCCAGGCCGGCTTTATAGCCGGGAATAATCTGCCCGGAAGTATTATAGAGAGGGAAAAAATAACCCTGTCCTTTATTTGTATCTTCGTTCTTTTCATCCAGCTTGACTTTAGCTGCTAAGCCAAAAGCAGCTTTATCGATAGAATAAGAACCGGCCCATTTCTTGCCTGATTTAACCAGATTGACCGGTGTAACTGCTGGCAACTCCTTCGAAAAAGAATAGACATAAAGAGTAAACTTGTCACGGGAGTGAAATTCTTTGTCAACTGGAATATAAGAGAAGGTAACACTTTCTCCAGCTTTAGGTTTTTCTGGTGAGATGGTTAACTCCGAAGATGAACTTTTTCCCGCACAGGTTATAAGCAAAAAACTAATAATTAGGAGAGCAGAAACCAATGTTAGTCTTTTTTTCATTTAATATCCTTTCAGCTAAAATGATTTCTTATTATCTCAAAACTAATAAATTTTTACAAATAGACAATAGATAGATAATTCATTCTTTGATTAAATTTGGGGCATGGCCATCCTCAGCCTTCACCAGGATTCTGGGCTAATATCTTCAAGATTTTATCTTGATTGATGCCTTAAAAGGGACTGTGGCCGGTCTGAGGCAAGCTTCTTCATTGCAGGCCTGATAATGGACAGATCCTTCCAGTTCCAGATGATGGCAGACAGCATCCTTTTCCACTTCTATCTTAACAGACACCTGTATCAAGCCTTCGTAAGCAGAAAGAGGTTTATCTGAAAATTTAAATTTTTTCTTCACAGGTTCAGGAAAGATTATATTTTTGACACTGAAAATAGAATTTTTCTTTATGTTAATGGAGACGGGCACCAGAAGCTCATCTTCAGGCTTTGATGAGTTAATATGGTAGCCAGGAGAAATAACCAGCTCAAGGGTCAGCTCAAAGGTTTCTCCCCGAGAAACAGGTTTTTTGATGGGCAGCGGCTTAACGGTGACCAAAGGCTGGCTGTCATTTTTCCCTTCAAACTGGCTTTCCATCATTTCGGCCATGATAATGGCCGGGATCATAAGACCAGCCAGGGTCACCAAAGGCAAAAAGGATAAAAACTTATTCTTCATCACTCCCTCTAAAAAATTATATTATCAGAACAGCAAGATTATTTCTATCAGCAGCTTTCCCTGCCTGAATTAAACGAAGTTTTTTCTTGACTCAGAATTGCAAGTTTGCTATAAGAAACATTAGTTTTCCTGAAATAAGGCAGGCCAAGGTTTTGGAAAGCAAGCGATTACTTGCTTCAGGGAGCGAAGCAAAGATGTCTTTTTTTAAGCCCCGTTTAAGGCCCCGGGCTAAGATTAAATGGGCAGGCATTTTCTTATTAGTCTTTTTGTGTCTGTTCGCACTCTTTTTTTTGTGGCCAGATCAGCTCTTGGCCCAGCTCAGGCCGCATCTACTTTTTCAAACGATATCCATAGAGAAGGGGCTTTCTCAAAATTCTGTCTTATCAGTTGCCCGGGACAGGCTCGGTTTCATGTGGTTCGGCACAGAGTCCGGTCTTAATAAATATGATGGCTATCAATTCACAGTTTACGTTCCGGTAGAAAACGAGGCTACTTCCCTGAGCAATCCTTGGATTAATGTTCTGCTGACTGATCGCAAAGGTAATTTGTGGGTTGGGACTGAAAATGGCCTTAACAAGTATATTAATTCGACTGACCATTTTGTTCGTTACTTTCATAATCCGGATGATCCTGATTCGTTATCCAGTTCTCGCATCTTTTGCCTGTTGGAAGACCGGAAGGGCCGTTTATGGGTGGGAACCGAGGCTGGGCTTAATCTTTTTGATCGTGCGCAAAACCGGTTTATCCGCTACCAGCATGACCCGGCAAATCCCTCAAGCCTGAGTCATGACCTGGTGCTGGCTATAACCGAGGACAGACAGGGCTTTATCTGGGTTGGGACGGGTGGGGGAGGCTTGAACCGGCTCGATCCGGTCAGCGGCCGTTTCACTCATCTCCGTCAGGATACGGCTCATCCAGATAACTCCCTTCCTGATAACTATATTTTGTCACTTCTCGCCACTAAAGTTAAAGGTTCGGAATCACTCTGGATTGGTACAGTTTCCTCGGGTCTAGTCCGTTACAGTCTGTCAACTAAAGAATTCAAAACATTCAGGCCAGGCCCGGGAATATTAGATTCACTCAGTGATAATTTTATAAGATGCATTATGGATGACGTTGACGGAACACTCTGGGTAGGGACTAATGCTGGCGGCCTGTGCCATTTTGATCCTGAACAGGAAAAGTTTGTTTCTTTCAAACATCAATCTCATGACCAGCTTTCGCTGGCTGATAACCGTGTCCTGTGCCTTTGCTTTGCTCCTGAGCATATCCTGTGGGTTGGGACTTACCGCGGCATCAGTCAGGTGAATCTTGATTATCAGAATTTTATAAGATTTGTGGCCAATCCAGCGGATCCGACCAGTTTGTCTCATCCCGCTGTCCGTGCTTTTTGTGAGGACAATTCAGACAGGCTCCTGGTTGGGACTGATGGCGGAGGGCTGGATATTTTTGATCGCAAAAACCTTCGTACGTTACATTTCCGCCACGAGCCAGAAAACCCTAATTCGCTCAGCAGTAACAGTGTTTCCTCCATACTGAGGGATAATGATGGCACTTTCTGGATTGGCACCTTTGATGGCGGTCTCAACCGGTTTGATCCTCGCACTTTAACTTTCAGGCGTTATCGTCATAATCCTCATGATGCCAACTCTCTCGTTGATGATCAAGTACGATGCCTTTTGATAGATAATAAAAACAGGTTCTGGATTGGAACTGTCGGCAGTGGCCTGGTCAGCTATGACCGGGCGAGCGGCAGGTTTTTTAGGCCGAAAATTTCAAAGATTACTCACCTGGGTAAAGCTCCTGGACAATCTACAGCAGAAGATCAGTCAGCCTTGCCTAATCCGCTTCTCTCCGGACGTATCTTTCATATGACTCAAGACAAGGCTGGCTACCTATGGATTGGCTGTTTTGGAGAGGGGCTGGTTCGTTACCATCCAGAATCAGGTGATATCCTCCATTTTACGCGAGATCAAAATGATCCCAGATCGTTAAGCAACAATTCAATTATCAATGTTTTTATTGACAGTAATGGTTATATCTGGGCTGGCACCAACGGGGGAGGTCTCAACCGTCTTGATCCGTCAACTTTAGCCTTTACCCGCTATAATGAATCCCACGGGCTACCCACCTCTGTCATCTATGCTGTCCTGGAAGACGATGATGGTTATCTGTGGATAAGCTCTAACCGGGGGCTGTCGCGGTTTGATCCCCGGACAAATCAAACTAAAAATTTTGACACCTCGGACGGCCTGCAGAGCTATGAATTTAATGGAAATGCTTATATGAAAAGTAAGAATGGCCACCTTTATTTTGGCGGGATAAATGGCTTTAATGTCTTTAATCCTAAAGAAATAAAGGCAAGTAATTATCTTACTCCTGTGGTCATCACCAATTTCTTGATTTCTAACCAGCCAGTAAAACCGGGGCAGATGGTAAATGGCCAGGTAGTCCTGAGGCGTTCCATCAATGAGACCAGGTATCTAGAACTGAGGTGGATGCACAGGGTGATTGGTTTTGAATTTGCCGGGCTTAATTACGCCTGTCCGCAGAAAAACCAGTATGCTTATATTCTTGAGGGCTTTGATAAAGACTGGAACTATGTCGGGACAAGACGCTTTGCTTCCTACAGCAACCTTCCGCCCGGGCGCTACACTTTGCGGGTGAAAGCCTGCAACTGTGATGGCGTGTGGAACGAGACTGGCACTTTACTCAGGCTGAAAATTATTCCGCCTCTCTGGCGGACCTGGTGGTTTCATGTCCTGGAAATCATCATGCTGGGTGGGCTGATCTATACCGGCTTTCTGTGGAGAACGAAGCAGATCCGGCAGCACCAGAAAGAACTCGAAAATCTGATAGCCCGGCGAACTGAAGAATTGAAACTGGCTAATGAAAAGCTTCAGCTTCTGGCCACCACCGACGAGATGACAAGACTGGCTAACTACCGGAAATTCCGTGATTATCTTGAATATGAATGGCGGCGGGCAAGACGAACGCACGGATCGATCTCGCTTATTATCTGCGACCTGGATGACTTCAAGTTTTTCAATGATACTTATGGCCATCAAGCAGGCGATGAATGTCTGAAAAGGGTAGCGATGGAAATGGCCCACGGCTGCCAGAGATCCTCTGACCTGGCCTGCCGTTATGGCGGAGATGAATTTGCCATTGTCCTGCCGGAGACAGATACAGCAGGTGCCTATATTATAGCTGATAGAATAAGGAAAGCGATTGATAGCCTGGATCTGGCAGAGTTAGGCTTTAAAGAGATAAGTGATAGTCAGTCAGGAAAAGAACGGAAAGTCCTGCATCGTGGAATTTCCATGTCTCTCGGCCTGGCGACCATGAAGCCGGAAGAAGGCGGTGAAGCTGACGATCTAATCGCCCGGGCTGACCAGGCTCTCTATCGGGCTAAAACCTCAGGTAAAAACGGCATCGAGATCTAAAAAAAGAAGGTAGGCAGCTGCCAGTTAAACAGAGTAAGATAAAGGCAAAAAAAGTTTCTAGAAGGGTGCTTTTATGGGTTAAAGCAGATACAATTGATTTCTCAGTCTAATTAAAAATGTTATAATAATCCAGAAGTAAAAAGGAGGCATATCATGAAACACAATATTAGCCTGGTATTAATTGTCCTCTTTTCCATTCTATCCCTTATCCTCCTGGTCAGCGCCAGATGTTCTAACAGTAATAAAATAAATAGCGAGTCTAAAGAAAACACGCCAGGCCATCCTGTTGGCTTTTCTTCGGAAGAGAAAACGAATGCTTCTGTAGGTCAGACCGGTAAGACTATGGTGGAAAGTGTGGTTGAGGCCAGCAATCAATTTGCCTTTGATCTTTATTCCAGGCTGAAGGACACAGAAGGCAACATCTTTTTTTCACCTTTTAGCCTGTCAGCAGCCATGGCCATGACCTATGAGGGAGCCCGAGGACAAACAGCTGAAGAGATAAAGAAAGTTTTTCATTACCCCGATGAGATCAATGTTTTAAGGCAGGGTTACGCGGAAGTTATCAATCATATTAATAAAAAGGATAAAAAATACGAGCTGCGGACAGCCAATGCTCTCTGGGCTCAAAAGGATTATCCATTCTTGCCAGAATATTTCGGCACGGTTGAAAAATACTATGGTGGAAAAGTTACCAATCTGGATTTTATCCGGGAAACAGAGAAGTCACGCTTGACTATAAACCGATGGGTGGAAGAGCAAACAAATGATAAAATTAAGGATTTAATTCCTCAAGGAGTGATTAACCAGTTAACCCGCCTGGTTTTAACTAATGCCATCTATTTTAAGGGCAACTGGGAGCATTTTTTCCCGGAGCGAAATACACAGGAAAGAGAATTCAATGTCAGTGCCAGCAAAAAAGTCCAGGTGCCCATGATGTTCATCATGGATGGCAAATTTAATTATACAGATAATCAAGATCTGCAGATGATTGAGCTGCCTTATCAGGAGAAAGAGATGTCCATGCTGGTGCTGTTGCCGACCCGTGACTTGAGTTCAATTGAGCCCTACCTCAATGCAGAGAAGCTTAAAGAACTTAGAGGCAACATGAGAGAAGAAAAAGTTGATGTTTATCTGCCCAGATTCAAGTTTGAAACCAAATATCTTATGGGTGGTGAAAAAGGACTTCTGGGTAAGATGGGCATGCCAACTGCCTTTTCAGAAACCAGAGCAGATCTGTCAGGCATGGATGGGCGCCCAGACCTTTGTGTAACTGAAGTTGTTCATCAGGCTTTTGTTGAGGTTAATGAAAAGGGGACGGAAGCAGCTGCCGCCACTGCCGTCGTTGTGGGGATAAAAATGGCTCTGCAGAAAATAATCTTTGAGGCTAATCATCCATTCATTTTTATTATTCAGGACAATGCTACCGGCAATATTCTTTTTATGGGCAGGGTA
>JAQURD010000035.1 GCA_028749115.1 Acidobacteriota bacterium | reverse complement strand
CTTCTACGGGCTGCTGATATTCCTTCCCGCTATCTGATGGGCCTGGTCTATGTTAATGGCATCTGGGGCGGGCATGCCTGGGTGGAAGCCTGGCTGAGTGGACGCTGGGTTCCTCTGGATGCGGCTGTTCCTGGCCCCGGGGTAGCAGCTGATGCTGCCCGGCTGGTCATCGCCTCCAGCAGTCTGGAGGAGGGCCTGGGGGAGAGCCTGGCGGCTGCCCAGAAAATCTTTGGTCAGATTAGCATTGAAATACAGGCCTTCAGCTTTGACGGCCATGACTACCAGGTCAAAGCCGGTCAGCCTCTTTATGAGGTCAAAGATGGAATTTATACCAACCCGGGGCTCGAGTTGAGTCTTAAAGCCCCAGCCGGGTTTAGCTTTTATGATACAGATAAAGTCTGGCCTGATAAGACCCTGGTAGCTTTAAAGGGTCAGGCGGGAGAGACAGTAAAATTGACCCAGGAAGGCTGGTGGCCGACGGCTAATCTTGAACAATATCTGGTCGAGCAGCTAAAGAAAAATGTTAAAGGAGGCCGGCTGACTTATCAGTCAGTCTGGGGCAAAAAGCGCCCGGTAATTATCTCAGAGGAAAAATCAGTAGCCGGCATAATTAATGGTGTTGATATTTTTATAGTGACGGCCGAAGGGAAAAATTCAACCCGTCTCCTGACAGAGGTTTTGAAGAACCTTAAGAGCAAGCTGGTGGTCAAATAATTAGTGGATTAGTTGTTGATTAATTAGCCAGTTAATCGCCGGTTTTTAGACTGTCGAGATAAAGAGCGGCCGCTCCCAGAATGGCTATATTTTCAGTGGTTGAAACTTTAATCTCGATTCTATTCAGGGCCGGCGAGTAGGCAAAAGAAGAAATAGTTGCTGCCATTGAGTCTTTAAAAAACTCATAAGCCTGGCTGACCGACCCGCCAAGAATTATTGCTTCCGGATCGACAGCGTACATAATAGCCTTGATAGCTTCTCCCAGGTGATGGCCGTAGGCTTGAAATATCTCAAGGGCCCTTTTCTCGCCAGCTTTTGCCTGTTGATAAAATTCCTGGCCGGAGTGGCCAAAAGATTTAATAAAAAATTGCCCCGAGGCATAGCGTTCAAAATTAGCCTCAAGATAAGGAAGCATCCCGAATTCGCCCGCCCCGCAGTTAGGCCCGGAATAAAGACGGTTATTAATGATGAGTCCGGCTCCCAGGCCGGTGCCGGTAATCAATCCAACAAAGTTATTATAGGGCCGGCCGAGCCCAAAATACTTTTCACCAGTCACAAAACAGTTGGCATCATTATTGATATAGACTGTGGCCGGATAACGTGTTTCCAGGATTTTTTTTAGAGGGACTTGTTGCCAGGCAGGAATGTTTTGAACCTCATAGATGGTGCCAGTTTCTAACTCGACAACACTCGGCACGCCAAGGCCGATACCTTCAACCTCAAAGCTCCAGACTTCATCCAGTACCCCGGTCAGATCAGACAGCACTTCTTCTGGCGTTCCCTGGCTTCGAATTGCCCTGGCAGCTATTTTAACCAGCTGGTTGCCCTGGATGAGGCCAGCCCGGACCTGAGAGCCGCCCAGGTCAACCCCGATTAAAGCCATTTTGACCTCCTGAAGCTTCCGGGCAGCCGGTAATTATCAGCTTCTAGTTTGTTGACTGGCTGCCATTTTCTTTTTTCTTCGCCTCTGAATCGTTTCATTGTTGATGAGCGGCCTGGCCCAGAAACCTATGCTCAGAATATAGCCAAGAGTCAGGTAAAGAACAAGCATGGCCTGGCGAAGGCCAAACTGGTCTCCCAGCCAGCCGATAAGCAGTGGCACCAGAGCACCACCAGCTATGCCGGTGCAGAGAAGGCCAGAAAAAGCGCCCTGGTGAGCTTCAATTGAATTCAGGGCTAAAGAAAAGATAATTGGCCACATAACCGAAGCGAAAAAGCCGATAAGTGAAAAGCTATAAATATTAATTGTCTGGAGAGTTGAGCCAGGCAATTTAAGGCTAAAGGAAAACAGGCAGGCCGGGCCCCAGAGAGCCAGCGTCAGGCAGATTAGGGCTAAAGAAACGGCGCAAATCAGCAGTCGGCGGCTATCCACAAGTTTTAGCAGGAGCACGCCAAAAAGCCCGCCGATGGTCATCAATCCCCAGAAATAAGAGACCGCCTGAGCCCCGGCTGTTTGTGGGTCAAGACCGTGGTAGGTTTTAAGAAATTGAGAGGTCCAGTTAGCCACACCCTGCTCGGTGCCGACATAAGCCATAATTCCGAAGAAATATAGAATGACGATTTTTTTCTTCAAAAGTATTTTATAAACCGCCCAGGTGCCAGTTTTTTCTTCTTCTTTTAATTCAACCCGGGGAAAGCATGAGGCCAAAATAATGATAATCATCAAAAAAGCAATAAAAGCAAAAACCCAGTAAAGAGAAACCCAGGGCAGGTTGGGCGGAACAAGCCGGCGCAGGCTGTTAAGTAGCAGATTTTGTTTTTCCACGACCGGCAAGTTTCTGACCAGATACGAATAGAGGAGAGGGCTGAGGAAAGAAGCACTGCCAAAAATAATCTGAGCCAGGGCAGAATTAAAAGCAAAATGCTCTTCGCCGCCTGACACCCTGAGAAGAGGATTAATTGCCACCTGGAGAATGGCCATGCCCAGCCCAATGAGAAAGAGGGAAATGGTTGAAACCGGGTAACCAGGGAAAAGAGCAAAAAGCAGGGCTCCAGCCAGAGCCAGGCAGAAGGCGGTCAGCATGACTCTTTTCTCACGGTATTTCTCAACCAGAAAGCCGGCCGGAATGGACATAACCGCATAGGCGATAAAAAAGGAGAAAGGTAGAAGCCCGGCTAAGGCTAAACTCAATCCAAAACTGTCAATGATCTCAGGCACCAGCGGGCCAATAATGTTGGTCAAAAAGGAAATAACAAAGAAAATCAGGAATATCAGAGCGACGAGAATATGATGACGCTGAGTGGTTTGAGTCATTTTTATCTCCAGGAGTTAACTCATTGCCCATTAGCTTACAACTAAAAAACAGGGGACACAAACTATATTTCCTAATTTTTTGCTATCCTTTTTTATTGTTTCTTTTCTGTGTTTTCGCATCTATAACTTGAGCCGGGAAATTTATTTCAAGAAGTCCTTTTCGGGTTAAACAGCTTAAAATGGATTCAGACGAGTAAGAAGATTGTTGAAAAAACTTCGATATCGTTCCCATAATTAATAGCCTGCTTGACTTGGGAAAATAGGAAATATAGATTGTGTCCCTTATTTATATAACCATGGATGAGATAAAAGTAAAGGTCATCAGAAGCAGGCGGCAGACGGTCAGCCTCGAAATTAATCCCGGTGGAAGTTTAATAGTAAGAGCTCCTTATGACCTGGAAACTTCTGCTATTGACGATATGGTGAGGCGCCACGAAGCCTGGATAAAAAAGAAACAGGAAGAAGTCAGAAGAAAACGGGAAATTTTCCAACCGAAGAAATTTCTGCCAGGAGAGAAGTTTCTCTGGCTGGGGAAAGAATATCCCCTGCAACTGGTGGACAGGACGGTGCCCACCCTGGTTTTTACCGGTGAGTGTTTTGAACTGGCTGCTTCATCTGGAACTTCATCCCGGCAGGTGTTGGAAAGCTGGTTCAGGCGGCAAGCTAGCTCTTATCTTACCAGGAGGGTGGCAGAAATAGCCCAGAAGGCCAGTTTCAAATATCAAAAGGTCCAGATTTCTTCGGCTGCTACCCGCTGGGGTTCATGCTCATCCAAGGGAACAATCTCGCTTGTCTGGAGACTAATGATGGCCCCACCGGAGATTATAGATTACTTGATCGTTCATGAGCTGGCTCATACTAAAGAAAAAAACCATTCCCGGGCTTTCTGGCAGCTGGTTTCCGAGTTCGTACCAGATTACAGGGAAAAAAGACAGTGGCTACGGGCCAATGGCTTTTTATTGAATTTATGAATCTTTGTGAGAAAATAAGGGACACAATCTATATTTCCTATTTTTGTTGCAGTTCAAGTATATCAAACATATTAAATTATAAGAATGAAATGTTAGTCTTGCCAAAGATCTTTTTATTCGTCTGAATCCTTTTTAACCCGAAAAGGACTTCTTGAAATAAATTTTCCGACTCAAGTTATAGACACAAGAACAGGAAAAAGAAATGATAAAAAAGATGCCAAAAAAAATAGGAAATATAGATTGTGTCCCTTGTTTTACAAAAATTAAGCTTGACAAATATCTAAGTTTTTTTTAGGCTAAAATCATCTTAAAACTAATCCAAGGAGGAGGAATAAACATGAAGATCAAGACAGAGAGGAAGGCGGAGTCTTTTTTTCTTTTTACTAAGGAAAAAAGAAAATTAGCTGCCGCCTTTATTATTCTATTTATTGGGTTTGGATTTTTCTCCGGGCTGGTAGCTGGGGATGACGAGAAACTGACTATTGCTCCACTTAACAAGGCTTTCGTTGAATATCTATCTCAATCGTCGAAAGTCTTACGCTACACAGCCGATGGGCACCCGCTGGGCTTGATTCCGGGACCTATTGATTTCTCTTATTTAAAAGGGAAAAGTATCACGAGGCCTAAGGTAGTGAAGGCTATCCCAGCTTCCTATGATTTACGCACGATGAATAAGCTAACCTCGGTCAAGAATCAGGGGGGGTGTGGTTCCTGCTGGGCTTTTGCCACCTACGGTTCACTGGAGTCTTTCTTAATGCCGGGTGAGGTGCGTGATTTTTCTGAACAACACCTTATAGATAACCATGGCTTTGATTATGGACCATGTGATGGTGGTCAAATTAATATGTCTATGGCTTATCTGGCCAGATGGGGAGGCCCTGTCAGTGAAGCTGATGATCCTTATATTTCCGGTAGTGGTGGTGTTGGTGTTATCAGTTACCCGGTAAGAAAGCATGTTCAGGAAGTTATGCTGATTCCTGGTAGAAGCACCGCGACAGACAATGACCTGATTAAGGCGGCCATTATGAATTATGGAGCAGTTTATACCAGCATGTCCTGGGTTGATGCTTCTTATAATTCAACCTATAAGACATATTATAATTCTGGTACTTCTGGCGGGGGGCATGCTGTAGCTATAGTTGGCTGGGATGACAATTTTGACGCTGCCAAATTCAACACCGCTCCTCCGGGAAATGGTGCCTTTATTGTTAAGAATAGCTGGGGTTCTAGCTGGGGAGATCATGGCTATTTTTATGTCTCCTATTATGATTATTTTCTTGGCAGTGAATCGAATGCGGTGGTGAAAGCTGAAAGTGCGGCAAAATATCTGGTTAATTACCAGTACGATCCCTTAGGGTGGGTGACCGGCCTAAGCTATGGTAGTGACACCGCCTGGATGGCCAATGTTTTCCAGTCCCAGGACGACCTGCCGCTCAGGGCAGTGGGTTTCTATACGGCTTCGAC
>JAQURD010000018.1 GCA_028749115.1 Acidobacteriota bacterium | reverse complement strand
TCATGGTCATTGATAAAGACAAAGACCGGGTTGAAGAGGCCAAAAACTTCTCTACCCAGCCTGTCTGGATGGATTCTGCCGACAAAGGGAGCCTGCAAGCCCTTGGTATTCAGGATATGGATGTGGTGGTGGTTAGCCTTGGCCCCGAGATGGAATCTTCTATTTTAACAGTTCTTTATCTTCATGAACTCGGCGTTAACCGCATTATGGCCAAGGCTTTGAGTGCTGACCACGGTAAAATTCTTGAGGCCATAGGTGCTACCGATGTCATTTATCCTGAGCGGGATATGGCTATCAGGCTGGCTCAAAAACTAAGCTCGAGAAATATCCTTGAATATTTGCCTCTGGCCGAAAATATAAGCATCCAGGAAATTGTGCCGCCAGAAAGTTTTATCGGGTGCAAATTGAAAGACCTGGATCTAACCAATAAATACCATGTCCAGGTTATAGCTATCAGGCAGTTTGTCCCGGAAAAGCTCATCTTCATACCGGGGGCGGATTTTGTTATTAAGGATAGTGATGTACTGGTGGTCATGGGTGAGGAAAGCAGCCTGGCTGAATTATGTGCCTGTAAGAAGTAATCTCTGTAAAAGTTCCCTGGCTACCTGTTTGGCCTTTTCTCCTGTTTCCCTGACCGGGCCGACACACGACGGGCAGCCTGCTTCACAGGGGCAACGGTCAATAGTCTGGAGGCAGGCCGTCAGAAGATCATGCCTCATGTCGAACAGGGCGGTAGAAAGCCCTATTCCTCCAGGAAAGGTATCGTAAAGAAAAATATTAGGCGAAAAATCCGGAGATAGAATATTCTCCAGCCGCTCATTTAATGGGGCTTTCCTCCCCGGTAGATCTCTGGGGGGAATAGACTCACCGGTAAAATTATCTCCGATGGCCACTCCCAGGTCATGCAGGTCGCACATGACGAAGAAAGGTGCTACCTGGTGAAGGACATAAGCTAAGCCAAAAAGGCCGTTTATCCTCTGTTCAGAAGTGAAAGGCAGGCTTTGATAAATTTCGGCTGGAATAGTCAACCAGAAACTCGTCGTGCTCATTTCGTTTTGAGGTAACTGCAACTCTCCGGCTCCGACATTTTCCATGGTGTAGAATTTAATTTTTTTAAACCCTACTACCTGAGTAGCCACATGGACTTCGCCCTGAGCGGCCCAGCCTTGAGGTAAATCCTGGCTTTCAAAAATATCGAGGATTTTGACGTTGGTATAATCAATAGCATCGGTGAAATAATCCACGTCGGTTTTTTTGACGTAGGCTTTTCTTTCCTCAAAATCGAATTTTTCCACGAAATATTGCTCGCCTTCGCAGATATAGATAGCCTTTGGATGGAGAGTGGTTAAAGCCGAGGAAAAATCAACTTCGGCAATCACCCTGGGCTTTTCGGTGATATCTACCACCACAAAATTATCAGAACTAATACTGCGTAGAGAGATGGCATCAGCCGGGTAAGCTTCTGAGGTCCAGAACCATTTTCCCTGACTGTGAAGCAGCATCTGCTCTTCCTCCAGCAATCGAAGAAGTTCCGCAATTTCAACCAAGCCGAATTTTTCTCCATCTTCGAAAGGCAGCTCAAAGGAAGCACACTGAACATGACTGAGTAAAATAGACGGATTATCAGGATTGATTAAAGCCATTTCTGGCGGGCTGGAGAAAAAATAGTCAGGATGACCTATGATAAATTGATCGAGCGGGGAGGAAGAAGCTACCAGCACAGCAGCCGACTTGCCTGTTTTCCTTCCTGCCCGGCCAGCTCTCTGCCAGGTGCTGGCGATTGTCCCCGGGTAGCCAGCCAGCACAGCCACATCTAGACTGCCGATATCTATCCCCAGCTCAAGAGCATTGGTGGAGATGACCCCCAGAATTTTCCCCTCACGCAGCCCTTTTTCAATTTCTCTTCTTCTGGCCGGCAGGTAGCCGCCTCGATATCCACGGATAAGCCCTTCATCCTTCAGGTTTTTTTCAATTTCTTCTTTAAGGTAAGTTACCAGGACTTCAGTCAGGAGGCGGCTTTGAGCAAAGACAATTGTCTGAAGGCCCTCCTTAAGAAAAACCGAAGTCAGCCGCCTGGTTTCATTGATATAGGAACGTCTGATGCCGAGCAAGGGATTGATGACTGGCGGATTATAAAAGACAAAATATTTTTCACCGCGAGGAGCCCCATTTTCTGCAATGAGCTCGACCTCTTCTTCTATCATCTTGCTAGCCATGTCCACGGGGTTGGCAATCGTGGCCGTTGATAGAATAAACTGAGGTTGCGAACCGTAAAAGCTGGCCACTCGTTTGAGCCGCCTGATAACATTGGCTACATGACTGCCAAAAACGCCGCGGTAATTGTGTAGTTCATCTATGATGACATACTTCAGATTTTCAAAAAGTTTGATCCACTTGGTATGATGGGGAAGAATGCCAGAATGCAGCATATCAGGATTGGTGATAATGATATGGCCCTGGCCGCGAATGGCCCGCCTGGCATCCTGAGGCGTATCCCCGTCATAAGTGAATATTTTGACCCCGGCGCCGGCGAGCTCTATGGTTTCGTCAAGCTCAGCCCGCTGATCCTGGGAGAGAGCTTTGGTCGGGAAAAGATAAATTGCCCGGGAGGAAGGTTCTTTGATGATCCTGTCGAGAACAGGAAGGTTATAACAGAGCGTTTTGCCTGAAGCAGTCGGGGTAACAATGACCACATTTTTGCCCGCCTTAACTTTTTCCCAGGCTTTTTTCTGATGGGAATAGAGGTAATTAAAGCCTTTTTTCTTCAGAGCCGAGACGAGTTCAGGGGCTATCTCTGGTGGATAATCTTCAAAGCTGGCCTTTTCGGCCGGCAGGTACCTGATGGCCGTAAGAGAATTGGAAGAATCTGCCTGCCTTTTTATTTTCTCAATAGCCGTTATTAATTTTTGTTCTTTATCTATGTTATCCATCGTTATTTTCTGCTCTATTATGGATTATAAAAAGCTGTTATTAACCTGCTTTGTTCTCCTCCACCAGAGAAAAACCAGGAATACAAACTACTTTAGAAAAATGGTATCATGTCCCGATTTTCTTATCAATGATAATTGAAAATCTTGAGATCTGTTCAGTTTTATGAATAATGCAGGTTAGATGATTTTTCCTGTCAAACGTAAAAATTCTTTCTCTGGTGCTACAATATAACTATGCTTCAGGAAGTAAAAGTCAGAAAGGCAGCCCAGCATAACCTAAAAAAAATTGATGTCGAGCTACCCAGAAACCGGCTGGTGCTTATCACCGGGCCCAGTGGTTCAGGCAAATCATCTCTGGCTTTTGATACTCTGTTTGCGGAAGGCCAGAGGCGCTATCTTGAGTGCCTGTCGGCTTATGCCCGGCAATTTATCGAGCAACTTGAAAAACCTGAAGTTGAATCAATTGAAGGATTGTCGCCGGCTATTTCTGTTGATCAAAAGACTATTGCCTTTAATCCAAGATCAACAGTCGGCACCATAACCGAAATATATGATTTCTTGCGCCTGCTTTATGCCAGGCTGGGAACAATTTATTGCCCGGAGTGCGGGGTCAAGGTCACTTCGAGCTCTAAAGAACAGATAATAAAACTGATGACTGATGAACTTTCGGGCCAGAAGGTAAAAATCCTGGCGCCGGTGGTCAGAGGCCGCAAGGGGGAATACCATCAGCTCCTCGAGCGGTTCAGGCGCCGGGGCTACCTGCAGGCCAGGATTGACGGCCGGCTGCTGGAGCTCGAAAAAAAAATTAGCCTGAATAAAAATCAGAAGCACAATCTGGAAATCCTGATCGATGAACTGAGTCTCAAACCTCAGAACGACAGGAGACTGATGGAAGCTTTAAACCGCAGCCTTGAGCTGGCAGATGGCGGAGTGGTAGCTATTAATGAACAGGGCCAGGAATATTATTTTTCCCGCCGGCTATCATGCCCGGTTTGTGGGCGGAGCTTTCAACCGCTTGAGCCCAGGGATTTTTCTTTTAACAGCCCGTATGGAGCTTGCCACCACTGTCACGGCCTGGGTTTTATGACCACTCATAACGACTGGGGAGAAATCGAGCTGACCGATGAGGTCTGCCCTGTCTGTTGGGGGCAGAGATTAAAAAAGGATAGCCTGTCAGTTAAAATCGGCCAGTTCAATATCAGTCAGCTTTGCACAGTTGACGTTAATCACCTGATGGAGGTTCTTGAAGGGTTGGAATTCAGCCAGCAGGAAAACCTGGTAGCTAGCAAAATTTTGAGGGAAATTAGAGCCCGTCTAAAGACGATGGAAGAACTCGGCCTGGCCTATCTTGATCTCAGCCGGACAGGAGCCTCGCTCTCAGGCGGTGAAGCACAGAGAGTCAGACTGGCTGCGCAGGTTGGCTCCAGTCTCAGAGGAGTCATGTATGTTCTTGATGAACCGACTATTGGGTTACATCAAAGGGATAACGGCCGTCTGATTAAACTTTTGCGTCAACTCCGTGATGCTGGTAATTCGATTATTGTTGTTGAACATGATGAGCAAACGATTCGCTCGGCCGATTATTTGATAGATCTCGGGCCGGGGGCTGGGGAGGGGGGTGGTTATATCGTAGCTAGCGGCTCGCTGAGTGAGGTACTGAAGTCTGGCAATTCTCTAACAGCCCAGTATTTGAGAGGTGAAAAGTCTATTGAAATACCTCAAAAAAGGAGGGAACCGAAGAACTGGCTAACCATAGCCGGGGCGAGAGAGCATAATTTAAAAAATTTGGAAGTCAGGTTTCCGCTCGGTGTCATGACGGCTGTGACTGGTGTTTCCGGCTCGGGCAAAAGTAGCCTGGTCTATGATATTCTTTATAAGGCTCTGATGAAAAATTTTTACCGGGCAAAAGTTCAGCCAGGTGAGCATGATTATTTAGCGGGTCTAGAAAATATAGATAAGGTTGTCTCGGTTGACCAGAAGCCAATTGGCCGGACACCGCGTTCTAATCCGGCTACTTATACTCAGATTTTCGGTTATTTAAGAGAGCTTTTTGCCCTGACGCCGGAAGCGAGACGTAAAGGTTATTCTTCAGGTAGATTCAGTTTTAATGTTCATGGAGGCCGCTGTGAGGAATGTCAGGGAGCCGGGGTAAAAAAAATCGAGATGCATTTTCTGCCTGATGTTTATGTAACCTGTGATCGCTGCGCCGGCCGCCGCTATAACCGTGAAACCCTGGCAGTCAGCTACAAAGGCAGAAATATTTCTGACTATCTGTCTATGACAGTGGATGAAGCTTTTGATCTGCTCAAAGCTCATCCAGCCCTCAGGCGAAAACTTGGACTCCTGCAGAAAGTAGGCCTGGGCTATTTACGGCTGGGCCAGCCAGCTACCAGGCTATCAGGGGGAGAAGCTCAAAGAATAAAATTGACACGTGAGCTGAGCCGACGTCATACCGGCCAGACTCTCTATCTTCTGGATGAGCCGACGACTGGTCTTCACTTCGATGATGTCTCGAAGCTTCTGGCCGTTCTGTCAGAACTGGTTTCGCTTGGCAATACGGTGATTATCATTGAACACAACCTTGAAGTTATCAAGTTTTGTGATTATATCATTGATCTCGGGCCTGAAGGCGGCCAGGAAGGCGGATATCTGGTGGCCCAGGGAACACCTGAAGACGTGGTCGCGGTGGAAAACTCCCATACTGGACGCTACCTCAAAAGGGTTCTGTCCTCTGGTTTTCAAACAGGCATAAAGGGGTAAAGACGGATGAGTTTTAAAGATATCGCAGGAAATGATCAGATCAAGAAGATTCTAAGACTATCCCTGGCAGAAGGACGCTTGCCGAATTCCCTGCTCTTCTCAGGTCCGGCCGGTGTGGGGAAAGCGGCCATGGCTCTAACTTTGGCCAGGGCCCTTAACTGTCAGAACCTGAAGGAAGATGCCTGTGAGCATTGCGATTCTTGCCGGCGGATAAACCGTGGACAGCATCCTAACGTCAGGTTTATAACCAGAGAAAAAAACAGGGAGCAGATTGTCAAGGAGCAAATAGATGAAATCAATTATCTCACCCGCCTGCGGCCCTGGCAAGGAGGACGCCTGGTTTTTATTATTGATCAAGCTGAACGGATGAATGAAACAGTAGCTAATTCTTTGCTGAAGACTCTGGAAGAGCCTGGCCCACTGGTCTATTTTATTCTTATTACTGAAGATCTCTCGGCTATTTTGCCGACTATTAGATCTCGCTGTCAGGTATTGAAGTTCAGAAAGATAAGTCAGGAAGACATAGAAAGAGCCCTGGAAGCCAGGGGATTACCGGCCGATCAGGCTGGATTAATAGCCAGCACAACTGATGGCAATCTTGAGCTGGCCTTGAATCTTTCATGGGAGGAATTCAAAGAAAGCCGCGACCAGGCCTGGTCATTGTTTACAAAACTCTTACAATCAGCTGGTTCGGAAGATTTTCTCAATCTGGTGTCAGGCAGTAGCCGGAAGGATGTTCTTGATAATTTCAGAGATACTCTGTCATTTTTTTCTGTTTTCTTTCGTGATTTGATAGCTTCGAAAAAAGGAGGCAGAGCGCCTGTGCTTAACCGGGACTTGAACCAGGAGCTTAAAAACCTGGCAGTCAAAATTTCAGAAGACAAAGCAGCAGAAGGGGCCAAACAGATTGAAGTTTATCTCGGCAGCTTAAAGAAGAATCCAAATTTGAGTATAATAAGTAGTGAACTGGTTATTTTTTTCAGGGAAGTAAACAATGCCTGATATGGTTTTATTATTATCTGAATCTACTGGTAAGGTTATTCGTGCCCGCGGAAATCAAGAGCCACTTGAGAGTGGTGACTACTGCCTGGTCGAGTCTGAATACGGCGGGGACCTGGCCATAGTTATTGATACTGGTAGTGACCTTGTTCAGTGCCCTAAAGCAGCCAGAGAGGCAGTCAAAATTATAAGGCGGGCCAGTCAGGAAGATATCGAAAAGTTCAAATGGTTAAGGGAAAAAGAAAAACAAGCTTTTGAATTCTGTCTACAAAGAATAAAAGTTCATAAGTTACCCATGAAGCTGGTGTCGGTGCGCTATTTTTTTAATGAGAAAAAAGGAATTTTCTATTACACGGCTGATGGCCGGATTGATTTCCGCCAGCTGGTCAAAGACCTGGCCAAAGAGCTCAAAATGAGAATTGAGATGCGCCAGATTGGAGTCAGAGATGAGGCCAGACTGATTGGCGGGCTGGGCGTCTGCGGCCGGTCGCTCTGCTGCTTTTCTTTTATGAAAAATTTTGAGCCAATAACGATACAAAAAGCCCGGCAGCAACAAATTGTTATTAATCCCATGAAGATTTCCGGACTGTGCGGCCGCTTGATGTGCTGCCTGGCCTTTGAAGAAGAAACTAAAGGCAGGCTTTATATTGAAGAAGTTGACAACAGCTTGGTTGAAGATTGAGTCAGGGCGGCGAGAGCCGGTCTCTTTACCGGGTGGAAACCTTAAACTGAACGCGACTCGAAACTGCTATCAGGCTGCCATCCGGGCCAAAGGCTTTAACCTGCCAGGAATATTTCTCGCCGGGAACCATTTTAGCCTTGACTTCATCAGGCAGAGTAACCAAGTTTTCCTTAGTATTCAATTTCCATAAAACCTCGTCATTGGAAATTGATACCTGATATTCAACATTATCACCAAGCTTTTTCCATTCAAGGAAGGAAGGAATCTGATTCATGTCAATTACCGGGGAGATTAAGGTAATAGATGAACCACGAACAGTATCAGTATCAGTCAGGGTAAAGCTTGGGGCATTCATCTCACGCCTGGGGACAACAGCTATTATGACAGCCAGCAAAACGAGAGCAGTAATACCGCCCATGACCAGCTGGCGCAGACTAAAAAATGCTGACAGCTCCCGTTTTAGCCTGGTCATAACAGGCACCAGGTTTCTGGCTTCTTCTCTCATAAGTGCTTCTGGATGGTTTTTGATAGTACCGATAATCAGGTGCTGATCTTGAAGCTTCCTAAAACAGGAAGGACAGCTAAAATAATGTTCTTCAAACAGCTCTTTATCCCTGGCGGGCAGTTTGTTAAGCAGGTACCCATCAATCATTTCCTCGTATTTACACTTTTTCATCAATTTGCACCCTCCCTTATTTTACAACTATTTAGTCGGGTAAACCTGCCAAAAATGGAAAAAATTCACGATTTTATCTCCTTTCTTAATAGCTTCAGGGCATAATTTACAAGTTCACTCACCTTGCGGGGAGAAATGCCCATCTTGCCGGCTACTTCTTCCCGGCTTAATTCTTGATAATAATAGAGATAGAGAACATGCTGATATTTTGGTTTCAGTTTTTCCAGGGCTTCCTGGACTTTTTCTGACGCTTCTCTTAGCTCCAGGATTTCTTGCGGGTCTGGAAATGGTTCTGGTTCCGGGGCATATTTTATCACCCTGCTCTTTTCTCTTATATAATCAATTATGCGTCTCGAGGTAATCGTATAAACAAAGGTACCGAGAGAGGATTCACCCCGGAAATCTCCGTTCTTGATCTCTTCCATTACTTGAGACAAAATCTCTGATACCAGATCATCACAATCTGTGTTTTGAGCGCCGATTGATTTTCTTACCCGGAAAGTGATAATAGGCCGGTAACGGACTACCAGTTCTTCAATATCTTCTTCCATCCTGATTTTATCCACTGGTTAATCTCTTACCTCAAAGCTCGGTTTTTACTAAGGGAAAATACCACAGGTCAGGAGCGTTTTCAATTTTTGCCATACATAGACGACTAATATTTTGCCCTAAAAGAAAGTTTAAAAAAATGATACCGGCTGAAGAAAAAGCGGTCAATATTAAAATCTTTAAGGCAGAGGGTGCTTTTTATCAATATCTGGACCGCCTTCTGGCCAGTCAGGGCTATGTCTTAGTGGTGACCAGCCCTCTAAAAAGGATAGAGCAAAAGGTTTCAATAAGCTTAACCGGCCAGGGCAGCCGAAAGAATTAGGGATGAGAAGAGAGCGGTTAAACAAACTGCTGGTAAGGGGGAGCGAAGGGGAATCTGCTGATCTTTATAAAAACTCAAAACGTAATTGTAAGATGAAAATCTTTGATCCCGGTTGGCTGAAAGCTAACTGGAACCTTGGGGGCTCTGACCGGGCGAAAGCTGCCCTGATGTCGTGTGAGATGGTCAGTTCCCTGATCATGCCTAAGGTAGAGTCTTTCCTGCGAGCGAGACGAATTCTGGAAAAATTGGAAGAGACAGTTAACCAGGGGGAAAACCCTGGGAAAGGGAGCAAAAGGAAACTTTTTCAAGAGAGTCATTTCTTCAATTCTGAGCTGATCTATTTTCTGGCTTCAACTGATCCAAGCGCAGATAACCTTGACCATTCAAGCTGTGTGGCAGCCTATACTCTTCTTCTATCCTGCCGCTATGGCCTTCAAGACCGGAAGACTCTGGTTGATATCGAACGAGGTGCGCTTCTTCATGATATAGGAAAGACTGGTATTCCTGAGAATATTTTGCAAAAAAAGGGGATACTAACTGAGGAAGAAATGGAAATTGTCCGCTATCATCCGCTAATTGGCTTTGCTATGGTTGAAGAATTCAGCTTTCTGCAGGGGGCGGCAGAAATCATTCTTTTTCATCATGAAAAATATGATGGGACGGGCTACCCCTTTGGGCTGAGCGGGGAAGAAATTCCTCTGAGCGCCAGGTTATTTTCTCTGGCTGATACCCTGGATGCTATTACTTCGAATCGCCCTTACCAGCCGGGGCGGAGTTTTGAGAAAGCTTTCCGGGAGATAGAAAGATGCCGGGGTTCTCAGTTTGATCCTCAACTTGTAAATATGATGGAAAATATACCGGCCGGAAAATGGAGGAAAATCAAAGACCGGGCAAGAAAAGCCCTCAGAGTGCAGGCAGTTAATTGAGTTTCTTTAATCCTCAGCTTTTTGTTTGGTTTTTTGCCTGTCCTTAAAGAAACTTCTGGCATCAACCAGGATTTCTCTTGGCTTAGCGCCTTCTGGCGGCCCAATCAATCCTTCCTGTTCCATCTGGTCTATAATCCGTGAGGCCCGGGCATAACCGAGCTTTAATTTTCTTTGAAGATAAGAAGCTGAAGCCTGGCCGGTAGCCAGTACCAGCTCAACTGCCCGGTCAAAGAGTTCGTCTTTTTCTCCCGCTTCTTCCCCGGCTGGCAGGTCGCCTGTTCTCTTCAGGATCTGGAGGATTCGTTCATCATACTCAGGAGTGCCCTGCTCTCTGACGTACTTTACCAGGCGCTGAACTTCAGGGATGGAAACATAAGCACAATGCAGGCGAATCAGGCGGGGAAAATTGGGCGGCATGAAAAGCATATCTCCCAGGCCGAGTAATTTTTCTGCACCAATCGTATCAATAATTACTCTTGAATCAATTTTTGATGGCACCCGGAAGGCTATCCGGCTGTTGAAATTATTTTTGATTGTCCCGGTAATCACATCAATGGAAGGACGCTGAGTAGCCATGACCAGGTGAATCCCAACGGCCCTGGCTAACTGGGCGAGGCGGCCAAGGCAGTACTCCACATCCTGAGGGCTGGTCATCATCAATTCTGCTAGTTCGTCAATAATGATGACAATATATGGAAGAGGCTTTAATTTCTGTTTTTCTTCTTCACTCAGTTTGCCTTTTTTTTGAGTTAGAAGAGTTTTGATCTGCTGGTTGTACTGCTCAATATTTCTAACCTTCATCTGACTGAGCTGCCGGAGCCTCTCTTCCATCTTTCTCACCGCATCCATCAGGATAATCCCGGCCTTCTTAGGATCATTGACGACCGGAGCAAAGAGATGGGGAATCCCGTCATAAAGAGTAAACTCCAGATGTTTGGGATCAATCAGAATTAGCTTGACCTCTTCCGGTGTTGCTTTATAGAGGATGCTAGCAATCAGGGCATTCAGGGCCACACTTTTTCCAGTTCCTGTAGCTCCAGCAATTAACAGATGAGGCATAATGGCCAGGTCAGTGATGTAGACTTCCCCATGAACAGTCTTGCCGAGAGCGAAAGTCAATTTCGAAGGAGAGTTCTGGAACTTTTCCGATTGAATAATGTCACGCAGCTTGATGGTCTCACGCTTATTATTGGGAATTTCAATTCCCAGGGATGATTTGCCTGGTATCCGCTGAATCCGGACTGATTCAGCTTCCAGGGCCAGCGATAGCTCCTCGCTTAGCCCGGCTACCTGGCTAACCTTGATGCCGGCATCGGGAAAGAATTCATAGGTGGTAATAATTGGGCCAGGATGATATTCCCTGACTTCACCCGAGACTTTAAATTCCTGGAGTTTTTCCTCGATCCGGTGTTTTTTTTCAAATAGCTCATTGCGGTCTATTTTTTCTGCGGGTTTTCCTGGATCTAACAAACTGAAAGGCGGGAAATGGTAATCCCCGGCTTTTCTCAAATCAGGTAGAAGCAGTCTTTCCTCTTGAGGCGCGTTTTCTTTCGGCCTTTCCTGCCAGCCAGAAAACGGTTTTTCCCCTTTTTTCAATGTGCTTTTTTCTGGCCTGGCTGTTCTTTTTTCTTCAATTAATTCTGCCGGAAACTCGGCTTTGGTTCCGGCGGATGCCGCCTTTTCAGGCTCAGCCAGACTGGCTTCTGTTTCCCTGGCTCTCCTGTACTTTTCCTCAATTTTCTTTTTCATTTTTTCTTTTTTCTTGGTCTCGTTGTAATTAGTTACTTTTATTCTTACTGTTTGGGCTTTCGAATGAAACAGCCTGGAAAAAAAGCTGACCGTTCCGGAAAGTGTCCAGCGGGTAGTAAAAAGAAGAACCAGGACCAGAAAGCAGATCAGAACAAAAAAAGAGCCCGTCTGATTCAAATAACGAACCAGAAAGCCAAGTAGAAGGTCGCCAAAAAGACCACCGGCTAAAAATTCCTTTCCATGCCAGGGTATCTTATTGAATATTAGAACTAAGAGTGGAGAAAGAATGAGGAAGTATAAGAGGCCAGAAATTAGTCTTTTGATTAATTTATGGCTTTCGGCAGGAAAAAGAGTCTTTATTCCTAAATAGCCTAACCAAACTGTCAGAAACGCAGCTAAAAGGCCAAACATCTGAAGCCAGCTTTCTGCCAGGTAAGCCCCCAGACTACCGCCGAAATTATGAGTTTTATGTCCGGGAGGTGGTGTGTTAGCCCAGGATGGGTCAGCCGGATCATAACTGATAAGGCTAATTAAAGAAAAAACAGCCAGGAAAATGAAGAAGAGAGAAATAATTTCAATGAATAAGCCGGATTTTTGCCCGTTCTTTTTGTTTTTAGCCATTTTTTTTGATTATATCATACCGGCGGTTGACTTTTCATTCCAGCTTCTATTTTTTTAGCTCCAGGAAAAGCTGATAGAGCGTTTCAGGCTTCAAGTCCTCAGCTCTCGCTTTTGACTCCAGGTGAGTATTGTTCATTGTGCTTAAGATATTCTCACTCAGGTATCTGGCTTGCATCAGATTTTTTCTGAGGGTCTGACGCCTCCGGGCAAATAAGATGTGGAGAAATTTGAAAAAACTCTTTTCCTCATCTTCAGGGAAGAAAGCTGGTTTTTCACGTCTGATAAATCTTATACAGGCCGAGTCAACAGCCGGAGGCGGACTGAAGGCTCCTGGCTTAATGAGGAAAAGCAGCTCAGCCTCAAAATAGTTTTGAAGCAGGATGGAGAGAGGTGAATATTTTTTATTGCCTGGCTGAGCGACAATTCGTTGAGCTACTTCTTTCTGGAAGAGAAAAACGGCTTGTTGAAGGCTATCTTTTAGATCAAGCAGCAAAAAAAGTATTTGAGTGGAGATATGATAGGGCAGATTTCCAGCCATCTTAACCGTGGGAAAGCTTCCCCGCAGGCCGGCTATTAGAGAGTATAAATTGAGCTCAAGAATATCACCAGCTATGATCTCCAGATTTTCAGGGGCGCTGGCTTGGAGGGCAGGTATCAGCCGCTGGTCCTTTTCGATAGCCAAAACCCTGCCTGCTCGTTCTGCCAGGGGAAAAGTCAGAGATCCTGCTCCTGCTCCGACTTCTATCACCAGGTCTGTCTTTCCTGGCTGGATGGCTTCTATTATCTTATTTAGAATATTTTTATCATGGAGAAAATGCTGTCCAAGAAGCTGCCGCTGCGTCTTTTTTGCCATTGAGATATCCCTTCATTGCTTTTTATTTTAAAGCAGCAAAAGAGAAATTGCCAGCAACGGTTCTTTGATAAAACCGGTTTTTTCTTCTGAACTGTGGATAAAACATGAGGCAACGAATCATTTCAGCCTAAATTCTAAATGAGGCCATTTGGAACATGTGTTAGGTCAGACACATTGGTGACACTTGAGGTAAGATAGGTGTTACCATGTATATCCAACCTACAACTACTTATGGTTCATTCATTCCTGGATCCGAGTACATCCGGTCTTTAGTCCGGCAGGGCACCATCTCTGCGGCTGCGGCCAGGAGGCTGAATCATTATTACCGGCATAAGAATGCCAGGCTGACCTGCTGGTACCTGGGCATCTCGCCCCAGACGTTTTATCGTTGGAAGAGACGGTTTGATCCCTATGATCTGAGGAGTTTAGAGGAAGAATCGCGTCGGCCACTTCATGTCCGTCAGGCGGAGACACCTGGAGCAGTGAGAGAGAGGATATTGGGACCGGGATAAACTGGTAGTTCTTCTCAAGAGAGAGGGGATTATGATTTCAGGGAGAACAGTAGGACGGGAGATGGCCAGGCTCAAAGCCCGTGGTTTGCTGCTGGAACCGGAGAACCTCAGGAGAGCTAAACTAGCCCGGAAGAGGAGGCGTAAACCCCGCTATGCCACTAAGATGCCCAGGGAATACCGGGTGGAAGCTCCCGGAGATCTGGTCCAGGTTGACACTCTCCGGGTCAGCCTTCTTCCCAATGAGCAGGGGTTCCATTTTAGTGCCTGGGACAGGGTTACCAGGTTAGTTGGTATGAAGGCCTATAAGAGACAGACCAGTACTGCCGCCGCCAACTTCTTATTTCACCTTAGAACCAAGTTTCCTTTCCCGCGCAAAGCCATCCAGATCAATGGCGGCTCAGAGTTCATGGATCAGTTTGAAGAGACTTGTCGGAGAGCTGAGATCCTGCTCTTTCAGAACCCTCCCGGCCAGCCAGAACGTAATGGAGGGGTGGAGCGGAGCAACCGGACGCATCGGGAAGAGTTCTATGAAGTCCAGGACGTGTCGCTCAACCTGGAAGAGCATAACCAGCAACTGGCCAGATATGAATATGACCATAACTATATACGACCCCACTGGGCCCTGGAACTCAAAACCGCTATTGAGTATTATGTCCAGTGGAAGAAAATCCATAAAGCTAAGGTGTCACCAATGTCCTGAACTGATACAGTTTGTTGACAAATGATGGTTGCTTAAACTAAAATCTTATGTAGTCATGCCTGAAAAGAAGATTTTAGTTGTTGATTATGATCAAGCTTCGCGGGAAAGCCTGACCAGAATCCTGAAGGATTTCAAGGCACAGATAATTCAAGCCACTGATGGTGCTCAGGCTTATGATCTTTTTAAGGAAGAAAAGCCTGATCTGGTCATTCTTGAGGCCATTCTGCCCAAGCTGCATGGTTTTGATCTCACCAAGAAAATTACCCAGGAATCAAAAGGTTCTGTACCGGTAATTATTATTACCGGCTTATACAAAGGCCCTCAATATAAACACGAGGCTATGACCAACCTGGGGGCTTCTGAATATCTGGAAAAACCGGTTAATCCAGAAGTTCTTCTGGAAGCTGTTAACAGATTGATGAATGCTGACGAAGACATTGAAGACATCTTGCCCGATACGGAGACGGTTATAGCTCTTTTAAATGCTAAGGGAAGATAGCCTTTAAAGAGCTTGTCTGAGACACCTGAGGAGGACTTTATGAACGAAGGCTTATGGTCACGCTGTAATAATTGCCGGAAAATTATCTACAAGCAGGATATCATAGATAACCTTTATGTTTGTCCCCAGTGCAATTATCATTTCCGGCTTGGCTCTCTGGAACGCTTAAGACAGCTTTTTGATGATGGACAGTTTGAAGTTTTTGATGATGATATTTACCCGGTTGATTTTCTGGGATTTAGAGACCAGTTGCCTTACAGCCAGAGACTCGAAGACAGTCAGAAAAAAACCAGTTTGTCTGAAGCCATAGTGTCTGCCCGGGGAGACCTGGATGGCCTGCTGGTCATCATTCTGGCCATGGAGTTTGGCTTTATGGGCGGGAGCATGGGATCTGTTGTCGGAGAAAAAGTTGCCCGGGCAGCCGAAAAGGCGATAAAAGAAAAAGTACCGCTGATCATAGTTTCATGCTCTGGCGGTGCCAGGATGCAAGAGGGAATGATGTCTTTGATGCAGATGATCAAAACATCAGCAGCTCTAGCCAGACTGGCTGAAGTTAGTTTGCCTTATATTTCTGTGCTGGCTGATCCTACCACCGGCGGAACGACGGCCAGTTTTGCCATGCTGGGTGACATCAACATCGGCGAGCCGAATGCCTTGATTGGCTTTGCCGGCCCCAGGGTCATCGAACAAACCATAAAAGAAAAACTGCCTAAGGGATTTCAGCGGGCCGAATTTCTTCTGGCTCACGGCATGCTCGATGAGGTGGTGGAAAGAAAATATCTTAGGAATTATTTGATTAAAGCTATCAGGCTTTTCCTCAATAAACAGCGATGAGCTCTTCTGCCTGTCAACGCTATCTTGACGAGGCTCAACTTTTTGGTATAAAACTGGGTCTCGATAATATGAAGGCCGTTCTCGCCTCACTGGGCCAGCCGCAAGAAGCATTTCCTGTCATTCACATAGCCGGGACTAATGGTAAAGGCTCGGTCAGCGCCATGCTCGAGCGAATATTCTGGCTGAATGGCTATACTGCGGGTCTATATACTTCTCCTCATCTGGTTGATATCAGAGAAAGGATCAGAATCAACAGCCGATTAATACCGGAAGAAAATTTTTGCCGTTTAATTCTTGAAATAAGAAAAAAAGAAAAAAGACTTAAAGACAAAGGGAAACTGGCTGGCTCCCTGACCTTTTTTGAGATTATGACTCTTTGTGCTCTGAAGTATTTTAGCCAGGCCAGTGTAAATCTGGCGGTACTGGAGGTCGGGCTCGGAGGACGTTTTGATGCCACCAATGTAGTTACTCCTGCAGCTTCGGTCATTACTTCCATTTCCCATGATCACCAGCAGTATCTCGGTCATACTCTGGCTAAAATTGCTTACGAGAAAGCGGGGATTATAAAAAGAGGTGTTCCCTGCATTGGCGGAGTTAAAAACGAAGCAGTTCTTAAAGTCATAGAGAAGAAATGCCGGCAAGAAGGTGCTCCTCTTATCAAGGTTTTTGACCATGGGCAAAAATTGACTCACTGTCAAGTAAAAGACGGACATCTGTTCACTTTTAAGACCAGCCGGGCCACCTACCATTTTAAACCTTCTCTTCCTGGCCTTCATCAGGGAGAAAATGCAGCTATAGCTATTGTGACGGCAGAAACCATGAAGGAACAGGGCTACCAGCTTAAAAAAGATAAAATTATAGAGGCCATAGAAACTGTCGTCTGGCCAGGCCGGCTGGAAGTTATCAGTCATGTCCCGCTGGTTATTCTTGATGGCTGCCATAACGAAGACGGAGCCAGGGCGGTCAGTGATTACATCAAGGAGAAAATTGGCCAGCCGGTTATTCTGGTCTTTGCTATCATGAAGGATAAAGAGATAGAAAAAGTTGCCTCAAAATTATTTCCGTTGGCCAGTCAGATTATTCTTACCAGACCTCCCCTGGAAAGAGCGGCCTGCCCGGCCGAGATCGCTAAACGAATGAAAAAATTCAATTCCCGGTTTTTCCTGGAGGAGGAGGTGCCTTCGGCTTTGAGACTGGCGCTGACTTTATCCTCAGGAAAGGTGCCGATCCTGGTGGCTGGATCACTTTTTCTGATAGGTGAGGTTAAAAAGTTCTTCCCTGGACTGAATCCCGGTGAAGAGCTAGCCCGCCTGTAATCGTTTGCTTTTTGTTGTTTGCCGTGCTAAATTTTTAGCTTCTAGACAATGAGGTTCAGACTTTGCTTGAAATTGATTTGAATTTTGTGGTTATCTTCATTCTGGTCTGGATTCTGGTGCTGGTGCTGGCCAGAGTTTTCTTTAGACCTATCCTTAGTTTAAGAGAGAAAAGGAAGAAAATCCTGAGCGACAATGAAAAAGCTTATCGCCAGGCCTTAAAGGAATATGAAGACCACCTTAATCAGGTGGAAAACCGGCTAAAAGAAGCCAGACAGGAATCTCAATCCATTCGCCAGAAGATTGTTTCTGAAGCGATGGCCAGAAAATCAAGACTGACACTGGATATTCAGAATGAAGTTCAGGGGCAGGTCGAAGATGTCAGAAAACAGCTCCTGGATGAGGTGGAAAAGCTAAAGACTCAGCTTAACTGGCAGGCTGATGATCTGGCCAGGAAATTAGAGGAAAAATTACTCCAGTGAGATACCGCTTAATTAACTTAAAGCCTGTTTTATTTATATCACTCATTCTGTTTGGTTCAAACTGGTTGGGTGCCGCTGAATCTGACCAGGGTTCGAACCTGTCAACTTTACTTGGACAGGTAGTAAATTTTGTTGTGCTTTTTGGTGGCCTGACTTACCTGTTATATAAGCCATTGATGGGCTTTCTGCAGCATCAATCTGACCGGGTGGCAACCAGTCTAAAAAAATCTGAAGAACAGCGATTGGAATCAGCTCAAAAGCTTCAGCAGTTAAGAGAAAGACTAAAGAAGCTGGACGAAGAGATAGATATAATGAAGAAAGAAGCGGAAAGAGAAGCGACCAGAGAAAAGGAGCGGATAGCACTCGAAGCTAAGGCTGAAGCTGAGAGATTAAAAAAGCTGGCTAAGGAGGAAATTGATTCTCTGGTAAAAAGCAGCCAGCGGGAGCTGGAAGTGTATACTCTCGATTTAAGTATTTCTCTGGCAGAAAAAAGAATTGAGGAGAGACTCAGACCTGAACTTCACCGGAAACTTATTTATGAAGCCATAGATAAGCTGGGGACTTTAGATGAACCATCAGTCAATAATTAGAAAATACGGGCAGGGATTAGCCAGTACGGTTAAAACTGAAGAAGAATTTGGGCTTTGCCTGAGCCAGCTTAAAACTTTTTCTGATCTCATCACCAGTGATGAGAAAATCTTTTATGCTCTGACCTCTCCTTTTGTGATTAGTAGCCAGAGAGTATCTTTGCTGGAAGAAATTCTTAGTAAACTTAATTTCGACGCCCGGGTTAGTAAGCTTATCTGGCTTTTAGCTAAGAATGGGAGGTTGGGCTGGTTGAAGGAGCTGGTAGCTGAGCTGCCTGAGGTCTGGGATAGAGAACAGGGTCTGGAAATTCTCGAGGTTAGTTCAGCCGTTGAACTGACTGAAGAGGAGAAGAAAAAAATTGAGGCCACTCTGAAGAATATAGAAAAGAGACCGGTCAGACTGACTTTTTCGCTCAAGCCTGAGATTCTGGGGGGATTACTGGTCAGGAAGGGAAGCATTTATTATGATGCTTCCTTGAAGGGAAGTCTCTTGAAATTGCGGGAGATTATCAGTCAGAGGTAGAAGCATGGAAATTAAGGCTGAAGAAATTACCAGAATAATTGAACAGCAGATTAAAGACTTTTCTGGCAGTGTTGATATTAAGGAAACGGGCACAGTTATTTCTGTCGGTGACGGAATTGCCAGGGTTTATGGCCTGGAAAACGTAATGTATAACGAGCTATTGACCTTTGAGCGCGATGTCTATGGTCTTGCTTTGAATCTGGAAGAAGACTCAGTTGGGGTGATGCTCCTGGGGGAGACCAAGCTGGTTAAAGAAGGAGATGTGGTGAAGAGAACCAGGCGCATTCTACAGGTGCCGGCTGGCCCGGCTTTGATCGGACGGGTAGTTGATCCCCTCGGGCACCCGCTTGATGGCAAGGGATCAGTTAAAACTGAGGTAAATATGTTTGTCGAAAGGCTGGCCCCGGGAGTGGTGGAGAGAAGGCCAGTTCGCGAGCCTCTTCAAACTGGAATTAAAGCTATAGATTCCATGATTCCTATTGGCCGGGGACAGAGAGAGCTAATTATCGGGGACAGGCAGACAGGCAAGACGACCATTGTGATTGATACTATTCTAAATCAAAAAAGTTCTGGTGTGATATGCATTTATGTGGCTATTGGCCAGAAAAATTCAACTGTTGCCCAGGTTATCAAGAGTCTGGAAGATTATGGAGCTATGGCCTATACGACAGTGGTGGCGGCGACAGCCTCAGACCCGTCTGCTTTGCAATATCTGGCGCCCTATGCCGGTTGTGCCATGGGTGAGTATTTCCGTGATCGGGGTGAGCATGTCCTGGTTATCTATGATGATCTGTCAAAGCATGCTGCTGCTTACCGGGAAATATCACTCTTGCTGCGCCGGCCGCCTGGCCGGGAAGCTTATCCTGGCGATGTCTTTTATTTGCATTCCAGACTGCTCGAAAGGGCAGCTAAAATGAATCAGGAACTAGGCGGCGGATCCCTGACGGCCTTACCGATTATTGAAACTCAGGCTGGAGATGTCTCAGGTTATATTCCAACCAACGTCATTTCTATTACCGACGGTCAGATATATCTTGAACCATCGCTATTTAATGCTGGTATCCGTCCGGCCATTAATGTGGGCATTTCTGTTTCCCGTGTTGGTGGTAATGCTCAAATAAAAGCGATGAAACAGGTGGCCGGAAAATTGCGGCTTGATCTGGCTCAGTACCGGGAATTACAGAGCTTCGCCCAGTTCGGAACCGAGCTCGATAGGGCCAGCCAGGCCCAGCTTGACCGGGGGCTGAGATTAACAGAAATCCTGAAACAGGAGCCATATTCACCTCTATCCGTTGAAAGACAGGTCTTAATTATTTATGCTGGCAACCGGGGTTTCATGGATGAAATTCCTCTTGATGAAGTCAAGCGTTATGAGAAAAAACTCTACGAATATTTTGAAAGTCATTATGCTCATCTCCTTCAGGCTATAGCTTCCAGAAAACAAATTGATCTTGATCTTGACCAGGAGATCAATCAGAGCCTGCAGGAGTTTAATAAGGTGTTCAAGGAGGAACTAAAAGTTGAGCACCCTAATTGATTTAAGGCGCCGGATCCAGAGTGTTCGGAACAGCCAGCAGGTTACCCAGGCGATGAAGACAGTAGCTACTTCCCGCTACAGGAGAGCTCAGCGGGTAGTCGTAGCCAGAAGGCCTTTCTGGCACATCTTTCCTGAGGTGGCTATTTCTCTCACTCGGGAATTGAATCTGGCAGAACATCCTTATCTTCAGGTCAGGCCGGAGAAAAAACTTCTGGTAACAGTTATAACTTCAGATAAAGGCTTGTGTGGTGCTTTTAATTCTAATTTATTAACCATGGCCGCCGGCTTTCTCGGCGAGAAGGAGAAGGACAGCCAGCTAGCTATCATTCCTATTGGCAAAAAAGCGGTAAATTTTTTTAAAGCTTCCCGCTGGCCGGTGGCTGTTTCTTACTCTGATGGCGTTGAAAAAAAGATATCAGCTATCAGCCAGAGTTTAAACCAGTATTTCGACTACGAATTTACCCGTCAAAACTTTGATGCCATTTATGTTCTTTATAATGAGTTTCGGTCTATCGTTGCTCCCAGGCTAACTGTTACCCGGCTGCTGCCTCTGGCGGCTGATTTATCCGGGCAGCCCGCAGGACATCTTGAGCCCCTATGGGAGCAGGAAGCTTCAATTATGATTAATTATTTGCTTAAATTCTATCTTCAGACTCAGCTTGAGCATCTGCTGTTTGAATCTCAAGCGGCTGAACAGGCGGCCCGGATGATGGCCATGGAAAACGCCACTAGAAATGCCGAGGAATTAATTTCTGATCTGGTGCTGCTGCTCAATAAGATGCGTCAGGCAGCCATTACCAAAGAGTTGCTGGAAATTCAAACTACGGTTGAGGCCCTTCAATAGGGAGGAGTAAGAATAAATGAGTGAGCCAGTTGTCAATCAAAGCAAC
>JAQURD010000008.1 GCA_028749115.1 Acidobacteriota bacterium | reverse complement strand
GGGACAATGCGAACGTTGAAGTGGAGTTGATTACGACGGTAGCCATGGAGAAGGGGTTAAGATTTGCCATCAGGGAAGGCGGCCGGACGGTCGGCGCCGGTACCGTAACTGAAATACTGGAATAAAGCTGAAGAAAGGCCTTTTTATGGAGAACGAGGAACAAAAATGGAAAAGATAAGAATTAAACTCCAGTCATTTGATCACAGACTCTTAGATCAATCGGTGAAGGATATTGTCATTAAGGCCAGAAGAACAGGAGCTAAAATCTCCGGTCCAATCCCGCTGCCGACTAAGATTCAGCGGTTTTGTGTTCTTCGTTCACCACATGTGGATAAAAGGTCTAGAGAACATTTTGAAATGAGAGTTCATAAAAGGGTAATTGATATAAGCGAATACAGCAATGAGACCATAGAAGAACTGCAGAAGCTTGACCTGCCAGCCGGTATTGATGTTGAAATTAAAGCCTTTGGGGCAGGAGAGTAAACATGATTGAAGGAATTATTGGCAGAAAAGTTGGCATGACCCAGATTTTTGATGAAGCTGGAAATGTAGTGCCGGTGACGGTGATTAAGGCTGGCCCATGCACCGTAATTCAAAAGAAAACCAGGGAAAAAGATGGTTATGAAACCCTGCAGCTTGGCCTGGTTGAAGAAAAGTCAAGGAAGCATCCAAACAAAGCCGAAAACGGGCATTTTAAGAAATCGGGCGGTCCGGTTCTTAAGGTTTTGAAAGAATTTAAGTGCCAGGGACCGGAGGATAAAAAGGAAGGAGATCAGCTGCTGGCGGCAGATATCTTCGAAGTTGGTGAAAAAGTGCAGGTTAGTGGAATTAGCAAAGGTAAGGGCTTTCAGGGTGTCATGCGGCGTCACGGCTTTGCTGGCGGTGGCGCGGGCCATGGGTCTATGTTTCACAGGGCACCGGGCTCAATCGGGGCTTCTTCTTACCCCTCCCGGGTTATAAAAGGCATGAGAATGGCTGGCCGGATGGGCCAGGACAGAATATCTGTTAAAAATTTAAAAATTGTTCAGATTGACCAGGAGAAAAACTTGATCCTGGTTAAAGGGGCTGTGCCTGGAGCTCGTGGCGGCCTGGTCATCATCAGGAAAGGTTCAATTAAAGGTAAGAATTTATAAATAAGAAGAGTGTGCTATGAAATTACAAGTTTTAGATCAAAGTGGAAAGCCGGTGGAAGAAATAAGCCTGCCAGAAGGGGTTCTTAATTATCCGGTAAAAGGCCATCTTGTTTATGAGACAGTTGTCAATTATCTGGCCAATCAGAGACAGGGCACAGCTTCGACTAAGACCAGGTCTGAGGTCAGTGGCGGCGGCCGTAAGCCCTGGAGGCAGAAAGGAACAGGCCGGGCCCGCTCGGGCAGCAACCGGTCGCCTCTCTGGAAACATGGCGGCACCACCTTTGGGCCAAAGCCGAGGGATTATAGTTATGATCTGCCTAAAAAAGCCAGGAAAAACGCTTTGAAATCAGCTCTGGCGGCTAAACTGGCAGACAATCTTTTGCTGGTCATAAATGAGATAAATATATCTCAACCAAAAACAAAAGAAGCTGCTGCCTGGCTTAAGAACTTGAAAATTGACTCGGCCTTGGTTGTCGATTCGAGGGAAAACAGCAATCTGTTTAAGGCGTTCAGAAATATGCCGGAAGTTAAAGCTGTAGGTAATGATAAGCTTAATACTTATGATGTGCTGAAATACAAATGGCTGGTGTTCAGTCAGCAATCTTTTAATTTGCTGGTGGAGAAATTAAAATGAAAAAAGAAGCCAAAGAGATAATTCTCCGTCCTTTGATTACAGAAAAAGTTACCAGATTAAAAGGAATGAATCATGAAGTCTGTTTTGAAGTTGCTCCCCGAGCCAACAAGATAGAAGTTAAAAGAGCGGTTGAAGAATTATTCAAGACTAATGTAGAAAGTGTAACCATCGTCAAATTGAAAGGCAAAGTCAAGAGACTGGGGCGAAGCCTGGGACGGACGAAAGACCGGAAAAAGGCTTATGTCAAGCTGAAAAAAGGCGAAAAAATGATTGAATACTTTGAGGCAATATGACCATGGCTATTAAAATTTATAAACCAGTTACCTCAGCCCTGCGTCACCGGACGGGTTTAACTCACGAAGAAACAAGCGGAGCACAACCATACAAGCCATTGCTGGTTCCACGGCCGAAGAGTGGTGGACGTAATAACAAAGGGCATCTGTCTTTCCGGCACCGCGGTGGTGGACACAAAAGGCTTTACCGGATTATTGATTTCAAGCGTGATAAGATAGGTATTAATGGTTTGGTCGAGACTATTGAATATGATCCTAACCGTTCTGCCTATATTTCACTTATCAAATATCAGGATGGAGAAAGACGTTATATCCTGACTCCTCTCAATCTGAAAGTTGGTGATAGTATCATCTCCTCTGATACTCAGGTGGATATTCTGCCTGGCAATTGTCTGCCCTTAAAATATATCCCGGTCGGCACTATCGTTCACAATGTTGAGCTAACTATCGGCAAAGGCGGCCAGATAGCTAGAGGAGCAGGTGCTGGTGTTCAGATTTTAGGTAAAGAAGGTGATTACGCCCAGTTGAGGCTGCCATCCTCTGAAATCAGGAAAATTCACCTGAATTGCCGGGCGACTATCGGACAGGTGGCCAATCTTGATCATCAAAATATTAGCGTTGGTAAAGCCGGAAGGACCCGCTGGCTGGGCATCAGGCCGCATGTCCGGGGAACAGTTATGAATCCAATTGATCATCCACATGGTGGCGGTGAAGGTAAAACTAAAGGCGGTCGCCACCCAGTCAGTCCGCAGGGTATCCCCACTAAGGGTTATAAGACCAGGAAAAATAAAAGAACTCAGGCTTTTATTATCAGAAGAAGGAGTAAGTAATCATGGGCAGGTCTATTCACAAAGGCCCCTATATTGACTCTAAATTGATGGAAAAGGTCCAGGCGTCTCAGTCGGCGAAAGAAAAACGTCAGGTTATCAAGACCTGGTCAAGGCGCTCAATTATCATTCCGGAAATGGTCGGCTTGACCTTTGGAGTTCATAATGGCCGGAAATTCATTCCGGTTTTTGTGACTGAGCAAATGGTTGGCCATAAGCTGGGCGAATTTTCTCCAACCAGGACATTTAAAGGCCACACTTCTAAGACTGCCCGGCAGCTTAAAGTGGGAAAATAATCATGGAAAAAGAAAAGTATTTATCAAAAGCTTTTGCTCGCTATGTCAGGATGAGCCCCCAGAAGGGCCGCCTGGTAGCTGATTTGGTCCGGAATAGACTCGTGGGCGAAGCTCTGACCATTCTGAAATTTAATGAGCGTAAGAAGATTAGTGCTGTCCTGGAAAAAGTTCTGCGCTCGGCTATTGCCAATGCTCAGCAGAAATCACCTAATGTTGATGTCGATAATCTCTATATCGCCGGGATTCAGATTGAACAGGGGCCAACCATGAAGAGAATCAGACCGGCACCTCAGGGTAGAGCCTACCGGATCTTGAAAAGGACGAGCCATGTAAAAATTTACTTAGATGAAAAGAAAGGGAGATAGACCTTGGGACAGAAGACGCATCCAATAGGTTTTCGTTTAGGCTTTAATAAACAATGGACTTCTCGCTGGTTTGCCAGGGGTAAAGATTATGCCCGCTTAGTCCATGAAGATCTCCAGATAAAAAAGGCAGTTAGAGATAAATATTCTCACGCTGGCATCGCCAGTGTTGATGTGGAGAGAGTTGGCCCGAAAGTCAGAGTTATTATTCATACTGCCCGCCCGGGAATCATCATCGGACGCGGTGGGAAAGAAATTGAGAACCTGAAAAGCCTGCTGGAAGGAATAGCCAGAAGAGAAGCTTATGTAGATATCAGAGAGGTTGATAAACCAGAGCTTAATGCTGCCCTGGTGGGTGAAGGTATAGCCACTCAACTGGAAAAAAGAATTGCCTACCGCCGTGCGATGAGAAGAGCCGTAGAAAATGCTCTGAAAATGGGTGCCAGGGGTATCAAGGTTATGTGTGCTGGCCGGCTGGGTGGAGTAGAAATCGCCAGAACAGAATGGTATCTAAAAGGCCAACTGCCCCTGCAGACGCTTAAAGCTGACATTGATTATGCTTTTACCGAAGCTTTTACCACTTACGGTCAGATTGGCATTAAAGTCTGGATCTACCGTGGTGATGTTGACAAAGCCAGAGTCTCTTCTCAAATCATTGAATCAGAGGAGATCTAACCATGTTGATGCCGAAAAAAGTTAAATACCGGAAGCAACACCGGGGCCGGATGCGCGGTCAGGCACAGCGGGGAGCAGAACTGGCTTTTGGAGAGTTCGGGCTTCAGGCTCTTGAGCCCTGCTGGCTGACAGCCAGGCAGATTGAAGCCGGGCGGGTGACTATAACCAGGTTTCTGAAGAAACGCGGCAAAATGTGGGTGAGAGTCTTCCCCTGGAAACCGGTTACCAAGAAACCAACTGAAACCAGAATGGGCCGGGGGAAAGGTGATCCGGAATTCTGGGTAGAAGTCATCAGACCTGGAAGGATAATTTTTGAGGTTGAAGGTATTGATTATGAAACCGCTCAGGAAGTTATGCGTTTAGCTGGGCATAAATTGCCGATCAAAACGAGGTTAATATCAAGAGCACAAAGGGAACTAAGATGAAAACGAGAGAAATTAGAGAACTGTCGGCAGATGAATTAAAGCAAAAAGTTGGCGATCTTAAAGATCAGTTATCCAGGCTTCGCTTTCAAAAAGCTATGGGCCAGCTGGATAATCCCATGAAGATCAGAAATGTCAGAAAAGATATTGCCAGAATAAATACTGTTTTGTTAGAAATTCAGAAAAAAGAGGCAAAATAAGACAATGGAAGCTAAACAGAAAAAGAGAGTGACAACTAAAGTTGGAACGGTCGTAGCCAAAAAGTCGGCTAAAACTGTCAAAGTTCTGGTCAAAACGCTAGAGAAACATCCGCTCTACAAAAAGACTATCAGGTCAAAAAAAACATTTCTTGCTCATGACGAGCAGGAAAAATGCCAGGTAGGTGATGTAGTTAGAATTGCCGAGACCAGGCCGGTTAGCAAACTGAAAAGATGGCGGGTAGCAGAAATTATGGGTTTAGCTTCTGGAAAAATAGAATCTGAAATTAAGGATGAACTATCATGATTCAGATGAGAACAAGGCTCACCGTGGCCGATAATTCTGGAGCCAGAAGGATAATGGCCATTACTCCACTGGGTGGGAGCGTAGGCGGAGTGGCGACCATTGGGGATGTAATTTCTGCTTCTGTTAAAGAGGCTGATCCCGATAGTAAAATTGAGAAGGGTAAAGTGGTAAGAGCGGTCATTGTCCGGACAAAAAAGGAAGTGAGGAGAAAAGATGGCTCTTATATCCGTTTCGATGATAATGCAGCTGTTATCATTGATAAGTCCGGCGAGCCACTTGGAACCCGCGTCTTCGGACCGGTCGGGAGAGAGCTGAGAGAAAAGAAATTCATGAAGATTATTTCTCTGGCTCCGGAGGTACTCTGATGGCTAATTTCCCTTTCAAGAAGAATGATGTGGTGGTGGTCAGAAGCGGTAAGGACCGGGGTAAAACCGGTAAGATTCTCAAGGTTATGAGGGAAGAGAGTAAAGTAGTAGTGGAGAAAGTCAATTTTGTTAAGATTTTCGTCAGGCCAGATCGCAGCCAGAATATTCAGGGCGGGATAATGGAAAAGGAAGCACCTTTGCCTGTTTCCCGGGTAATGTTGTATTGCCAGGATTGTGGGCGAGGTGTCAGGGCCAAACTCAAAATTCTTGAAGATGGCACCAAAATCAGGGTTTGCCACCGGTGTGAGACAAATCTGGAAAAGTCCTGAGAGGTTAGAAGATGAGCAGGCTATTAGATCGCTATAAAAAAGAAATCATTAAAGAGCTCCAGAAAGAACTGGAAATTGATAATGTCATGGCTGTACCCCGCCTGGAAAAAATTGTCATTAATGTGGGTGCGGGCGATGCTATCCAGAATATTAAGTTACTTGATACAGCTAAAGCCGAATTGGGTTTGATGACCGGGCAGTATCCGGCTATCGGCCGCGCTAAGAAATCAATATCAGCTTTTAAGCTGAGGAAAGGGCAGCCAATTGCCTGTTATGTAACTTTAAGACGGGAGAGAATGTACGAATTTTTTGATCGCCTGGTCAACATCGTTCTCCCCCGGGTAAGAGATTTCAGGGGAGTCTCGCCTTCTTGTTTTGACGGCCGGGGCAATTATACTCTTGGTCTGAAGGATCAGCTGGTTTTTCCTGAAATAGATTATACCAGGGTTGAAAGGCCGCGAGGTTTGAATATAACCATAGTCACCACGGCCAGAAATAATAAGGAAGCCTATGCCCTATTGAAAAGAATGGGTATGCCTTTCCGTGAATCTTCATGAAAGGAAGGATAAAAAGTGGCGACCACAGCGAAGATATTTAAGGATCAATCGAAACCGAAGTTCTCCATCCGCCATCGCAACCGGTGCCGCCTTTGCGGCCGGCCAAGAGGCTATTATCGCCAATTTGATCTGTGCCGTTTGTGTTTCAGGAAGCTGGCCCTGAAGGGAGAAATCCCTGGCATTACTAAGGCTTCCTGGTAAATTAGTTTGAAAGGATGAAGTCATGAGCGTGACTGACCCGATGGCTGATATGTTAACAAGAATCCGCAATGCCGTTAGAGCAAAGAAGAAAGAAGTTAATGTGCCTTCTTCCAGATTGAAGGTGGAAGTGGCGCGTATCTTAAAGGAAGAAGGTTATATTAAAAGTTATAAATTAGTTGAAGATAAAAAGCAGGGTATTTTGAGTATTACTTTAAAATATACAGATGATAACCAGAGTGCCATTAGTGGACTTCGCCGGATAAGCAAGCCGGGTTGCCGGATTCACTGCAATCAGAATTCAATTCCAAAAGTCCTGGATGGCCTGGGTATAGTCATTATCTCCACCTCGAAGGGAGTTATGACCGGCCAGAAATGCGAGGAACTTAATCTGGGGGGGGAAGTCCTGTGCGAGATCTGGTAAACAAGTTGGTGAGGTAAGAAAATGTCAAGAGTAGGAAAGAAGCCTATTGAGATACCGACAGGTGTGAAAGTCACCATACTGCCTGACCGGATAGAGTTTGAGGGGAAGCTGGGTAAATTATTTTCCCCGCTTTATGCCGGCCTTAAAGCTAAAGTGGAAGGGAATCAACTGATACTGACGAGAGAGAGTGAAGAACAGCAGGTCAGACAATATCATGGCTTGTGCCGGTCTTTAGCTCACAATGCCATAGTCGGAATCACTCAGGGATACAGCAAGCAACTGGAAATTACTGGCGTTGGTTACAGGGCCAAGGTAGAAAAGAACAAGCTCGAACTGAATGTTGGGTATTCACGGCCAGTAATCTATGAGATTCCAGCGGGTATAGAAATTATAGCTGAGAAGCCGACGCTGCTTACAGTCAGGGGTATAGATAAACAAAAGGTTGGCCAGGTAGCTGATACGATTAAAAGGTTCAGACGGCCAGATCCTTACAAGCAAAAGGGCATCAGGCTGGTCGGAGAGACCTTAATTAAGAAAGAGAGAAAAGCGGGGGTGGCCAGTGCTTAAGTCAAAATCTGAAGTGAAAAAGGTCAGAAAAGAAAGAATCAGAAAGAGGATTAAAAAGCAAATAAAGGGCGTCCCATCCAGGCCCAGGCTGATCGTGGTGAGATCTAACCGGTATATATATGCTCAGGTTATTGATGATTTAGCCGGCCGGGTTATGGTTTCAGCTTCAACACTGGAAAAAGAATTCCGGGGAAAAGCTAAAAAGACTAAAAATAAAGAAGCCTGCCAGCTTCTTGGCTCCATCCTGGGGAAAAGATTGAAAGAGAAGAATTTAAGGACGATAGTCTTTGACCGTGGAATTTATCCTTACCATGGCCGGGTGAAAACTTTAGCTGAAGCCCTGAGGGCAGAAGGAATTTCTTTTTGATTGAGCGTCTAAGGAGGAAATAGCGTGGAACATGAAGATTTTGAAAAGCTGGATGAGGCTCTTAGCCCTGAAATAGAGTTAAAAGACCAGGTAATATCAATCAGAAGAGTGACTAAAGTCGTTAAGGGCGGCAAGAACCTTAGTTTCTCTGCCCTGGTGGCCGTTGGTAATGAAAACGGTAAAATAGGTGTTGGCCTGGGTAAGGCACGTGAAGTTCCTCAAGCCATAGCCAAGGCAGTAGAAGATGCCAAGAAAAATATGATGAACATTCCCTTGAACGGAACAACCATCCATCACCAGGTCAAGGGCCAGTCCGATGCCGGCCTGGTGGTCTTAAGGCCTGCTTCCCGGGGGACAGGAGTGATTGCCGGCGGTGCTGTCAGAGTGATTCTTCAGCTAGCTGGTATCAAAGATATACTGACCAAATCCGTCAGAAGCAGCAATCCTATTACTGTTGCTCAGGCTACCTTAGATGCTTTGAAAAAATTGAAAAGACCGGAAGATATAAGCAAATTAAGAGGAAAAGAAAGCGAACAAATTTAAGGTTAGAGTGAGGATAAGATGCAGAAAAAAAAATATCTTAAGATAAAACTTGTTCGCAGCTTGATCGGACGCCCCGAAAAACACCGGCTGGTAGCTTATGGCCTGGGATTAAGGAAACTTAACTCAGAGGTAGTCAGGCAGGATTGTCCGGAGATAAGGGGGATGGTCCGGAAGATTTCTCATTTGCTCAAAGTAGAGGAGATCGAACACCCATGAATCTTAATAAATTAAATCCAGCTCAAGGCTCAAGAAAGAATAATAAAAGGCGTGGCCGGGGACCGGGCTCGGGCCTGGGTAAGACAGCGGGTCGCGGGCACAAGGGGCAATTAGCTGGCGCTGGCTACAAGAGAAAATGGGGTTTTGAAGGCGGTCAGATGCCTTTGCATCGCCGTCTTCCCAAGCGCGGCTTTAATAATAAATTCAGGGTCGAGTTCACTGAGGTTAATCTTGATCAGCTTGATAAACTGCCCGTAGCTGAAATTGGGCTCAAAGAAATGGTTAATTACGGGCTTATTCATAGCGAAAAAGAACAGATCAAAATTCTGGGCAGGGGCGGTTTATCTTCAGCCAAGACTATCCAGGCTCAGGCTTTCTCTCAATCTGCGGTTCGAAAGATTGAAGAAAGTGGTGGGAAAGCGATCGTTATCGGGAAGGAATAATGTTAGAAAGTATCCGCAACATCTTCAGCATTCCTGATTTAAGGAAAAGGGTCATCTTTACACTTCTGCTACTGGCTATTTACCGCATTGGGTGTCATATTCCCAATCCAGGTATCAGTGCTGACGCTCTGAAAGACTTCTGGCAGAGCCAGCGAGGTTCAATTCTCGGCTTTTATGACCTTTTTTCCGGACAGGCTATGTCGAGAATGACCATTTTTGCTCTCGGCATTATGCCATACATCAGTGCCTCCATTATCCTCCAGCTTCTGACTGTGGTCTGGCCTTATCTTGAAAGATTATCAAAAGAAGGTGAGCTTGGACGGAGAAAGATTACCCAGTACACCAGGTACGGGACGCTGGTCATTTGCATCATTCAAGCTATTGGCATTTCAATTTTTCTGGAAAAAACGACCAGCCCGGAGGGAGCACCGGTGGTACCTAATCCCGGCTGGGGCTTCAGGTTGCTGACCATTCTGACTCTAACCACCGGCACAACTTTTATCATGTGGCTGGGCGAGCAGATATCGGAAAGAGGAATAGGCAACGGCATTTCGCTCATCATTTTTGCCGGCATCGTGGCCAGCCTGCCGCAGGGCATGAACAGCCTGATTGACGGACTTAGATCAGGCAGCCTCGATCCTCTCCGGATTATCTTTTTGATCGCCTTTATGATAGCTGTCATTGCCTTTATTGTTTATGTCGAGAGAGGGCAGAGAAGGATTCCTGTCTCTTATGCCAAGCGGGTTATAGGACGGAAAGTTTATGGAGGTCAGAGCACCCATCTGCCTTTAAGAGTCAATACTGGCGGTGTTATCCCTATCATTTTTGCTGCCTCGATTATTGCTATACCTTCTACACTGGCTACGTTTTCTAAGACACCGGTTTTTCAGACTATTGCCCGCCAGTTTGGTCCGGGAATGCCCTTATATGTCTTGATTTATATAGCGGCGATAATTTTCTTTACCTACTTCTATGTTTCTATTATTTTTAACCCCAATGATGTAGCTGATAATTTAAGAAAATATGGCGGATTTATCCCGGGCATCAGACCTGGTAAGAATACGGCCGATTATATTGACCAGACATTGAGCCGCATAACCTTAGTAGGAGCTATCTATCTGGCGGCTATTGCTATTCTCCCGGAATTTCTGATGACTGGTTTTAAGATAGGGGCCTTGCCTCTGGTTGGTGATTTTCTGGAGGCCAATCTCCCCAGATGGATTACCCAGGGATTAAATATTGATTTCTATTTTGGTGGAACTTCCCTGTTGATTGTGGTGGGGGTAGCTATGGATACCATGCAACAGATTGAAGCTCAACTGGTCATGCGTCATTATGATGGATTTATGAGGAGTAGCCGATTAAGAGGGAGAAGGGGATGAGAGTTATTCTTCTCGGCCCGCCCGGTAGCGGCAAGGGAACACAGGCTGATCTGATTCAACAGAATTATGGATTCCCAAAGATTTCTACCGGTGATCTATTAAGATCGGAAGTTGAAAAGGGGACTGAGCTGGGGAAAATGGTAAATGACCAAATGAAAGCCGGCCAACTGGTCTCAGACGATTTAGTTTTAAGACTGGTAGCAGAGCGTATTTCATCAGATGATTGCCGGTCAGGCTATGTCCTTGATGGTTTTCCCCGGACGCTCAGCCAGGGTCTCCTGCTGGAAAATCTTGAAGATAACAGGCAAGAGACCGTTTTTGAGTTTAAGGTGACAGAAAGAGAAATTCTGCAGCGCCTGGCTGGCCGCCAGGTTTGCCTTCAGTGTGGAGCAGTGTATAATGCAAATAATAATAAGCCTCAATCTGATGGACTATGCGATATTTGTGGCTCCAGACTGGTTGTCAGGGATGATGACCGCCCGGAGGTAATCAAGGAAAGAATCAGGCTATATCAAGAAAATATAGCTCCACTTATCATGTATTATTCCAGAAGAAACCTCCTGTTTGAAATAAATGGCGAGGATCTGGCCGAAAACATATTTAAGGTTATAAAAGATGTGCTCGCTCGCCGGCTGGCAGAGGACAAGGAGCACTAAAGTCAAAATGATAGTTTATAAATCTGAGGCAGAGATAGCCATTATGAAGGAAAGTGGCCGCCGGGTGGGCAGAATTCTGGCTGAACTAAAAGAGATGGTTAAACCAGGTATAGAAACAAAGGAACTTGACCGTTATGCTGAAAAGAGGACTCTGGAGTTTGGAGCCACTCCAGCTTTTAAAGGTTATAACGGCTACCCGGCTTCTCTTTGCGTGTCTATTAATGAAGAAATTGTTCATGGTATTCCTTCGAACCGGCGTTTGCAGTCGGGAGATCTGGTCAGTCTTGATTTTGGTGTAATTTATGGTGGATTTTATGGAGATGCAGCGGTTACAGTGCCGGTTGGTCAGGTATCAGAAGAGGCAAGAAAGCTGATGGAAATAGCCGAAAAAAGCTTTTACTGTGGCCTTGAACAGGTCAAAGAAGGCCATCATCTTTCTGATATTTCAGCCGCTATACAGGAAGAAGTAGAAAGATCAGGCTTCTCAGTTATCAGGGATTTTGTCGGTCATGGGATTGGCCGGGAATTACATGAGGGTCCGCAAATTCCCAACTTTGGCCTGCCTGGCCATGGCCCCAGGCTGAAAAAGGGAATGACGCTGGCTATTGAGCCGATGATAGCTGCTGGCCACTGGGAAACTGCTGTTCTAAGTAATAACTGGACAGCCGTGACCAGAGATGGAAGCCTGGCAGCTCACTTTGAACATTCGGTAGCTTTGACCGAGGCAGGTGCTGAAATATTGACGGCAGATGATGAAGAATGGCGGCCTCAATGACTGGGAGTCAGGTGAATGGCTAAGCAGGATGTTTTTGAAATGGAAGGTGTGGTCCTGGAGACCCTGCCCAATGCCATGTTTAAAGTGGAATTGGCCAATAAGCATGTCATCCTGGCTCATATCTCAGGCAGGATGAGAAAAAATTTCATCAGAATTCTTCCTGGAGACAGGATACGGGTAGAGATCTCGCCATATGATTTGACTAAAGGGCGAATCACTTACCGTTATAAATGAGGTGAAAAAATGAAGGTCAGAGCATCAGTCAAGAAGATGTGTCGGAAATGTAAAATAGTCCGCAGAAAAGGCGTGGTTAGAGTCATCTGCTCTAATCCAAAGCATAAACAAAGACAAGGATAGAAAGAGGAAACTATGGCAAGAATAGCAGGTATAACACTTCCGCCAGAAAAAAGGATTGAGGTTGGCTTGACCTATATCTTTGGCATTGGCCGGTCGAAAGCCAGTCAGATTCTGGACGAGGCCAGGATTGATAAGAACAAGAAGGTCAAAGATCTGACTGAAGATGAAGTTAACAAAATCCGCCAGATCATTGAAAAGAGAGAAAAAATCGAGGGTGAGCTGCGCAAAGAGGTCTCGACCAATATTAAGCGGCTGATTGATATTGGCTGCTATCGCGGCTTAAGACACAAACGTAACCTGCCAGTGAGAGGGCAGAGAACTAAAACTAATGCCCGGACGAGAAAAGGACCGCGCGGCCACACCATTAAGAAACTGAAAGAAAAGAAAGCCTAATTAATGGAGAAAATCAATGCCTAAAGCCAAAACTAAGAAAAAAAAGATAAAGAGAGAAGTATCATACGGAGTAGCTCATATTCAGTCCACTTTTAATAATACGATTATTACTATTGCTGATCAGCAGGGCAGTACAATTTGCTGGGCGAGTTCGGGAACTTCAGGTTTTAAAGGAGCCAGAAAGGGAACGCCTTTTGCTGCCCAGCTGGCGGCTAAAGATGTGGCCAGTAAGGCAAGAGAATATGGTGTCCGCTATGTTGATGTCAGAGTTAAAGGCCCCGGAGCTGGACGCGAATCATCAATTCGGGCTCTCCAGGCAGCCGGGCTGGAAATAAAATCAATTCGTGATGTTACTCCTATACCTCACAATGGTTGCCGGGTGAGAAGGAAAAGGAGAGTCTAAGAGAATGAAGGTCAAAGGAGATTAACCATGGCCAGGTATCAAAAGCCAGATTGCCGTCTATGCCGGACGGAAAAAACCAAGTTGTTTCTCAAAGGCAATAAATGTCTGACTGATAAATGCCCTTTGGAGAGACGGTCTTTCGCCCCCGGTCAACATGGCCGGCTCCGGAAAAGAGTTCTCGGTTATGCCATTCAATTGAGAGAAAAGCAAAAGCTGAAAAGATATTATGCCATGTCTGAAAAACAGTTCCGTTCGTTTTTTGAGAAAGCTGAACAGCAGAAAGGTGTGACGGGCGAGAACCTGCTTATCATGCTGGAAAGAAGGCTAGATAGCGTACTTTTTATGCTGGGTTTTTCTCTTTCCCGGGCACAGGCGCGCCAGTTGATTGCTCATGGACATGTCCGGGTGAACGACCGGAAAGTGACTATTCCCTCTTACCTGGTGAAAGAAGGGGACATGATCAGTTTCAAAGAGAAAACGGCTCAGGATGAAAATTTTAAGGCAATAATTGAAGCTAATAAGAGCAAAACCGTTCCAGGCTGGCTGCAGCCTGACTGGGATAACCTGCAAGCCAGAGTGGCTTCAGTCCCGACCAGACAGGATATTACCATCCCGGTTGAAGAACATTTGGTCGTAGAACTTTATTCAAAATAAGAGGGAAGGCTACCTGCTGATAACCTTCCTTAAAAGGAGGAACCATGACCGAGCTTGGTTTCCAGAAGCCAAGATACTTAGAATGCGATTATGAAAGTTTAACAGATACTTATGGCCGCTTTAAAGCGCAACCATTTGAGCGCGGTTACGGCATCACCATTGGCAACTCGTTACGGCGGGTGCTGCTGTCGTCCATCACCGGGGCGGCTATTACTGCTGTTAAAATAACAGGAGTTTTGCATGAGTTTTCCTCTATCCCCGGAGTGGTAGAAGACGTGACTCATATTATTCTGAACCTGAAAACTATTCCGCTAAAGCTAAAGGTCAATGAATCAAAAAGAGTAACTCTGAAAATGACCGGTCCAGCCGAGGTTAAGTCTGGTGATATTATTCATGATGCCGATGTGGAAATATTAAATCCAGACATACATCTGGCCAGCCTGGATACTGACGGTAAGCTGGAAATGGAAATGGTTGTTAAGAATAACCGCGGCTATTTAAATGCTGATCAGAACTATAGTGATGACCTGAGTGTGGATTTTATCCCTCTTGACTCGTCACATTCACCTGTTCTCCGGGTAAATTATAGCGTTGAGCCTGCCCGCGTAGGTAAGAGAATTGATTACGAAAGCTTAACCCTGGAAGTCTGGACTAACGGAGCGATCAAACCCGGGGATGCTGTCTCGCAGGCGGCAAAAATGTTGAGGGATCATCTGAACATATTCCTTAACATTGTGGATGAGCCATTACAAAAAGAAGCGGCGGTACCAACCAAGGAAATGCCTTATGCCGAGATGGTTGAGGTCCTGGCCAATAGTATTGACCATCTGGAACTTTCTGTCAGAGCTAATAACTGTTTGCGGGCAGCTGGTGTCACCTATGTCTATGAACTGGTGCAGAAAACTGAAGAAGAATTGTTAAAAACCAAGAATTTCGGAAGGAAGTCCTTGCTGGAAATAAAGGAAACCCTGAATAATCTTGGCCTGGGTCTAAACCTTGAGCTTCACCCTAAACTGCTAGAGCAGATTCAAAACATAATAAAAAAGAGAAAGACTGATAAGGAGCTGGATACATGAGGCACCAGGTTAAACGCTATCAATTAAGACGCAATACCTCTCATCGCCGGGCTTTACTGCGCAATCTGGTCACTTCTCTTCTGGAGAAGGAAAGGGTTAGAACTACTCTGGCCAAGGCTAAAGCCGTCAGGCCGGTAACTGAAAAGATGATTACCATTGGCAAAAAAAATACTCTGGCCGGCAGAAGGCAGGCTCTGGCTTACATCATGAAAGAGTCTGTTGTTCAAAAGTTATTTACCGAACTGGGCCCGAGGTTTAAGGAGCGGCCAGGAGGCTATACCAGGATTGTTAAGCTGGGTCTGCGCTCGGGAGATGGAGCTCAGATGGCTATGATCGAGCTCCTGGGCGCTGAATACAAAAAGAAAGCTAAGAAAAAAGAAAAGGCCAGCCCAAAAGAAGGCAAATAAAAGAAAGCCTTAATTTTACTGCTTCGGAAGAAGCTTTAGTCCCCTCAGTCCATAGCCAGAGATTAGCTTATAATTCCAGCCTCTTGTCTTATTTTAACCATTGAAGGCCCGGGATCAGGTGAGGTCCGGCTCCGCCCTTTATCTGCTTTCAAACCTGTTTTTAAGGCTGCGCCCGGCGGCAACCTTGATAAATCTTTTGCCAGTAAGCAGCACCCAGATCAGAAATTTGAACCACAGGCCTGTCATGAGTGGTGGCATGAATAAATTCATGGCCATTAATCATCAGGCCAACATGAGTGATACTTTTGGCCCCGAAGAAAATTAGATCTCCAGTTTGTTCCTGGCCCCTTGGAACTTCGATCAGACCGGAACTCGTATATTGAATACCGGCATCCCGCAGAATTTCTACCCCGCTTAATCTATAAATTAATTGGGCAAAACCCGAGCAATCAATCCCGAGGGGGCTGGTCCCTCCCCATAGATACGGAATTCCGAGGAATCTTTTGGCCAGAGCTACTGTTTGTTCGGGAGCCAGCCTTGGTCTTTTAAACGGTGCCTGCTTGATTTCACCATCGCCGGTCTGAATGAAGCCTTGATGACCGCAGGGCAAAGTTACCTGGAGCCAGCGCTCTTCTTCCAGCTGGGGCTGTCCGGCCTCAAGCACTGTGCTAATCGGAGCCATCTTGAGCGGTTTTTGTTCGCTCACCTCCGGAGTGGCGTAGATGTAAGCCATCAGGCTGGTAATCTCTATGACCCGGCCTTCGGCAGCATATGGTTTTTCACCAGGTTTGTATGACCTGACTGCCCGGCTCTCGATCCATCCCCGGTAACTGTCCGGTGTCTCGATATAATACCAGTCCTTACCATGTTCATCCTTTTGAGTTTCAAGAATCTTGATGCTGGTGCCAAGCAAAGCCTGGCTAACGACGTCCACCTTAGAACTTGGCTTAGAAAACATATTTTCGACAGATTGGATAATTACTCCCGGCCTGGCCTCAGTCTGGGCAGACAGGCAGGCAGATAAAAAAAATAAAATGAAGGCTGAAATCAGGGAAATAATTCTTCTGTCCATCGGGACCTCCAGGATAAAATAATGGAACATATTATATTCGAAAAAAACCAGCAGTAAAAACTATTTAGCTTGGAAAAACGGATTTGATTTTATATACTCTTTTTTAAGGAAATAAAAATGAACCGTAAAGAATTTTTTAAAACCTCTGGCACTCTTATCGCTTCATCTTTCTTAATTAATCCTCTTTCGGCCTGCCGGCTGGAAAAAACCATTAGCTCTGGCCGGGTTAAGATTACTACCAGAATCTATGATCTGAAACTGCGTCAGGCCTGGACACTATCGCGGGGGACGTGGGCTACCAGGCAAAATGTTCTGGTCAGACTGGAACGGGATGGGCTGGCCGGCTATGGAGAAGCGGCTCCTATTCCGCGTTATGAGGAAAGCGTTGAAAGCAACCAGGCTTTTATTGACCAGGCCAGTCATCTTCTTGAAAAGGATTGGTGGGAGTTTCAGGATCTCTGGCAGGAAATTGACCGGCTCAGCCCTGGCCAGAATGCAGCCAAAGCTGCTCTCGATATGGCCATTATGGATTGGGTTGGCAAGAGTTTGAAAATTCCACTTTATAAATTTTTTGGTCTGGATAAAGATAAAACTATTTCCACTACATTTTCGATTGGCCTGGCTGAAGTGCCGGTCATGCAGAAAACTGCTCAGGAGGCTAAAGATTTTCAGGCTCTCAAGATAAAACTCGGTTCTAAGGATGATAAAAAGATTATTGAGGGCTTAAGAGAAGTAACTGGCCGACCAATCCGGGTAGATGTCAATGAGGGCTGGAAAGACAGGCAGCAGGCTCTGGAGATGATTAACTGGCTGGCGGATAAAGGCGTAGAGTTTGTTGAACAACCTATGCCAGCCGCCAATCTAGAAGATTACCGCTGGCTCAAAGAGAGAGTGAGAATTCCCATCATTGCTGATGAAAGTATCCACAAAATTCAAGATGTTCCGGCTCTGGCTTCTGGCTTTCATGGCATTAATATTAAACTGATGAAATGCGGCGGCCTGCAGGAAGCCTTGAGGCTGGTGGCGGTGGCCAGGTCTCTTAATTTAAAATTAATGATTGGCTGTATGATCGAAAGCTCGCTGGCTATTTCGGCGGCGGCTACCCTTTGCCCTCTTTTTGATTATGCTGATCTGGATGGAAATTTACTTGTCGATAATGATCCTTTCCGGGGATTAAAACTCCAGGGCGACCGCTGGCTGCTTTCTGATAAGCCAGGCCTGGGCGTTGAGCCGTCCATTCCTGAATGGTAAGAGACCCGTTTTAGTTGTTTTAATTAATTTTATTTTTCTGCCACCAGACGGCTGTGCTGGCTGGATCGCTCGAGACGGTCAAAATAACTGAAAGCGGCCTGACCTATCTTTTGGATGGTGGCCTTGCCATCCGCCTCGGATTTGAGATAGGTCGTCATCACACAGATTATATAGGGGTGTTTTTTAAGAAATACCAGGCCGGAATTGCAGCGGCCAGCCTCGAGTTTGCCCAGCTTATCAGCAACTGGTATGCCTTCAGGCACAGCTTTCTGCAGGGGGCTGCCCTTGGGAAGGGATAGAATATTAAAGAATTCCTGTCTCGAGCTGGGGGAAAGAATTGGCCCTTTATAAATTTTTTCCAGGGGGGTCATCATTTCTAGCGGTGTTTACAGGTTTTCCCGGCCTGCGTCAGCTGCTTTGACATCCATCATTTTCCGCTGAAGCCTGGTCTGAATCAGGCCCAGTTCCTGCAGGCGATTATTGATATTTATTTTCCCGACCGGGTCGATCAGCAGGTTGGTAGCGGTATAGTAATTTTTATAGAGCTAGCCTATGGATAAATTTCATTTTCATTGATGAAAATTGTCCGGCCGGTAGATAAATCTTTAATAGCTAGTCCCAGCACGCCATCGAGCTGGTCACTGATGCTTTTTAACTGGCTAATCAATTTTTCCAAGCAAAAGGGGTTTAATGTCAGCACCAAGATAGTCAGTTAAGACTGACATAAATAACAATAAGGCAGCTAAAACATAATCAGATTTCCTCACTCTTAAAAATCCAGGCATGTAGCCCTCCCGGCTAGATTTTGAACCAGCCTTCTTTAGTTCCCTACATCTGGGGGAAATCAGGAACACGAACTGGTTTAAAAAAACTCTCTCCTGTCCCGTTTATGAATATGGCAGGTTAGTTAAAACGTATGGTCAGTTTCTGGCCAATGCTGAGCTGATCACTTTCAAGATTATTATCCTTTTTGATTTTATCTACACTTAATCCATAGGTCCGGGCCAAATTAAAAAGGGTATCGCCAGGCTTAACCACATAATCTATGGCCTGGCCGGAATTAGCCTGGTTAGATGCCTGGCTTAAAGGCTGGTTTGGGTCCTGCCTGCCGGCGGCTGCCGGCTGGGCTAAATTATTCTCTGATGATAGGCCTTTGGCCTGCTGTCCTGGTATTTTCAGTCGTTGCCCGGGATAAATAAGTTTAGCACTTCTAAGCCCATTCAGCCTGGTTATGGCCTGAACAGAGGTATGATAGCGGCGGGCAATCAGGCCTATAGTTTCCCCCTTTTTTACCGTGTGCCAGCCATAGACTACATCAGGCGGAATCCAGTTGGGCAACTCATTAAGACAGGCCATAGTTTTCTCGCCATAGCCAGTTGGCACCCGCAATTCGTAGGCATAATTAGGAGTTGAATCATACCTTAGTTCCGGATTAAGCTGGCTTAGAATATCAGCCTGCAAGCCAAGGCTTGAAGCCAGGACTGAAAGTTTGATGGGTTTGGTCAGGCTGACGGTTTCGAACGATAAGGCGGGATAAACAGGAGGCAGGTTAAAACCATATTTCTCAGGGTTTTCTATGATCAGCAGAGTAGCAATAAATCGTGGTACATAACGGGCTGTCTCATAGGGCAGATTAGAAAACAGATCCCAGAAATTATCAAGGTAATCAATTTTTTGCTGGCGGATTACACTCTGAACTCTTACCTCTCCGCAGTTATAAGCGGCGATAGCTGTTGACCAGTCACCGAAGAAATCATGCAGCTCGCTAAGATATCTAATAGCTGCTCTGGTAGATTTAACCGGATCCATTCTTTCATCAATGTATTTATCTCTCTTGAGTCCATATCTATAGCCGGTGGAAGCGATAAACTGCCATAAGCCGAGGGCTCTGGCCCTTGACAGTGCTCTTGGTTTATAACTGCTTTCTATAAGAGGCATCCAGGAAAGTTCTTCCGGCAAACCCGCTTTCTTAAGTTCTTCTATAATCATCAGACGGTAAAGGCCTGATCTTGTGTAGGCCTCTTCAAAAAATCTCTTTTCTGCCGTCTGGAAGGATTTAATTTCTGCCAGTACCCAGTTATTTTCTACCAGAGGAATTGTTTTGTGATTGCTTCCGGGCGGCATAAGCCGGAAAGCATAAACCTGCTGAATTTTCTGAACCAACAATATTCTCAGATCGTTTTTTTCTTGAACCAGCGGGGAATCAGGAGAAGCATCAATTTTTAGCAGAGCGGCATAGGCTTTATCGAGCCAGTCCAGAGCCTGGTCGAGCTGCCCTTTTTCCAGCTCTGCCTGAGCTTCCTGATAGAGGGCATATACTTCCTCCACAGTCGATCCAGCTTCTGGAGATTCTGCCCCGGTGGTGGCTGCTTCAGATTGAAGGTCAGCGATAGAAGAAGTAGCTGTCTCGGCAGCTACGAGGCTCTGATCTTTTTCTGCTAGCAGTGGCCTGTCAGGGTTGTCTGCAGCCTTCTCTGGATTTGACCTGCCCGCGGCCGGAACCTGTCTAACCTTAGTGGCCTGGTTTGGGTGAGAAGAACATCCTGCTCCTATCGAAATTATAATGGCCAGGCAAATAATTCTTATAATTGATTTGTTAACTGTCATATCAACTACTCTCTTAGATAAATTTATAACACCAAATTTATAACATCAAAACTGCTTTTAAATCAACACCAGGCTAAGCTGCCTCTGGCTCCTCAGTGGGTCAGGTGCCACTCCCAGGCCGTGTTGATGATGGTTGTTAGATCTGAATATTTTCTTTTCCAGCCGAGGTAGTTTTCGGCCTTTTCGCTTGAGGCCAGGAGAACTGGTACATCTCCTTCCCTTTTCGGCCCAAACTTAAACGGCCGGGCCCGGCCGGTTACTCTTTCGGTTTCTTTTATGACTTCAAGCACAGAGTAACCACGGCTCGAGCCAAGATTAAGAATCTGACTGCCAGTTCCGGTCAGAAGCCTGTCGAGGGCCAGGACATGAGCATCAGCCAGATCGGTCACATGAACATAATCTCTGATGGCTGTTCCGTCCGGCGTGGGAAAATCACGGCCGCAAATCATAAAGTCTTCCTTTTTACCCAACAGGTGGAGAAGCAGGCTGGGAATTAAATGGGTTTCTGGCTGATGGCATTCACCCAACTGACCATCAGGATCGGCTCCGGCTGCATTAAAATAGCGCAGCGAAATATATCTCAGGCCATAAGCGCGGTCATAGTCCTGGAGCATCCTCTCCACCATGAATTTAGTGGCTCCATAAGGATTAATTGGCTGGAGCGGATGATCTTCAGTAATAGGTGTTTCATGGGGAAGGCCATAAACGGCGGCACTCGAAGAAAAGATGAAAAACTTTATGCCCAGCTCCACCATAGAATTGAGAAGGTTAAGTGATGTCAGGAGGTTATGATAATAATATCTGGCTGGATCGGTATATGATTCAGCTACCTGAATTAAGGAGGCAAAGTGCAAAACCGCTTCCGGCCGGTATTCCTTTAAGACCTGCTTGATTTCTTCTTTTGACTGGAGGTCCCCTCTAATGACTTCACCGCCACAGATCAGTTCTTTCCGGCCAGAACTAAAATTATCAAAAACTATTACTTCCTCGCCTTTTTTGAGGAGCTCTTTAACCGTATGAGAGCCGATATAACCGGCTCCTCCGGTTACCAGAACTCTCATGACTTCTTCTCCTCTATTAATTTTCTGGCCAGTTTCAGGCCTTCTGCTCTGGTTTCAAAACGGTTATCAAGCTGATAACCATAGAGTTTCTTGAGAAGCTGGCCCATACCCGGTCCGGGAGCTACTCCAAGTTTCATCAGATGGCGGCCCATTATCAGGGGCACAATGGTTTCCTTATTTATTTTCAGTTCCTTAAATTTCTTAAACAACCAGATAGCCTGCCGGTCAAGTTCTGTTATCAGCCTTTTTTTCCGGCCGGCACGATCGGCGGCATCGAGATAAATTAACAGGTCAATTTCTCCTTTTACCCTGGCAGCCAGGCGGTTAAAAGCCTTTTTGGTGACGCTGGCCCGGTTATGCCATAATTCTGACGCCTGGTGATGATGGCGGATAATCATCGGGACAATGGCCTGGAGGTCGAAACCATTCCAGGAAAATATTTTTTGACGAGAAAAAAAGCTTCTGGCTATTTTTTCACTTAAAATATCATGGCCATTATTGGTAATGACCAATCTGTCTTTTTTATATTCCCAGTGGGCTGTCGCCGGTTTCCCACTATCATGATAGAGGCTAGCCAGCAGCAGGGCTAACTCCCTGGTGGTTTCTAAACCGGCCAGGCGGCTGATGGCTCTGGCCTGATCGACAGACAGCAAAAGGTGAGCCCAGACTGTATGATGTCCGGCTTCATCCTTTTCCGGATGAAAATATGAGTCCTGAATAGCCAGGCTACAACGGTCAAGTTCGGGGAAAAGCTGTCTGATGACCGTTAGCTTAAGCATTTCCTGCAGGCCGCGAGACGGGCGAGGCGAAAAAAGCAGTATTTTAAACAATTCTTCATTAACTCTCTCGACACTCAGTCCTGTCAAATCAATTTCTTTGGCTGCCAGGTAAATTTCAGAATCAACTTCAAACTCAAGAACAGAAGCAAATCTGGCAGCTCTTAAAACCCGCAGCGGATCATCAGGGAAAGAGTGGGGATTGGTCAGCCGGATAATCTTCTGCTCAATATCAGCCTGACCATTAAAAGGATCGATAATTTTCCCGTCAGCCAGCCGGAGGGCCAGGCTATTACAACGGAAATCACGCCTTTCCAGATCTTTTTCTAGAGGCAGAGAAGGATCGGCTTCGATCAGAAAATCCTTATGACGGCGATGGGTTGCTTTACCTCCTCCCGCTGGCCGGTCCTTGCGGGGAAGAGCCAGGTCGTAGGTCAGGCCATCAATGGTAAACTTGATAACGCCAAAACTCCTGCCAACCAGATTAACCCGCCCATAAGGTTCGAGCTTTTTAATAATTTCATCTAAGGGGTGCCCCTGAATAAGGAGATCGACTTCATGGACAGGCCGGTTAAGCAAAAGATCACGCACCAGGCCGCCAACCACATAGATATCCCGGCCAAAAAGGCGGACAAATAGCTTTCTGTGTTCAAAATTAGCCGGTAAAAATTTTTTCATCAAAGCCTATTTTACTGATTTTTTAGCAGCTGGGAAGACCCGGGCCTATCTGGCAGGCAGGAGGAGGAGGCGGCTTTCCTTCTTTTTTGAGCTTCTGATCGTTGAGTCTTGCTCAAACTGGTGAGCTTACGTTCTATCTGATGATCAACTGTCCATTTGACCACATTGTCAGCCAGACCGTCTATTAGCCTTATCACTGCCTCCTTACTTCTTTAAGTCTTTTTATGAGTATAACTAATCGTTCGAAAATATCCAGAAGAAATTTTGGTCAACTTGTAAATAATCATTTTTTGAGGTATTTTAAACTTTTTAGAGAAGTGGCTACCAGAATGAGAAATAAAAAATTTGTATCTCTGACCAGGGCCATCCTGACTGTCTGCCTGGTTGTCATTTTTAGTGCCGGATCTTCGGCAACTCCTGCTTCCAGGAATCTGGTCATTAGTCTAGAGGATAAAAAAATAACTGAAGTCAGCCCGGAAGGACTGACTTTATCCTTTTATCCTTCTATCAAGAATAATTCCGATAAAAATTATGTACTGGTTTCTTACTTCTACGGAGTGGCCATCAACAGTCATAATTTTTTCGAACAGCAGGTAGCTCTCAATGAAGAGATGACTATTAGTTCCAGGCAAACAGCCAGGCTCCATTTTCCGGTGAAAATCAGTTACCAGTACCTGCCAGGAGTTCTAAGTGAAGGACAGAAACAGGCCACCTGTTTCGCCTCGGGGGAAATGTTTTTCAGAAATGAAAAGAACAGGATCGAAAAAGTGCCATTTACTTTTGCCATGGAATTCCCTCTATTTAAATTGCCAGTCCTGACCTTTCTTCCCTTGAATGTTAAAGATTTAACTCTGGGAGGCGCTGAGTTTGTCTTTAGCTTTCAGCTAAAAAACCAGAATTCCTATGATTTATTGATTCAAACCATCGGGCTTGAACTCCGGCTGGCTGACCATTTAATTTATCAGGGCGAAATAGCAGGCGATAAAGCTCTCGAGCCGGGCGGGCTTAAGACTTTCAGCCTCCCCCTCATGCTTGATTTTTTTGAGATGGGCAGAGAACTGCGGGACAATCTGGAAAAAGAATTGGTTCCTTTTAACCTCAGAGCAGAGATAACGGCTGATTCAGCCTGGGGAATGCTGCCCTTTACTCTTGATAAATCTGACTCAATAAGAAAAGAAAAGGCTCACTGAGGATTTCTTCCAGGACCTATGGTCAGTGCCATTATTGTCACCTATAATCGCCAGCAATTTTTAGCTGAAGCCATTGATTCTGTTCTGGCTCAGACTTATTTTATTAAAAATCCTCAAGACTGGGAGCTTCTGATTATTGATGATGGTTCTACGGATCAGACAGAGTCTTTCCTCGCCGGATATCTTCAAACTGTGCCTAATCTCCACTATGATCATCAGACCCACCGGGGAGTGAGTCCGGCCCGTAACCGGGGCCTGGCTCTGGCCCGTGGTGAATTTATTGCTTTTTTAGACTCAGATGACCTCTGGCTGCCGTCCAAAATGGAAGTACAGATGAACTATCTTGGGGTTTTTCCTTCTGCTCCTTTCTGTCTGGCCGAAGAAATCTGGATCAGGCGGGGGAAGAGAGTCAATCAAGCCAGAAAACACCAGAAATCTTCAGGCTTTATCCTGGAGAAAACATTATCTCTCTGTCTTTTGAGCCTGTCGTCGGCGGTTTTCAGGCGGCAGCTATTTGAAGACATTGGCACTTTTGATGAGGCCCTCCCGGTGGCGGAGGATTATGACCTGGGAATTAGAATTGCGTTGCGTTATCCTTATTATTATTTATCTTCTCCTCTGATCATTAAAAGGGGAGGACATGCCGATCAACTATCCAGGAAATACTGGGGAAATGACCGGTGGCGGGTTAAGGCTCTGTGGAAGGCTCTAAACTCAGGCGTCGATGAAGATGCTGCTTTACTGATTAAAAAGGAAATTAAGCGGAAATCTACGATTCTGGCCAATGGCTTCAGAAAAAGAGGCCAGATCAGCCAGGCTGAATATTACGAGGAAATGATTAAATCATTGGGCGTTTAGTTTTTCTGGCCTGGTATAAAGAAAGACCGGGCCCGGCAGAAGCAGGACCCGGCTGATAGATAGTGGAAATGGAGAGCTTGGCTATCAAAACCAGTAATTAATCCCGGCGACCAGAGAATAACCGCTCAAATCAAAACTTTCAAAACCTACAAAAGCATCATTAAACGCGGGTTTTAAAAATTGATAGCGGAAATTGAGATCAAGAGTTACCTGCTTACCTAAAGGAATCATCACCCCGGCAAAGACATTGGGACCAATAGAAATGCGCTTTGATTCGCTGGCATAAGTATAATAAACAGGATAAACGGTTATCTCTCCCAGTTCGGGATCGGTATAAATATAAGGATCTGAAAAATCTATCATATCTCCGGCGAGTTTAACCGACCAGAAATAGATTCCCACACCGCCACCAAAATAGGGAACAAATCGCACCTGCCGGCCGAGAGGGGTAACCTTCAAGGATAACTGTAGAGGAGTTTGAGAAACCTTAAAAGAATGAATAATATCATCGCCACCGGGAAACTGGCTATAAGGGAAAGCAAAATCCATGTCATCTACCGCATACATAGACCAGTCCCGGTAATAACCGGTTCTGTCCCGGCTGTAAAAATCCAGTGAAAAGACCAGGCTGAAGTTACGGTTAAGAAAGTATTCATAAGCAAGGCCAAACATGCCGGACTGATAATCTGACTTCTTCAAGTTCGTATTCTCGAATTCGATATTCCACAGACTGTTTTCCCCGCCGCTCATCCTGGGGACAAAGTAGCTATACCTGAAAGTGAAAATGCCGGCAGAAGCTACAACCGGAATCAACATCAGACCAATCAAAAAGATAACTGCTTTCTTTTTCATTTTTACCTCCTCACCGCTGTATTATAGCAAGTTTTATGCCAGCCAGAATAGCAGTTATTTAAAGCCAGATTGTTACTTTTTGGCGACATCTGACCATTTTCCCTGCTTGAAACTGGACTGAACCTGGGTTATCTTAAATCAAATAAGCAATTTCCTGGAAGTTAAGCCCTGACGAGGTGAAAGCTTGGCAGAAATATTTCAATTGATTGATGGCGGGCTGAAAAATGAAGATCTGGAGTTTTTAGCCCGTATTCTGAACCAGAAAGAACTACTGATTTTCCCGACCGAAACATTCTACGGACTGGGAGGTCTTGCTATTTTTCCTGATGTTTATCAGAAGATTTTTCAGTTAAAAGGCCGGCACGAAGGCAAGCCTCTGCCTTTTTGTGCCTCTGATCTGGAGATGGTGCTGTCTTCGATACAGGAGCCGCCTGTCTCTTTTTTCCAGCTGGCCAGGGCCTTCTGGCCAGGACCTCTGACACTGGTGCTTAAAGCCAGAAGTGGACTTTTGCCTCAGAGTTTCCATGGGCCAGAGCAAACCATTGCTGTTCGTGTGCCCTCGCCTGACTGGCTCAGACAGTTGATTAAAAAAGCTGGTGCTCTATTAATTTCGACCAGTGCCAACGCCAGCGGCTACCAGCCTTTATCTTCATTTGATGAGGTTTTCCGTGTTTTTGCTGACCGGTTGCCATTTTTTATTGATGGTGGTCAGACCCCTGGCGAAAAACCTTCCACTATCATTGACTTGACTGGTTCTAAGCCTGTCGGCCAGAGGGAAGGTAAAATCCCCTTCGAAGAAATCTGGCCAGTTCTCTATGAAGACTGATTTCCTAGCTGTTTAATTCTATTTGACTTTTGTCCCGGGTGGAATTTCCCGGTCAAAAAAAGGAATAATAGCCAGGTTCTCAATCTCGGCTGCCAGCAGCATCCCCTGAGATTCAATCCCCCGGATAACAGCCGGCTGGAGGTTAGCAATAACAATAAACTCTTTATTCAGTAAATCTTCAGGTGAATAAGTCTCAGCTACACCAGCAATAATTTGCCTTTGTTCAGTCCCGAGGTCAATCTGCAATTTCAAAAGTTTTTTTGTTCCCTCTACTCTTTCGGCCGCTATAACCTTAGCTACTCTCAAATCCATCTTTTTAAATTCTTCGTAGGTAATATATTCCATTTTTTTCTCCTTCGCCTTCATCTCTCCGGCCGGACAGGTTTTAACTCCAGTCTTTTTCTCTGTCTCGCTGATAAATTCATTGAGGTCAATCCGGGGGAAAATGGCTTTTGCCCGGCTAATATTTTCGCCACGTTGATAATCATAAAAGTCAAGCCCAGAAGTCAGCAGGCTGGAAGGCTGTCTGGCTTCACCGAGCAATTCCCAGATTTTTTCCGAAGTCCCGGGCATTACCGGATAAAGAAGATAGCTGGCTCCTCTGATGGCACAAAGAGCCTGATAAATGACTCTGGCCAGCCGCTCTCTTTTTTCGGGCAGGCTGGCCAGTTTCCAGGGTTCATGGTCAGCCAGGTACTTGTTGGTTAGACTGAGGAAAAACCAGATCTCCTCGAGCGCCCGGTTCAGGGACCGGTCATCATAAAACTCATAGACTCTAGTCTTTGTTTCATCAAACTGCCTGGCCAGTTCCCTGTCTGCATCATTTTCTTCAGCTGGAGGCGGCAGCTGTCCTTCAAAGTAATTGACAGCCATAGTTAAAGTTCTTTGAACAAGATTCCCCAGGTCATTGGCCAGATCTGAATTTATCCGGTGAACAAATCCCTCGTGCGAGAAGCTGCCGTCCAGGCCAATAGGTATTTCTCTCAGCAGAAAATAGCGCAAGGCATCGGTGCCGGCTTTATCCAGAATAAAATATGGGTCAAGAACATTGCCCTTAGATTTGGACATCTTGGCTTCATCTTTGAGCCACCAGCCGTGGCTATAAACTGTCGCCGGCAGTTCAAAACCAGCTGCCATGAGAAAAGCCGGCCAGAAGATAGCATGAAAGCGGAGAATATCTTTCCCGATCAGATGGATATCCGCCGGCCAGAAGGTGGCAAAAAGTTCCGGATTCCAGTCATAGCCGATAGCAGTGACATAGTTATGAAGGGCGTCAAACCAGACATAAATTGTATGCCTGGGATCGCCCGGGACGGGTATTCCCCAGGTGACAGAAGTTCTGGTAATACTTAAGTCTTTCAGCCCTTGCCGGACAAAACTGACTACCTCATTCATCCGGCTGGCCGGCCGGACAAAATGCGGATGAGATTGATAGAAATCCAGCAAAGCCTGTTGATAAGCCGACAGGCGGAAAAAGTAGCTTTCTTCCTCTAGAAGAACAGCCTGGCGGCCGCAATCAGGACAGAGCTTATAACCTTCAGGCTCGAGTGGCACATCTTCTGATAAAAAATTTTCTTCAGAAACGCAGTACCAGCCCTGATAGCTGCCTTTATAAATGTCACCCTGAGCCATCAGCTTTTTAAATATTTTCTGCACACCTTCCTGATGAAATTTTTCTGTTGTTCTGATGAAATAATCATAGGAAATATTCAGCCTTTGCCACAAATCTTTAAACCTGACTACCACCTGATCGGCCAGTTCCTGCGGAGTTAAGCCTTTTTCCACTGCACTTTTTTCTATTTTCTGACCATGTTCATCCGTGCCGGTCAGAAAAAAGACCTTTTTTCCCTTCAGACGTTGATAACGGGCCATTGCATCAGCAATAATCGTCGTATAAGCATGACCGATATGAGGCACATCGTTAACGTAATAAATAGGTGTGGTCACATAGAAGGTCTTCTTAGCTTTCTCTTCCACCGGGCAGGCCTCCTCTTATGAGCATCATGGCTTCCGTCCGGGTGGCCGGATTATTGCGGAATGAACCCCGGACTGCTGAAGTCACAGTTATAGCTTTGGGCTTTTTTATGCCTCTCATTGACATGCAGAGATGTTCGGCTTCGATAACCACCATGACTCCCAGGGGATTAAGAGTGGCGTTAAGCGTGTCGGCGATTTGCTTGGTTAGTCTTTCCTGCACCTGCAGCCTTCTGGCCAGAGTATCAACCAGCCGGGCAATCTTGCTCAGGCCGACAATTCTTCCTTCCTTCGGGATATAAGCTATATGAGCCACACCGGCGAAGGGTAAAAGGTGATGTTCACACACAGAGTAAAGGGGGATATTCCTGATGAGGACCATCTCATCGTGCTTTTCGTCCTGGAATACCTCTAAATCTTCAGCTGGATCAGTTTTGATGCCGCCCAGAATATCGTCCAGCATTCTGGCCACCCGGCCAGGTGTTCCCTTGAGGCCTGACCTTTCTGGATCCTCACCGATGCCTTCCAGCAACTGATAAACAGCCTCTTCTATTTTTTTCTGGTCCATATTTTTCCCTGGCTTATTTATTTTGTTAGCTGCCATTTTAACCTCTTTTTTTGAATTTTTTTAGAGACAGGTGGATGACTTCCTTTAGTGACATGTTCAGAGCTTCTGCTGCCCGGCGGCAATCCTCATATTCAGGTTGAATATTTATAATTTCCTTTCCAAGGAAGGCCTGTTTTATTCTGATTTTTTGAGAGCCGAGCCTGATTTCAGTTGTTTCTCTCCGCAAAACCCGCCTGGCGACAGGGAAATACCTGACGCCAATAGTTGTTGTTTCCCTGAAAATAGCTTCGATCAGCTTTTCTATTTTATCAGCCTCAACCAGGACAGTTAATTTACTTCCCAGGCGGTTTTTTTTCATAACAGCAGGTGTCAGGTAAGATTCCAGGGCTCCCAGGTCAAGAGCTTTATTCATAAAATGGCCAAGAAGCTGGGGAGAAGCATCATCAATAGTGGCTTCGATCTGAAAGACAGCTGGCGCCAATTTTAATGAGTCCATTTCACCATAGAAAGCACGGAGAACATTTGGCATTAATTCAAGCTTTTTGTGACCAAGTCCATAACTCAGGCGGTCATAAACTAATTGCGGTTTCTCAGGCCAGCACTTGCCAAGAGCGGTCAGAATGGCAGCTCCGGTTGGAGTCAGCAGCTCAGTCTGATCGCCGGTGCTATAGACAGGATATCCAATCATCAGTTCAGCCACGGCCGGGGCCGGCACGGGCAAGAGGCCATGATTCGTCTTGATAAAGCCACTGCCCAGGTTAACTGGAGAAAAATAAACCTGGTTAGCTTCGAGCTCATCGAGCAGCCAGCAACTGCCGGCAATGTCAACCAGAGCGTCATCGGCCGTCGCTTCATGGAGGTGAGTACAGTCAAAACTTGTGCCATGAACCCGGCTTTCAGCTTGAAAAAGCTTCAGGAAAACCTTAATGGCTTTCTCTTTGACGGCCGGCTTAAATTTTGATTGTTTGATAATCCTGGAAACTTCTTTAAAATTTCTAACAGGAGAACTGCCAGCAGTTATTACTTTAACTGCTGTTCCTCTAAAACCCAGCGATTTGCTACTGGAAACCCTGATTTCAACTGGCAGCTTCAAGCCTTTGATGGCTTCTTTAAATTTCTTGAGCGGGACTCCTAAGGAAAGAAGGGCAGCCAGAATCATATCGCCACTGGCACCGCTTGAACAGTCAAAATAAATATATTTCATAATTTTATTTAGCCTTAAATATTGATATCAGCATAGCTTTTTCAGGCAAAAAAATCAAAGTGTCTTGACTAACGGGAGATATAAATAGTATAGATTGACTTTATGAGGTACTTTAAAAATGAATAAAAAAGAATTACCGGTAGTTGGCATCGGAATTTTAGGCGGGACGGGTCTTTATCAAATTGATGGCCTGCGGCAGGCCCGGGAAATTTCTTTAAAAACTCCTTTTGGCCAGCCGTCTGACAGTTATATTGTCGGAGAGCTGGAAGGAGTTATGGTCGCTTTTTTAAGCCGCCACGGACGCGGGCATCGTTTTCTGCCAGCCGAAGTTAATTACCGGGCGAATTTTTATGGCTTCAAGCTTCTTGGAGTAAAGAGAGTTATTTCAGTTAATTCTGTCGGTTCCCTGAAGGAGGAAATAAGACCCAGGGATATTGTTCTGGCTGACCAGTTTATTGACCGGACACATCGTCCAAATACTTTTTTTGGGCAGGGACTGGTAGCCCACATCAGTCTGGCCCATCCTGTCTGCCCGGTTCTTTCCAAACATGTTTATCACATTGCCCGGGACCTTGGCCTGTCGGCCCATCCAGCCGGCACTTATGTCTGCATAGAAGGCCCGGCCTTTTCGACTAAGGCTGAATCAAAAGTTTACCGGCAGTTTGGAGCTGATGTCATCGGCATGACGGCGGCGACTGAGGCCCGTCTGGCCCGTGAAGCTGAAATGTGCTATGTCACCATGAACCTGGTAACTGATTATGATGTCTGGAAGAGTCAGGAAGAGACAGTGACGGTGGAACTGGTCTTAGCCAATCTCGAGGCGAATATTTCTAATGCTAAAAATATCATTAAGAAGGCCCTGGCGTCCATCAATCAATTAGAGGGCGAAACCTGTGATTGCCAGGAAGGTCTTAAAAATACCATCATTACTGCTCCTGATGCCAGAAACCGTGAAACAGTGAAAAATTTGCGGCCATTGATTGGTAAATACCTGTAAACGAGGTCTTATTTGAATCTGGTCATAGTTGGCTCAGTGGCTTTTGATACAATTGAAACACCGGCTGGCCGGCGAGACCGGATTCCGGGAGGCTCCGGCACTTATGCTTCCGTTGCAGCCAGTTTCTTTACCAGGCCAGGCCTGGTATCGGTGGCTGGACAGGATTTTCCGCGAGAAATCCTGGCTCTTCTCAGTGCCAGGAACATCGATCTGATAGGGCTCAAGATAAAAAGAGGAAAAACGCTCGCCTGGCATGGGTTATATGCTACTGATCCAAACCAGCGGACAACCCTTAAGACCGATCTCAACGTCTGGCAGGATTTCCAGCCCGTCGTGCCTGAGCCTTACCGGCGGGCTGAAATTGTTTTTCTTTCCAATCTTGACCCTGAAAGCCACGATGATATTCTGTCTCAAATGAAAAAAGTCAAACTGGTGGCGATGGATACCATTCGCTACTGGATTGAAACTAATCCTGAGGCTCTTTTTGAAGCAATACAAAAAGTAGACATTCTATTCGCCAATGATGAAGAGGCGCGTCTTTTAAGCAGTGAATTTAATCTTGTCCGGGCTGGAAGGAAACTTCAATCCTCCGGACCCAGGCTAATAATTGTTAAAAAGGGCGAACATGGAGCTATGGTTTTTGGCGAGAAATTTGTTTTTAGTGTAGTAGCTAATCCCTGCGATAATGTGGTCGATCCAACCGGAGCCGGTGATGCTTTTGCTGGTGCTTTTCTGGGTTATTTGGCCAGCCGCGGGGAGTTTAACCGCCGTGAGATTAAAAAAGCAGCAGTTTATGGTAACCTGGTAGCTTCCTTAGCCATTGAAGATTTTGGCCTGGCTGGCTTATTGCAAGCCTCGCCCTCTGACCTGATCAAAAGATATCAGGATTTTAAAAAAATTGTTTCTTTTTAAAGGGCAAAATATAATAAGATCTTGTTGCTGCGAGATTGAAAATAAATTGTTCAGGGAGAAGAAAAAATGAATATAAAAAGTCCAAAGCCACCGCTTGAGCCTTTTCGCATTAAATCAGTGGAAAGGATTAAGCCCGTCAGCCGGCGGGAAAGGGAAAATGTCCTTAAGGAATCAGGCTTTAATGTCTTCAACATTCCGGCGGAAAAAGTCTTAATTGATCTTCTGACTGATTCCGGGACATCAGCCATGAGTGATCATCAATGGGCCGGACTGATGGTCGGTGATGAATCATACGCTGGAGCCAGGAGCTTTTATCATCTGGAAGCAGCCGTGAAAAACATCTTCTGCTTTAAACATGTCATTCCTGCCCATCAGGGAAGGGCGGCCGAAAGAATTTTGTTTGGAGCTATGGTCAAAAAAGGAGACTATGTCCCGAGCAATAATCATTTTGATACGACCAGGGCTAATGTTGAAGCCAGGGGAGCGGCTGCCGTTGATCTGGTCATAGATGAAGCCTATAACCCGGATTCTGACTATCCGTTTAAGGGAGATATGGATACTTCCCGGCTAAAAAAGTTTATTGAAAAAAAAGGGACGGGAAAAATCCCACTGGCCATGCTAACCATTACCAATAATAGCGGTGGTGGCCAGCCGGTTTCACTTAGAAATATTAGAGAAGTCAGTCAGATCTGTAAGCAGCACAGGATTCCGCTTTTCTTCGATGCCTGCCGTTTTGCTGAAAATGCCTATTTTATCAAGAAACGCGAGAAAGGCTATGAAGGCAAAAGTATTCTCGACATCGCCCAGGAAATTTTCTCCTATGGGCAGGGGGCGACCATGAGCGCCAAAAAGGATGCCCTCGTTAATATCGGCGGTTTTGTCACCCTTGATGATGATAAACTGGCAGAGAAGGTAAAAAATTTATTAATTTTGGGTGAAGGCTTTCCAACCTATGGAGGATTGGCGGGTCGTGATCTGGAAGCTATCGCCCGCGGACTGGAAGAAGTGCTTGAAGAGGATTATCTTGATTACCGGGTCAGTCAGGTGGCTTATCTCGGGCAACTGCTCGACCAGGCAGGTGTGCCAGTGCTTAAGCCTTTTGGTGGTCATGCCATCTACCTTCTGGCCGACCGGTTTTTACCGCATATTCCGCGGCATCAATATCCGGGCTGGGCTTTAACTGTTGCTCTCTACCGGCAAGCTGGTATCAGAACCTCAGAAATTGGTGCCATCATGTTTGCTAAAAAAGATGCAAAAACCGGCCGTGAGATTTTCCCCAAACTGGAGCTGGTCCGCCTGGCTATACCCCGGCGGGTCTATACCAGTGCTCAAATTGAATATGTGGCTGAAGCTATCATCAGGCTTTATGAAAATCGTGATGAAGTCCGGGGGATGAGAATTGTCCGCGAATCACCTCAGCTAAGGCATTTCACCATCAGAATGGAAGAAATATAAAATAATAAAAACAGAAGGGGAAAAGGAAATAAGCCTTTTCCCCGGTGAAGATTTAATTTTTAACTTATTTTTGATTGTCAAAAGCACTGATATCCAGGAAACCGTGTCCTGAAAGATTAAATAAGATGTTGACTGCCCGGGCAGATTTCTTAGCCTGTAGAGCTTCATCGATCACTGCTGCTATGGCATGTGCAGTTTCTGGTGCCGGTAGGATGCCCTCAGTTTTTAGAAATATTTCAGCCGCTTGAAATACTTTATCCTGGGGGTAAGCTTTAGCTTGAACCAGGCCCAGCTTAACGAGATGGCTGACCAGGGGAGCCATCCCATGGTAGCGCAGGCCGCCGGCATGGATGGTTGGAGGAATAAAATCTTTACCCAGGGTGTACATAAAGAGGAGAGGCGTCAGGCCGACGCTGTCGCCGTAATCATAAGTTAGCTCGCCGCCAGTAATGGAAGGGCAGACTTCTGGTTCGATGGCTAAATATCTCGTCCTGGCCTTTTCTTTCAGATTGCGGCGTAAAAAAGGAAAACTCAGTCCAGCAAAATTTGAACCACCGCCCACACAGCCAATAATTATCTCTGGTTCAAAACCGATTTCCTGACATTGAGATTGAGCTTCCAGACCAATGATCGATTGGTGCATAAGAACAGTATCGAGAACAGAACCAAGTGAATACTTGACGTCAGGATTTTTAACTGCAACTTCCACTGCCTCGGAGATAGCGATACCAAGGCTGCCGGGATGGTCTGGATTTTCCTGATAATATTTCAGGCCGGAATCAGTTGTCGGGCTGGGGCTTTCTGTCACTTCACCTCCAAAAAGCTGCATCATAATTCGCCGTCCAGGCTTCTGCCGGAAACTGCTTCTGACCATATAAACACTGGCTTTCACCCCGAAAAGCGAGCCAGCATAGGCTAGAGCCGTGCCCCATTGCCCTGCTCCTGTTTCAGTCGAGAGGGTGGTGACACCATCCTGGCTGGCTAAATAGGCTTGCATGAGAGCCGTATTGGTTTTGTGGCTGCCGGTTGGGCTAACTCCTTCAAATTTATAAAATATTTTAGCCGGTGTCTCCAGATAAGCCTGCAGTTTAGAAGCATTGATGAGAGGTGTCGGGCGGAAGACTGAATAGGCATCGAGAACCTTCTGGGGAATAGGGATATCTCTTTCCAGTGAAATTTCCTGGGCAATAAAGCTTCTGGGGAAAATGGCTTCGAGGTCGGAAGGTTTCAGGGGCTGCCTGGTCACTGGATGCAATGGCGGCGGCGGCAATTCTGGCAGATCGGCTTTTAGATTATAAAATTTAGCAGGTAGATGTTTTTCATCTCTTGAAGCATACTTCAACATTTTATTCTCCTTCGTTCCTTTAAAGTTGAAAATAAATAAAAAAATTAGAAAAAATAAATAAAATAATGGGGGGAGATAGTTCTCGGGCGGATCAGTCCGCCCACCAGAACCAGGAAAGAAGGGATGATAGAAGGCAAGATTTTGGGCTTAAGTTGAATTGATGAAAGCTCAAATCTTTGCTCATGCTGCTTTGATTTTAATCACCATCTTCTGCTTTGTCAAGAGGACGAATTGCCTCACTTAAAATCTATACGAAACTGATTCGTTGCTTCACGAGAAAATCTAGACGAAAATGTTTTGCCTTCTGGCTGGATTTCAAGCCAAACTAAGGATAGAGATCTACCGGGGCGTGAAGAGTTCGAATTAGAGTTAAAGGCTCAACGAGCAGTATCGAAGTAACTGGCTTTGTTGAACGAGCTGTATTCTATCTCCAGACTGTATTATAATTTCTTCCACGTAACCATGAAGCTTAAGAGCAAAGAGAGGATAGACCGCCTGGTCATAAAGAGATATGATAGCCCTAAGACCCCTTATCAGAGATTATTATAATCACCATACATTGAGGACGAACAAAAAGAAAAACTCCTGGCAACATACAAAGAACTTAATGTAGTTGATCTGAAAAAATAGACGGAAAGACTTCAGGCCAAGCTCTTCCGGCTTCAAAGATATAAGAAAAACTGCACAACGTTTCGTCTAGATTCTTACGTGAGGCAATGATTATGATTTTATATAGATTTTCTCATGAAGCAATAATGAGGGAGGGCTAAAATCAAAGCAGAAAAATCAGCAGTCCAGGGGAAAGCCTGATTGAATTCAATCTCTGAGACAGATACAAGATTTCGAGCCTTAATAATCTGCTGTTTTTGATGAAAATTAAAAAATAGATTAAGCTGAAATACAAAGGAAACAGAAAGGAGAAATTGATGGACGAAAAAGATCAGCCTCAACCGGAGGTTAAAAGCCGGCGAGAATTTTTAAAACTCGGACTAGCCGGAACAGCTGGCCTCTGGCTGGCGGGCCGGAGACTGGAAGCTGGAAGTCAGGCTAGCGGTCAAGTCCCACCACCTTCTTATGATTACGGACCGCTTTTTTCTACTAATCCGCTGGAGGTGGTAAGAATAGGTTTGGTAGGAGTAGGGGGCATGGGCTCGGTTCATCTGCAGAATTTTCTGAATATTGATGGCCTGGAAATAAAAGCTATTGGGGATATTGATCAGGAAAAGGTGGCCAGAGCTCAGAAATGGGTGGAAGAGGCTGGACTTCCCAGGCCAAAAGGCTATTCGGCTGGTCCCTGGGATTTTCAGAAAATGTGTCAGGAAGAAGACCTTGACCTGGTCTTTACTTCTACTCCCTGGGAATGGCATGTGCCGGTTTGTGTGGCGGCCATGAAAAATGGCAAGCATGCCGCGACTGAAGTCCCGGCGGCTGTTACTCTGGAGGAATGCTGGGAACTCGTGGAAACCGCAGAAAAATATAAGAAACATTGTGTAATGATGGAAAACTGCTGCTACGATCGGATTGAATTGATGAGCCTGAATATGGTCAGACGTGGCCTGCTGGGAGAGATTGTTCATGCTGCCGGTGGTTACCTCCATGACTTGAGGGCGGTCAAATTTTCCAGTGAAGGAGAAGGACGCTGGCGGCGTCAGCACTCCTGGAAGAGAAATGGCAATCTTTATCCGACTCATGGCCTTGGCCCGATCGCTCAGTGTATGAATATCAACAGGGGAGATGCCTTTGATTATTTAGTCTCCATGAGTTCGCCCCCTTTCGGTCTTCACCTCTATGCCGAGGAAAAATTTGGGCCGAATTCACCTCAGGCTGAAGAAAAGTTTGCTCTGGGTGATATTAATACTTCTCTGATCAAAACCAGGCTGGGCAAAACTATTATTCTAATTCACGATACGAATTTGCCCCGTCCTTACAACCGGATACATCTGCTTCAGGGAACAAAAGGTATTTTGCAGAAATGGCCTGACCGGATTTATGTGGAAGGCCGCAGCCCTGATGATGACTGGGAAGATATTGAAAAATATGCGGTTGAGTTTGAACATCCTCTCTGGAAAAAACTGGCTCAAAAAGGAGAAGGGAGAGGGCATGGCGGCATGGATTTTATTGAGGATTACCGCCTGATTGAATGCCTGCGCACAGGCCAGCCGATGGATATGAATGTCTATGAGGCAGCGGCCTGGAGTGTCGTTTCAGCTCTGACTGAAAAATCAGTAGCAGAAGGCTCTAAGCCGGTAGCTTTTCCTGATTTTACCCGCGGCCGCTGGAAAACAACCCTGCCTCTCGGCATCATTGAAAGTTAAGAATGGACTAACTGCTGGAATTGGAGGGAAAACCTTTTCTTAAATAACCTAAAAAATAAGCATGCAGTCGCCATAAGAAAAAAAGCGATAACGGTGAGCAACTGCTTCTCTATAGGCAGCCATGATAAGGTCGTGGCCGGCAAAGGCACTGGCCAGCATAATCAGGGTTGATTTGGGTAGATGAAAATTAGTTAGAAGCCTGTCCACTACCTGAAATCTAAAACCCGGATAAATAAAAATGCTTGTGCTGCCCTCTCCGGCCGGCAATTGACCGGCTGACCAGGAACCTTCTAATGTTCTGACCACTGTGGTGCCGGCGGCAGTAATTTTTCTGCCCTCTTTTTTTGCCAGGTTAATAGCTTGAGCTGTCTTTTCAGGTATATAAAAATACTCGGTCAGCATTCGGTGGTGTGTGATTTCATGAACTCTTACTGGCTGAAAGGTAGCCTCGCCGACATTCAGAGTTAGCCGCAGAATGTCCACGCCTTTATTTCGCAGGGTCTCGAGGCTTTCCTCGGTAAAATGCAAACCAGCTGTTGGGGCGGCGATTGATCCTTCCTGCTCAGCATAAATGGTCTGATAACGTTCCCGGTCAATCGTTTTCAGTCTTGGGTCATCTTTTTGCCTTTTAATATAAGGGGGAAGGGGAGGAACGCCAATTTTCTTGAGTTTGTTCTTAACCTCATTTGAATTGAAGTGCAGCAGCCGGTGGCCTAATTGGCCAGAACTTACTACTTCGGCTTCGAGTTCAGAACTGAATATTAATCTGACCCCTTGTCTGACTTTCCGGGCAGGCCGGCACAGGACCTCCCAGACTGCCGGCTCTATTTCTTTTATGAAGAGAAATTCAATGTAGATTTCCTGCTGGCTGGCCAGACGACCCCAGGCTCTGGCTGGCACAACCTTTGAATCATTGATGACCAGAACATCACCCGGGCCAAAGTATTCGGCTAAATTCTGGAAGTAGCGGTGATGAATACCTTTTTCCTGACGGTTGACGATCATCATTCTTGAATCGTCCCTGTGCGGCAAAGGCTCCTGAGCAATAAGCTCGCGTGGCAATTCGAAATCATAGTCAGATAGAAGAATTTTTTCAGTCATGACCGAAGATCAAAACAGCTTCTTCTGTCGCTGGTCAGCCGGTTGGTGATTTCCTAAGTGATCATAAGCTTTAGCTGTCAGCTGGCGGCCGCGGGGTGTTCTTTCCAGAAAACCAAGGCGCATCAGATAAGGCTCATAGATGGCTTCAATGGTCTCCTTCTCTTCATCAATAGCGGCGGCGATGGTGTTGATACCAACGGGACCACCACTGAAATTTTCCATAATGGTATATAAAATTTTTCTATCAACATCGTCCAGGCCAAAAACATCAACTTCCATTTGATCCAGTGCTTTCCTGGCAACCCTTTCATCAATCAGACCATCGCCTTTGACCTCAGCAAAATCTCTTACCCGGCGGAGCAGGCGATTGGCAATCCGGGGAGTTCCCCGTGCCCGGCGGGCGATTTCCTCTGCTCCTCCTTCTTCAACCTTAACTTTCAGAATTCTGGCTGAACGAAGGATGATTTTCTTCAGATCTTCTGGCTGATAATAATCGAGCCGGTGAACAATCCCGAAGCGGCTGCGCAGAGGGGCAGTTATTTTGCCAGCCCGGGTGGTAGCTCCGACCAGAGTAAATCTTTTAATTTTAAGTTTGTGACTGCGAGCTCCAGGCCCCTGACCGATAATCACATCCAGGCTAAAATCCTCCATGGCCGAATATAAAATTTCTTCTAAGGAAGGATGTAGGCGATGGATTTCATCTATAAAAAGAAGTTCTTTATCCTGCAAGCTGGTCAGAATGGCTGATAAATCTCCGGCTTTTTCAATCACTGGGCCGGAAGTAGGCTTAATACCCACCCCCAGCTCCTTAGCAACTAAATAGGCCAGGCTGGTCTTGCCCAGGCCGGGCGGCCCATAGAGAAGAACATGATCGAGATTTTCATTTCTTTTTTTAGCCGCTTGAATAAAAATTTTCAGGTTAGCTTTGATGTTATCCTGTCCAATAAAATCTTCAAATTTTTGCGGCCGGAGAGAATCTTCAAAAAGCACATCCTCTCTGGTTTTGATAGGTGTCAAAATAGCCGGCATATCTGCTCCTCATCAGGGTATGATTTCTTTCTGATCTTGTTCACTAGCCTGGCCCTCATATTTTTGACATTCTTTTTAAACATTCTCTCAATAATTGATCGAAACCAGTCTCACGGCCAAGAGAGGAAAGAGTTTGATCTACCACCTCGTCAGCTTCTTTTCTTCGGAAGCCGAGATTAACCAGGGTTGAAACCAGATCTTCTCTTTCTTTTGATCCTCTTTTGCTCAAGACTTTTTCTTTTTTTTCGAGTTTATCGGAAAGCTCCATGATTATTCTCAAAGCGGTCTTCTGGCCAATGCCCGGAACCATCGACAACCTGGTGACATTGGTGTTTTTAACTGCTTCTTCGAGTTCAGAGGTTTGAATCCCTGAAAGTACATTCAGAGCCAGTTTGGGACCAATGCCGGAGATGCTGATCAGCTTCAAGAAAATGTCTTTTTCTCCCTGGCTATAGAAGCCAAAAAGCAACAGGGCATTTTCTGTCAGGTGGGTATAAGCCAGCAACTCGGCTGACGAGCCGGTTTCGCCCAGCTTGAAATAAGTCGAAAGCGGAATCAGCAGTGAATAGCCCAGTCCGTTGGCCTCGATGACCACTTCACCTGGCTTTTTTTTCAGAATTTTTCCCTTGATATAAGAGATCATAATTTTCCTGTTTTCCTCTCCGGTTTCAGGTTAAGGCCAGCCAGCCGCTGGTAGGCATGGCAGATGGCCGCGGCCAGAGCATCAGAAGCATCCAGCGGCATCCGGTCGTCTTCAAGGTTAAGCATTATTTTTACCATGCGTTGAACCTGGTCCTTTTCGGCCTGGCCATAACCGGTCACTGCTTTTTTTATTTCCAGGGCAGAGTATTCATAGAGCTGACACTGGCGGGAAGCAGCGGCAATAAGAACTGCCCCTCTGACCTGTCCTAAGGATAGAGCTGTCCTGACATTTCTGGCGTAAAAGGGATTTTCAATAGCCACTTCCTGCGGGGAATAAAGATCAATAATTTTTTCCAGCTCAGTCCGGATTTCATTTAACTTTTGAGGGAAAGTGGCTGCTCGTTCTGGCTTGATAACTCCATAAACCACGGCTTGCAAAACTTCTGCCTCGTCATCAATAATACCAAATCCCGACGACTGAAGACTGGGGTCAATCCCGAGCACCCTCATTGATCAGGCCACTTCTATCCTATTCAGCCACTGAGTAACGGGCGATTTCTTCCTCATCAATATCAAAATTGGCCGAAACGCTCTGAACATCATCATGATCTTCCAGCTCTTCCACCAGCTTTAAACATTGTTCAGCCTGTTTACCTTCAAGTTTGACATAATTCTGAGGAAGATAGCCAACGTTCGAGTCGGCAATTTCAATCTTATTTTGCTTGAGGGCCTCAATCACAGTTTCATAGTTTTCGGGCGTGGTGACAACTTCAAAGTTGCTGCCGTCATCTCTGACATCTTCGGCTCCGGCGTTCAGGGCAATTTCCAACAGCTTTTCTTCCTCGACCTTGCTTTTTTCTACATCAATATATCCCTGCCTTTTGAATATCCAGGCCACACAGCCTGATTCACCCATCCGGCCACCCAGTTTGGAAAAAACATGTCGAAGCTCAGCTACTGTCCTGTTCTTGTTATCAGTTAAAGCGGTGATATAAATAGCCACGCCTCCTGGCCCATAGCCTTCATAAACGACCTCTTCGTAAGCTGCTCCTTCGAGCTGGCCTGTGCCTTTCATAATGGCCCGCTTGATATTATCGGCTGGCATATTAACGCCTTTAGCATCCGCAATCGCCTTGCGCAAGCGGGGGTTTTTCTCCGGATCGCCGCCTCCCTGGCGAGCAGCCACGCTGATTTCCTTGATCAGCTTGGTGAACATCTTGCCGCGCTTGGCATCGATGGCTGCTTTCTTATGTTTTATAGAATGCCATTTTGAGTGTCCTGACATACTTTTCTCCTCTTTTCGAACCTTAAAAAAAGTTTAGCACAATTAAATCAGGCAAGCAAACGGCGGTATCGGGTGAGCAGCCGACCGTTCTGAGCGGAGGCTTCTATTCAGGGCAACCAGCGGCCAGGTTCTGTCTGGCAGCTATTTTCCAGCTGACGGCAAATTATATTATTCCTATAAGAAATGTGTATAATAGATTTAATCTAAAGATAGGGCTTGATCTTTTTAACGCTTCAAATAGCTAAAGATGGAAAGGACAGATGACCATGGCTAAGGAAGTTGAAAGACAGGAAAAAGTGGAAAGAAAAGGCTGCCGGCTGGAAAAGATTAATCTGCCGGTTTCCGGCCTGCATTGCGTCAATTGCGCTCTTAAAATAGAAAAAACCCTGAAAAAAACACCCGGAGTAGAGGAAGCTTCTGTCAACTTTGCCAGTAATATTGCCTCAGTGGTCTTTGACCGGCAGCAGGTAAGTGAAGCTGAACTGGTTAGAATTATTGACCGGCTTGGCTATCAGGCTGTTAGAGAAAAGGTTGAACTGCCGGTTAAAGGTATGTCCTGTACTTCCTGTGTCAGCCGGGTAGAAGCAGCCCTGAAGGGTCTGAAAGGTGTGATTGAAGCCTCAGCTAATCTTGCCCTGGCCAGGGTCTCTGTCGAATTTATCCCGGGAGAAACAGGACTGTCTGAGATGAAACAGGCGATCAAGGAAGCAGGCTATGAGGTGCTTACCGGGATCGGGCCAGAGCCAATCAGCCGCACCGAAAGGCAAGCTGGAGAGGAGCTTTCCTGGTTAAAGCAGAGGCTTATCCTCGGTGGAGTTCTGGTTATTCCCATTTTATTAGGTAGCTTCCGGGTTTTACTTCCCTGGCTGCCGCCCTTTTTTTCCAACCACTATTTACTGTGGTTCCTGGCGACCATCGTGGAGTTCTATTCAGGCTGGAGTTTTTTGCGCGGTGCCTGGCTGTCTTTCCTTCACCGGACAGCCGATATGAATACGCTGGTCAGCATTGGCACTCTGTCTGCCTATTTGTATTCAGCCATGGCGACTGTCTGGCCAGGAATTTTCTACCGGGCAGGGCTTGAGCCGGATGTTTATTTTGATACTTCGGCAGTCATCATTGTTCTGGTTCTTCTGGGACGATATCTTGAAGCACGAGCCAGAAGCCGGACGTTTTTATCATTGAGAAGGTTGGCCGGGCTTCAGGCTCAGTCGGCCCGGGTGATTAGAGATAGAAAAGAAATGGAAATTCCAGCAGAGGAGGTAGTAGCCGGTGATCTGGTGGTGATCAGGCCGGGTGAAAAAATACCAGTAGATGGCCAGGTGGTAGAGGGGCAAAGCTCGGTAGATGAATCAGTTATTAGTGGCGAAAGTTTGCCTGTTTTTAAGCAGCCTGGAGATGAGGTCATCGGTGCGACCATCAACCGGACTGGCTATTTTAAATTCAGAGCGACCAAAGTTGGGAAAGAGACTGTTCTGGCCCAGATTGTAAAAAAAGTGGAGGAAGCTCAGGCCAGCAAAGCTCCGGTTCAACGCCTGGCCGATAAAATAGCCAGCTATTTTGTGCCGGTAGTTATATCAATAGCCATTCTGGCTTTCATCATCTGGTTTGACTTTGGGCCACAGCCAGCATTGACCAGAGCTATCTTAAGTTTTGTTTCAGTTTTGATTATTGCCTGCCCCTGTGCTCTTGGCCTGGCTACTCCGACGGCGGTCATGGTGGCCACCGGGCGCTCGGCAGAAAAGGGTATGTTGATCAAAAGTGGTGAAGCCCTGGAAAAAGCAGCCGAGGTTAGCCTGGTCTTTTTTGATAAAACCGGCACTCTGACTAAGGGTCAACCGGTGGTGACAGACATTATGGTAAGCCCCGGAGTAACACCGGATCTGCTTTTAGAACTGGCTGCCGGAGCTGAAAAAGCTTCTGAGCATCCCCTGGGTGAAGCCATTGTCAGGAGAGCTGGGGAAGCAGGGCTATCTATTCCTGAACCAGAGGAATTTTCTACTAAAGAAGGACAGGGTATAAAGGCTAAAGTCAGGGGTCAGAAAATCTTGCTGGGTAATTTTCGTTTTCTGTCCTCAGCAGGCATAAAATGGAACCAGGCCGTCAATCAGGAAATTGAAGCACTGGAAAATGAGGGGAAAACTCTAGTCGGGGTGGCCAGTTTGGAGACAGGTGGGCTTCTTGGCCTTCTGGCTGCCTCTGATGAACTGAAAGAGGAGGCATCTTCAATTATTAAAGAGCTTAAAGATATGGGCCTTAAAACTGTGATGATGACTGGAGACCACAAAAAAACGGCTCTGGCTGTGGGCAGGCAATTAGGTCTGGATGAAGTCTATGCCGGGCTTTTGCCGGAGGAAAAGCTCGACATAATTAGAGAATTTCAAAAGTCAGGCCAACTGGTAGCTATGGTCGGGGATGGAATCAATGATGCTCCGGCTCTGATTCAGGCTGATGTCGGCCTGGCCCTGGGGTCAGGCACAGATATAGCCATGGAATCGGCCGATATTAACCTGGTCAGCGGAAGCTTGAATAAGGTAGTGACTGCTCTTAAACTCAGCCGTCAGGCCAGGCGAGTCATCCGGCAAAATCTTTTCTGGGCATTTTTCTATAATCTTATTGGCCTGCCGGTGGCGGCTGGAGTTCTCTATCCCTTTTTTCAGATTAGTCTTAATCCGATGATCGCCTCTCTGGCTATGGCTTTCAGCTCAGTTACCGTCGTTTATAACTCTTTAAGACTTTACAGAATAAAAGTTTAATATGGAAGAAACAGAAAAATAAGAGGCACTAACGATGATGATTAAAATCGCAATAACGGCCGCTGGCCTGGTTTTGATTTTTTTTGTTAACTATTATTTTCTTGGCCAAGGAAGGAAGAAGAATCGGCGCAATAACTGACGACTGGTTCTGCGGGCAGATAAATTCGGAATTGAGCGAACAAGCCAGGTTTAACAGCTTTCAGCTGGTTTTTTTGTCAGGCTAAAAGCGTCAGTTGACCCCGACTGGTTTTTCAGTTAACTTTAATATAATCGTTAGTTAGTATCTAAAAAGGAGAAAGAAATGCCGGCAAAGATAATATCTGGAAAAGAAGTGGCGGGAGCTATCAGAGAAGAACTAAAACTGAGAGCTCAAAAGCTTAAAGACAGGGGATTGGTCGCTGGCCTGGGCGTGATCCTTGTTGGTGAGGATCCGGCTTCGGTCTCTTATGTCACTGCCAAGGCCAAAGCTGCGGAAGAAATAGGTATCTTTGAAGAAACTGTTCGGCTTCCCGGTGACGCCGCTGAAGAAGAAATATTAAAAAATGTGGCAGGCCTCAATCAGGATAAACGCTTTCATGGAGTGCTGGTGCAATTACCTTTGCCTAAATGGGTCAATCCAGACAAGGTGATAAATTTTATTTCTCCCGAAAAAGATGTGGATGGCTTTCATCCGGTCAACGTTGGCAAGCTTCTCCGGGGTGAGCCCTGCCCTCTGCCCTGTACTCCTTATGGAATTCAACAGATGCTCGTCCGGAGTGGCTTTAGTCCTGAAGGGCAGCATGTCGTTATTTGCGGGAGAAGCAACATTGTCGGCAAGCCGCTGGCTGCTCTGCTGATGCAGAAAAAGCCAGGGGCCAATGCCACCGTGACTATCTGTCATACAGGAACTAAAGACATAAAAAAATATACACTTCAGGCTGATATTCTCATTGCGGCTATGGGTGCCCCCAAAACGATCATAGCTGATATGGTGAGGGAAGGCTGCGTGGTCATCGACGTTGGCGTCAACCGGGTGCCAGATTCATCTGCTGCCAAGGGCTTCAGACTGGTTGGAGATTGCGATTTTGAAGCTATCAAGGAAAAGGCAGCCGCTATTACTCCCGTTCCAGGCGGGGTTGGCCCGATGACTGTCACCATGCTGATGATGAATACGATAGAAGCGGCAGAAAGAACGCTTCCTTAGGACGTTTGCATTACTCATTACTTATATTATGATTGCTGTGGCTGCTGGTAGACGCTTAAACATAAGTGTGAAGGCCGGAAATCAGGTAATTAACACCAAAAAAGGTGAAAAGAGCGGCCAGAAAACCAATAATGGCGATAAGGGCGGATTTTTTCCCTTTCCAGCCACTGACCAGCCTTGTATGAAGATAAAGAGCATAAAAAAGCCAGGTAATAAGAGACCAGACTTCTTTTGGATCCCAGCCCCAGTAACGCCCCCACGCCCGGCTGGCCCAGATCATACCAAAAACCAGAGCACCAAGGGTAAATAAGGGAAAACCAGCCGCCACTGCCCGATAGGCGATGAAGTCATATTTATTCTTCTTTTTCTCATTTTCTGTTTTTCTGGATGATCCATGACCGGTGGTGAGATAAAGAATGCTGGCCACAAAAGCCACAGCCAGAAAAGCCTCACCGAGAAGAGTAACTGAGACGTGCAACCAGAGCCAGTAGCTTTGCAGGGCAGGGACGAGAGGGGTTATATTTTTCGGTAAAACCGGCGAGGAAACCAGGGCCATCAAGGCAACAATAATCAGCCAGAAGTATGGCCAGGCTTTGTCCAGTTTGAATTTCCGTTCAAAGATGATAATAACCAGCACGCACGACCAGGTCAGGAAGTTTATGGATTCATACATATTGGTAAAAGGGGCATGGCCGCTGACCAGGGTTCTAACCAGTAAGCTGGCTGATTGGATAATAAAGCCGCTTATAGCCAGATAATAAGAAATTACTGGCCATTTATTTTTAGAGCCGAAAAAGGAAGCGAAGCCTGATAGCATAACCAGAAAATAGATAATAAAAGAAGCAAGCTGCAGAGCAGATTCATTCATCAGGCGTCTCCCTCCCTTTTTTTCTGGCTGAATTCTTGGCTATGGCTGGTCTTGACTCCAGCAGCCTTTCCAGTTCCTGGTAAAAGCCAGTCTGATGGTGGCGGCTACTGGCCAAAAATAGCGGTCTTTCTGACGGCTCAACTCTAACGGCCAATTGGCAAAAATTAAAATAAAAAGAGGCCAGAAGGCCGAGAAAAAGAACGGCCGATCCCAGCCAGACAGGATTCATACCGGGATCACTGGCGGCTTCCAGGCCAGAAAATAATGGAGCTTCAAATTTTTTTAAGCTCATCTCCAGGTTTAGATCTGACTGGCGGTAGGCACGGGCTTGATCTGGGTGGTCATAAAAAATCCAGCCCAGATAAACTGGCATTCCATTCCTGCTGATTTGAATCAGAGCGGCCGGATTATTGGCTTCAGCCGAACGGCCGACCGGCTGGCCTTTTTCATCCAGGCCGAAATCGGGAATAAAATTTAACAGGCGCAGGTTGATTTCCGGTTCTATCTGAACTCTCTCGCCAACGGTAACTCCCAGGTTTCTGACCATTCCACTTCTATCCTTTATTTCAAGTTCAACTTTTGTCCTGTCCCAGTCGAAGCCGTAGCTCATCTGGAAAAAGTTCAGCCCGTCATACTTAAACGGACGGTTGACTTCTATGGTTTTTTGTTCCTTTACCTGGCCGCGGTCAATAATAGAAATCAGGCTCTTCCAGTTTTTAACTGAGCCGTCTGGATAGTGATCAGTGGTGAATCTATCGAGGCGCACAGAAAAACTTTTTCCCGGGAGATCAACTGTCTGACCTTCCGTCAGGGCCAGTGGAATTCTCTGGCTGAAGAAAGCAGAGATAAGTCCACCGATAATAATGATAATTAAACCAGCATGGACAAACTCTGGACCAAAGAGCCCTGGCCAGCCTTTTTGAGCGACTAAGGTTTTCCGGCCGCCGGACTCTTTTATGTTTACCTGATAATGCCTTTTTCTTAATTCTTCTGCCAGGGAGTTAGGCAAAAGCCATAACCAGTCAGAAAAACCGGCAGCCAGCTTTTTATGATTGACTGGCTGACCCCCGGCTGGTAAAAATTCAATCTGACCCTTTAACTGTTTAAACTTCAGTGGTAATTGTTTGATTGAACAAAAAATGATATTCAGCAGAAAAAGGAAGGCCAGGCTTAGAAAAAGCGGCGAACGGTAAAGATGATCAAACTGCAAGCCTGAGATGACTCCTGACCAGTGGGGAAAATAGTTCTGGTAGAAACCAGGCGTTTCTCCCTGTGGTAAAAGAGTTCCTATGATTGATAGAATAATAATCAAGATGAGAAGAATAATTGCCAGCCTGAGCGATGATAAGAATCTTATCAAATGAAATCTGCCATTTGTTTTAATTTGAGCGGCTATTTTAGTTTCCTTGCCTTTCGTTTGCTCTTTTTCTGGGCCATTTTCACCATATCTTCAAGGCTGACTGAATCGAAATATTCCTTCATGATACGGGTGGCCTCTTTCCAGATCTCATAGGCGGTACAATGGGCCATCCTCTGACACTGGCTGCCTTCTTCCAGGCAATCAGTCAAACAGCAATTACCTTCGACGGCCAGCAGAACCTGACTCAGGGTAATACTGGCGGGTGATCTGGTTAAGGTATAGCCCCCTCCTGCTCCCCGGATACTTTTTACCAGGTGGTGAACACGAAGAGGGATGATAATCTGTTCAAGATACCTGATGGAAATATCCTCCTCTTCTGCCACTTCTTTCAACGAGCGGGCTTTCTGACCGTAGCAATAATTCAGGGCCAGGTTAAGCATCAGTCTGGTGCCGTAACGGCCTTTAGTCGAAATTCTAAACATGTGATGCCTCCAGTCCAGTCATTCTGCCTGCCGGTTTAACCTCAGGGCTGACCTTAATATAACATAATTTTATAGGAATTATAGTAATTTAACAAATGAAATTTCCTTGACAGTGGAAAGATTTAAATTGTATCCTTTAAGCTAATTTAAATTTTGATTTAATTCAAAGGTAATAAAAACAAAGGAAAGGTCAATGGACAAAATTATCCTTCTTGGCGATGAGGCCGTAGCTCTGGCCGCCATCCATTCCGGGCTGGCTGCTGCTTATTCATATCCTGGAACCCCGGCTTCAGAGATTATGGAATTTCTTATCAGGCAGCCTGGCAATGGGGAAAAATATGTGGCCAAATGGTGTGTCAATGAAAAAGTGGCTATGGAAGAAGCTCTGGGTGCTTCCTTTGCCGGTCAGAGAGCCATGGTCTCATTCAAACATGTTGGCTTGAATGTCGCCGCTGATCCCTTTATGAATGCGGCCATTACTGGCGCTAACGGCGGGCTGGTGGTAGTTTCGGCTGATGACCCCGGCTTTCACTCTTCTCAGAATGAACAGGACAGCCGCTATTATGGCGATTTTGCCCGGATTTTGTGCCTTGAGCCGGCTAATCACCAGGAAGCTTATGATCTCACCAGAGAAGCCTTTGATCTGTCGGAAAAATTTGGCCTGCCGGTTATGATCAGACTGGTGACCAGGCTGGCTCATAGCCGGGCGCCGGTGGCGGTTAGAGAACCAAGAGGCAAAAACCAGAATCCTAAATACGGCTATGGTCCGGACTGGACTCTCCTCCCAGCCAACGCCCGCCGCCGTTATCAAGAGCTGCTCGGAAGGCAGAAAGATCTGAAAAACTATGCTGAGAATTGTCTGTTTAATGAATTGTCTCCAGGAGAGAAGGGGAGTCGTTCTGGTGTTGTCGTCACCGGTCTGGCTTATAATTATTTTAGAGAGTTCTATAACAGGCTGGCTTTAAAGCCTGCCTTTCTTAAGATTGCCACTTATCCTTTTCCAGAACAGAAACTTCTAAAGCTGATTGAACAGATAGATGAGTTGACAGTCATTGAGGAAGGCTATCCATTTATTGAACGGTTTATTCGCGGAGTTGCTGGCCTTCCAGGGAAAGTCATTAGGGGAAAAATGGATGGCACCATCCCGGCTTCAGGTGAATTAACACCGGAGATAGTAGCTAAGGCTCTTGATTTGCCCGTTAAGACTGGCTTGAGTACAGGTGACTTCCGGCTGCCTGCCCGGCCGCCGCAGCTCTGTCCGGGATGTCCGCACGGGGATACCTATAAAGCACTAAATGAAGCCCTTCAGGGCTATGACCGGGCTAATGTTTTTTCTGATATTGGCTGTTATACTCTGGGCGCTCTCCCTCCCTATAAAGCTATTCAAACCTGCGTCTGCATGGGCGCCAGTGTCTCCATGGCTAAAGGAGGAGCGGAAGCCGGTGTTTATCCATCAGTCGCAGTCATTGGCGATTCTACTTTTGCCCACTCCGGACTGACTCCTCTTTTCGATGCAGTTTATTCAAATACGGATATGACGGTTATTATTCTGGATAACGGGACAGTCGCCATGACGGGAGCTCAGCCCAGTTTTGGCACAGGTGAACCACTGGATCGGCTGCTGATCGGTTTGGGGATAAATAAAGATCATCTTCGAGTCATTATACCTTTACCCAAAAATCATCAGCTCAATACGGGGATCATCAGAGAGGAACTTGCTTATCACGGCCTTTCTGTCATCATTGCCCGACGTGAGTGCATCCAGATTCTCGGTGATAAGAAAAGGAGCTAAGGATGACCTATAACGTTATTCTGGCTGGAGTTGGCGGACAGGGAATTCTGTCTATTGCTTTTGTCATTGATCAGGCGGCCCTGGCTGAAGGGCTTTATTTCCTGCAGGCTGAAGTTCATGGCATGTCCCAGCGGGGGGGAGCAGTTCAATCCCACCTGCGGCTGTCAGACACACAAGTTTACAGCCCGCTTATCCCACAGGGAGAAGCTGATTTGATTCTAAGTGTCGAACCACTGGAAGCTCTGCGCTATTTTTCTTACCTGAAGCCTCAGGGAGTGGTGATTTCAAGCCGTAGCCCTTTTGTCAATATTCCGGACTACACGCCAGTTGAAGATGTTTACCGGGAAATAGCAAATGGGCCTGCCAGCGTTCTGGTGGAGGCGGATAAGCTGGCTAAAGAGGCTGGCAGCCTGCGGGCGGAAAATATGGTCATGCTGGGAGCAGCCTCCCTTTATCTTCCTCTCCAAGAAGATAATTTGAAAAAATTCATAAAAATCCTGTTTAAATCAAAAGGTGAAAAGGTAGTTGAAACTAATCTTAAAGCTTTTGAACTTGGCCGTCAGGCGGCTAAGAAGTGAGCAGTAAGCTTTTTGAGGCTTTTATCATCAGATGAACGGTAAGAAATGAGGTAAGTTAATATGGAAAAGAATAACTTAGACAAAGCCAGGAATATTTTTAAAAAAGCTGAGGCTGATGGACGCTGCTTTCTGCTTGAACCCGAGGTTTATGTACTTTTAAGATTATTCGGCTTCAAGGTGCCTGTTCATCTTTTTCTGCCAGCTGGGAAGAAACTTCAGGCTGAGCAACTGAAAAAGATCAGGACACCTAAAGTCGTGGTTAAAATTGTTTCACCTCTTATTCAGCACAAATCTGAGGTGGGCGGCGTGGCCATTGCCAAAAATTCTCTCCGGGAAGTTGAGCTGGCTATAAAAAACATGAAGCAGCGGGTAAGGGCGGCGGCCTCACAGCTTGGTGGCAGTAAGAAAGTTACTCCGGCTGAAGTCGAAGTTTCAATTAAGGGTTTTTTGATTGTTGAGCTGGTTGATTATCTTCAGGTCGGATTTGGTTCAGAAATTCTGTTGGGGCTGAGAACCACGAATGATTTTGGCCCGGTGGTGACCTTTGGCGGTGGAGGCCTGGATGTCGAATATCTCAATGTCCATATAAAACCTGGCCACAGCCTGGCCATTTTGCCTTCCTATCAGCTGCCGTCGCGAGCAATAAAAGCGGCGCTGGAAGAAACAGCTATTTATGGGAAAATAGCGGCGGAGTTCCGCGGTCGAAAGGCATTGATTCAGCCAGAGAAGCTCATTCAGGCTGTTGAAATTTTCCAGTCTATCGGCCGGGATTTTTCTCTTTTTAATCAGAAAGAGACCTATACCATTGAAGAACTTGAAGTCAATCCGCTGGTGATGAGCGCCGGCCAGCTGGTTCCGCTGGATGGACTGTGCCGTTTTTCACGGCGAAAGACTGAGATATCAGCCAGGCCAACTGCCCAGATAAAAAAACTCCTCGAGCCCGAAACTATTGGCCTGATTGGCGTTTCAGAAAAAATGAATACCGGCCATATTATTTTAAATAATTTACTTAAAAATGGTTTTCCGGCTGAAAAAATCTATGTGGTTAAACCTGGTGTTCAATCAATAGAAGGCTGCCGCTGTGTTCCAGGTGTTGCTGAGCTGCCGGTCACTGTTGACCTTTTTATTCACTCCTTAGGGGCTGAGCAGGTTTATCCAATGATGAAAGAATTGATTGAGCTGGAAAAAGCTTATTCCGTCATTGTTATTGCTGGCGGGTTAGGTGAAAAAGCCGGGACTGAAGACCTGGAAGCCAGTTTAAGACACCTCTTAAAAGAAAAAAGGCGGGAAGGTAAGATTGTACCGGTAGTCAATGGCGGCAATTGTTTAGGGGTTATCTCTGCTCCTGGTAAGTATGACAGTATCTTCATTCCAGATTACAAGTTAAGAAGGCCAGCTGGAATTAAAGCCGGTCTGGCCATTGTCACTCAGAGTGGAGCCTTTATGCTGTCCAGGATGAGCAATGAAGGACGAATTGAACCGGTTTATGCCATTTCCATCGGCAATCAGCTTGATCTGACGGCCGGTGATTATCTGCAGTATCTAAAGGACCGGCCAGAGGTTAAGATTCAGGCTGTTTATCTCGAGGGGCTGCAGCCTGGAGATGGATTGAATGTTCTGCAGGCGGCCAAAAAATCAATTCAGGCTGGCCAGAAAATAGTTGTCTATAAAGCCGGGCGCAGTCCGGAAGGACGCAAAGCTACCTCCAGTCATACAGCTTCGGTAGCCGGCGACTATGCTGTGGCTTCAAGCCTGATGTCAAGAGCCGGGCTTATTGTCACTGAAACTATTGAAGAATTCGAGAGCATCATCAAAGGCCTGGCCTACCTCTCCGGGAAAAAAGTCAAAGGCAACCGGGTGGCTCTGGTCTCCAATGCCGGGTTTGAGTCAGTCATTATGGCTGACAATCTAAGAGGGGAAAAGGAAAGACTTATTCTGGGCGAATTTTCTCCGCCAACTATCGAGAGAATTAACAGGGCTTTAGCTCCTCTTGGCATTGACCGGTTGCAGGATGTTCATAATCCGCTTGATGTCACGCCGATGGCTGATGATGCAGCCTTCGGGGCCTGTGTGGAAGCCCTGCTGGAAGACGAGGGAATTGATTGTGCAGTTATCTCCATTGTGCCCGTGACAGCCGCTCTTCAGACTTTGCCGCCCGGTGAAGTTCACCACGAAAATATTTATGCTGAAAACAGCCTGGCTGGCTATCTCGTCAGAGCTTTTAAGAAGACTGATAAACCCATGATCGTGAATATTGATGCCGGCCAGCTGTTTGATCCACTGGCTGAATACCTGGAGAAAAACGGCCTGCCTGTTTTCCGCCGTAGCGATCGGGCCGTCAACTTTATGAAAAAATTTGTTTCAATCTAAAGCCTGGCAGGATACTGGCGGAAGGCTGCTGACCAGGATCTTCTCGTCTGTCTTTTACAGCCCGAAATATTTTGACTTGTCTTCAAGCCAGGTTTTACGTGGTGGCTGATGGACTGAGGAATATCTTTTAGCCTTTTTGCTGTAGGTGATTTTGGGCTGAAATGGAAAAGACATGATGGATGAAAGGAAAAACAAACAGGAGAAAAAACAAATTCAGGAAAATCAGAGCAAGCAAATAGAACTTAATAAGAAAGAGGAAATAAACTCAGCGCTAGCTCAAATAGCCAGAAGGAAAGAACTTAATGAGCGGTTTGGGTATGATGTGGATAGAGAAAGGCTGGCAGTGATTCGGGCGGCTCAGCCGATAACTGGCCGGATTCTTGAAGCAGGAACTGGGCGGGGCCATCTGACGATCAATCTGGCCAGGATAGGCTATCGGCTGGTGAGTTTTGATCAATCAGCTGAGCAGCTGGAATTTGCCCGTCAGAACCTCGAAGCCCATGGTCTGGCCGGGCTGGTGGAGCTCAGGCAAGAAGATGGAGAAAATCTATCTTTGGCGGATAATTCCTTTGATATCATTTTTGCCGTCAATTTAGTTCATCATTTAAAAAACCCTTATCGCGTCCTGGATGAACTCCAGCGAGTGCTGGCTCCCGGCGGGAAACTGGTTGTCAGTGATTTTAGCCCTGAAGGTTTGGCCATGATAGCTGAAATCCACCATCTCGAAGGTGATGAACATGAAGTTTCCAGCGTTAGCCTGGCTGAGGTTGAGGAGTATTTAAAAGCTAAAGGGATGAATATAAGAAAGACCTCGGCTGATTTTGAGATCATCCTGGTCGCCAGCAGGCCGGGTAAACTTTAATTGAAATGTTTTTGCCTGCTAGATATTTAACGGTACATTTAACTACATTTTTTAAAATAGATTTCAGATTAAATCGTCCGTGGAGGAAAAAATGAAGAATAATTTTAAATCAGATCAGAGAAAAAGCTGGAAGGAAAGATCGTCTGTGATGCTTGGTCTCTTGCGGGTAGGGCTGTTCTTTTTGAGCTCGCTGATTCTGGCCGGGGCAGAGAAAAGTGGCGAAGAAAGGCGCTTCGGATCGGGCCGCGACGACTTAAATCTTCCTGTCTCATCACCAGGGCAGCCTGAAAGTTCTGCTCTTCCCAGGCCGGAATATCCACGGCCTGATTTCAGCCGCTCGCGCTGGCTCAATTTAAACAGCGAGTGGGACTTTGCCTTTGATTTGTCGGATTCAGGCGAAGAGCGGGGGGCTGCCACGGGGAGAGGGATTTGACCGTAAAATTCTTGTTCCTTTTGCGCCAGAAAGCAAACTATCGGGCTTATAAGGTCTAAATGTTTTGTTGGCTATAAACTGACCAAAGAATTACTTGATCTTAACTTTGCAAACTAGGGCAGCCATGGGCACGATTTAAGTTATTGATAGCGAAGAAAATTAACTGGTCAGACCCCATCTTTCGGGCAGAAGTTGTTTTAGGGATAATTTTTGTATAAATTATATAAAAGGAAGAGGATGATAGACAAAGGAAGTGAGTTATGCCAATTTATGAATATCGCTGCCGCCAATGTGGCCAGAAATCATCCTTTCTTTTGCTGTCGGTGAAGAGTAGCTTTGAGCCACGCTGCCAGCATTGCGGCGGAGCAGATCTGGTCAGGCTGGTCTCAAGAATTGCCGTCCTGAGGTCAGAAGAACAGAGGCAGGAAAGTCTGGCTGATCCCTCAAAGCTTGGTGATCTGGATGAAAACGATCCTCAAAGCCTGGCCCGCTGGATGAAAAAATTTGGCCGCGAAATAGGTGATGAACTTGGCCCTGATTTTAATGAAGAAATTGACCGGGCCATGGCCAAAGGAGAAAATGGTGAGGCGGGTGAGGAATTTGCTGGTGAAGAGCCTGACTCCTCTTTTTCAGACAATGAATCTATCCTGGCCCCCGATATTGACTATGAGCCAGAAAGCGGTCTAGATGATGATGAGGGCTCAAACCTGGAATGATTGGTTTAATTGGCTGCTGTCAGTTCAGACAGCTGGCTGGTGGGCCCTGAAAGATCGGTCAAGGAAGACTGCAAGTTGCTGACAACAGAAATCTATGAAGAAAAGTGAGGAGTATTTTAATGAATTTATTATTTTCATTTGTAATCGGAACTGCCTTTGGAGCTCTTCTGGTTCTGGTCATAAATTATTTCTATCAGAGACGTAATAAGGCACTGGCCCAGCAACTAGTTTCTCAAGCCCAGGCTGAGAAAACACAAGAACTGGAAATATTCCTAGCCCGGGTGCGCGACTCGTTTGGTTCTCTCTCTTTTGAGGCTCTTAAAAAAAATACAGACGAGTTTTTAAAACTGGCTAATGAAAATTTAAGGGGCCAGACAGAACTGGGTAAAAAAGAACTCGAAGGGAAAAAGGAGCTGATTGACCAGACACTGGAAGGAATAAAAGCTGATCTGAGTAAATTTCAATCTCTAATCGCTGACCTGGAAAAGGAAGGCGCAGCCAAATTCAGTCAGCTCGACAGCCAGCTCCGCCAGGCCCTGGAACAAACCGGACGGCTGCAGGAAACTACCAATCAGCTCCGGCAGGCCCTGTCTAACACGCGGGCCCGGGGCCAGTGGGGCGAAAGAATGGCTGAAGATATCCTGCGGTTGATTGGTTTGGTCGAAGGTCGGAATTATCAAAAACAAACTATGAGTGATAGTGGCGAGTCGCGTCCTGATTATACTTTTTTCCTGCCCCAGGGGCGAAAGATAAACATGGATGTAAAATTTCCACTTGATAATTACCTCCATTGTCTGGAAGCTTCTAACGACCGGGAAAAAGAAGATTACAAGCAGCGATTTATGAAAGATGCCAGGGCCAGAATAAAAGAGGTGACAACTCGCAATTATATTGATCTCGAAAATAATACTCTGGACTATGTCCTGATCTTCATCCCCAACGAGCAGGTCTATGCCTTTATCAATGAAAGTGACCCTGATCTGCTGGATGAAGCTTTGAAGAAAAAAGTTATTCTCTGCTCTCCAATTACACTTTACGCGGTTCTGGCCATTATCCGCCAGGCTATGGAGAATTTTAATTTGCAGAATACGGCCGGGCAGATTTTAACGTTGCTCGAGTCTTTTTATAAGCAATGGCAGGCCTTTGTTAAATCTCTGGAAAAGGTCGGCAAAAGAATTGACGAAGCCCAGACTGAGTTTCAGATTTTGAATTCTACCCGCAAAAATCAATTGGAAAAACCCCTTCGCCAGATCGACATCATAAAAAAGCAGGTTCAACCAGAGATGCTGGAAGCCGGTATAATTCAGGTTGAGGGCGAACTTCTTGAAGATGAAGAAGATAAAGACGAGCAGCCAGATCAAAAAGTCAGCCAGGATTGATTTTTATCCGGTAAATAATTATTAGCCTATTTGATATTTCCGGCCTCCATAAAAAGAAATAAACTCTCGCTGCTGCCTGGTCCCTGGAGATGAAAACGGGCGGTTTCTTTAACAGGTTAACTTATGGCCGGCGAGCCGTGAATCCAGGACAAAATTAAAAAGCTGACTTATCAGCTTTCCTCAGCCTTAGGTTTTTTAAGGAGCAATAAGGCAGCAGCTGCGGCCAGGCAGAGCACACCAGTCAAGAGAAAAGCCAGCTGGTAATCACCAACAACCATGGTTTGCTCCAAATTTTCCTGACCGGCGTGGAATTCTCTGATTCTGACTATGGCTGAGGTCTTCATCAGACGGGCGGCTAAGTAAGGGCCAAGAATCCCGCCTGCCCCATAAGCACTGAACATCCAGCCATAATTAGCTCCGTAATGCTCAGTCCCAAAAAAATCAGCGGTGATAGCTGGCAAAACAGCCAGCAGCCCGCCAAAACACAGTCCTATAATTGAAATACCCGTTAAAAAAGAAGGAAAAGCCTTCATCTGAGGTAAAAACAGCATGGCCAGGCCTTCCATAAAACATATGGCCAGCATGGCTGGCTGCCGGCCGGCCAGATCAGATATTTTGCCCCAGATAATTCTGCCCAGAGAATTAAAAATAGCCAGAATAGAGACGGCCAGGGCCCCGGCTGAAGCAATTTGTTCAAGATGTCCGGCACCCATTCCCTCTTTCAGGCTGGAAACAGCAAACGATTGCCAGATAGGCGAAGCCTTCATGATGATCATCAGTCCGCCGCCGCAGCCAATTAAGAAAACGGTCCAGAGGAGCCAGAACTGCCAGGTGCAAAACATTTCTGAGGGACTAAAATTAACTTTCAGGCTGGCAGCAGGAGTCAGCTCACGGGGCGGATTCCAGCCAGCCGGCCTATAGCCTGCTTCCGGATTCTTTAACAACAGAGCTCCGCCGCTAATTGTGACCAGAAAAATAATTCCAAAGATCAGGAAGGTATTAAAGAGTCCGGCCTCAGGGAGAGGGAAAAGGTTTTTCCCGAGAAGCTGATAATGGCTGCCATCAATCAACCCTTTAGCTAAAGGAGCAAAAAAGAAAGCACCAGCTCCGAAGCCGGCTACTGCCAGGCCGGTAATCAGGCCTCTCTTATCTGGAAACCATTTGACGCAGGTAGCGATAGGACAGACATAGGCTGTGCCAATACCAAGGCCGCCAAGGACTGAATAGGTAAGTATCAGCCAGTCTAGAGCCTTGGTTGCCGGAAAGTTGCCGGTCAAGCTAGCCAGCATCAAACCAACCGCCAGCATCAGACCACCGGCCATAGCGACTGACCGGGGCCCAATTTTATCCTGAATCCGGCCAGCAACAATGACGCCCAGGGCAAAGCAGGCCAGGATAATCTGAGCGGGCAAGGTCACCTGTCTTTCATTCCAGGCCGGAAAATGGGCAAGGAGAGGGGTTTGAAAAACACTCCAGATATAAACAGCCCCCAGGCTGATCTGAATAATAAAGGCACCAAAGACAACAGACCATCTATTCTTCATCTAACACCTCAACTAATTAAGATTTAACTGATAGAGAATTCGCTATTGACGCGAGCCAAAGATCTTTGCTCCAAGGCGGATTCTGGTTGCTCCTTCTTCTATGGCTATCCGGTAAGAATTAGTCATGCCCATAGACAGAATATGGAAGTCAGCTTGAGACAGGTTAAGATTCTTAAGGTAATCGAACATCTGTTTTGTCTCCCGGAAGTAAGGCCGGGCACCTTCGGGATCGCCTTCTGCCGGGCCCATGGTCATCAGTCCCGAAAGCTTAATATATGGCAAGTCCATCATTGCCCGGGCCAGCTTTTCAACTTTTTCCGGGAAGACACCGAACTTCTGAGATTCACGCCCCGAGTTGACTTCAATCAGGATGGGCATAATCTTGGCCTGTAAACCAGCTCGCCTGTTTATTTCTTCTGCCAGATCAATCGAATCCACCGTTTCTATTATGTCAAAAATCTCTACTGCTTTTTTCACCTTATTTTTTTGAAGATGGCCGATAAAGGACCAGCTAGCCTTGTAGCCGATGACCTGAAAAGCAGCCATCGCCTCCTGGATATAATTTTCACCGATAATTTTGATCCCGGCTTCGATAGCCGCCACTATTTTTTCAGGTGTTTGCTTTTTGGCGGCGGCAACCACCTCAACAGAAGAAGGAACCTCCTGCCAAACTGCCCTTACATTCTTACCAATATAGTCCAGGCTATCTGTCTTCATATTAATGCCACCAGCATATCTCCCGGCATATTTCTCAGTGTACTTATTGGCTTTAATTATACTTAAAGCCAGTAGATGGCTCAAGATTTTCTATTTGCTCTGGTTATAAGCACCAGAGATAACTCTTAAAAGATTGCCTCATATTGGCCTCCTGCTAATTATCTAGCGGTAATAATTTTCCTGCTTTTTGATATTGACTTGAGGTCAAATTAAATCAAAAACGGATTGAGCATAAATTTTTCTGGGATTGACCTTGACGTTAATGTTAGCCGGGAGTAATATCTATCAATTAAGCTGACCGCCATGAGTGACAAATTTTATAAGATTGAAGAAGTTTCTAAGATGACAGGCCTGACCAAAAGAGCCATAAGGTATTATGAGGATTTAAATCTTATTGCTCCACAAAGGGCAGAATCAGCCTACCGGCTTTATACAGATGAGGATCTAGAAAAAATTCAAAGAATAATTTCTTTAAAAGAATCACTGGGATTCAGCCTGGCTGAAATTAAGAATGCTCTTGAGCTGGATAAAGATGTTCAAACCATTCTATCAACTGGAACTGCTGAAGCGGCCATCCTCGGTAATTATATGGAGATGATTAGAGAGCAAATCAAATTGATTGATGAAAAAGTTAGTAAATTACTGGCAACTGGAGAACAATTTGAGAATCTACTCGCCAGGCTAAACAACCTGAGAGACAGAGCCGGGAAGGAAAACACCAGATGAAAAAAGTTCCTTATAAGTGGATAGCTTTATCCTGCACAACCCTTGGTGCTCTTTTTTCTGTTTTAAGCGGCAGTATGCTGATGATTTCTCTGCCCGATATTATGAGAAGCTTGAATACCAGCTTCACTGTCATCATGTGGATAGTCATGGGATATATGCTCTCCCTGACCATACTTGTCCCTTCCATTGGCCGGGTGGCCGATATGTTTGGCCGGAAAAAGCTCTATGTTTCCGGGTTTATTATTTTTACTCTGACCTCGCTATTGTGTGGGCTGTCAAAAACAGGTGAGCAACTTTTAACCTTCAGGTTAATTCAGTCGGTTGGCGGTTCGTTGATGATTGCCAACAGCACAGCCATTGTGACTGATGCTTTTCCCAAAAACGAATTGGGCAAGGCTCTGGGCATTAACAGCATGGTTATCAGCATTGCTTCAGTCATCGGGCCAATTCTTGGCGGCTTCCTGGCACACCTTGGCTGGCGTTATATATTTTATGTCAATGTTCCAGTTGGAATTCTGGGCACTCTCTGGGCGATGATTCAGTTAAAAGAACTGGCCAAAATACCCCGCGGCCAGAAATTTGATTGGGCTGGAACTACATTGTTTACGACAGGCTTGCTGCTTTTTCTCACGGCTTTATCCTTCGGAGGTTTTGCCGGCTGGAAAAGCCTGCGGGTTATCCTGCTGTTTGCCATCTCTATCCTGATTATGACTGCCTTTATTTATGTTGAGAATAATACTGACCAGCCTATGCTCGACTTAAGGCTTTTCAAAACAAGAATCCTGGCTTTTGCTTATAGCAGCATCTTGCTAAATGGCATAGCCAGAGGGGCTGTAACTTTCCTTCTTATTTTTTATTTTCAGGGTGTCAAGGGTCTGGATCCATTAAGAGCTGGAGTTTTTTTGACTCCCTTTGCCCTGTCCATGATGATCATATCTCCAATTAGCGGCTCGTTATCAGATAAATACGGGGCGAGGGGTTTAACCTCACTGGGGCTTTTAATTTCAGCCTTTGGTTTGCTGGGCTTTATTGGGATATCGTCTCAGAGTTCTTTTACCGAGCTGGTCATCTGGATGGTCATTATGGGTGTTGGCTCAGGCATGTTTAATTCACCCAACACGAGTGAAATAATGGGCTCGGTACCGCCAGGCAGGCGCGGGATAGCGGCTGGAACAAGAACTATGATGAACAACGCCGGTCAGGTGATCAGCATCGCCTTATCCATGGCTATTGTTTCATCAAGCATAAATATAAAGGCGATAGAAAATCTTTTTACCGGCCGCCAGACCGCCTCTGCCGCCTTGGCTGTCAATGAATTTATTTCCGGGGCCCGGCATGCCTTCTTAATCTCAATGATCATTACCCTGCTTGCTTCCTTTATTTCCTATTTAAGAGGGCCGAAGCCAGAGTGGAGCGAAAACCTGAAGGAAATAAAAACAGAAGAGGTCTGAAGAATAAGAAGCATAAAGAATATATGCAGAAGACCCTTCTAAATCGCCTGCCCTGGATAGTTCAGGTCAGGTCAGAAAATCTGGCGTAGTCAGGCCGGCAGGCTAACTTAGTATCCTTTCTCATAAGTGCCTGGCCAAAATGCTCCACCAAAACTTGGCACTTCCATGAGGAAGTCAAGCTCTTCCTGCTCCTCCCAGCTTTTCTCTTTGCTCCGCTGGCCTCTGAGGGGCGTGATATTGTCCCCCTCAAACTCTCTGTGATGGCCCGTCTCCATGGATGGCAACTTAGGTAAAATTATTTATGAAACACACTGGTCGGTGATTTATAAGTTGCCGGGTTAAGTCTATAACTGATCTTCACTCTCCTTTTTCTTGCCCGGTCTAAGCATTATCAATTTTTCTTTTGATATCAAGTCTTTAAGTTTTTCCAGAATTTCTCTATCTAAAGTCTCTTCCAGAATGGCCCTTTCCAGACTATTCAGGTCAAGGCTGGCAAAGCCATACCACAGGCCTGCCTGCTTCAGAATGTCTTCAAGCTTCTTCCTTTCTTCCTGACCTTTGGCCGGAAATCTGACTAGGTTCTTGCTGCTCAGGTTCAAATAATACTGACTTCCATTGACTCTGGCCACTTCGTGCTTCTCAGCATACTTAATTATGGCTTCCTTCAATTTTTCAAGCTCTTCCTCGGCCTGTTTTTTCTGCTCGAAATAATTGATGTAATTATCAACGAGAACCACCCCCTCTTCTTCCAGATATTTGTTTGGGGGGGAGTTTGTCGAGCTCTACCTCATGCCTTTTCAAAGGGCAATAAGCCCAGTAAGCACACCACCGGCAGAGGCCGCTTTCCTGGGCCGGGAATTCCAGGTCAGCTTCCATTTTGTCTATCAGCCAGGCTATCTCGGCTCTCAGTTGATCGAGTTGCTCTGGTGTTCTGGTTGAAGATATCTCCTGATCAAAAGCTACATAGTGCCAGATCAGCCTGAACTTTTCTGCCCAGGGCCACTTTTGTTTAATGCCAAGCTGATAGAGAGCTAACTGGCGATCAGCATCGGCGGTGGCTTGAGGGGGCAATTGGGAGGCGGTTTTGTAATCATGGATTTCAATTAGGCCATCTGGTGTCAGGTCAATGCGGTCAGCAAAGCCTTTTAACAGATAGCGACTGTCGCCATAAAGATCAATCTCCAGTTCCAGCTCAAGGCCAAGAATCCTGTTCTGATTGAAAGGATAGTAATGCTTATAATAGTCTTCTATAAACTTTAACCCCAGCCGGAAATAATCGTCAACTGTCCTGCCTTCCTCCACGATCTTCACTTTGTCGTGAAAATTCTTTTTCCAGAGACTTTCATAATAGGCCTTGGTCTCTTCCAGACTCATCACCCGGAAACGGAGTTCGGAATAGAGCTTCTCCATAGTTTCGTGGAAACAGCTTCCCAGAAAAGCCTCAATGCCTTCTTCCTCCGGCCGGAGCCTGTCCAGATAACATAACTTATATTTTCTCGGGCAGTTCTGGTAGGTTTCAAGTTTTGAATGAGAATAGCTCATAACTGGCCTCCTGATATTAAATAATCATAAAAATTTAAATTACTATAAAAATAATTTTCTCTAATTATTATGGTCTAGGCAACATATTTTTCTTTTTGATCAGCGGTTTAATTTGCCAGAAGCTATTTTTATCCTGTTTTATCTGGGGCGTCATAGTCTGATAACCTTCCAGGCTGCTGTAAATAAAATCCTGACTCAGGGCTTAAGCCGGTCCTGGGAAGAAGCATTATCGCTGGCTTGATATTAAATTTTTTCTGGCTATCATGAATTTCTTTCATGGTTGAGAGGGAGGAGTGAAGCGAAATATTTTTTATGAAGAACAATAACCAATTTTAAAGAAACTATTCACCCTGACTTCTCAGTCTAAATTCGTTCCTCGAATTCAAAAGTCAATTTGAACTTTCTACTCGCTTTCTTTCCCTTCAGCAGGAAATGACCTGGCCGGGGACATAACCTCTAAAGGCTGGACATGTTCTGGCTTTAGTCTTAAGATTAGATTAAATAGAAGCGAGTTAAACGAGGACTTATGTTGGAAACTAGAGGCAAAAATTGAACAATATCAGAGAGCAGATTGAAAGTCTCGAAAAAAAGATTCTTTCGCCCCGGGCCTGTCTGAGCGCTAAAAGCCAGGGACGTCTCCGGCCTGAACAACCTCATCTTTTGCGGACTGCTTTTCAGCGTGACCGTGACCGGATTATTCACTCTAAATCATTCCGGCGATTAAAGCACAAAACCCAGGTCTTTCTGTCGCCTTTTGGCGATCATTTTCGCACAAGGCTGACTCATACCCTTGAAGTGTCACAGATTGCCCGAACGATTGCCCGGGCTCTTCGCCTGAATGAAGATCTGACCGAAGCTATCGCCCTGGGTCACGACCTGGGACATACGCCTTTTGGTCATGCCGGGGAAGAGGTTTTAAATGAGCTCCTGACTGGCGGCTTCCATCATTCAGAGCAGAGCTTGAGGGTGGTTGATAAGCTGGAATATGAAGGTAAGGGTCTCAATTTAACTTTTGAGGTTCGCGACGGAATTTTAAGGCATTCGAAGGGCCGTGGAGAAATATTGGATGATGACCCGGAAGGCAGTCCGGTCAGCCTGGAAGGCCAGATTGTGCGGGTTTCGGATGTGATTGCTTATGTTAATCACGATATTGATGATGCGCTGAGAGCCGGCATTATTGAGGAAGAAGATATTCCGTCAAAAATTACCGATATGCTCGGTAAGCTTCATTCAACCAGGATAGATCGTCTGGTCACTGACGTCGTCGAATCGAGCCTGAAAATTGAGCTGGAACAAATTGCCATGAGCCAGAGAATTTATCAGGCTTTGCTTGACCTCAGAAATTTTCTTTATGATAAAGTCTATTTAAATTCCGAAGCCAGAGAAGATTTGAATAAAACCAGAAAAGTGATTAAAGAACTCTATGGATATTTGCTCAAGAACCCAGGCGAAGGGGTTAAAGAGTATCCTAAAGGAGACCCAGTTGACAGAAGAGTGGCAGACTTTGTAGCCGGTATGACTGACAGCTATGCCCTGGCTTTGTATGAAAAAATATTTCTTCCCCGCATCAAATTTTAAAAATGGGGGCGTGCTTCAGGATATTATTGATAATAAATAAAATATAAGGATATGCCTTCTTTCGTCTTAAAGTGCACATCAGCTTCAAGGAGTGTGTCTCAAATATCATTTGCTTAGTTTGCTGACCCTGAGAATGCACCAGCACCGGGAAGTTTTGGGGGATTACAACGTTCAACTCAGGCGGATCAGCAAGGCAAAGTGCAGAGCCGAAGGGAGTTTTACTCCCCCCCGGAAATATCCTGTCCTGGCCCACGACTTTGGTCAGGTGTTGGAGAGGGGACGGTAGTTGCTAACTTATTGTATATAAAGAAAATAGACCGGCAGGCCTGAATAGACAAATTCCTATTATTTTGCTATAATTAAAACACTTCCTTCTCGCCGCTTATCAGCCAGACTAATCAGCCGGAGGTTAAACATGTGGCCGGAAAATTTGCCTGTTCTCGAAGTAAACAGATTATCAAAATCATTTAATTCTTTTCAGGCGGTTCAAGAAGTTAGTTTTGAACTTTATCCAGGTGAAATTCTTGGCTTGCTTGGTCCTAATGGTGCTGGCAAAACGACGATCATTCATATGCTTCTTGGCCTGACTTTGCCTACCTCGGGAGAAATAAAAATATTGGGGTTGAATCCTGAAAAATCGAGACAGAGAGAAAAAATTTTGAGCCGGATGAATTTTTCCTCGACTTATGTGGCTATGCCTTATTCGCTGAAGGTTAAGGAATCACTCATGGTTTTTGCCAGGCTTTATGGTGTCAAAAAGCCCCGTCAAAAAATTGAGTCTTTAATAGAACAATTTGATTTAAAAGAATCAGCTAATAAAGCAATCAGAACCCTTTCTTCCGGTCAATTAACCAGGCTGAACCTGGCTAAAGCTTTCATTAATGATCCCGAGATTTTGCTGCTGGATGAACCGACGGCCAGCCTTGATCCCGATATTGCCGATCGAACTAGAACCTATCTGATGGAGATAAAAAAGACGAAAAATATGGCTATTCTTTATACATCTCATAACATGAAGGAAATGGAAGCTATTTCAGACCGGTTGCTTTTCCTTCATCACGGTGAAATTATTGCTCGCGGGACGCCACTGGAAGTGGTCAGCCGCTTCAGTGGAGAAAACCTTGAAGATGTCTTTTTAAAAATTGCCAGGAAGGTAGAGCCATGAGCTTCCGCCGGATCTCTGCCATGTTTCTCCGCCATACCTATCTCTATCGGCACAGTTTTACCAGGTTAATAGAAATAGTTTACTGGCCACTGCTTGATCTCCTCCTCTGGGGGTTTGTCAGCGTTTACATTACAAAACTTTCTGCCCAGGGTGAGTCTGCCCCTAATTTCCTCGGGATTTTTCTGGGAGCCCTTATTCTCTGGGATATTCTCTTTCGCTCCCAGCAAGGCATTTCTGTTTCATTTCTGGAGGAAGTCTGGGCCCGCAATTTCCTTAATCTTTTTGTCAGTCCGCTGACCATCTCTGAATATCTTGTTTCCCTGATGCTGGTCTCTTTATTCAAGGTAGTAGTGGTTTTTCTGGTCAGTTCTCTTCTGGCCTGGTTGCTTTATTCCTTTAATCTTTTTATTATCGGCCTTTATCTTTTGCCTTTTATGATTAATCTGATTATCCTTGGCTGGTCGATTGGCCTTTTAACCACAGCTTTTATTTTTAGGTTTGGCCAGCAGGCGGAGGTTTTAGCCTGGGGTATTGCTATTCTATTTCAACCGGTTTCAGCCGTTTTCTATCCGGTTTCTGTTCTGCCAAAATTTCTTCAGCTAATAGCCAGTTACGTGCCGGCTTCTTATGTTTTTGAAGGCATGAGAGCTGTTATCTTCGGGCAAAGCTTTCCGGTTGCTTATCTTCTTAAATCTTTTGGCCTGAATCTTATTTATCTTATTCTTGTCCTGATTTTCTTTTTCCACATGTTTAGGGTAGTTAAAGTCAAGGGATTGCTGGCTCACATGGGCGAATAGGAGACCCTTAATGAAGAGAAGTTTCAGCCAGGTAATAAACTGATCAGAAATCTATTCAGTTGCTTAGCTATGACTCTGGCCGAAGCAACTAAATTATTTAGTTACCCTGACTAAATATTTGATCAACCCGTCCAGGTTAACTGATCTGCCCCTGGTTGACGACAAAAATTGCAAAGTGAGCTGCTATCTACTTGCAGAGTAAATGCCCGGACATCTGTTTATATAATCTTTCTCTGGCTTGAGCCTGGCCTTGATTAACAATATAATAAAAGCTAATTTTTTCCGGGAGTAAAAAATGTCTTCTATATCTATTTTAGAAAAAATTGCCAAACGCCTCAGAATTCATTCCCTCCAGATGACGACGGCGGCTGGTTCAGGGCATCCCTCCACCTGCCTGTCCTGCGCTGAAATCATGGCCTGCCTTTTTTTTCATGAAATGCGTTTTAATCCTGGTGACCCTGAGGCCCGGGAGAACGATGAATTCGTTCTGTCCAAAGGACATGCTGCTCCGATTCTGTGGGCAGCCTATGCCGAGGCCGGAATTATTTCTCAGGATTCACTTCTTAATCTGAGGAAAATTACCAGCGATCTGGAAGGGCATCCCACACCGCGCATGCCCTGGGTCAAAGCCGCCACCGGTTCTCTTGGCCAGGGGTTGTCGGTCGGTGTTGGGCTGGCTCTGGCTCAAAAGCTGGCCGGAGTCAAAGCCCGGACTTTTGTTCTGATGGGCGATGGCGAGTGCGCCGAGGGGGCGGTCTGGGAAGCAGCCAATGCCGGGCGCGAGTTTAAACTGGGAAACCTGGTAGCTATTGTGGATGTGAACCGGCTGGGGCAGTCTGAGCCGACCATGCACCAGCACGATTTAAAAGCCTATGCTAAAAAGTTTGAGGCCTTTGGCTGGGATGTTTATCAGGTTGATGGTCATAAAGTTGAAAAGCTTCTTGAAGCTCTGGCCAAAGCCCGCCTTGGACCGAAGCCCAAGGTTATTTTAGCCAGGACGATCAAAGGTAAAGGGGTTTCTTTTATCGAAGATAAAAATGGATGGCATGGCAAGCCGCTTAAGCCTGAAGAGCTGGACAAGGCCTTAGCTGAAGTTGGACCAATGCCTGATATTGAAGCCAGAAGATATGTCAGAAGCCGGCAGAAAGTTAAAGGGCCAGAATTTAAAGATAGTGTCGAATTTGACTTGCCGTCCTATAAGGATAAAACCGCCACCAGACTGGCCTATGGCCTGGCGCTCCAAAAACTTGGCCGGATCAACGACCGGGTGGTGGCCATTGATGGTGATGTCAAAAATTCAACTTATACGGATAAATTTTTTGCTTCTTTTCCCCAACGCTCTTTTGAATCGTACATAGCTGAGCAGAATATGATTGGCATGGCTATGGGACTGGCTGCCAAAGGTTTTCTGCCCTTTGCTGCCACTTTTGCGGCTTTTCTGACCAGAGCTCATGACCAGATCAGGATGGCCGCCTATTCTTTTTCTAATATAAAATTATGTGGTTCTCATGTTGGAGTTAGCATCGGTGAGGACGGGCCGTCACAGATGGGACTGGAAGACTTAGGTATGTTCACGCCCATCCCGGGTTGCTTAGTGCTTTATCCCTCGGATGGGGTTTCTGCTGAAAAGTGCGTCAAGGAAGTAGCCAGTCAGAAAGGAATAGCGTATATCAGGACAACCAGGCCAGCTACCCCCATCATTTATCATCCAGAAGAGGAATTTCCAGCTGGCGGATCAAAAATTCTACGGCGGAGCCAGCAGGATACGGTCACAGTAATTGCGGCCGGCATCACCGTTCATGAAGCTCTAAAGGCAGCGGACCTCCTTAAAGAAGAAGGAATAAATATTAGAATTATAGATGCTTATTCTATTAAGCCCCTTGATACAGAAACAATCTTAAAGTCAGCCAGCGAAACAGGTGGGAGGGTAGTGGTGGTTGAAGATCATTTTGAACACGGCGGGCTCGGCACAGCTGTTGCTCTCACCCTGCCCGAAAAAAAACTGTGGAAGCATCTCTGCATTAGAGAACTGCCTCGTTCCGGGCGGCCAGAAGAGCTTATGTCGAGATATGGAATTGATGCGGCGGCGATAGTAGAAGCGGTTAAATCGTTGCTGTCCTGAAGACATGTTTTGTGGTCAGCAGGGGAAAAAAAGATAAAATTAACCAGAGATGATAGACAAAGAAAATTTACTGATCTCCATCTATAGAGTGTAAAATAAATAAGTTGTTCTTAGCGGCAGTGGCAATATTTTAATCGGAAGAATTTATATATAAATTTAAGGGGCAGTTGGACTATGTATGGAAAGATTAATGAAGAAATCCTCAGTCAGCTTAAATCATCGGTTGGCGACAAAAATGTAATTACTTCTGCCGAGGAAGTGGGAATTTATGCTTATGATGAATACGTCAATCGTCAGGGAAATTATCAGCCGGAAGTGGTGGCCAGACCGGGGAAGGCAGAGGAAGTTTCAACCATTTTAAAACTGGCCAGCCAGCACCGACTACCCGTTACAGCACGGGGTGGTGGAACCGGCCTGGCCGGGGGCTGTGTGCCCGTCTATGGGGGGATAGTGTTGAGTTTCCAGAGAATGAATAAGTTCCTGGAGCTCGATCAGAAAAATCAGGTGGCAGTGGTAGAAGCCGGGCTGACTCTGGGCGAATTTATTACCCAGGTCGAAAAGCAGGGGTTTTATTTCCCGCCACATCCTGGAGATGAAGGGGCGATGTTTGGTGGTATGATTGCCACCAATGCTGGCGGCAGCCGGGCGGTCAAATACGGGGGAATACGTAATTATATCAGGGGAATGGAGGTTATCCTGGCCGACGGGCAGATTATCCATCCTGGCGGCAAGCTCATCAAAAATTCTTCCGGTTATAATCTGGTGAATTTGTTTATTGGCTCGGAGGGCACGCTGGGGGTAATCACCAGAGCTATTGTCCAGGTGATGAGCAGGCCAACTTTTCTCCGGACAATGGTTATTCCTTTTAATGGCATTGAGCAAGCCATAGATAACGTGCCGCTCATTTTTGATCGTGGTCTTTTGCCCATGGCGGTCGAATTTGCCGGCCTGGATGTGCTCAGGTTGACAGAAGAGCACCTTCATCTTAACTGGCCAACTCATTTAGGAGACATGCACCTGATGATTATTGTTGATGCGGCTTCAGAAGAACACCTGGGGAAGCTAACAGACGAAATTGCCGATATTGTACTCGACAATGGAGCCCTGGATGTTTTTGTGGCTGATACGGCGGCTAAACAGGATGAAGTTTTGAAAATTCGTTCTGAGATTTATGAAGCTATAAAAAAAGAGACGATTGACATCCTGGATACCAGCGTGCCCCGCTCGGAAATAGCCGGACATGTTAGAAAAATTCACGAAGTTGCTCAAAAATACGGGCTGTGGCTTCCTGTTTTCGGTCACGCCGGCGATGGCAATGTCCACACCCATCTGATGAAAGCTAAATATGAGAATGGCCAGATAGTGCCGATTAATGTCGATGAGATAAAAGACAAACTGGAAAAGGCCAGGCAGGAGCTGTTCAAGGATGCAGCCGGCCGTGGTGGAGTTATTTCTGGTGAGCATGGTATTGGCCTTTACAAAAAAAATTATTTCCCATTGACCATGGAAGCAGCCCAGATTGAACTGATGAAGAAAATTAAACAGGCCGCTGATCCACTGGGTATCCTCAATCCAGGGAAGATATTTTAAAAGGAAGTAAAGAATAAAGGCGCCACAAGAGAAAAAAAGGGTAAATTGCTTGAAAGCCGATTTATTTGGTTCCTACCTCTGGCGAAGGTAAGAGGAAGAGCCGACCTCTGATTAAATAAACCTCTCCCTTGGATTATAAACTATTCATTGAGTTAAAAAAATACTTGACAAAGGTGTTTTTTTTTATCTTAAAAACAAAAGGCAAAAGAAAAAGCCAAGCTGTGGCAGAAGCATGTTGATGGTTAAAAGCAAGTGATTATGCATGATATCGCTAAAAACGGAGAAACTTAAATTAAATTTTTATAATTAAGGAGGAAAAAAATGGGCAAAAAGAGTCTTATCTGGATTGTGGTTTTGTGCATCGTTATTTCATGTTTTATTGTCCTTCCAAATTTTACCATTAAGGCTAGAGCCAATATGCCGGAAGTTAAAGGGATGTACTATGATGATCCGCTATGTAAAGCACCGGGATATAGATGCTATGAATGTGATCTTAGTTTATGCTGGTGTCGTGATGCTCACTCTGGAGACTGCTGTTAATAATTCCCTGAATTAAATTGAAATAAAAATCAGGGTGCTTATTTCTATTGCCAATGCTCAGATGAGAAAAAAAAGGTTGTCTGTTTGTTCTATCTTTTTTCTCGTTCTGTTTATTACAAAATCTTTAGCAGCTATAGATATAGTCTATGAGGGCAAGACCCAGCTTGTTCAGAAGGAAGGCTTTTTTATTGATTTTCCCAGAGGTTTTGTAGTTACGGAAAATGGCTATGTTATCGTCTGTGATGGCCGTGCCGGCGATTTTAAGATATCTGATGGTGAAGGTAAGATTGTCGGCGTTTTTGGCCGGAGAGGTTACGGACCGGATGAGTTTGTTAATCCCTGGCTTCATGATTATAAAAACGGGAAGTTGCTCATTTCAGATACCAGCACCAAGAAATTATATATTTATAGTATTGATAAGGACTTAAATTTCCAGCAGATTAAGCAAACAATTGTAACTTCGGTACTGGACGGCAGACTGATGGACGAAAAAGAAAAGGTATTAATTGCCAGATTGCCTATCACCGATAAAAATGCTGATAAAGCTTACGTCCTTTTTGCCATAGATATAAATAACGACAGCCGTGATTACCTTCTGCCCTATGAGCTTCAGCTGGGAGAAAATGTAAAACCAGTTGACTTTAAAAAAATTAATAGCCAATGAGATATTTCCATTCTATTTATTTTTATATTTTCATTCTCATGATTGTCCCCAGTGTTTGAGGGTCATAAATGTTCTCAACAATTTGCCACCACAGTATATTGCCAGGGGTATCATACCTGATGAGGAGATAGAGGACAGCGAGAAGATTAAGGAGACAACTGGCGCTAGATTCGAATTTGAACCGGTTAGTAAATACAAGAAGTTTATGCCAGCAATAAGCCCTTGTCTGATTGGCGTTTCTAAAGAAAAAGTAATATTGTTTGTTTTGCCGTCAGTTCCTGGTCAGGAAAAATATTTGCAGGAGTTTTTAGACTCGTTCTACTATAACCGGGTATTTTATGGCTACGAGAAATATATATCAAATTAGATAAAAATAGCATTTTAGCTTTCGACCTTAGTCTCTAAAAACCGATACTGGCTGGCAGTGGAGAGATCCTATAGATTCCAAAGAGGTATAGGTTCGCCTGTTTATGCTCAGGCAATGAGACGGTAGGTATGGTATTTTATCAGTTTATGTTTGTGACTTAGCTACGGAGATAATAATAAATAATAAACAGATAAGGATGGAACAATGCAGGAAATGATTCAAGTCGGCCTGGATTGTTGACGAAAGGCTGGTCTATTTATTGGCCAATTGGACTATTCCAGCTAAAAAAGGAGAGTTAAGAGTCGTTTGTTATTTTGCTTGTTTTTAGTCGTGTAAAAACTTAGAGAGTTGATGATTGATCGAGTCGTTCCGGCTCTCTGTTACCTGAAGATTTTGCACCTTTATCAATAAGGTGGTTAAGTAAAAATTACAATATTGGCGTCACCTTAGATTATTTCAAACCAGAATATGTATTTTCTATGCATGGCAAATGGTAACGTTGGATTGAATCGGGTCCCTTTGTGTGAGTTTGATAATGCTGATGGAAACCGGGCTAGCTCTGGTTTTGATAAATTTCAGTTGAAAAATGTTTTTTAATGGGCTAATAAATAGATATAAGTTGTTTGATAATATCATGATAGGAATTATGGGGAAAAAAATACAGAATAGGGGAGGGTTCTATGGATTTTGAAAGAATTACCGAAATATTTGTTATCCTGGAAAATAAGCCCTCGATTTTGGGGGAAATGCTTAGCGAGCTGGCTGAAAATGACATCAATGTTGAAGCTATAGGTGTTTTCCAGGATACGGCCAAGATTTATGTTAAAAATCTAAACAAAGCGATTAAAATCCTCAATAAGCTAAATTATACGACTGAGCTACGTGATGTTCTGTTGGTTCATCTTGAGAACAAGCCAGGGGCTTTAGCCGAGGTGGTCACGCGAATAGGTGACGAGGGAATTAATGTCGAATACTGCTATGGGACCCTGAGCCAGGTGGCCGATAAAGTTTCTATAATTCTGGACGTGTCCAATATTGATGAGGCTATCAAGATATTACAACAGTAAATCTACCAGATTATCTTTGGATAAAGTACTATTGAAAAGAGGAGTGGTAGTGTCTGCTAAGATGGGGTTGTCAGATAAGTCTGCCTCGTCTAAGCAAGACTGCTGGTAAAATGGTGATATTTATGCCTGGCCTAGGAAGGAGATTTTAATCATCCTTTGACGGCCAGCATATTTACCGGCGGGCCTTTTTCAGCTAAAATATAAAACTCAGGAGGAAACGAGATGTTCTATTTTGATTACACAATCTGGCTGCTGATACCTGTTTTTATTTTTGCTATTTATGCCCAGAACAAGGTTAAATCGACCTTTTCCCGGTTCAGCCAGGTTGTCTCTTCTTCAAGACTGACCGCGGCCGAGGCGGTTGGTGAAATTTTAAAATACAGCCCGGCTAATGGAGTCAGGATTGAAAAAACCAGGGGCCATTTGACTGACCATTATGATCCGAAGGCCAAAGTGCTTCGGTTATCTGAAGATGTTTATGATAGTTCATCGATCGCCGCTCTGGGTGTGGCTGCTCATGAAGCTGGCCATGCTATTCAGCATGCACAGGGCTATGCTTTTCTGGCTTTGAGGAATCTTATCTACCCGGTGGCCAGTCTGGGCTCGAATCTGGCTTTTCCACTTTTTTTTGTTGGTCTTCTTTTTAGCGGACACGGCCCGAGTATCCTGATGGACATTGGTATTCTGCTTTTCAGCGCAGCTGTTCTCTTTACTGTAATTACTCTGCCGGTTGAATTTAATGCCTCTCACCGGGCGCTGGCCATTCTTCAGGAAAGAGGATTTCTGAATGCCAAAGAGGTTGATGGAGCGAGGAGTGTTCTTAAAGCCGCCGCTATGACTTATGTGGCTTCTACCGCCATGGCTGCTATCCAGCTACTGAGAATGATTCTCATCCGCAATTCCCGTGATTAATAGATTATTAGCATCTGTCAACCATTTTTCTTTTTTTAACCGGGCATCTTAGTGAAAATAGAAGCGGCTAGCTGTCTGGCCGGCCAGATAATAGGTCCGAAGAGTTTTTTACAGGTTGTTCTGATTTTTCACCTGTCCGGATTTCTTCCTTAGCTTTTTCGTTCTCGGACTGAAGGCCAACTCTATTTTTTAGTTGTATTTTTTCGACGGAAAGTTTTGTTTTTGGTTACTTTCTTAGATTTACCCCGAGGTCATGGACTATTAAACAATGTATAAAACTAATAAATATGAAGAAGAGAAAGCACAGACATCAGCTTTGTAAATATTTCAGACCACACACAGCACCGGGCCAAAAATATTGTCTGCTTTTCTTCAGCTCGTTGATCAATCAGGAACTTCAGCAGGGAAAACCGCTCGATATTTTCTCCACTTAAATCTTATAAGAGTTTGGCAAATAAAGAGAGCTTCGAGCTGACTTTAGTTGCTGAGCTGACTTTGTCTTGACTGGAAGTGTGGAGAATAGTAAAAAACAATTATAATCAAAAGAGGAGGAGTTTATGTTTAATAAAAATTCAAGCAGCATTATAAGAATCTTATTTTTGATTATATTTTTGCTGGTCGTCGTTAAGCCCTATTTTCTTTTAGCTCAAACGCCGCCTGATAAATTTCTAGGTTTTAAGGTGGGCGAAGACCGGAAACTGGCTGACTATAATCAAATCAAGGCTTACTTTGAATTGCTGGACAAACAGTCTTCGCAGTTCACTGTTCTTAATATTGGCAAGACCACCCAGGGCAGAGACATCATCATGGCCGTTATCTCCAGTGAAGATAATTTAAAAAACGTCGATGGCTACCGTGAAATTGCGCGGCGCTTGAAGGAAGCCAGAGGTCTAACACCTGAACAGGCCCGGCAGCTGGCCCGAGAAGGCAAGGCCATTTTGCTTATTACCTGCAACATCCATTCGACCGAAATAGCTGCCTCTCAAATGGCCATGGAGCTGGCTTATGATCTTATCACCGGTCAAGCCTTTTTCGATGTAAATCAGGCTCTCCATGATGTTATTGTGCTTCTCTGTCCTTCTATCAATCCTGATGGCCAGCAGATGGTTGTCGATTGGTATGGTAAGTATATCGGAACAGAGTACGAAGGGAGCAGTATGCCCTGGCTTTACCATCATTATGCGGGCCACGATGATAACCGCGATTTCTTCATGCTGAATCTGGCCGAAACCAGAGCGGTCACCCGCGTGCTCTACCATGAGTGGTTTCCTCAAATTCATATAGATGAACATCAGATGGGCTCTAATGGCGCTCGCCTCTTTGTTCCCCCCTTTATGGATCCCCCTCTGCCCAATATCCAGCCCTTGCTCTGGCGGAGCGTCAATCTCTGCGGCGTCAATATGGCCTATGATTTGCAGAAACATGGCTATAAAGGTGTGGTTAACGGTCGGAGTTACACTGGCTGGTGGATTGGTTCCTGTGATGATACCTCCTGGCTGCATAACGTTGTCGGCCTGTTGAGCGAAGCGGCCTCGGTGCGTGTGGCTACTCCGATTTATATTGAGCCAACGGAAGTTTCGAAAGATTATTATGAGAAGAAAATGGATTTTCTTGATCCCTGGCCCGGCGGCTGGTGGCGCCTGCGTGATATAGTCGATTATGAACTGGTGGTCTCAAAAAGCCTGATTAAGACGACCTGGCTGAACAAAGAGGATTTTCTCTATAATTCCTATTTAATGTCAAAGCAGAGCATTGAGGTTAAGGACAAAAATCAACCCTATGCCTTTGTTATCAACAAGGATCAACCCGATTATCTAACCACCCTTAAGATGATTGAAATTCTGCAGCTGGGCGGGGTAGAAGTGCATCAGGCTACCAGAGATTTTATCGCTGATGGGCGGTTTTATCCAGCCGGATCTTTTGTCGTCCTTGTTGCTCAGCCCAATAAAGCTTATACCTGGGCGCTTTTAGAGAGACAAAAATATCCAGATTTGCGCCAGTATCCGGGAGGCCCACCTGTTCCGCCTTACGATAACGCAGCCTGGACGCTACCACTTCAAATGGGTGTTCTCTGTGACCAGATTGATAAGCCGTTTGAAGTAGCCCTGGACAAGCTGGAAGAAGTTGAATATTCAAAGGTTAATCTACCTGACTCTGCTTACCTGGTTCTCGATCCGAGGCTTAATGCCTCTTATGCTGTAGCCTTTGGACTGCTTAAAAATAAAGCTGAAATGTGGCGGGCAAAAAATGGAATTAAAGTGGGACAGGCGGAGCTACCAGCTGGAGCTTTTTTGATCCAAAATTCTTCAGCTGTCAGTCGGACTCTCGCCGGGCTTTTGGAAAAGTGGCCAGTTAAAATTGAATCTCTTCCTGATATATCCTCTATTGATAAAGCTCCCATTAAATTTCCCAGACTTGCTATTTACCAATCGTGGCGCGGTAATGCCGATGAAGGCTGGACGCGTTATATGCTGGATGATTTAGGCTTCACCTATACTGTCCTTCATAATCAGGATTTTAAGGGAACAAAGGGCAAAAAAGTTGATCTCAAGGCCAGCATCGATGTCATTATTCTGGCCAGCGAGAATGCGGAAATTATTAAAACCGGTCGCTTTCAGCGTCCAGGGCAACCGGCCCGGTTTTTTATGAGTCAAATGCCGCCCGAATACGAAGGAGGCATCGGGCAGGAAGGAGTAGATGCCCTGAAGGCTTTTGTTGAGGCCGGTGGAATTTTGGTAACTCTCAATCAAGCCAGTGAACTGGCCACTAATGATCTGGGTGCTCCGGCTAGAAATTTGCTTGGTGGTGTTGACCGCAACAAATTTTTCTGTCCTGTTTCGATTTTGAGGCTTAAAGTTGATAACACCACCCCGCTTGGCTATGGGCTGGGCGAAGAAGCAGCGGCTCTTTTCAATCAAAGTTTGGCTTTTGATACCTGGGCACCAACTTCTTCTAAAATGGACAGAAAAGTCGTGGCTTATTATCCAGATGATAATATCCTGCTGAGTGGCTGGTTACTGGGTGAAGAATACCTTAGCCGGAAAGCAGCTGTCGTGGATGTTAAAAGCGGTCTGGGACATATTGCTCTGATTGGTTTCAGGGCTCAACACCGGGCCCAATCTCATGGAACCTACAAATTTATCTTGAATGCTTTGTTTTATCCCGAGGGCTTGTAGAGATAAACGGACCGAAGAAGAGAATTGGCCTGGCAGTTAAGTTTTATAAAAAACATTGAACAAAAAAATCAGGAAATAATTTTTGCTTAAATAATGAAAGTTATGGCTTGCCGGCCTTTGAAAAAATATATTCTGAGTCAGATTATGTTATAATCAATAGGCAGCCGTGCTAAGCGGGGAGCCAGCGGTGCCCTGTACCCACAACCCGCTCCAGTGGGGCTGAATTCCCGGCCGAGGCTGTCAGTTTTCTGGCCAGGTTTGCTTCTAGGGGTGATGAAGGTTCGGGCCCTGCGCAAAGAGCCAGTTGTTAACCCGCCAGGACCGGAAGGTAGCAACGGTAGCAGCCAGGTTCTTGTGTGGCAGCCAGCCTGACCGGAGCTTCGAGGAAGCGAGGTCCGCAGGGGAAGGGCAGTCGACACCGGGTGCACGGCTGCGCCTTTTTCAACCAGCTTAAGAAGAAGAAAAAAAACAAAAAAAGCCCTCCAGACAGGTCAGTCTCCCTTAATTTTATAATGTTAGTTGCAGACCTCGAAAATTTAATGATGTAGCGAGTAATAATATGGCCAAAAACTGTTAGCAAAAGTTGAAAATTAAGTAGTTGAAAACTTGGCATAAGCAGGTGGAGAGAAAATAATACGATTAAAAGGAGCAAAATTAGGTTTTTTCGCCAGCTCTTGTTGTTTAAGCCACAGAGGTAAAGATGTGGTATAAACAGATTCTTCGGGCCGTTCTGAGTGAGAAGTCAAACAAAGATGTTGTTCCACACAGATTTAGAGAAGTACTCTTGTTTTTGGATCTATCTTAATTTTCTTAATTTTAGGCAAGAAGGAAGCCAGAAAGCAAATTAACGAAAGATAAGAATAAGATATAAAGACAATTGGAGAATACCTTAAAGATGAGGAACTTAGAAATCAGGTAAATAAGGAATTATTTATACAAATGAAAAGGTTCGCCGGGGCCGTATTTGGCATAAAAGGAACGAAATTCTCTATTGGAAAAAAGACGAAGACAATGCTAAATTATGTGTTATTGAGGGAGTAGTAGTTGTTATATCTCCTGATGATAAGACGATGAATGTTTCAGGCGGTTATAAGTTAACTTTTAAGGGGGGTATCTTTTTAGAACTGGAAAAGTTTGAGACTATGGATAGATGGTGGGAAAAATAAAAGGCAGGAGGATCAGATGAGAAAAATTCTCGTTGTTTTATTTTTAGTTGGCAATTTAATAGTTGCTAATAATAAGGCCGGGGCTCAGGGTATAACGGAGGAACAGGTTAAAAATTTCAGCTATCACCTGGCTTATGGCGAAGAGACAGTCACCTTAAAAAACGGCGAATATGAAAAAGGTTTTCCTGACTACGAGCATGTCCGGCTGCATTCTTTTGTCATTAAAGATCTGAATGGAGATAATGAGCCGGACGCCGTGGTTATCCTCGCTCAGAATAGCGGAGGCAGTGGCACATTTTACGAGATAACAGCTCTGCTGTCGCGGGGCCGCGACATTGTTCAGACCAATTCAATTTATCTTGGAGACAGGGTTAGAATTGAGAAACTGCAGGCGGAAGAGAAGGCCGCCTTTCCACCCGGGTCCAGGTCTAAGGTGGCCAGAATCAGGCTTGATTTGTTGACTCATAAAGAGACAGATGCACTTTGCTGCCCGTCAAAAAAAGAAAGCCAATGCTATATTCTCAGAGAGAACAATTTGATCTCCTGTCAGGAAGTGGCCTCGCCTGGGGTAAGAGAAAAAGCAGAGGCTTATTTACCTACCGATCGACATGAAAAGGTAACAGAATCAGAGACAGCTAAACCGGCGAGTAAAGGATTTACGGTAGTAGAAGGAGGAGAGTTAGCAAAAGGTCTGGATGATGAATCAAAGTCAGACACAGCACAAGCCTATTCATTCCGGCCTGGTGAGACAGGAATATTAATTTTGAGAGGGATCAAAGCAGAGGAGAACAGGCTGTCCATCAGGATTAACACTGGCGGATGTACAGAAAAAAAGAGCATAAAGGCAGAGGTAAAAAAAGTTGAGGGAATAGACCCGCAAGTTCCTGCCTATGAGATCACTTTCATAAAGCAGACTCCAGACAATTGTAAAGGCCTTTTTCCTGAAGGTGTAGTCATTGAATATGATCTAAAAATGGATTTCGGTTTTAGCATGCCTTATACCATCACAGTTAAAAATCCGATCATACCTTTAGCTAAGAATGAGCCTTATTTCATTATATCTTCAGTTAGAAAAGAAGGCCCGGTAGAAGTTAAAGACAACTCTTCAGAGCAAGAGCTAGAGCAAAATCAAATCGCTCAACTTAAACAAGAACTCATAGAAGCAACTGTCAGAGCCATAGAGATGGAAATAGAACGGTACAAGGCCTATGTACGTCAGGACAAAAAAGAAAAAATCGCCTATCTTCAAACTGAACTTGATAAGTTTAAGAAGATGAAGCCTGAAGACTATCTTCTGGCAAGTACAACTGAAAATAACTTGCTGGCCAATGCTGGAAAATTTGGACCTCTTTTACCACCAGAAGAAAGGGAAATAGAGATCATTGTTAGCAAAGAATATAAATATGGCTCGATTCTGGAAGTTAGTGGCATGACCAGGTCAGGTCCTTTTTATCATCTGGCCGGGATAAAGGGCTGCGATTTAAAGTATCTTTCTCCCGGTCAATATAAGATTAAAGCCTATCTTGTTTATAAAAGAGAATACTTTGGTGCGATACCTGACTACTATGTTTATATTGCCGGGAAGATATAAAAGAGGAGGAGTAGCATGAACCATCCGTTGAGGAATGCGATTTGTCCTTCTCTGAGGTGCCAGATTGTTTTATTAATGGGAGTTTTAATAATTTGTTTTCTGGTCACGCCGGCTAAGAGTCAGGAGGTAGAAGTTGAGGTCAAAACACCCAGGCTGATTTCTTTTACTTCCAGCTGGTATTATTTTTATGGTGAATACTCTCCTCAAAAATCTTTTTTGAACCAGGACATAAAACAAAATAAGGGAGAAATTATGTCTTTAGGCTTCGGTTTTTTCACGGTGCCCAAACAGAAGACCACCTCCACCACTGCTGATTTACGTCTCGAATATAGAAGAACTCATGGCGAGTGGGATGTTTTATTATCGGAAGCCAGTCTTAATTCATACACCATTTTGATCGGACCAAGGTTTTTCTCAGACCGGGGGAAAATAAAATATACTCTGGCTGCCCTGGCCGGGGTTGAGTGGGCTCACTCTTCAAATGATGATAAATTTCTAGTTGAGCTTCAGCTAAGTGCCGGCCTGGGCATAAGCTTGGGCCAGAACTCCCGCTTGATGATAGAAGGTGTTTACCATCCTATCAGTAAAGAAATTGAAACTTTTGAAGTCAGGTCCTTTGGAGCAATTTGTTTTAGATGGATGATTTTTCTGCCCGAGCATGAAAAATGGACAACATATTATTAAATGTTCGGTATCGAGCTAGATTAATCAAGAATAGCTTCTACTCACTACGGGGATAATTTTCCGCCCTGCCTTTCATCTTCTTTTCTTATGGCTAGTTGTCTTTTATCTTTTCTCTTCTATAATTTCCCCTCTACTCGAAAGACCTGATTTTTATCTATAGCCAGGAAATGGTAATTAACAGGGCCATCAAAGACTAGCGGAGTTAGAATTTCGTCATATAGCCTGCTTTCTTTTCCATCAATCACGACCAAATTTTGGTTGCCTTTTAAAGCCACATAGCCCAGGTGCCGCCCATCAGGGCTAAAGACCGGTTGATATTTGTCCTGATAAAGATAAGAAGGATAATCATAAGCCTGCCCTTCGAGGTCATCAACGACTATAAAATTCTTTCCATCTCTCTTTGCCCAGTAAGCCATTCTTTTGCCATCAGGGCTGAACACCCAGGAACTTATTTCCTCATAACTTTTAGCCTTTTCTCCGTTGATCAATAAATCCATCTGATCCAGCCCTTCACGTCCGGTATAGATGATCTTCTGGCTGTCCGGACTGAAGTCAATAGAAACTACAAATCTATAACTAGGTTTCTCCTGGCCGTCAACATATAGCAGCGTTTTCTGGTCTGATAAAACAGAATAGGCCAGATGCTGTGAGTCCGGGCTGAAAACCAGATGATCAACTAGATCAAAAGGTGTGCTCTTCTGGCCATCAAGCACCAAAACTTGATTTTGCCCTTCATCCGCCACATAGGCCAGATGCTTTCCATCAGGGCTGAACATCAGTCTGTCTATCATCCGGAACTCAGGTTGCTCAGTTCCGTCAACAACTACTAATTGGTTGTCATGACGGCAGGCAATATAGGCGAATTTCTGGCTATCAGGGCTGAACATAAGATTTTCAATCCTTTCATATTCTTGGCCGGGCTGTCCATCAACAACTGTGCGGTACTGGCCATCCTTTCTAGAAATATAAGCGACTCTTTTGCTATCCGGGCTAAAGATAGGAGCAGAGACAATCTCATCGTATTTATCGCTTTCTTTCCCATCAACTACGATTAGTTCCTGCTGGCCAATCAGGGCAACATAGGCCAGGCGGTGGCTATCGGGACTGAACACCGGACGATATTTAGTTACATCATTTCCAAACGGTCCGGGGCTGCTCTCGCCAAACCACCTATAGACCGGACCTTCTTTCCGATCAACTATTAGGTTAGCTTTAAGGTCGGTTTCTTTTTCTCCGGTTGCTACCCAATAGGCCAATCTCTGACCATCAGGACTGAACCGTATCAGGCGTAACCTTGCATATGGCTCGCTTTCCTGGCCATTAATGACGGCCATGATCTTATCGTTACGCCAGGCGCCGTAAACAGTTGTCTTTTCGTCTGAACTGAAAATTGAGTCAGGCAGATGGATACCATCATATTCCTGACTTTCCTGTCCATCAATAACCATGATATACTTTTCCCCGCTTTTAGCTGCGTACGCTAAGTGGTTCAGGCCAGGGCTTACCTGCATGGTCTCTTTGATCAGGCCAGGATGAAGCTGGCCAAGAGAGATTTCTTTAGCCTTAATTGCCTCTGACTTTTTGGCCGGCGAGCAACCTGTATTTACCCAGAAAGATAAAGCCATCAAGACGGACAGAAAGATACTTCCATAACTTAGACTCTTTTTGTCTTGTTTCATGTTTTCCTCCTCTTGGTGCTAATTATTCTAACATTTTCCTTGTCTCCAAGTAAATGAAGTTAGCTGATAAATAATTTTAATTGCCATTTATGATCTTGATAGACCCCACCTGCGGTTTTATTACCCAGCTTTTTGCTTAGAGAAGTTAAAGCATTAGAATTGTTGCCGATTCGTTCGGATTATTAAGGTTAATAACTTATGCTAAGTTCAGGCATTAAAGAACTGTTCAAAGAGGGTGTTATTAGCTAAAACTTGACAGTGGGTTTCCTTTTACTTAACATATAAATTAAGTAGAGAATGGAGAAAAAGAAGAGGGTCTTATGAAAGAACTCTCTAGATGGCTGGGTGTAGTTTTACCCCTCATCTTGGCTGTTTCTCTCGGCTTAATAGCTTCTTCTGGCTTACAAAAAGCTGGAGATGAGGCTTTAGGTTCAAGAAAATACAGCGACTATCAAACGCCAACCTTTTGCGGTATTCAATGCCATAATGACATCTATCAGCAGTGGAAACAGGCCATGATGTCTCAAGCCTATACCCATCACTGGGATGAAATTGAGTACTTCAAACTGGCTGTTCCTCAGGCGGAGAAAGATACGGTGGTGGCCGGGGTTAAAGCCGGTTGCAATGGTTGCCACACGCCCCTGGCCTTTTTAGCCGGCGACATTCCTCCGGCTATCCCGGCTAAAGGCACCAGAGCCAATGAATCAGTCTCCTGCGAGGTCTGCCACACGATAACCGGCATGGCTGGCGATACCCCATTTAACTTTAACTGGATTTCCGAGCCAGGCAAGAATAAATTTGGGCCGCGTCAGAACAATAGTTCTCCTGAACACAATCTTGTCAAGTCGGACTTTCTATCCAAGGCTGATTTTTGTGGAACCTGTCATAATGAAAAAAGCCCCTATGGTGTCTGGGTTAAATCCACCCATCTTGAGTGGCAAGCTGGACCTTATGCCCAGGAAGGGGTAAAGTGCCACGATTGTCATATGACTTATGCTCCAGGCAAGAGTGCTTCGATGGGGGCTTCTTATCCTGACGTCCGTCAGCATCTTTTTCATGGAGCCCATGATCCAGGCAAAATTCGGGGAACCATTGAGCTCAGAGTCCATCCTGATGTCAGTGAGGCGGTACCCGGAGACAAGGTCAAATTCACTGTTGTCCTTTTTAATCAGAAGACCGGGCACAAGTTTCCAACTGGTTCAGTTGAGGACAGGATTGTCTGGCTTCATGTTGAGGCAGTTGATGCCAGAGGTAATGTTTATCATCTCCCTGTAGATAAGAAAGGATTTGAAGGGGAAGAATACACCATTGCTGCCGACACTCTGGCCTATCAGGATATGGGTATAGCTCTCAATGATCCAAATTTTAAAGGTGTGCAGCGAGATGGTGTCCCTGTTGGTGACCGCATTTTCCGTCTGCCTTATTTTGACCCGCAAGGAAGGATGACCATCCAGCAGTGGAACACCAAAAGTCAGGGCGTTGATTATAGAATTGGTCCAAAGGAAACAAAAATTGAAACCTGCAGTTTTGTTTTGCCGGATAATATTCCAGCTGGACCGCTGACAGTCAGAGCAGCTCTTTATTATCAGCGACTGGTTAAACCGGTGGCTGATTTTCTTGGCGTCCCCGGCGACGAGACAGAGCCGATTGAGGTTAACAGGCATCAAACTACGATAAACGTTGTTGACTGAAGAAGTTTTAGTGGAGGAAAAAGATGAAAAAAACTGTGGGCACGTTTTTGCTCTGCCTGGTTTCAGTTTTTATTCTTGCCATCGAAGCCTGGTCAATACCTGCTTTTGCCCGCAAATACAGCATCAGCTGTAAGGTCTGTCACAATCCTTTTCCGAAGCTCAAGCCCTATGGCGATGAATTTGCCAGTAATGGCTATGTGATTAAGGACAAAGAAACACCACGTTATAACATTGATACCGGTGATAATATGCTTTCTCTTTTGCGTGAACTGCCTATTGCGATTCGTTTTGATGGTTATATGAGCTTCGACAATGCCCACAATAAACGTTTTGATTTCTCGGCACCTTATATCATCAAGTTGATGTCTGGTGGAGAAATCTCCAAACACATCTCTTATTATTTATATTTTATCTTTACTGAGGGAGGGGAGATAGCCGGGCTGGAAGATGCTTTTATTATGTTCAACAATCTGTTCAAAACCAACCTGGATCTCTATGTCGGCCAATTTCAGGTAGCTGACCCGCTCTTTAAAAGGGAACTACGCCTGACTTATGAGGATTACAGAATTTATGGAGTTAAAGTCGGAGAAGCTAAAGCTGATCTGACCTATGACCGAGGGGTGATGCTGACCTACGGGCTGCCTACCGGCACAAATCTGACACTGGAAGTGGTCAATGGGCTTGGTCTCGACCCGGCCGATGACTTTGGAACTTTTGATACTGATAAATATAAGAATTTTATGTTGCGGGTTTCACAGGATTTCTCGCCTGAACTAAGAGCCGGGGCTTTTGGCTATATTGGAAAAGAAAGACAGGACAATATCAACGACAGCCTGTGGATGGCTGGGGGGGATCTGACCTGGTCTCAACCGAAATTCCAGCTTAATGTTCAGTATCTCTTTAGAGAGGATAAAAATCCCTACTTTTTAATAACCGAAGGGGAGAAAGTTCAAACGAAGGGTGGATTTGCTGAACTGCTTTATTTCCCTCGCGGCGACGATTCCCGCTGGTATCTGGTGGCACTTGGTAACTGGGTAGATTCAGATCAGCCCGACCTTGATTATATTTCGGCTGGTCTCCATTATGGCTACCTCCTGCGAAGAAATGTTCGGGCGACGGTAGAAGCTACGTATGTTTTTAAAAGTGATCTGCCCAAACACTTGCGGCTTGGCCTGGGCTTAATCACCGGCTTTTAATGTTTAGCGGCCGCTCAAAATCCTGAGCCGGGTTGGCCCTAAAAAGATCCAGCTCCAGAGCCGGATAACAAAGGCCTGAGAGGTTAGTTTGTGCCAGAGACATTAAAAAACAGGGTAGCTCGATTAGATGCCTAAAATGATAAGAATTTAAGAACAGAAGACGCTCACTAATTAGAAGTAAATAATAAAAGATTATGCTGATTCGTTTTCAGCTTGT
>JAQURD010000034.1 GCA_028749115.1 Acidobacteriota bacterium | reverse complement strand
ACCTGCCTTAACTTTTAGACTGGCATCATGCAGGCCAACGACAGCCGGAATCCCGAGAGATCTGGCCAGAATAGCCGTGTGAGAAGTCATGCCTCCCATATCGAGAACAACTCCCATGACTTTTTTCTGGCTGAGGTAAATGGCTGCCTCTGATGGCAGGAGCTCATGGGCAACAAGAATAGCCGGCTTATCGACATCCTCTTTCTTTTCCCTTTTCCTTTCTAAATGCCGGTAGACCCTGGCCAGCACATCAGAAATATCAGTTTTTCTTTGCTGGAAATATTCGTCCGAGAGTGATTCAAACAGGCTGGCAAAATGGTTATTAACTGTGGTAATAGCCCATTCAGCCTTGACTTTATCTTCAGTTATTACTTTTTCCAGATTCGAGACGAGCATGGGATCATCAAGAATCATCAGGTGAGCATCAAAAATAAAAGCTTGATCTTTCCCCATCTGCTTCTCCAAATAGCTCTTGAGCTCCTGGAGTTCTTCCCTGGTCCGCTCAAAGGCCCGGTGCAACCGTTTCAATTCATCAGTTACCTGATCAGCAGAGATGGTTTCCCGGCGCGAGGTAAAAACCACTCTTTCTGATAGAATGGCCTCTCCCAGGCCGATACCTGGCGAGACCGCCAAGCCGCGTAAGCGAATAACTTCCATGCCTACTCTTCCTCACCAAAGCGGTTATTGATTAATTCACCTAAAGCCTTCAGGGCCTGCTCCTCGTCGCGGCCGGAAACGACCAGTTTGAGCGGTGTCCCCTGAGCGGCCGCCAGAGTCAAAATTCCCAGAATACTTTTCCCGTCCACTTCATTATTATCTTTGACCAGCCGAACCGAGGAAGCAAAGCGATTAGCTAAATTAACAAATTTGACAGCGGCCCTGGCATGTAAACCAAGTTTGTTTTTGATGGTAATTTTTTTTTCCAGCATAGTTCATTATCACATTATTTCGATCTGGAATTCAGCAAGCTGCTGACTAGATGGATATTTTTTTTGCCCTGGTCAGCCACTTTTTTGGCCACTTCTTTCAGGTTGTTATTCCTTTGTAAAGAAACAAATTTGATCAGCATGGGCATATTGACCCCGGTAATAATTTCCACTTTATTGTCTGCCAGAAAGCTGAAACTTAAATTAGAGGGAGTCCCGCCAAACATATCGGTAAAAATAATGACACCGTTTTTCTGGTCAACTTTTTTCAGGCTCTGGCTGATTTTCTTCTTTGACTCCTCGACATCGTCATACCAGCCAATGGAGATAGCCTCAATGTTAGGAGCTTCCCCCAGAATAATTATCACTGCATTCAGTAATTCTTCAGCCAGCTTGCCGTGTGAGACGATCACTCCGCCGATCATTGAAAACCGCCAGTCATTAAATCTTTAATATTCTAACCAATTCTATCTTATTTATAAATATCCCGGTGAATTATTTTTACTTCCAGCTTCTCCTGGCGAAGATGATTCTTCAAAGCTTCAGCTATGACCACCGAACGGTGTTTACCGCCTGTGCAACCAATGGAAATCGTCAGAGTGCTTTTGCCTTCTTTCAGAAAGCCCGGAAGCTGACTATCAATAAATGCTTTGAGATTATTGAGATAGGTAATAGTTTCAGCCGGTTTCAGAACAAAATCCTGGACTTTTTTTGATTTCCCGTTAAGGTTCCTCAACTCATCAGCGTAAAATGGGTTGGGCAAAAACCTGGTGTCAAAAACCAGGTCTGAATCAAGAGGCAGGCCATATTTGTAGCCAAAACTGATGACATTAACTTGAAGATGATGCTTTTTTTCTTTTAAGACCCGGCCAGTCAGAAGATCCTTCAACTCGGAAATGTTAAGCCCGGTGGTGTCTATGACCTCATCAGCCATGGCCTTAATCGGCCTGAGTTTTTTTCTTTCCAGCCTGACACCATCAAGAATAGAACCCCTTTTAGCTAAGGGATGAGGGCGGCGGCTTTCGCTGAATCTTTTAACCAGCGCTTCATCTGAAGCTTCTAAAAAAACCAGCTTGGGTTTTTGCTTTAACTGTTTTAAAATTTTAGGAAAATCATTCAGAAAATTCGGCTCGCGTATATCAATGACGAGAGCCATCCGGTCAATTTCCACTTTCCCCTTCTGCCAGAGCTCAACCAGTCCTGGTATCAGTTTGGCTGGCAGATTATCAACACAATAGTATCCCAGATCTTCAAGAAACCGGCTGACCACTGTCTTGCCTGAACCCGACAGGCCAGTAATGACAATGAAATCCCCGTTGGCTTTATTATTAGCCATCAATCCCTCTGGACAGACAGTCTTTTTTCAAGCTGCCGGATGACATCCTGAGCAGCTTCATAGCCTCTTTGCCTCAGAAGAAAAACCCGGCAGGCAACTTCAATCAAAGTAGCAATGTTCCGCCCGGGAGCTACTGGAATATGAAGCTGTGGAATCCTTTGGCCAGCCAGCAGATAGTCTTCCGGGAATTTCAGACCGAGACGGTCTATTTCCATCTTTTTGCTCCATTTTTTAAGCCGGACGACCAGGTTAACCGGAGCCTTTTCCAGCAGCGACCGTGGCCCGAATATTTCTTTTATATTAATGATGCCCAGGCCCCTGATTTCCATAAAATTCCTGGTCAGATGAGGAGATCGGCCTTGAAGCTGTCCATGTTCATCTTCAAAAATTTCAACAACGTCGTCAGAAATAAACTTGTGCCCCCGTGCAATAAGCTCGAGGGAGCTTTCACTTTTGCCAATACCACTATCCCCGATGATGAGCGTTCCAACGCCGAATATTTTTAGCAAGCTGGCTGAAATAACTAGCTGGCAGGCAGGCCTCGAACCGGCAGTTCCCTTTATTCCAGCCGCTCTCCCGCCAGGCCCTTTTTTCTTTTTAGTTTTACCCAATTTGTTTTTCTTCCTGCCTTTTTATAATCTCTCGAACCTCGGCCGGACTCTTAGCCCGAAGCAGCTTTTCCTTTAATTCCGGTGATTTTTTGATCAATTGAGCAATCATGGCCAGGATCTGAAGATTCAAACTGGGATCTTCCAGAGAGGTGATGAGGAGAAAAAAGATATTAACCGGGCAGCCATCTGGTGCTTCAAACGGCACCCCCTGGCGGCTAATTCCTACTAAAACGATAGGATTATTTATCCATTTGACCTTACAATGAGGGATAGCCAGCCCCTCCCCCATGGCAGTCGTGCCGAGCACTTCCCTCTGCTCAAGCCTATCAATGACTTCTTCCTGGCGGCTGATCAACTTGTTTTTCTTCAAATAGTTGACCATTTCTCTGATGACTTCTTTTTTTCCCTGAGCTTTCAGATCGAGCAAAATAGTCTTATCACTGATGATATTGGATAATCTCACGCCTCTCTGCTCCTTACACCCGAATCGAATCTGTGGTTAATCTTTAGATAGGTTACCCTTTTCAACCTTCGGGGTCAACCAGTCCAATGGTGCCATCTTCCCGGCGGAAGACAACAGCCCAGCCCTCCCTGTCCTTTTTTCTAAAAAGAAAAGCCTCTTTGCGGTCTTCTTCAAGCCGGACGATGGCTTCCCCCAGGCTGATTGGCTGATTAGAATAATAGGGAAATCGCCTGAGGCCAATCTCAACTTTCGGCCCAAGTCCTGAGACGACTACTGGCTGACGGCTAGCCGCCCGCCGGCGTTTTTGAATTAGCTTTCTTCTTTCCTTGACAATTTTTCTCTCCAGGCTGTCGAAAGCTTTATTGAGTGAATTGAACATGTCGGTAGTTTCTTCAGAGAGGGCAAAATCTTCTCCCCGCCTCTTGACCAGCAGATCTACCCTTTTCCGGCTTTTCTCCTCGGTCAGGATGACTTCAATTTGCTGCACTTCGTCAAGAATCTTCCCCATCCTTTCTAATCTTTTTTCACAATAATTTTTGATATCTTCAGTTAACTCCGTATGCCTGGCAGTAAAATTAACAATCATTCGACCTCCTCCAGTAAAAATTTCTTTTTTCTTATATTGGCTGACGGAATACCCAGTTGCCCGCGGTATTTAGCTACTGTCCGGCGAGCAATTTGAACATTTTCCCTGTTCAGGATATCAACAATTTCCTCATCGCTCAAGGGATTGGTCTTGTCTTCATTCTGGACAAGCTTTCTTATTCTGTCTTTTATCCTTAAAGATGAAATTTCTTCCCCATAAATACCACTCAGTGATTTATGGAAGAAAAACTTCAAAGGAAAGAGCCCGAGGGAAGTCATCATATATTTGTTAGCCACTACCCGGCCGATAGTTGACTCATGCAGGCCAAGTTCTCTGCCGATTTCCATCAGGGTCATTGGCTTTAAAGCTTCCAGTCCCTTTTCAAGAAAATCCTTCTGCCGGCTGACGATATAGCTCGCCACCCGGTATATTGTCCGGTTCCTTTGATCGATACTCTTAATAAACCACAGAGCCCTTTTCATCTTGTCTTTTATAAACCTGGCCGTTTCCTGATCACCCCTGACACCTGTTTGGGCTAATTGCCGGTAATAATGATTAAGCCTTAGCCTGGGCAGTCCCTCTTCATTAAGATAGACCTTCCATTCACCATGTTCCTTGGCCACATAAATGTCCGGGACAACATAAATAGTTTTATCCTCGCTGTATTTCCGTCCCGGAGCTGGATCAAGATTCTTAATTAAATCGAGATGAAAGCGCAGTTCGGCCAGCGAGATATTAAACTTGCTGGCCAGTTCCTGATGAGCAGCCTTCTCCATCAATGGCAGATAGTCATTAATAATTTTTCTGGCCACTTCATCTTGAAGGTTAAGTGAATCCATCTGGGCCAGGAGTGCTTCCTTTAAACTCAGGCTGGCACAACCGGCTGGATCGAACATCTTAATTTTAGATCGGACTTCTTCAACCAGAGAAACATCCTCCTGCAGCCGGACAGCTATTTCTTCTGCACTCACCGTTAGATACCCATCCTCATTAATATTACCGATGATATACTCGGCTATCTTTAGCTCGGCTGGCTCGAAGAAAGTCAGAGCCGCCTGCCAGTTCAAATGATCCCAGAGCGATGGGCTAACTGAAACTTGATTTTCAAACTTGAATTCATCCTGACTAGACACACTGAGAGCTGGAATATCATCATCTAAATAATCTTCAAAGCCAGCCGAAAAGATTACATCATCATAATCATGATCATTATCGCCTTCCTGCCCGTTTTCCTCACCTGATTTTATTTCTTCTGATTCTTCAGGATTAGCTGCGCTGGCGGCGGGATCTTCGCCTGATTCCCCCTCTATTTCGAGCATTGGATTTTCAGCCAATTCATCATAAACTATCTCCTGCAATTCAAGATTGGTCAGCTGCAGGAGTTTGATCGCCTGCTGCAGAGCAGGCGCCAGAATTAACTTCTGAGCCTGTTTCTGGCTGAGTTTTTGCTTTATCATGAGCCTAAATTAAAGACGGAAATCCCGGCCGAAATATATCTCTCTCATTTCACTTTCTTTTATAACCTCTTCCGGCCTTCCTTCAAACAAAATTTTCCCCTTAGCTATTATATAGATTTTATCAAGAATTTTCAGTGCCTCTCTTGCCCGGTGATCGGTCAACAGGAGGCCAACTCCTTTCTCTTTAAGCCTGAGAATTATCTCCTGCAGCTCAGCCACAGCCTTCGGATCAAGTTCTGAAAACGGTTCATCAAGCAGAAGGAATAAAGGCTCAAGAATCATAGCTCTGACTATCTCAAGTTTCCGGCGTTCGCCCCCAGATAGCTGGCCGGCCAGTTGATGGGCCAGTGGCAGCAAACCGAATTCCTCTAATTCCTGCCTGACCTTTTCCCGGGAGTTATCAGCTGCTCTTCGCCCTTTGCTCGCCTCAACTGCCAGTAAAAGATTTTCTTCAACGCTCAAACCC